>CACYHX010000079.1:1972-2879 GCA_902774365.1 uncultured Bacteroidia bacterium | reverse complement strand
TTGGATGAGGTATTCGGTGCCTGAATGCCTGTGCCTTCCAATAACGGTGAGCTGTGACATCACGAAGTCGTCGGTTCTTGAGTTTCCGACCGAGTCGGTACGATAGACCTGATAAATAGTTGTCGAAGTGCGCTGTTGTTTGACGGTGTCGGGGACAAACGTTTTACCCTTTTTAGCGGCTTTTTCCTGTTTATCCTTGTTCTCGATGTGATTACGGTAGGTACTTGAATTGAAAGACACCGTGCGAGTGCGCTCCTCTGCGTTCCAGTAGATGTAACCCAGTTGACAAATGCTGTCGGCAATGATCTGTCGCCCATTGCCAGCGTCGGTCAGGGTGATAGTGCCCTTCTGTTGCAGTCCACGTATTATATCATAATATGATTCTTCGGGCAATCTTGCGAATTTGTCATACTGCCCTGATGTGCTGCTGTAGAGGGCTTTCCAGAAACCGCTTTGCGCCCTTGAAAGGTGGTGTGACTTAGCGGACACCTCTTTCTTTGCGATACTATAGGCGTTGTCAATGACGCCGGCGCGATAGTAGATGGGACCATCGTCATCGATATAGACATCACGGAAGTAGGTCTGGCAATAGAGTAGATCCTTGGGCTTTACCACGACCTCGGGCAGGTCATAACCGGCCTCGTCAAGGGTGATTCGGCCGTCTGTGATGTCAGCCACGGCGATCGTCAGGGGCTTATAGGCCACCTGCGACAAATGGATCGTGGTGTTCTCGCCTACACTCTCAATCCAACCGTCAATATCGGTACTTGCTATGTATTTGCCTTGGGTGGTTGTAACTGTTACATAGGGGATTGGCGTTCCATCGCCATCCACCACTTGGATGCGCTGCGCATGCAATGGTATTACGCATAGCAGCATTAGGCAGGTAATAAGAATGGTTTTCTTC
>CACYHX010000079.1:0-1955 GCA_902774365.1 uncultured Bacteroidia bacterium | reverse complement strand
GGGATTGGCGTTCCATCGCCATCCACCACTTGGATGCGCTGCGCATGCAATGGTATTACGCATAGCAGCATTAGGCAGGTAATAAGAATGGTTTTCTTCATCATCATGAAAACTTGTCAATAAGAATGTGAATATTAGAAATATTAGAATTCGCTGAAGAAATTCGGACGGATCAATAAGCCGATGCGCAGACGGCAGTGGTACTTGTTGTAGTCGAGCATATTCTCGCCATAGCCATCGTAGAAGTGCAGCATGATGAACTGGTTGTCCCTCTGGCGGATGCGGTAGCCCACATTGAGCGTCGTGTTGAAATTGAGGTTCCAGCCTTTGCGCTTGACAAAGGTGACATCGGCCACCCAGCGCCCGTTGGTGGACAGATACTGGGCACCAGCCTGGAAAATACCGCTGTACTTGAGGATGTCCTTGTTGTTCTCTCCGTCGACGATGGGAATCCATGTTTTGGCATGCACTATGAATTGCGGGTCAACGAGCGCCCTTCCGCTGAGCGACACCTTGTTCCAGCTGCGCGAAGCCTCGCCGTCGCGCCCGTTGGACTCATGTTCGAGCATCAAAATTGCTGAGCCCACAACCTTGCCCTTATGGACAATCAGTTTCTGAAGACCAATGCCAGGGTTGAAGTTCAGGTCGTGGAAGGGAAGCGATTCCTCAAAGATGTTCCACATCGCCTTCTGGGTGTAACTCAGGAACAAGTGGCTGTGGAAGGGAAGGATGGACTTGGGATCTGGAACTTCACGTCGCTGTTATATTCGTTGGGCTTCTCGTTCAGTGGCAAGCCCACCGTGAAATAGGTGTCCTTGAACGGCCCGAAAAACGGCAGCTTGTCAAACTCCTCGATAACACTGTCGGCATCAAATTGCCGCTTGTCACTGCTGATGTTAGTGATTTGGCCCGACAGGGTGCCAAACATGCAGGCCAACACGAGTAAAAATATGGTTCTTTTCATCGTTTTTATCTGTTTATTTAGGAATATATTAGTTAAAGCACAGTGAAGTTGACGATGTCGATGCTGTGGAACTTGCGGTAAACCTCGCCGTTGAGCCACAACACAATACTCAGGTTGTATTCGTCACCGGGCGCATCATACATCTCTATGGTTAAAGCATACCAATCATCGCCATAACCAATGACTTCGAGAGCCCACGACCAATACAAACCTTCCTGATCTGAACACAGGTGCTGGGGCACTCCATCTACCCACAGCATCGCTACCTCGTTTCGATCTTCTTTAATATCCGACCCCACAGCATAGATGTGGCCATTGTTGTATGTGACCGAGCCGACATAGGCTACGGGCATGCCTTCGCCGGTCTGGTCGTGGGTATCGTAGAGACGCGGAAGAATCTGCAACTGTCCATCGACCCACAAGCAGGGATCCTCGCCATGGCGACCACCGATCACCGTGTGGGTGCGGTCATAGGCGAATACGGCAAAAGCGGCAGCGTTGATGTTCTCTTGTAACTTGGGAAGGATGGTCTTGGCATATTTTCCCTTGTGCTCGGAATAGAGCAACGCGTTCTGGTACAGGTTCTTGTCATCGGGGTGGTCTCTACCCACCACATAGCAACGGCCCTCACTCACCGACATGCATTTGCTGGCGGGATTGAAGTCCTCGCAGTCTTCAAGCGGGAAAATACCGCTGTTTCTCAAGATGTTGGGGTAGTCAAACAGGAAGATGTAGTAGTCCCATTTGCCGATGCCGTCGGTCCAGTGTTCCACATCCTCGATGAAGTCCACATGCAGGGTGTTCCACTTGCCGTTCTTCCAGTAGCCAACACGGCCTTTGGACATCTCTCCTGACACGAAATAGTCGTCACCGTCGCTGATGATTTCGTGGGCCTCTTCGCAGTTCGGGAGTTCCATGATTTTTTTGCCCGACTGGTCATAGATGTAGCCTTCGCTGGTGAGTAGCAACACTGTGCGCTGCTCAAGCGGCT
>CACYHX010000078.1 GCA_902774365.1 uncultured Bacteroidia bacterium | reverse complement strand
ATCAGTAACCCCTTGCTGATCGTTTTCATCGGCGCTTTGCTGACGGCCATCATACAGTCGTCATCGGTGCTGACGTCCATCGCCATCACCATGGTGGTGGCGGGGCTGCTCTCGCTCGACCAAGGCATCTTCCTCACGATGGGTTCCAACATCGGTTCATGCGTGGTGGCCATTTTGGCAGGTATGACCAGTGGCCGAAACGCCAAACGCACGGCCCTCATTCATTTGTTTTTCAATGTAATGGGCGTGGTGCTGTTTTTGCTTATCGCCTTGCTTCTTCATCTTTTCACCCAAGGAGATTGGGGCTTCGGGAGGATGTTTGAGGCCATGTTCCCACACGCCCCGCAAGTGCAGTTGGCCATGTTCCATACCGTGTTCAACGTCTGCACCACCTTGGTCGCACTGCCGCTGACCAATGGCCTGGTTCGCTTGGTGTGCCGCATCATCCCTGACGATGTCTACCAGTATCGCGACGACAAGTTTCATCTTCATTTCCTTGACGACTCCATGTTGGTGACACCCGCCTTGGCGGTCAGGCAGTTGAAGGCCGAAGTCGAAAACATGGGTGCGTTGGCGCACGACAACTTCTGTCGCGCTATCCATATCGTCACCACATTGGATTTCAGCGACTTGGAGAAATTCAAGAAGACCGAAAACGAGCTGAATTTCCTGAATAGCGAGTTGACCCGATATGTGGCGGTGCTTTCATCAAAAGCGCTTAGCGAAACTGATAGTAAGTACCTCAGTTGCAGCGTGAAAAGCGTGAGTGACCTGGAACGCATCGGCGACTATGCAGAAAACATCGTGGAATATGCGGAAAGCCTGCAAACCCAAAACGCGACGTTCTCTGCGCCAGCCGTGCTGGAAATCAAGGAGATGGCGCGGAAGATTACGGCACTCTACCACGAAGTCATGAAAGCCTACCATGACCTTGACTTTAAGGCTCTTGAATATGCATATCAGATTGAGGAACAGATTGATAGCTTCACGGAGACCATGGAGTCGCAACACATCCAGCGGCTTGTGGCGGGACAATGCACCCCGCAAGTGGGAGCCGAATACATCTCATTGGCGCAAAACGCCGAACGTGTGGCCGACCATTTCATCAACGTTGGCAAGAGTATTAGGAGCTTCGCGTAAGACGTTTCATCGAAACCAGCACCAGCGGAATGCTGACTATCAACGTCAAATAAGGGAACATATCAAATCTTTATTTCTGTGCTTTCACAGGGCATTCTTAGTGATTGCGCAAAATTATGAAATAATCCGCAATCCAAGCCTCGGCCTGAATTGCGGATTATTCAAAACAAAGAAATCAAAACTTAGTTGTGCACTATCACCAAGCGTTGCGTCATTCCGTTGCTTGTCCTGATGAAGTAGATGCCTTCTTGGTACTTGGTAGTCGGGATGACCATTTGTGTCTCCACGGTGAAGTATGTGTCGACCTTTTGGCCCAACACATTGTAGATATTGACTTCGCCAAGGTTGTCGCCTTGGAGGGTCACGCTTTCGTTGGCGGGATTGGGGAACAAGGACAGCGTCTCGTTGCTTTCAACAACGCCTGTGACATTGCAGTCGTGGGGCTGCAGTCCATGTTGCTGCATGGCGTTGACCACATCTTGTGCCGAGAAAGGATAGAGATCCAGCAGTCCCTGGATAGGAATGCTGCGGTCGGGCATGATGAGGACAAGCGTCGGGCAGGCATGGATGCCATAAAGGTCGAAGACCTCGTTGCCACCGCCATCCCTACCGACAGTGGGAAATTCAACGCCGTGTTCATCGGCCCACTGCTGACAAACGGCATCGTTATCGATGTAAGAGATTTCGATGTAAAACACATCGTGCATGTTGCACCCCATTTGTGAATAGGAACCCGTGATATAGGGTGAAATCACCTGACATTGATTACAAGTGTAAAAGAAAAAGTCAATGAATACTGCCTGACCTCGATCAAGGATCTCAAAGAGGTTGTAAGTCTGTCCGTGGCAGTCGGTGACGGTGAAGTCGACGGCTTCGGTGAGGTTGGTCTGTTGTGCGCGAAGTCCTGCGCCAAAGAGCAGGAACACAAGGAGGATGTAAAGTTTTTTCATGGTAAAAA
>CACYHX010000077.1 GCA_902774365.1 uncultured Bacteroidia bacterium | reverse complement strand
ATCCTACCTACGCTATCTTCGCTCCAAATGGGGAAAGGCACACCTCTTTCTCTGGTTTCAACCTCGAAGCAATCAGAGAGGCTTTAGAGAAAGCACTCAACGAATAAATCAATAACGAACAATGAACAAGAAAATCATCATCACCTATTTGCTCGCCCTCGTCGCAATGACAGGACAGGCGCAGGAAGAGCGCATTGACACAGTGATTCCCAAGTTCCTTTCCAACGGTTATTTCTTCCGCGAAATGCCACAGTTGCCCGACGGTGAGATAACCATGTCGCGACTGAAGGACAAGGAGGGCAACAGCGTCACCGTCATCAACGTCAACGCCACGCTGCCCAAGTCCGTCATCCGCAAGGCTATTCCCCGCGAACAGGTTCACAACGCCGACCAGTTTCTAAGCGGACTCAATATGATGGCCACAATGACCTCGCTGACACAGGCGGGCGTCAAGGCCGACGGCACATGGTATTCGCCAAAGGAGGGCGAGCCGTTTCCGCAGTTCTCGGAAAGGGATATGGAAGGGCGCACGTGGACGAACGACAGCGTGAAAGGGCGCGTCATGGTGATTAACCTATGGTACTCGGGCTGCGGCCCCTGCCGTGCAGAGATGCCCATCCTCTCGGAGTGGAAGAAGCAACTGCCTGATGTCATGTTCTTTTCCGCCACCTACCACGATGCCGAGACGGCCAAGCGCATTACCGACAAGCACCACTTCACATGGACGCATCTCATTGAGGCGAAGGATATGATGGCATGGATTGGCACCGAAGGTTTCCCGCTCACCATCGTTGTTGATAAAAAAGGCATCGTCCGCCACGCCGTTCACGGTACCAACGAGACGAAACGCGAAGAACTATTAGCAAAGATCAAAGAGGCCGAGGCGGAATAAAAACAAAATGAATATGAAGAAACAAACCATCATCACCATACTGTTTGCAGTCATATTAGGGCTGGCATCATGCAATAGAGACAGCAACTACGAAGACAAAGTAGAACAAGTAATTGTTTATGTATCTGCTGAAACAGGTATGTTTTATAATGTTCCAAACACCACGCTCGAAGAAGGTATGATGATTCGGGTCGACGGTGAGGATAATTACATTTGCGTTGCCTTCAATACAATTGCGGGGTTCACTTACGAGAAAGGTAATGAGTACGAACTGTTAGTGAAGAAAACCAAACTCGCCAATCCTCCAAAGGATTCTGGAAGCATCAGGTATGAACTTATTCGGATTGTATCGAAGAAAAAAGTAATGGAAGAATAAACAAATAGTGTCGAACCCTCAAACGAAGGAATGTGTTATGAGTCCATAATTATTTTGCAAAAATGTGTCGGAATGTGAAGGAAAAATCGTACCTTTGCAACCGAAGACATATAAAAAGACGAAGCAACCGCAGCTATCCAATAGTTTTCGAACGGCAATTCAATAAACTTTAGCGGGATAAGACGGCTGCCTGCTCACGACTCCTATACAACGGAGACGTGGGCTTTGGCAGTATCAACACCCGCAAAGGCAAGCCGGCCTGAAAACAACGTTGAGACCCCAAATCCACCCACGTCTTCCGTTTTCCCTCTCTCGCCTCACGGCGTATTATATGTGTTTATTATTAGAAATTTAACGGAAAACGTGAATATGAATCACAATGAAGAAGTCCCAGACTTACTGGGCGGAATTGGCGACTTGCTGCCCGCCGATGTCTTAAAGTTGTTGAACGAACTGCTGGAGCAACTGCACCGCAAAGACAAGGATCACCAAGGCAGCCCCGTGTTTGTCTATGCCCCAGGCAGCCAGTACGTGGATAAACAGTTTAACATTGGAGCCTACCCACGACCCCTCCCCAAAGGGAAGGGAGTAGATAGCACTGAAACTGCTTCACACCCAGCCCTTCATAAGGGCGGGGATTTGCCAGCCCCCGAAGCGATGGTCTGGGCTGTGGAAAAGACCATTAAAGACGGACACTGGTGGGGAAACGTCTCGTGGAGCGTGGTCTATCGCATCTATCAGATGAAGGGTTATCTGGGTACCGTAAGCCAGTTTGTGCGCGACGTGTCACGCTGGTCATTCACCATGCACATCCGCTATGACTGCAACGACGATGCCGTAGGCAAGCCCATTCGCACAGGGAAAATCTCGCGAAGTCTTGACAAGTGGGCAGAGGATGGTGCATCGTCTCAGTTTATCATTTTAGGTGAAGCACTGATGAAAGCGTTGGCACAG
>CACYHX010000076.1 GCA_902774365.1 uncultured Bacteroidia bacterium | reverse complement strand
CTGCTCCGTAATGCCGTCAAAGACGCCGAGGAGAACAACAAAGCCACCGTGTTTGGCTACTGGGTCAGCGACCCCGAGCGATACGGCGTAGCCGAGTTCGACCGTCAAGGCAACTGCCTCAGCATCGAGGAGAAACCCAAGGAACCCAAGAGCAATTATGCCGTGGTGGGCTTGTATTTCTATCCCAATAAGGTCGTCGAAGTAGCGAAGAACATCAAGCCCTCGGCACGCGGAGAGTTGGAGATCACCACGGTGAACCAACGCTTCCTGGAAGACGGCGAGCTGAAGGTGCAGGTGTTCGGCCGTGGCTTCGCCTGGCTCGACACGGGCACGCACGACAGCCTCTCGGAGGCCTCCACCTTCGTGGAAGTCATCGAGAAACGCCAAGGCCTGAAGATCGCCTGTCTCGAAGGCATCGCCTACCGCAACGGCTGGATCAGCGAAGAGAAGATGCGCGAATTGGCCAAGCCCATGCTGAAGAACCAATACGGACAGTACCTCTTGAAGGTCATCGATGAATACAAGTCGGAGATCACTTCCGATACGTTGACGCATCCGAATAGGAAGTAAACAAAAACACGGAGTTGTTTTGAACACGGAGATTGTTTTGAACACGGATCTACACGGATTTAACGGATTGTTTTGCGACACGTCGCAAAAATCCGTGCAAATCCGATAAATCTGAGTTCGAAAAACTATCGGAGTTCACTATTCCACTTTTTATTATGTCGCTTATTTACCAAAAAGAAAGTTATGCCATCAGAGGGGCGGCAATGAAGGTGTACAACACTTTAGGTTGTGGTTTTCTGGAAGCGGTGTACCAAGAGGCTTTAGAGATAGAGTTCAATAAACTAGGGATACCCTATGAAAAAGAGAAGGAGTTGGAGATTGTATATAACGGTGTGGTGTTGAATAAAAAATATGTTGCTGATTTCGTGTGTTATGATAAAATCATTCTTGAATTAAAAGCAGTAAAGGAATTGGACGATTCCCATAGGTCTCAAGTTTTCAATTATTTGAAGGCTACAGGTTTCAAATTGGGTCTCTTGATCAATTTCGGTAAATACGATGAAATCCAAATAGAGCGTAAGGTTCTATAGAAAAAAAGAGTTGGATTATCGGAATAAACCAATCCGTGTCATCCGAGTAATCCGTGTTCAATAAAAAAAAGAAATTATGTGTTCTAAAAGATCCATCATCATCACTGGCGGCGCCGGCTTCATCGGCAGCCACGTCGTCCGCCTCTTCGTCAACAAATATCCTGAATACAAGATCATCAACCTCGACAAGCTGACCTACGCCGGCAACCTCGCCAACCTGAAGGACATCGAGGACAAGCCGAACTATCGCTTCGTCAAGATGGACATCTGCGACTTCGAGGGTGTCTACAAGCTGATGCAGGACGAACACGTCGACGGCATCATTCACCTCGCCGCCGAGAGCCATGTGGACCGCTCGATTAAGGACCCGTTCACCTTCGCCCAGACCAATGTGATGGGTACGCTGAGCCTGCTGCAGGCAGCGAAATTGTATTGGGAACAAACCCCTGTAGAGACGTGCCATGGCGCGTCTCTACAACGGAGATTCTACCATATTTCAACCGACGAGGTCTATGGCGCCCTTGAGCTCACCGACCCCGAAGGCATCATGCCGCCCTTCAGCACCAAGGCCAGCAGCGGACAGCACCACTTGGCCTATGGCAGCAAGTTCTTCACCGAAGACCTGAAATACCAACCCCATAGCCCCTACAGCGCCGCCAAGGCCAGCAGCGACCACTTTGTGCGCGCCTTCCACGACACCTACGGCTTGCCCACCATCGTGACCAATTGCTCCAACAACTATGGCCCTTACCAGTTCCCCGAGAAGCTCATCCCGTTGTTCATCAACAACATCCGTCACCGCAAACCGCTGCCCGTCTACGGAAAAGGCGAGAACGTGCGCGACTGGCTCTATGTGGAAGACCACGCTCGTGCCATCGACCTCATCTTCCATGAGGGCAAGGTGGCCGAGACCTACAACATCGGTGGCTTTAACGAGTGGAAGAACATCGACCTCATCAAGGTCTTGATCAATACTACAGACCGCCTGCTGGGTCGCCCCGAAGGTGCCGACATGGACCTGATCACCTACGTCACCGACCGCGCCGGCCACGACCTGCGCTATGCCATCGACTCGACCAAACTCCAGAAAGAACTCGGCTGGGAGCCCAGCCTCCAGTTCGAGGAGGGCATCGAGAAGACCGTCCGCTGGTATTTGGATAACCAGGAATGGATGGACAACGTCACCTCTGGTGATTACCAGAAGTATTATGAGGATATGTACAAAAACAGATAA
>CACYHX010000075.1 GCA_902774365.1 uncultured Bacteroidia bacterium | reverse complement strand
GCCATCTTTTTTAGCCATTCTGTCGTTATTTCAGTGCGGGCTTTTGCTATTGAAATACTGGCTTCGTAAGCTGCCTTCAAGTCTAAGTTCATCAAATACTCATTGATGTTTTTGCCTTTGGAAGTTAAACCTTCGTCAAACAAGAGTTGGTTCTCCACCTCAGTGATGGTTGAGCCTTCAATGGCGGTAGAGTGGGTGATAAGTGAGTACAAGTAGAACTTGTCGTAGTCCACTTGTTGCCCAATACCCAAGGTTTCGTAGGTCTGTGTCAGTTTTTCTATTTCTTCCCAGATGCTCATATTGTTGTTTTTGCTGCAAAGATACAACTTTTCTCCCTACCAATATATTTTCTCCCTACTTTTTTAGTGTTCTCTGTTCGCGAACAGAGAACACTTGTCTGCAAACGATTGAAATACAATATAATAAATTAAGGCTATCGCAACCGCGACAGCCTTAATTATCAATTATCAATTGTCAATTCTCAATTACTTGAACGCGTTCTCGCTCAGTCCGTGTCCAGAGAGGGCCAAATCCTTCATGTAGCCAGGCACCTCCTTGCCGAGGTACTTGTCCACATACAGTTTGGCGAGGTATTGGCCGAGCATGAAGCCGTGGCCACGCAAGCCGGTGAGGATACCGACCTCCGGGTCGACGATGTAACGCGGTTCGGTGTAACGACCAGCCCAGCAAGCCAAGAAACTCACCTCGCCCAAGTTGGGAATCCACTCGGCGAAGACCTCGGAGACGATCTCCAAGAACTCCTTGCTGTTGTACTTGATGTTCTGGCGTGCCTCGTAAGCGTCGGTGTCGGGGCTGGCGCAGCCGATGATCTGGCCGGTGTGGGCCCACTGCTGTCCGTAGACGGCGCTGAAGCCCTTGTAGTGACGGCGGTCGATGATCATGTCGAGCGGGCCACCATTGGGTCCCATCATAGGCAGACGGCGCGTGATGAAGGCCTGGTGCTTCACAGGATAGAGACCTGTGTCGAGGCCAAGCATGTCGTTGAACTTCTCGGCACCCCAACCCATCGCGTTGACGAAGTGGTCGCAGGTGTACTCGATGAACTCACCCTCATGGGTGCGCACCAAGGTGACATAGTGTCCACCGACCTTCTGCACGTGGAGCAGCTCGCAGTCCTCGAAGTAGCGACCACCTTGCTGCACACCGATCCAGCGGATGTAGTCGATGACGCGGCCAGGCGTAGCCTGCCAGCAGTCGCGGGTGATAAGGGCATGGCTGTAGGTGTCTTTGCTGTCGTCCCACAGCGGCGATATCTCCTTCTTGAAGTCCTTGCGCTCAATCATGTAGGCGTCGCTCCAAGCACGTGAGGCATCCAAGGAGTTGTAGGTGGCCTCATCGTGTACCAAGTTGACATAATGCGTCGGGTGGTAGTTGATGTTGTGCTCGGCCTGCATCTTCTTGAAGATCTCGTGGTTGTGCACGGCGATGTCGGCGATGTCAGGGTTGGAGAAGGCCGGACGACCGCCGCCGATGCAACGCCACGAAGCGCCACGGCTGTAGTTGATCATCACGGGCTTCTTGCCGGCTTCAGAGAAGTAACGGAACAAGGCGCTACCCGCGATACCGCCACCCGCGATGAACACCTCGACCTGCTCTTTCTTCACGCCGTTCATTTCGGGGAAAATAAACGTTTCTTTCGTGCGCGGATTATAGAGGTCGCCGAGGGTGACTTGGTTCGACAGCGGTGCACGCGGCGTGGCATCGCCATCCAATTCAATGCCGTAGGAACGCAAAATTTGTCGGGCACGCGGAATACAACGCTTACCGCGACACGGTCCCATTCCAATTCGGGTGATATGCTTCAATTCATCGACGGAAATGGTCTTGCGATTGCCAATCACACGCAACACACGGTCGAGTTTGATGTCCTCGCAATGGCAAACGTAGGTCTCGCCATCCACTTTTTGCTTATCCGTGATGGGCGTGGTGAGTTCCTTGTTTTCGTTGTATTGGTTTTTCAAGATAAAACCTTTCACGTCGGTCAGTTCAAACACGCGGCTCGCCTCTCCCGAGGGACGCGAAGAACGTGCTTTCACGCGGGCGACGTTGGTCTTGTTCGACTTCTTGAGAACCTTTTCGATGACGCCTTCGCCAATTTTTTGGCCGTCGTTATCGACGAGATAAACCTCCGCACCTTCCTTCACTTCGTATTCGATGGGCAGGAAACACGTCGATTTCTGTTCGTCGTAGCCGAAAATGGCCAGACCCGGACAACTCGAAACGCACAGCATACAGCCGATGCACTTGTCGTAGTCGATGGTGGGCGTGCTGCTGGTCGAGGGCTTGCTGATGGCCCCTTGCGGACAACTGAACGAGCAGGGATTACAAGCGAAACCGTAGAGGCAGTCGGCCTGCACGAAAGCCTTTTGTTGCATCCGCTCAGGCGTCGGCAGATTGGGCTTCTCCAACAGTCTGACGGGATGCTGTTGCGAGTCGATGTATTGTCTTGAAACATCGAGATAATCGTCGTAGTTGAAGCGAAC
>CACYHX010000074.1 GCA_902774365.1 uncultured Bacteroidia bacterium | reverse complement strand
GAAGGTGACGCTGATGAACTCGGGCATGATCTGCCAGTTCCTGAATGGCGGCGTGGTGGGTCGCGGTCTCTCCACGCGCAAGGTGGGCATCATCATGACCAGCCTCGGCTTCAGGAAGGTGCACACCATGCAGGGCAACTTCTTCGAGGTCTATCAGATACCCCTCGACCAGATACAGGCCACGCTGGCCATGACCGACACGCGGGAGGACGAATCGAGCGAGCCGCAGGAGGGCGAACTGCCGTTCTGACCACGGGGCGGCGGGCTGATGAACCGATGGCGTATGAAGGATATGAAGGACGATTTTGCAACTTTCCCTTATAGGAAATTATTTATTCCGCCACTAAATGTTTTCCTTTATATATAAGTTTGGTTTCTATCCTTCATATCCTTCATAATCGGTCGGCAACGGCCCTCGGAAGTATGGCGTTTAGGCGCCGGAAGTATGATGTTTAGGCACTGCCGGCTGCTACCAGAGCAAGAATGCGAAGTTCTTCTCGCCCCAGGCCGTCCGCCACATCGTCGAGTACCTCGGCGAGCCGTAAGAAAAGTGGCACGTTTGGCAAAAAATGAAGGGAAAACGGCAGAAATTCTTTAACTAGTTTAAGAAATGCACCCTCGGCAGTCATTTTTCGGGCTCCGCCGAGGGTCTTTTTGTGCCGCAATTGGTAAATTTGCACGTTTATAAAAGTCCATTTTGTGGACTTGAATGTGGGATATATCATATTGAATCGGTAAAAATGACTAAAAAAAGCATCTTCCGTGACCATTTTTCATGGAAAGTTCGTACCTTTGCAGGCGTGTTTTTACAACACATCTTTTTGTTGCTCAATTTCTCACTCGAACTGCGACCTCGAAAGAGATTTTACGAGCAAGATCTTACATCCATTGGAGTGTGCGCTTCAAGCGCAGACTCTTCCGTAGGATGTAAGGGCTGTCGCAGGCCTGAGTGAGAATATGGACGGGGCCTGCGCTTTCTTTATGCCCATACCGATAGTGCTTCCCCCTACCAGACTTTGATGAGAAAAATATAAAGTAACCATAATACAAGAACAATTAAAAAAGAAACAAAATGAGGAGTATGAAAACAAGAGTTAAACTATCATTCAGTCTCATCCTCACTCTCGCCCTCTGGCTCGTGGCGGCGCAAACGGCGACGGCACAGGAGGCAGCAGTTTATGACCTCGTCACCGATGAGCCTACCGTCGATGGCGGACAGGCGACGAACTGGGACACATCGTATGACTATGGCAGTTTGGTTGACGGCGACACTTACACGGTTTACGGTATCAGCAATGCCAATCCCTGGGTGGAGTTCCATTACTCCCGTGCCTTCGTCCCCAAGAAGTATATCCTCTGGACGGGTGATTATTACTCCTTTGCTTACAATCCAGCAACGTGGACTATCAAGGCGAAACTGAACAAGACCGACGAGTGGACAACTCTTGCAACCGTTGACAACAGCAACGGTGACCAACTGCCAGGGGTCGACCGCACCTCGAAGGAATTCAGCATCGAAAGCAACACGAAAGCCTACAAGTATTTCCGCTTCGAGGCAACAAGAAAAAACAACGGTACATTCCAGCTTGGCGAATTACAGTTCAAGGAGGCAACAGAAAAGATGGAATTGACGTGGAAGATGTACCCTAACGGCGGTACAACTCGCACCGTATCCGGCAATACCGCTGAATTTGACAGCAATGGCAATATCATGCGCTACACATGGACTGGCACGCCCGCCTCTAATACGTGGAGTGATACTTGGTTCACATTCCACAAGGCCATCGACAACCAACTGCAAGTGACCTTCCCGTATCTCACGGGCAAGGTGACCAAGGTCGAAATCAATAGCATCGACTTCAGTCCCTCCGGCATGCGTCTTTCCGTAGGCAACGGCACGTCGAATCTGAAGAACGGGAACAGCGATTACTTTGAGTCAATTGACGAAGAAGAATACAGGAGCGTTTCCTTCACGGGCGAAATAGACGTAAACAAAGACAAATATCTGAGGCTCACTTTCGCCCAGACAGCATCGGGAGAAGTATCTAATCAGCGCTTTGACTTTTACAACAGGGGCACCATCAAGGTGACCTTGGAGAAGGAGAAGAAGGCTGACCTCGGCCACACCTTCACATCCATCACCGCCAGCGGCAACGTGCTGACTGCCACCTGCTCCAGCACCGATGCCGACCACAACACCTTGTACGGCGGTGCCGGCCATCAGTACACGCTGACGCTCAACGCCGCCGACGGCATGGCCAGTTATATGAATCCCGTCAACGCATCGATTACCCCGTCGGTTGGCGACTTCAACGAGGACACGCAACTCGGAGCCACGTGTATCGTCGAATACGCCCCGCAAGGCACCACCAACTGGACAACGTCCGCACCCACCACCCCAGGCAACTACACCGCCCGCGCCACCGTCAGAATCAACAGCACGGACTATGTGCTGACCGCGAACTTCAGCGTCATTGAGGGACACTATATTACCAACAACCACCCGCAGCAGTTAAGCGTCGACAAGACAGGAGGAGCCATGGCGGGCGAAGACGTTATCGTCACCTTTACGCCGAAGATGGGCGAGAGCGTGGCGACGCTGACCGTCAAGGGCGACAATACAGACCTAAGCATTGGCAACGGCATCATCGATAACGGCGACAACACCTACACGTTCACCATGCCCAATGAGAGCGTGACCCTCGGCGCCACGTTCACTTTCCCGATGAATGCCGACAACTTCGCGCAGGATGGCAACACCTACACCATCAAGAACGCCGATGGGTGGGACTACTTCTGCCAGCGCATACAGTATGATGCTAACATCGACGGCTTCAGCGGCAAGACCATCGAACTCGCCGCCGACAACATCACCGTGACAACGATGGCGGGCATGATGCATCCGTTCAAAGGAACCTTCGACGGCAAGGGCAATACGCTGGACTTCAAGCCCAATGAGGTTGGAATGTATTGCGCCCCCTTCCAGAATACCAACGGCGCTACCATCTGCAACCTTCACGTGACGGGAGTGATTGTGGGCGGCACCAATTCCTACTTAGGCGGTCTGGTAGGCAGTTCCGAGGGCAGCCTCACCATCCGCGACTGCCACGTGAGCACCCAAATCAGCACCA
>CACYHX010000073.1 GCA_902774365.1 uncultured Bacteroidia bacterium | reverse complement strand
TGGACGATGGCCGGTAAGGGCGCCGCTAAGGGTGTCCGCGACGGTCGCGACCAAGGCACATGGCATCAGTTCTCCGTTGACCTGAGCGACTACGCCGGTGAGGAGATCTACATTGCCCTGCGTCACTTCAACTGCTCGGATATGTTCTACCTCGACATCGACGACGTTGAGCTCAGCATCGCTGCCAAGAGCACTCGCGACGAAATCATTGGTTACAACATCTACCGTTCAGAAGATGGCATCAGCTTCGACCTCATTGGCACCGTTGCTGGTGACGTGTACGAGTACACCGACGCTCCTGGCGCTGGTTCCTACTACTACTATGTGACCGCCGTCTACGAAGGCTGCGAATCCGCTCCTACCAACACCGTCCAAGTTGGTGTGACCGGCGTTGGCGACCTCAGCGACAATGTGAACCTCTTCCCGAACCCGACGAAGGGTAATGTGACCATCCAAGCCAAGGATATGAACCGCATCACTGTGGTGAGCGTCCTCGGTCAAGTGGTGTTCGACACCGAGCTTGATCAAGATGAGTACATCCTGAACATGGCTCAGTTCAACACTGGCATGTACATGGTCCGCATCTACACCGACGGCGGTGTGACCGTGAAGCGCGTCACTGTCATGCATTGATTGATTGGTAATTTGTAGAGACGCAAAATTTTGCGTCTCTACAACACCAACAATAAAACGAAAGGCAATCCGTTTGGGTTGCCTTTCTTTTTTGTATTTTTGCCTTTTCAGAATTAATGCTCTATGAATCTCTTTCAACTCTTCAAAAACGTCAGCCCCTTTGTAAAACCGTATAAGTGGCTGGTCTTCATTACTTTAGTGCTTACCCTCATCGGTTCCTTGATGGCACAGGTCAACGCCATCGTGCTCGACTGGACCGTCGACCAAGTGAACGGACTCGTCACCGCTGGCGAGCAATGGGGGCATGCTGCCGCTCACATCGTCATCATGATATCTGTGGTCTTGCTAGGCAAGGAAATCATCTCGGCCCTCATCACTTTCGCGCAAAACTACTACGGTGAGCGGATGCGCATCTTCGTCAGCCGCGACCTCGCCCAGAGCGTCATCGAGAAGGTGCTGACCTTCCGCATGGCCTTTTTCAACACGGGCGACAACGCCACTGGCAAGCTCCAAGCCCGTATCGACCAAGGCGTGAGCAGCCTCTCGCGCACGGTGCAGAACTTCTTCATCGACTTGTTGCCGCTGTTCACGAGCGCCCTCTTGGCATTGATACTCATGTTTATCGCCAACGTGTATGTCGGCTTGGTGGCATTGGGTATTGTGCCTATCTATTTTTGGATTACTTATCGCCAAGCCAAGCGCTTGAAAGGCTGGCGGCGTGAGATGCGTAGTCACCTTGAAACCAAGAGCCAAGGCATCAAAAACATCATTGACTCCATCAATGTCATCAAGAGCTTCAACCGTGAGCAAATCGAAGGGCAGAAGCAGCTGGATATCCAAAACCAAGTGACCGAGAACCAGATGAAAACGCGTAGGGTGGCGTTTTACTACAACGGCATCAAGAGCTTCGTGAAGCAGGTCGGCACGGTGTTGGTCATCATCCTCACCGCATACCTTGTATTAATAGGGTACCCTGGTATGACCATCGGTAAGATTATGTACCACGTGATGCTGTTCAGCAACGTCATCGCACCCATCACGCAGCTGCAACGCATCTTCGACGACGTGAACGACGCCTTGATTTACGCCGAGGGCTTCTTCGGCATCCTTGACGCGGAAGAGGAAGTGGAGCCTTCGGGCAGCTACAAGCCTGAGAAAATCCACGGCAAATTCGAAATCAAACATGTCGACTTTACCTATCCCAACGGCAACCAAGCCCTCTTCGACGTCAACATGACCATCGACCCGGGAAAGATTACCGCATTGGTGGGCCTTTCGGGTGCAGGCAAGAGCACCATCGTCAACCTGTTGGACAAGTTCTATGAGCCTCAGGTGGGTCAAATCCTTTTGGATGGTGTGGATTTGCGTGAATACGACACCCAGTTCCTGCGCGAGAACATCGGCCTCGTGCTGCAAAAGAACCATATCTTTGACGGAACAATAGAAGAGAACATCCTTTACGGCAACCCCAACGCCACCCATGAAGACGTGATAGTGGCCGCCAAAAAATCTCACCTCTACGACCAGGTCATGGAGCTGCCGAAGCAGTTCAACAACAACGCCGCCGACCTCTCGGGTGGTCAGCAGCAGCGTGTGGCCATCGCGCGAATGTTCCTCAAGAACCCGCCCATCATCTTCCTCGACGAGCCCACCGCCAGCCTCGACGCCATTGCCACCGAGCAGATCAAAAACAGCATCGACGCCATCAAGAAAGACCGCACCGTCATCATCATCTCTCACAGCATCTCGCAGATCATCGACGCCGATTACATCTACGCCCTCCAGCAAGGTCGCGTTGAAGAGGACGGCGACCCCGACAGCATCTATAAGAAAGGTGGCATCTACAAAGACATCATCGATGCCTCGGCCCGCAGCCTCAACATCGAGAAGATTGCGCGGACGATTGACGACGGGAAGGCTTGAAATTGAACAAATTTTCTTTCCAATTTCGTTCAACCAATCCAAATATTTTCTATTTTAGCGGATTGTTTTTGAAGTGCGGATTACAAATCCGCAATTCAAGGCTGGCGAATTGCAAATCCGCCAGAACCTCAATCTTTGAATCGAATCATCAATTAACGAAATATGAGCACCAACTTTGACCCACGCGCCAACTACGAGCTGACCAAGCAACAGGCCGGCTACGTCGAGCGCAAGAAAGCCACCCAAGAAGACTATGACCGCATAGGCTTCATGTCGGGACTGGAAGTGCACCAGCAAATCAAGACCAAGGAGAAGCTGTTTTGCCACTGTCCCGCCGGACAATTCAACAAGTTTGAGGACTACGATGCCGAGCTGATCCGTCACATGCGCCCCACCCTCTCCGAGCTGGGCGAATACGACGGCACGGCCTTGATGGAGTTCAAGACGAAGAAGGAAATCGTCTACCGCATCAAGAACGGCACCGCCTGCACCTACGACATCGACGAC
>CACYHX010000072.1 GCA_902774365.1 uncultured Bacteroidia bacterium | reverse complement strand
CGCCATGTCGCAGACCATCCCGAACTTCGTGGAGACCTCGACCAACCTCGCCTCCTGCAAGAAGAAGGAAGGCTATTTCTTCATCCAGACCTCACAGCGTAGCTCCATCGAGTCGTCGAAGCAAGACATCGCCAACATGGTGGAAGCCGTTTGGAGCCTTGCCGATGCCGACGTGGAACACACCGACGGCTACCCGGGCTGGGCACCCAACCCCAACAGCGCCATCCTCGACGTCGCAGTGAACTGCTACAAGAAACGCTTCAAGAAAGAGCCTAAAGTCAGAGCCATCCACGCTGGACTGGAATGCGGACTCATCGGCGACAAGATCCCGGGCATGGACATGATCAGCTTCGGTCCCACCCTGCGCGGCGTGCACTCACCCGACGAGCGTTGCGAAATCGCCACCGTCCAGATGTTCTGGGACTTCATGTGCGACATCCTGAAGAACGTGCCTGCGGCTGCTGAAACGCCTAAGCCAAAGAAGATGTCCACCGCTAATAAGGCTGCAGCCAAGAAAGCCCAAAAAGCAGCCAAGAAGGAGACCAAGAAGGCAACTAAGAAAGTAACAGCAAAGAAAGCAGCCGAAGAAAAGGCTACTGACGAGAAGGCTACGCGCACAAAAGCACCTGAACATAAGTCTCAAGCCAAGAAAGCCGTTGGCAGCAAGAAGACCGCGTCTGTCCAGAAAGCCGCTGTCAGCAAAGCCACGGCCAAGCAGAGTGCGGCCAAGAAATCTCCGGCCAACAAGGCTGCAAAGAGATAATGCTTCGCACTAATCATGAAAAAAGTCCGTCAGTCAGACACTGGCGGACTTTTTGTTTTACTTATACAAATCGCTGGGTTTGTATAGATCGTAGGGGGGCATCGTAGCCGGGTCGAGGTTCCTATAGGTGCCGTCTACCTGGAGTTTCTCTTTGTTGTAGACAAAATGGCGGCAGAACCACAACAGGTCGTCGACGGAATAAGGCCCTGCGACAGCGATGCTGTGGCCGTAGCCCTCGAAGCGACGGACGAAATAGGGATAGCCAAACTTGTCAAAACGATCCATCAAAGCAACCGTGCCATAGAATCCCAGTTTTCCGAGACTGATTTTCTTATATGGCACCAAGCGGTCGTCCATGCCATGGAACATCATCGTCGGGGCGGGTGCGTGGTTGCGGTATTTCACCTTGCCTTCGTGCGAGAAGATGGCGCCTGAATACGACACCACGCCGGCGAGATGGAAGTCGTCGGGAAGGATGTCGCTGTTCAGATAGCCGTTGCAAAGCGTATAATCCACCTGCAAGGAGGTGATGGCACCGGCGCTGGAGCCGACCATCATGATATAGTCCTTGTTGACCTTCAGTTCTTGGGCGTGTTCAAGCAGATAGGCGATAGCGGAGATAGCGTCTTCGGCAGCCCAGTGGACGGCATCCTCCAAAGGTTTACTGTTGAAGACACTCAAGTTTTTGGCGCCTTTGAGGCCCAGACGATAGTCGATGGCTGCCACCTGGAAGCCTTCGTCGACCAGTTGCTTGAAATAGGCCTTCTCCCAATCGCCGTCGCGGTGACCGCCGATGAAGCCGCCGCCGAAGACATAGACAACGCAGATGGTGCTATCATGGACCTGTACAGGGGAATAAAAGTCAAGGAAAAGCTGAATCGTGTCGCGCTCGGCATACTGATAGGTCTTCATGTCCTGAGCGAAGGCCGTCATGCCCGCGAGGAGAAACATTAAGAATAAGGCTAGCTTTTTCATTGTTGATGCGTTTTATAGTATTCCTTAAAGAAATCGGGCAACTGACGCAAGGCGGCCTGTTCGCGCCATTGCTTCCGCACCTCTTGTGCCGGCACGCCGAAGACGGCCTTACCCGGCTCGATGTTCTTGTCGACGGCGGAGGTGGCCAAGACGACCGCTCCCGTGCCGATAACCAGGTCCTTGTTGATACACACACGGCCCCAGAGGATGACGTCGTCTTCGATGCGCGTCACGCCAGCGATGGCGGCATGGGCACCGATGAGGCAGTTGTGGCCGATGTAGCTGTCGTGACCGATCTGGCAGTGGTTGTCGAGTTTGGTGCCGCTCTCGATGATGGTGTCGGAGGTGACGCCGCGGTCGATGCTGCACAGGGCGCCAATCTCCACGTCGTCGGCGATGACCACACGGCCAAACGACTCGAACTTCTTGAAGCCTTCGTTGCGGCGCTGGAAATAATAACCGTCAGCTCCGATGACGCTGCCCGAGTGGATGATGACGTTGTCGCCAATCACGCAGTGGTCGTAGATGGTCACGTTGGGATGGATGAGGCAGTTCTTTCCGATGACGGTATGATGTCCGACAAAGCTACCCGGCATGATGAGAGTCCCCTCGCCTATCGTCGCGCTGTCGCTGATAGGCTGCGTCTGCGGCTCGAAAGGACGGAAATGACGCATGATACGCAAGAAGGCGTCGAATGGGTCGTCGTGGAGCAGCAGGGCTTTGCCCTCGGGACAGACCACCTCTTTATTAATAAGCACCACCGATGCGGCCGAGTTGAGTGCCTTGGCGTAGTATTTCGGGTGGTCGACAAAGGTGATGTCGCCCGCCTCCACCTTGTGGATTTCGTTCAGGCCCGTGATGGGGAAATTGGCGGGGCCAACATATTGGGCGCCAATGAGTTCCGCTATAGTTTTAAGAGTCGTCTTTTGTATTTTCATCGGCAAAAGATTTTGGAATGAAACGCAAAAATACAAAAAAAGCGCAAAGTCAATCGACTTTGCGCTTTTTTATGCATTGCAGCCTTAGGCTTTCACGCGTTCGCAGTACTCGCCCGTGCGCGTGTCGACGCGGATCATGTCGTCGGTGTTGATGAACAGCGGCACGCGGACCATGGCACCGGTCTCGACGGTGGCCTCCTTCAGCGCGTTGGTGGCGGTGTTGCCCTTCTCACCAGGCTCGGTGTAGGTCACTTGCAGCACGGTCTTCACCGGCATTTCGGCGAAGAGGATGGTCTCGGTGCTGGCATCGACGATGACGTCAACCACATCGTTTTCCTTCATGAACTTCACGCCCGTGATGTTGTCGCCGGCGATCGGAATCTGTTCGTAGGTCTCGGTGTGCATGAAGATGTAGTCCTCACCTTCCTTGTAGAGGTACTGATAGGGACGGTGCTCGACGCGGACATCCTCCAGCTTCACGCCAATGTCGAAGCGCTTTTCAAGAACGTTGCCGCTCATCACATCCTTCAGTTTGATACGCATGATAGTGTTGCCTTTGCCAGGCTTAACATGTTGGAAGTCAATGCAGAAATAAATCTTTCCATCCAGACGGACGGCGCTT
>CACYHX010000071.1 GCA_902774365.1 uncultured Bacteroidia bacterium | reverse complement strand
GGGATGTTTTTACCGACAATGCAAGGCGCCTGTTTGGAGAGAGCATCCCGTTGAGACAATATGGCGAAAAGATCGTCCGCCTCGCCGAAATCGAAGTGGAGCCATCGATGCTGGAGGAATATCTCGCCTTCGCAAAGGAAGTAGGGGAGACCTCGACGAAGGTGGAGCCTGGCGTACTAACCCTCTTCTCAATGCAAACCAAAGAAGACCCCTGTAAGATTTACATCCTCGAAATCTACGCCGACCAAGAGGCCTACCAAAGCCACATCCAGACTGCGCACTTCAAGAAATACAAGGAAGGTACGGCCCAGATGGTGAAGAGTCTAAAACTGATTGATGTCAACCCATTGGCGGGTATGGTACGGTGATTTGTAGTTTTTTTTTATTTTTGCAACCATATTAAGAATCAAAACAATGAAGAAAATTACAATAATCCTATTGTGTGCTCTGGCCTTTGCCGCCTGCACCAATAACCAACCCGAGGACAACAAAAACAATCAAAACAACACGAATATGGAAAACACAGCAAAAGTCTATCTAACTCGCGAAATCAGCCCTGAGGCTTTAGTAAAAATCTACAAGGCTTTGGGCGTGGAAGCCAAAGGCCGCGTGGCCGTGAAAATCTCGACAGGGGAGGGGAGTAACCCCAACTACCTGAAGCCCGAACTCATCAAAGACCTTGTGCATGAAGTAGATGGCACCATCGTGGAGTGTAACACTGCCTACGGTAACGGTCCTGGCGATGAAAAAGACGAGCGCAACAATTCGGCTGTCCACTGGGAAGTGATTCGCAGGCACGGTTTCACTGATTACTTCCCCGTCGATATCATGGATGAGTACGACGAAATCCGCATCCCTGTGAAGGACCAGAGACACATCAAATACGACATCGTGGGTGGACACATGGCCAACTACGACTTCATGATTGCCCTCAACCACTTCAAGGGTCACCCGATGGGCGGTTACGGCGGCGCGCTGAAGAACCTGAGCATCGGCTGCGCCAGCAGCAACGGTAAGGCTTATATCCACTCCTCGGGAAAGATGGAGAAACTCGACATGGCCAAACTTTGGACACCCGAGTACATCGGCGACCAGGACGGCTTCCTTGAGAGCATGGCGGCAGCAGCCCAAGCAGTGACAAACTACTTCAACAAGAGCGTCGCCCTCGACCAAGCCTGCGTCGACATCATCAACAACCAGCAGGTGACCGCCACCAACGACCCCACCGACCTGCTCAGCCGCATCGACAAGCAACACGGCACCCACACTATCGAGCATGCCGAAGCCATCGGACTGGGAACCAGGAAATATACCATTGTCAGCATTGATTGATTTGCGACAATCGTAGTCCCGTCTTTGTTTAATTGAAAAAGGATAATACTATGGAAAACCCAAAGATTATTATTACCATCAATCGTGAAAGTGGGAGTGGAGGTGGCGAGATTGCCCGTCTGCTGGGAGAGAAGTTGGGATTCAAGGTTTATGGTCGCGCCATGTTGCAAAGCATTGCTGAAAAATTCGACATGACTATAGAAAATATGGATCGCGTCAAATCCCAGCATACCAATTGGTGGAGCGAATTTTGCCGTTTCTTTCGCCAATTTGACGCCTGTAGCTATCCAGTTGCAACAACACCAGAGGTCACGCCGTTGACCCTGTATTATGCTGAGGCTCGTCTGCTGCGTGAGTTGGCCGAACAAGAGAGTTGTATCATCGTGGGCCGCGCCGGTTTCCACATCTTCCGCGACAATCCCAATGCGTTGCATCTGCTCATCATGGCCGACCGTGACGCACGTATCGCCCGCATCGCCGCCAAGCAAAATCTCAGCCCCGAAGAGGCCGCCAAGGTGATTGACGAAACCGACAAGGCACGGGACACTTTCGTTAAGGACGTTGCCGAAATCTCACGTTATGATGCCCGCAACTACGACTTTGTGCTTAATGTCACAAATATGCCTACCGAAGCTGTGGCGCAGTTTCTTGCCGACAATATCAGGATGAAGTATCCTTTCTTGGCGAAATAGACTGTCCTTGCCGCCCCGGTGTTTCGACTCTTCCGAGGTTACTTGTCGGATTGGAGGGCTGGTGGGGTTGTGACATACAAGTCATTCATCACCAATCCGGCAAGCGTGAAACCGAAGATGGCCGTGATATGGGCCGAGGTGCCATTGATTTGGGCTTTCGATGAGCACCACTCGTGATTGACGAGGTCAGGATTGCCAGCAGCGATGATGGCCTTGGGACACATGCAGGCACTTGTGCCACAGGTGCTTGCAGTGCCTTTGTTGGGCAGCACCTCGGGTGAGAACACGCAGAGGAACTTTTTCTTCGGAAAGGTTTTCGCTTTTCTGAGACGCTTGCGCATCATGCTGGCCAATGGGCAACCAATCACCTCCCAAAACTCGGCCACTTGTATCTTGGTCGGATCCATTTTGAGTGCAGCACCCATGGCGGAGAACAACTTACCCGGACATTCGGTGGCGTGCAAGATAAGGTGTATCTTGTCCTTGAGGCTATCGATGGCATCAATGATGTAGTCGTAGGTTTCTAGTTGGAACATTTCGGCGTTCTCAGCGGAATAAATCTCCTGCACGGCGTTAATTTCGGCTTGAGGATTGATCTCCAAAAGGCGTTCCTTCAGCACCTCCACCTTGACCATTCCCACTGTTTTGGTGGTGGCTTGCAACTGCCGGTTGACATTGGTGATGCATACGCGGTCGCTGTCCCCAACTGCCCACGCCCCCCACGCCGAAGATGATGACGCGCTTATTCATGACACGCTCCATCGTCTCCTCGCCCAAAAGCAGGTTCAAACGGTTGAATATGGGGTTTTGTGCACTCATAGAATGGTTTTGAGGCGGCAAAGATAGTGGTTTTAGGCGAATTATCTCTTTTTGCGATATGATTTAATGAGAATCTGCCATCCTTAACCCTTAGGTTGCAGACTTCGCCGGTATTCGCTGGGCGACTGACCAAGATGTTTGGTGCAGTAGCGGCTGAAATAGGATAACGAGGTGAAATTCATGCGGTCGGCGATTTGGGTGAGCGAGAGGCGCTCGTCATCCAAAAAGCCTTTCAGGATGGGCACGGTGGCACGGTTGATGTAACTGCTGACACTATGGCCCGTTACGCGTTTGACTGTGGCGGAGAGGTACTTCGGCGAGACATTCAGCCGCTCGGCATAGTAGCTCACCTCGCGCTCGGTGCGACTGATGCCGGTGGCGAGCAGGTCGGTCAACTGACGGACGATGTAGGCGGTGCGGTCGCTGTGGGTGTCGGTGGCATCACGTTGGGCGTGAGGCTCGAAGATGTCGTACATCATCGTCAGGCAAAGACTCCCCATCAGTTCGTTGTAGAATAGCAGGTGGCGGTCGTTGAGGCGGTCGCGGAGACGGTGGAAGTCGGCAAGCAAGATAGCTGCCTGCTCATCGGTGAGTTTGATGATGGGGTCTTGGTTGAGTGAAATGCTTCCGCCGATGCTGTAGTTGTTCGACGGCAACAGGTTTTGCAAAAACTTATAGTCGGCGGCGAACCACTCCACCTCCATATAGGGATAGGCTACAAGACTCTTTGCACGACTCGGATTTGGCATCACCACCAAATCGTTTTTCACTAAGTGGTAGCATTTTTCGTTGAACACAAAACTGCCTTCACCTTCTGTACATAGCAAATGCATACAAGTGTGACTCAATCCGGGGGCATTCATCCCAAAGAAATTCGTAGCGTACTGAAAATCAATTTTCATGGAGCAAAATTACAAATTATTTCTTTTCTCTTTCACCCATCCCGTTGACTTCGCTTTGATGGCTTGTTTTTTTGTAATTTTGCAGCCCTTAAAACACGGATTATTTACAGAGATTGCCATAAGTAATAAAATCAGTTATGAAAGTTGGACTCTTCATTGATACATGGTACCCCATGGTGGACGGGGTGATTAAAGTGGTGGACAATTACGCCCGCCGATTGGTGCAATATTGCGAAGTGGTGGTTTTTTGCCCAGAGACCAAAGGATTTGATGGCAAGGAGGATGCAAAGTTGCCGTACCATGTTATACGATGCTCATCGCTGCCGCTCATCACAAGCGATTACGAATTTCCTACGCCCGCTTTAGACCCTCGATTCGAAGCGCAGCTACTCAAGAGCGATATTGATATCATCCATATCCATTCTCCCTTTACGGTAGGTATGTCGGGAGTCCTGTATGCCAAAATACACAAGCTTCCCGTGGTTGCTACTCTGCATTCGCAGTACAAGCAGGATTTTGAGAGGTCGCTCAAACTCAAGTTAGCCTCTACCATGGCGATGGATACCATTATGCGTGTGTTCAACGCTTGCGACGAATGCTGGGCTGTGAATGGGGACATCAAGAACCTCTATGTCCAAGAATACGGTCTGACTGCTCCCTGCAAGGTGCGCCTTAACGCCACCGACCATCATCCTGTGTTGGATTCCGCCGTCGCAGCTCGTATTGTCAACGAGAAATACGGCATCCCTGCCGACGCCACGGTTTTTCTTTTCGTAGGAAGAATCAATTTCATCAAGAACATCGACTTCATCGTTCGTGCTTTAGCGAAAGCTAAGGCGATGGGTCTGCATAACTTTAGGATGCTGTTTGCCGGCAAAGGACAGGATGAGGAGAAACTCGCCGCTCTCGTGAAAGAAAAGGGTCTGACCGAAGAAGTGGTCATGTGCGGTCTGACAGAAAAAGAGATGCTGGAGAATCTCTATTCCCGTGCCAAGCTATTCCTGTTCCCATCGCTCTACGATGCCAACTCATTAGTACAGATTGAAGCTGCTTGTCAAGGTACACCCACCGTATTTTTGAGAGGCGCTCGTACAGCCGCTACTGTCACCCCTGGCGTCAATGGCTATGTATGCCCACCAGACGAGGACAGCTATGCTCGGATGATCATGGATATCATGGCCGACCCAGAGACATACGAACGTATCTCCACTGCTTCCCGCCGTGACCTTTACCTCAACTGGGATGATGTTGTACGAGACGTTTACGCAGACTATAACACTTTCATTGAGTCTAGGCCCAAAAAAAGTTGAATTTGTGAAAATGATAGTGTTTTTTGTGAAACTAATATCCCAGTAAGTCGCTGTATTTTTGCATCGTAATTCAAAACCTGACAACGATGCTAGAACAAAGAGTTGACCCCAGGCTGACCACAGCCGAAGAACACGCGGAAGGCGTGCGCCAAGCGAACTATCAAACTATGAAAAGAATCATCACCGCAGTCCTGGCACTTCTCATGGCCACTGGCTGCAATGCACAAAACAAACAAGAAGTCAAATCATCAAATAAAAACAACATGAGCAAATCCATCGTCATTTTCTTCTCCCATGCGGGCGACAACTACAGCGTGGGCAACATTGAGGTCGGCAACACCAAGATCGTGGCCGACTACATTACTGAAATCAAGGGTGCCGACCAGTTTGAAATCGTCACCCATAAGTACGACGGCATGGCTTACACTCCGCTTATCGAATTGGCCAAGGAAGAGGCCAACAAGGGCGAACTGCCGCCTTACGAAGGCACCGCTCCCGACCTCAGCCAATACGACACCGTCTTCATCGGCGGTCCTGTGTGGTGGGGCACCTATCCGCAGGTGATGTTCACCCTCTTCAAGGACATCAACCTCGACGGCAAGAACGTCATCCCCTTCACCACCCACGAAGGCAGCGGCTTGGCCTCCTGCGCCAGCGACGTAAAGAAGGCTTTCCCGAAGGCCAAGGTCACGGGCGAGTTCAGCATCTATGGACATGAAGTGCGCACGGGTAAGGCAAAGGTCGAAAAATGGCTGAAGGGGCTGAAATAAGGCTCATTTCTGTTTTTCAAGAAGAATCCGCAATCCAGGAGAAAGGTTTGGATTGCGGATTTTTCATCTCTCTACCTGTTATTTCCCGTAAAATTTGTGAAACCGCCCATTTCGCAAATTGAAAGTTGGATTTCAAAATATTTTGTACCTTTGCAAGGTTCAAAACAATATGTCAGACCTAACCTTACATAGCAACACGGAATCCTTCATCGGCGACATCAAGCGACTGGTAGAACAAGGTCGCAATGCGGCCTACGGAGCCGTGAACGCCGTGATGATTGAGACCTATTGGCGCATAGGACAACGCATTGTGGAGCAGGAGCAAAACGGGAAGGAACGCGCCGAATATGGAACGCAGTTGATTGAAATGCTTTCCGAAGAACTGACCAAATCCTACGGCAAGGGGTTTAGCGTTAGAAATCTGTGGCTA
>CACYHX010000070.1 GCA_902774365.1 uncultured Bacteroidia bacterium | reverse complement strand
CACGGCCAAACCCAAACCGGCACTGGTCTTGACGGTCTTCGACACGGCAAGATAAGAGCACATGCCCAAGAAATAGGCAAAGATCATATTGTCGACGAAAACCGATTTTATGAACAGGTTAAAGTATTCCATGGCCGTTTAGTTTTGGTTGTTCTCTTGCATTTCGGGGTTGCGGGTACGTTGAATCCAAATGATGACGCCTACCACAATAAGTGCCATGGGAGGCAATATCATTAAACCATTATTTTGGTAGCCAGCCTCATAGAATGATTGGGGTATAATTTGGTAGCCTAAAAGCGTTCCTGAGCCAAAGAGTTCACGGAAGAAGGCTACGATGACAAGTATCAAGCTGTAGCCCAGACCGTTGCCTAAGCCGTCCATGAACGACTCTCCAGGCCCATGCGACAAGGCAAAAGCCTCCAAACGCCCCATGATAATACAGTTGGTGATGATAAGCCCCACATAAACAGACAGTTGCTTGCTTACATCATAGGCAAAGGCTTTCAGAAATTGGTCAATCAAGATGACCAAGGTGGCCACAACAACAAGTTGCACGATGATACGGATACGGTTGGGGATGCCCTTGCGCAGCAGTGAGATGATGAAATTCGACAAGGCTGTCACCACGGTCACCGAGGCGCCCATTACCAAGGCAGGCTTGAGTTGTGCGGTCACTGCCAAGCACGAACAAATGCCCAGTACCAATACGGTGACAGGGTTGGTCTTTCGCAGGGGTTCTATGATGAGTTTCTTTGCGTTGGACATGGTTTATTCTCCTCTTTCGGCAAATTTCTTCAGATAGGCCGAATACTTCTTTAAGGTGCTGTCAATCATTTCTTTAACGCCATCCGAGGTTTTTGTCGCACCCGTGATGGCATCAAACCTGACGGGAACCAGACTGCCGTTGTTCATGATTTGTTTCCCGGCAAATTGGCCTTGGAACTTCTCTGTGGTGATTTCTCCGCCCAAGCCCGGGGTCTCCGATTTGTGCCCAAAGGTGGCGCCCACCACTGTCTTTCCATCTGAAGCGATGGCGAGGTAACCCCAGATAGGCCCCCAAAGGCCGTTGCCTTGCATGGGGATGACGCTGGTCTGACGGTCGATGACAAAGACGGGCAGACCTTCGTCGTTTTCAGTGGGATTACCATTCTCGTCCAATAGGAATTCCGATGTGCAGTGTTTCTCGAACATCAACGCCGCGTTTTTGGCGTTGACATCGGGAATGCCCGCCGCCGTAAGGATGCTGATGCGTTTCTCGTTCTTCTTGTTACGGTCTTGGAAAGGCTGTAGCCACAAGGCTGTCACCGTGAGCAGCACTGCCACAATGATGATTAAAATAGTGGCGTACAAGAAGATATAACGATTGCTATTGACATCTTTCTTCATGACTTAATGGATTTTGAGAGTTTAAGAGCACGATGTTGGCGCATTTTGATATTTCTGGCCACCACACAGTGGTCAATGAGCGGGGCGAAGCAGTTCATGAGTAGGATGCTGAGCATCATACCTTCGGGATAGGCCGGATTGATGACACGGAGCATCACGGCGAAAATGCCGATGAGTAAGCCATAAATCCACTTGCCTGTGTTGGTTTGGGCTGCCGTTACAGGGTCAGTGGCCATAAAGACCGCACCGAACATGAAACCGCCCATCAGGTAATGGTAGTAGAACGGCACTAGCATGTATTCGTTGGCGCCAATGGCATTGAATAACAAGCCCATGAGACCACCACCAAGCACGACAGAGAGCATGACACGCCAACTGGCGATACCCGTGATCAACAACAGAATGGCGCCTAACAAAATGGCTATCACAGATGTCTCACAGGTAGATCCAGGAATGGTTCCGATGAACATATCCAAGGCGGAAGCCGAAGGATGCACGCCTGCGGCCAGTTCAGCCAAAGGCGTGGCGCTCGTGATGGCGTCGGTGCCCCAGAGGTCGGCGGCAACCCATACGTTGTCGCCCGACATCCTAGTAGGATAAGCGAAAAAGAGGAAGGCGCGCGCCACCAAGGCGGGATTGAGGAAATTCATGCCCGTGCCGCCGAAGACTTCCTTGCCGATGATGACGGCAAAGGCCACTGCCAAAGCAAGTTGCCACAAAGGCGTGGTGACCGGCACAATCATCGGGATAATGAAACCTGTGACCAAAAAGCCTTCGTTCACCTCATGGTGACGTATCTGCGCGAAGGTGAATTCGATGCCCAAGCCGACGATATACGACACTGCTAACATGGGCAGCATTCTCAAGAAGCCGAACCAAAGACAATACCACCAACTGGCCACCGTGCCCAGTTCGTAAGGCCAATCCGTGGCGTGGAGCGAAGTCTGGTAGCCGATGTTCCACATGCCAAAGAGCATGGCGGGAACGAGGGCGATGACAACCATGATCATGGCGCGTTTCAAATCGATGGCGTCACGAACGTGGCTTCCATGCCTGGTGACCCGATTGGGCGTGAAGGCAAAGGTATGGAAAGCTTCGTATGTGCTTCCCAGCCAAGCCCATTTCCCTTTAGGCTTATGAGTCTCGAACCACTTTGCCAGCCCTTTAAACGCAGTACTCTTCACTTTATACTCATCACTCCTAACTCCTAACTTCTTACTCATGATAATCCCTCCTTTCTCAGTTTCTCCAACGCCTCACGGATGATTTGTTGGATGTCGGTTTTCGATGTGTCGATGAACTCGCAAAGGGCGAAGTCTTCGGGCTCGACCTCATAGATACCCAGGTTCTCCATCAGCTCAATATCGCCGATGATGCAGGCCTTGATGAGTTGCGTGGGATAAATGTCGAAGGGGAAGACCCGCTCGAAATTGCCCGTGAAGACCAAGGGACGCAAGTCGCCATGGGTGTTGGTGTCGAACTTCCAGAAGTTTTCGAAGCGCGGTAGCTCGATGCCCATGGGCTTGATGGTGCTTTTCGGCATAAAACCGCTGAGGAAAGTACGCGAGAAGCTGAACTTCCTAAAGCCAGGCATCAGCCAACCCATAAAGTCGTAATAGTCGCCTTCGGGCAGGATGCTCACCAAGTCATCGTAGGCACTCAGAAAACCATCAGCGGCGATTTGTGTGCCGCTCAGGATGTCACCCGAAATGACGCGGTTTTGCTTCTTGGCCTCGCTGGCATCTATCTTAGGATATTCGTTGTTAAGCAGTTGAGCTTTGATAATCTCAGCCATACACGCCCCAAACTTTACACGATAATAATGAGGGTTCTTGATATTGGGTCCGGCCACGGCGACAACGCGCTCAGGCTTGTAAATGCCTGTGGCAACCAATTCACCTAACACAGCAACATCCTGCAAGTTCATCGTCCAGATGATTTCTCCTTTATTAATTGGGTCAATGTGGGCGATTTGTGTGCCGATGTTTCCGGCAGGATGAGGACCGTTTATATAATGGATGTTGAACTGTTGATTGTTTAATTGTTGAATTGTTGAGGCAAGAGGCTGATTGGGACGGAAACAAACATGGACTTTCCCGTTCGTCAATTTTGCCAGCGCCTCAAGGCCTTTTTTGAGTGCCTCTTCCCTACCCTGTATGACGTAATCGTAATCAGGTGCCAGAGGTGCGCTGCTGAAGGCGCTGACGAAAATGGCCTTGGGCTTGTCATCGGGGTTGGCGACAGTACCAAAAGGTCGTTGGCGCAGTTGGGTCCAAAGGCCGCATTGCAGCATGGCTGCTTTGATTGCATCTGCCGTGGTCAAAGTCGCTGTCGCGGATTTGTAATCCGCGACGGTCGAGCCTGCGGATTTGCAATCCGCTTCCACAACCACCTCCAAAAGCTTGCGTTTCTCGCCCCTCACAATGGCTTTCACCTGCCCGCTGACGGGTGAAGTGAAGCGGATGCGTTCATCGCTCTTGTCGCAAAACAAGGCATCGCCAACTGCCACATTATCGCCTTCCTCGACCAGCAATCGCGGCGTGAGGCCCACAAAATCAGTGGGCTTCATGGCGTAGGTCGTGATGCTGCGCGCATCGGTGAGGCGTTTCTCAGCGGCTCCGCTGATGGGCAGGTCAAGACCTTTCCGTATCGTTATGGTCTCAGACATTTTATTTGAGGTTAAGCAAGGGATAGATCTGCTTCACAAAAAGCTCCTCGGCATTCTCCTTGGTGACATGATGCAAGAGGAAACCGTCGTCACACAGCGTCATATTCGGCATCTCCTGATTCATCATGGATCCAGTCTCGCACTTAACATTCACGCCGTTGATGCACTCGTTGAAGCAAAAACTAGCTTTCAGTTCGATTAAGTCTTC
>CACYHX010000069.1 GCA_902774365.1 uncultured Bacteroidia bacterium | reverse complement strand
AATCATTTTATTTTTGCACGTCTCAAATAATTTCCTATCTTTGCCGTTCCAATTAAAACGAGCAAAACAAACCAAAACAGATATGATGCAACACAATATCGTACCCCAAGAACTAGCGAAGAAACTCTTTGCAGAAAGTGGTCTGCCCTGCATCGGCAAGGCTGGCATCCGTGAAATCAACAAGTTGGCCCGCGACATCGAAGCCGCCTGTGGCAAGAAGTTCATCCACATGGAGATCGGCAACCCCGGTCTGCCCGCTGCCAAGGTGGGCGTCGAAGCCCAAATCAAGGCCTTGCAGGATGGCGTGGCCGCCAACTACCCGCCCATCGATGGTGCACCTATATTAAAGAAAGAAGCCTCGCGCTTCATCAAGAACTTCCTGGACCTCGACGTCGACGCCGCCAACTGCGTGCCGACCGTCGGCTCCATGCAAGGCGGATTCGCCTCGTTCATGATCGCTGGTCACACCAACGTCAAGAAGAATACCATGCTCTTCATCGACCCGGGCTTCCCTGTGCATAAGTTCCAGAACAAGGTCCTCGGCATCCCCATGGAGCATTTCGACATCTACGAATACCGTGGCGAGAAGCTGCGTGGCAAGCTGGAAGAGGTGCTGAGCAAGGGCAACATCCACAGCCTGCTCTACTCCAACCCCAACAACCCGACCTGGGTGTGCCTCACCGACGAGGAGTTGCGCATCATCGGCGAACTGGCCAACAAATACGACGTCATCGTCATGGAAGACCTTGCCTACTTCGGCATGGACTTCCGCAAGGACTACAGCCACCCAGGTGTGGAGCCGTTCCAACCCAGCGTGGGTAAATACACTGACAACTACATCCTGATGATCTCCAGCTCGAAGGCCTTCAGCTACGCCGGCGAACGCTGCGCCATCATCGGCATCAGCAACAAACTGGCCGCGCGTCACTATCCCGACCTGAAAGCCTTCTGCGGACAAGAGGTCTTCTTGAGAGCCATCCTCTTCGGTGCCTTGCACCCGCTGAGCTCTGGTACCTCTCACTCGGCCCAGTACGCCCTCGCCGCCGTGATGAAGGCCGTCAACGACGGCACCTACTGCTACCGCGACGACGTGCTGGAATACGGTCGCAAAGCCGAACTGATGAAGAAAGCCTTCACCGACAACGGCTTCTACATCACCTACGACGAAGACTGCGGTGAGCCTATCGCCGACGGCTTCTACTTCACCTTCTGCTACCCAGGCTTCACCGGTGCCGACCTCGTGGAAGAGATGCTCTACTACGGTGTCTCCGGCATCTCGCTCGACACCTGCGGCAGCACCAAGCAAGGCATCCGCGCCTGTACCTCACTCATCCAGAGGGAAGAGATTCCGATTCTCGCCGAGCGCCTGGCCGCGTTTGCCAAGGATCATCCAGTGAAATAAGTGAGGAGTTAGGAGTAAACAGTAGAGACGCAATGATTGCGTCTCTATTTTTTTACGCGTTTGTCTATAGTCTCACAAATTGTCGTAATTTTGCACAATATGCTATACCTGGTTTTAGCCATAGTATTCTCGACCGGCGTCTTCGTTGCGATGCGCCTCTTCGAGCGTTTCAAGCTCGACAACCATCAGGCTTTGATGTGGAACTATGTCTTTGCAGCAGGCACGGGCTTTCTGATGTGCAAGCAGTTCGACACACCGACACAGCTGGTCAGCGAGCCATGGTTTGGCCTCTCCATCTTGACAGGCTTCTGGTTCATCTTCACCTACCTGCTGATGACGGCCTCCACGCAACGTTCGGGCGTGACGGTGACTTCGCTATCAAGCAAGCTATCGGTGGTGCTGCCCACCCTGGCAGGCGTGGTGCTGTTCAGCGAGAAGCTGAACTTCGTGGCCACGATGGGCATCGTATTGGCTTTGGTGGCGTTGGTGTTGGTGGTAGGAGGAAAAAACACAACCGATAAAGGCATCAAAATCAACTGGTTGTTACCCGTTCTCATCTTTTTCGGGACAGGCACGGGCGACATCCTGATGAAGCTCACCGAGCAACAAAACTCGAGCGACGACATGGGCTTCATGATTGCCTTCATCTATTTCATCGCGATGCTATTCGGGTTCCTCGTCGTGGCGTTGGACCTTATCAGAGGCAAGTCGAAATGGCAATGGAAAAGCGCTATTGGAGGCATCACGCTCGGCGTCATCAACTTCTTCTCCACCTTCTGCGTCTATAACGCCATGCGTTGCTTCGACAACGTGGTGCTGTTCCCCATATATAATATAGGTGTGGTCTGTCTCACCGCCCTCACTGGATGGCTACTCTTCAAGGAAAAACTCACCTGGAAGAACTACCTGGGCCTGGCCATCGCCATCATCGCCGTCATCCTCATCACCCTCAAGCCATGACCAACGACGACACCTATAACATGCTGGCCACGCGCGGCGATGGTCTCTATAAGGAAAAAGGCAGCAAGTTCATCGCCGAGGCCTTCACCGTGATGAGCGAGGACGAAGCCAAGGCCGCCATCACCGAAATCAAGAAGAAATACTTCGACGCACGTCACCATTGTTTTGCCTACATGATCGGTCCCGACAAGAAGACCTTCCGCTCAAGCGACGACGGCGAGCCATCGGGCACGGCGGGCAAGCCCATCCTCAACCAGATCCTCTCGAAAGACGTCACCAACGTCTGCGTCGTCGTGACGAGGTACTTCGGTGGCATTAAATTAGGCACTTCAGGACTCATCAACGCCTACAAAACCGCCGCCCGTGATGCTCTTGACAATGCGCAAGTTGTGGAGAAAACCATAAATGAATTTTACAGTTTGGAGTTCGAATACCCTCTCATGAACGAGGTGATGCGCATCATGAAAGAGGAAGATTTGGAGCAGCTGAATCCCCGCTTTGAATTAGACTGTTATTTGGAGTTTTCAACAAGAAAAAATGACGCTTCAAGAATTTTCGAAAAATTCAGCAATTTGTTCGGGGTAAAAATAGCACATATTAAAACTGCGTAAATCAAATACTTACGATGTTTTTTATTTATTCAAGCCTCAAAACCTCGTAATATTGGAAAAAGAAAATTGAAAAACAATAGCTTTTCAATTTTTTTATAAACAATTAATCATATACTTTTGCAAGGTCAAAAACAGAGCAAAAACGAGCCTGTTTCTAGCAAAAAAATTAGTTGAACAACAAATAATTAACGGATTTCCGATGAGTGACAACCATATGGAGATATGGAATAAGTGTCTGTCTGTGATTAAAGACAATGTCACGGAGCAGGGCTACAAGACCTGGTTCGAACCCATCGTGCCCGTTTCGCTATCCGACAACGTGCTCACGCTACAGGTACCCAGCCAGTTTTTCTACGAGTATCTTGAGGAGCATTACATCGACCATCTCAGGACAGCCATCAAGAGATTCGTGGGGGCGAAAGGCAAGCTGGCCTACACCATGCCTGTCGACAGTTCCACCAGCTCGGGGTCCATCACCCTACCCAGTTCCAACCGCAACTTCCCCAAAAACCCCATTGGGCAGCCGGCGCCTGAGCGTTTGTCACAAGGGCCCATCAACCCCTTCGTCATCCCCGGGCTAAAGAAGCTCCAAATCGACTCGCAGCTCAATGAGAACTACACCTTCGAAAATTTCATTGAAGGCGACTGCAACCGTTTGGCGCGTTGTGCCGGCTACGAAGTCGCCAAAAACCCAGGGAAGGGCGGCTTCAACCCCTTGGTCATTTACAGCGGCACAGGCTTGGGCAAGACCCACCTCTGCCATGCCATCGGATTAGAAGCCAAGCGCCTGCACCCCGAGAAGACAGTGCTTTATGTGCAAGCCGAGCAGCTCTCAACCCAATACGTGACTGCGAACAAGAACAACAACCGCCCCGACTTCATCAACTTCTACCAGATGATTGACGTGCTCATCATCGACGACATTCAGTTCCTTGCGGGAAAGAGTGGCACACAGGACGTGTTCTTCCATATATTCAACCACTTGCAGCAAAACAACAAGCAGATTGTCATCACCAGCGACAAGTTCCCGTCGGACCTGCAAGGCATGGAAGAGCGGCTGCTTTCACGCTTCAAATGGGGATTGACCGCCGACCTTCAGGCACCCGACCTGCCGACGCGCACCTCCATCATCCGCGAGAAACTCTACGACAACGGCATCACCTTCCCCGACGAAGTGGTGCAATACATCGCCAGCAACGTACGCAACAACATCCGCGAGTTGGAAGGCGTGATGAATTCGCTTATGGCGCAGTCGCTGCTCAACAAGAAATCCATCACCCTCGACATGGCGCAGCAAATCATCGAACGGTTTGTGCGCAACACCGTTAAGGAGGTGTCGGTGGAATACATCATCAACATCGTGTGCGACTATTTCAAGATCTCGCCCGAGCAGATGGCCCTTAACACGCGCAAACGCCAAGTGGTGCAGGCCCGACAAATCGCCATGTATCTGGCCAAGAAATACTCCAATGCAAGTCTGGCTTCCATTGGGCAGCAGTGCGGCAAAAAAGACCACGCCACGGTATATCATGCCTGCAAGACCATCGCCAACCAGCTGGAGACCGACAAGCAGTTTAAGGTGATGTTTGCCGACATCGAGAAAAAAATCGCCTTGCAATAAATCCTATGACCAACAACTTCGGAAAACTCTATCTCGTGCCCAACCTGCTTGGCGCCACGAAACCCGAGCAAGTCAT
>CACYHX010000068.1 GCA_902774365.1 uncultured Bacteroidia bacterium | reverse complement strand
ATCAAGGACTTCGTCGGTAGGTGCTCCGGCAAGGTCGTAATAGAGGCGTGACAGGTTAGCATCAACATCCACAGGTTGCATCATGCCTTGTTTCACCATCACGGGCAGGAGGGAACGGAAACGGGGCAAAGCGTTAGGCAGTAACGAGCCGCAATGCGGCACAACGACTCTCAGATGTGGATAGCGCACCAACACATTGTGGGCTACCATGTTAAGCACCGTGCGCGTAGTCTCGGCCAAGTATTCGTAACTCGCCAAAGGCACGTCGGCAATCAGTTGCTCATTGACCGCCGAGGGCTTGTGCGGATGCAGGATGACGACGGCGTTTTTCGTGTCGAGGTAGGCCATCAGCGTGTCCAAAACGGGGTCGCCGAGGTATTGGCCGTAGCTGTTGGTCGCCAGTTTGATGCCATCGGCACCCAAGACTTCCAAGGCATAGCGAGCCTCCTCCAATGCGTGTGGCACATCGGGCAAGGGCAGCGCGGCACAAAACATGAAACGCTCGGGATGGCGGGCTTTCAGTGCGGAACATTCCTCGTTAAACTTACGACACACCGCTGCCGAAGCCTCGGCATCGCCGAAATAAGGCTGCGGAGCGGGCATTGTCAGTACCGAGGTCTGGATGCCAGCCTCATCCATGAAAGCTAAGTGCCTCTCCACGCTCCAAGCGGGAATAGGGAAGCCTTCGTCCATCTCCGCCCCGTTGGCCTTGATATAATCAATGTAGTCCTTCGTGATGGCGTGGCTGTGGAGGTCGATTTGGGCGATGGATTGGATTGCTGAGAAGGCCATGATCAAAAGTGTTATGATGCTTTTCTTCATTTTCGGTTCTTGATTGTTTCGAAATAATGCATGGAAATCAAAAGACACATTGTGACGGTGAAAACGCTAACAACATGTCCTCGTTTGCCTCATTTGTTCCTTCCTGGCCGATGGGATAATTTCTTCATGGTAGAAATAGTTGACCACCACAGGTGGCTGGCCATGCTTAGAGCGTATGGAGTCATCGTTGCGGACGTAGGGAAGCCCCTCTGCCTTGCAGAAGGCTCGCATCTGCATATCGAGCTGCATCCAGTAGGAGCGGTCTTTGCGGGTATAGATGTCGTGGTAGAGCTGGTCCAGTTCGGGGTGGTTTTCGTGAATCCAGGCGAGAATCTTTCCCTTGTAGTCGCCCCGCAGGTTCAGGTTCTCGAGCCACACTAAATTGCAGAAGCCCTTGGCCCGTTCGATGATGGCCTCCACGTCGGTGATGCCAGGAAATATCGGAGAAATGAAGCAGGTGGTCTCAACGCCTGCCTCGTAGAACTGACGCATGGCCTCCAGTCGGCGTTCGATGCTGACGGCCACGTCCATCTCGCGGCGAAACGACTCGTCGAGCGTGTTGATACTCCACGACACACGGGCATGGGGGAAGGTCTTGATGAGGTCGAGGTCGCGCAACACGAGGTCCGATTTCGTGGCGATGCTCACGCTGATGCCACTGTCTTGTAGCTGTTCCAGCAGGGCGCGTGTCCGCTTGTATTTGGCCTCATGTGGCTGGTAGCAGTCGGTCACGGAGCCGAAGAAGGCTTCCTTGCCCGCATATCGCTTGGCATTCTTGATTTCTGGCCAGTACTTCACGTCGATGAACTCGCCCCACGGCTCCGGATGGTTCGTAAACCGCTTCATGAACGAGGCGTAGCAGTACTTGCAGCCGTGCAGACAACCCACGTATGGATTCACCGAGAAGTCGGCCACCGGCAGGTTTGACTTCGTCATCACCGACTTTACTTCAATCTCTTGTATCTTCACCATGCTGTTTCTTGTTTTTGGCGCTGTTCAATGTGTTTTATTCCATTTACTTGTTCTCTCCCTTAAACTCGAAACCTGCCTTTTCGACGGCTTTTTGAACTTCGTCGGCAGTGGCAGTGCCCGTGACCGTCACGGTTTTTGCGCCAAGATTAACCTCGGCTGCGGTCACGCCCTTGATTTCGCCCACGGCTTTCTCGACGGCAGCCTTGCAGTGGTTGCAGTGCATGCCTTCGACGGTGTAGGTCGTCGTGCCTTCAACGGCTTCTTGTTTCTTGAATTTGTCAAAGAGTTTCATACTTAATGCGATTATGATAAATGTGACTAAAAGTACAGAACAAATGCTGCGGAACACACTTGGATGGTGCACCGTGGTGGAGCAACAACCGACGTTTTGGACAGCGGGCGCAACAAGGTTGGCACCAATGCCCAAGGCGTTGATGAGCAATCCGAAGAGAACGGAAAAGACGACAATCGTGAGCAGATAAATCGTGGTGAAACGCCGCCCAAGCGATTTGTTCACCACAAGGACGGAGGCCAAATTGACCGCCGGACCCGCCATCAGCATCACCAAGGCCGCTCCTGGTGACAAGCCTTTCATCATCAGTGCCGCCGCCACGGGGATGCTGCCCGTCGAGCAGATGTACATCGGCACGGCGATGGCGAGGATGACCAACATTTGCAGCAAAGGATGGTTGCCGAAGGTAAGGAAAAACTCGTCGGGAACGGCCACGTTAATCAATGCGGCCAAGAGCAAACCTATGACGAGGCGCAGCCCAATGTCCTGAATCATATCGAAATAGGCGTACTTGAACACGCGCCAGATTCGGTTGCCGTGTTCTACGCTGCAGGTGGTGGCCGCTGCGTTGTCGTATTCTTCATCTTTCACGAAACGGTTCACCAGCAAACCGCCACAAACTCCTGTAACCAAAGCCGCCACGGGGCGCACGATGGCAAACCCCAAGCCCATCAGCGAAAAGGTGGCCAAGATGGAATCGATGCCCGTTTGTGGCGTCGCGATGAGGAACGAAGCCACCGCCCCTTTCGAGGCGCGCTCGTTTTTCAAACCGATGGCCGTGGGAATCACGCCGCATGAACACAAAGGCAACGGTATGCCCAAAAGGGCTGCCCAAAGCACCGAAAACTTGTTGTTTCGCGACAAATACTTGGCGTAGAAGTTTTTTGGCACAAAAACGTGCAAAATCCCCGCAATGAGAAATCCCAACAACAAATAAGGACTCATCTCATTGATAATGTGCAGAAACGAAGCAAAGAAACTCTGAAGGCTCATGGTAAAATTTGGTTATAAACCGGTTTTTGTTACCAGTTGCAAAGATACGGGATTTCTTCAAATAACACAAGAAGTGCACCAGCTTGTCATCTGATGCACTTCGATCTGATGGCTCGTTACCAGTGGCTTATTTGGCAGGCTCCCACTTGCAGCGGACGGGCGACACGATGGCACCTTCCTTTTTCAGTTCGGCGAAAGCCTTGTCGACTTCCTTGCGGTCGGCGTTCAAAGCCTTGGTGACGTCGCCAGCCGAAACGGGTTTGCCAGCCTCGCGCATGGCTAGTAAAACTTGCTCTTTCATAGTATGATTTGTGTTATTTATTAAGTATCTATTTTAAGGTTTATAATTGCTTACTTTAGTTTCAAGCCGTCCTTGAAGGCCTCACCAACGCGCTTCGAGACTTGATAATAGCCGTGCGTGTAAGGGTCGAAAGTGATGGCTTGCAGGGCTTCCACATCTACTTTGCCGTCCTTCATCTTGCTGGCCTCGACAGAGGTCTGCAGCACCTTTCCGATGACGCCAAGTCCCGTGTCGTCGCTTTGGTATTCGATGAACTCGCACTCCAAGGCGATGGGCAACTCGTTGATGACGGGAGCGTCTACCAATGAGGATTTGGTCGCGGTGAGACCAGTCTTGGCGAATTTGTCCTTTTCGGTCTTGCCCGACACGACGCCGAAATAGTCGGCCTCCACCACATGGGCGGCATCGGCGATATGGACAACAAAGCCCTTGCGTCGTTTGATGTTCTCCACGGTCTTGTGGGTTTCGGTCAGGTTGAGGGCTACGCGGTTGCGGTCGAGCATGGTGCCCCAGGCGGCGTTCATCACGTCGATTGTGCCATCTTCGTTGTAGGTAGCCACGAGCAAAACGGGCATCGGGAAGATGGCTTCGGTTACTTTAATGGGTTGTTTCATAATAAATTGAGAATTGATAATTGAAAATTGATAATTAAATAGATACTATTTTAAAGTTGGTTTTAATTCGCTTTCAAAGATACTGCGCTCCACGATGCGGTAGTGCGGGTGATATGCTTCGTTGTAGCGGCGGCTGTGGTGTACGGCTTGGTTGTTTTGGGCGGCTTCGGTCAGCAAGGGAAGGTCCGTCTCAAAGCCTTCTAATTCCATCTTATTCGCTTGGATGATGCTCACGACGGCTCCCCATTTCTCCAGCCAACTAACGGTCGGTTCTTGCCATGAATTTGCGCTTCTGACGAAGGCATCCAAGAGTTGTTCGACGGTAATCAGGCTGTCGGCGACAGCGGAGAGATGGACGCGGACATAATCGCCTTGGCTGCCAGTAGGCTCAAAATAAGGCGATGCGGTTTTGCCCATTTCCGAGAGTTCTTTCATCAGATAGCGTCGTGCCGAGGCCGTGTCGCTGATGATATGGCCCGGACCGAAATGCTCTTGATAGAAACTCTTGTAGACGTCCTGCAAAGTGGATTCGGGATAAGATGTCAACTGTCTCTCGATGGCCGAACGCACTGCTGCCGTGTCGATGGATTGCCCGAAAAGGTTGAAGGAACAGGCTATGGCTAATATCAGTAACAGCTTTTTCATTGTTGTTTTGAGGTTAACGATTCGTACGCCTCATACCAGTCACTTTCAGTATAGCTGTTGTCATATACCGAATAAACGGGTCCTAGCGTTCCATACATGGTGTCTTCGAAACGAAAAAGTAGTTTCCCTGTTCGGATCAGACATTCGTTGTCATAGTCATCGGCAAACGATCCCAAACGATTGAAGACTTCCCCTGTGATTTCATAGAGTTCACGCGTCTGTCCTTCTCGGTTGGTGCAAACGATACGGCCCAGGTATTTGTTGTGTTTTTGGTCAAAACAGGC
>CACYHX010000067.1 GCA_902774365.1 uncultured Bacteroidia bacterium | reverse complement strand
TGGCGGGATGCTGTCGAGGATGAAACGACCGATGGTCTTGTTCTGTGCAGCCATAGGACGCTCGCCTTGCAGCACGTGGATTTCAACCGAAGGCTGGTTGTCGGCAGCGGTCGAGAAGACCTCCGACTTGCGGGTCGGGATGGTGGTGTTGCTCTCAATCAGCTTGGTCATCACGCCACCGAGGGTCTCGATACCGAGGCTCAACGGGGTCACGTCAAGCAGCAGCACGTCCTTCACTTCGCCGGTCAGCACGCCACCCTGGATGGAAGCACCGATAGCCACCACTTCGTCGGGGTTGACGCCCTTCGAAGGCTCCTTCTTGAAGAAGTCGCGGACAATGTTCTGGATGGCAGGGATACGGGTCGAACCGCCGACCAGGATGACATCGTCGATGTCGTTGACGGTCAAGCCAGCGTCTTGCAGGGCGCGACGGCAAGGCTCGATGGTGTCGTGGATCAGCTTGTCGGCCAGCTGCTCGAACTTCGAACGGCTCAAGGTGCGGACCAAGTGCTGCGGGATGCCGTTGACAGGCATGATGTAAGGCAGGTTGATTTCGGTCTCGCTCGACGAGCTCAACTCAATCTTAGCCTTTTCGGCAGCTTCCTTCAGACGTTGCAAGGCCATCGGGTCCTTACGCAGGTCGATGCCGTTGTCCTTCTGGAACTCTTCGGCCAACCAGTTGATGATGACTTCGTCGAAGTCGTCACCACCGAGGTGGGTGTTACCGTTGGTCGACTTCACTTCAAACACGCCATCGCCCAATTCAAGGATGGAGATATCGAAGGTTCCGCCGCCGAGGTCGTACACGGCGACTTTCACGTCGTTCTTTTTCTTGTCCAAGCCGTAAGCCAAAGCGGCTGCCGTAGGCTCGTTGATGATACGGCGCACAGTCAAACCGGCGATTTCGCCAGCTTCCTTGGTGGCCTGACGCTGGGCGTCGTTGAAGTATGCAGGCACCGTGATGACGGCCTCAGTGACAGTCTGTCCGAGGAAGTCCTCAGCGGTCTTCTTCATCTTTTGCAGCACCATGGCAGAGATTTCCTGCGGGGTGTATTGCTTGTTGTCGATGTCGATACGAGGCGTGTTGTTGGGGCCTTGCACGACTTTGTAAGGCACACGGCGCATCTCGGCTTGCACCTTGTCGTAGGTCTCGCCCATGAAACGCTTGATGGAATAAACGGTACGCAGCGGGTTGGTAATGGCCTGACGTTTGGCAGGCTCGCCGACCTTACGTTCTCCGTTGTCGGTGAATGCCACCACCGAAGGGGTGGTGCGGTGGCCTTCGCTGTTGGCGATGACGACAGGCTCGTTGCCTTCCATCACGGCCACGCATGAGTTGGTTGTACCTAAATCGATACCAATGATCTTTGACATTTCTTTGTTCTCCTATTTTTATTTGTTATTTGTTTGTTTTCTATTCGAGGTTGCACTTTGCAACGCCCCGCTTTCAGTCAATCTTTATGCCAAAAGAAAAAAACTGACAAAATGACAATAATTCGACAATTACTCCGTTTTCCGTCAAATCTTACTTGCCAAATTGGAGATTTTTTGTACCTTTGCATCTTTATTTTTCACGTTTTTGACCATCATATAAATGAAAAGAATACTAGCTCTCACGATTTGCCTTTTACTGACTTCTGCTGCCTTTTCCCAAGAAAAAGGCGGATTTTTCAAACGCATTAAAGAGATTTTCGTCGTACACGACACCATATATATCTATGCCGACTCGGCTGCGATGCAATATGTCCAAATCGTCGACCACGACGACATCACATCAGAAGAAGCCGACGATGACGATGACGAAAACGATGATAATGACGACCCCGAAGGGCTCGTGGAGGAGACAGGCGCCATTCCCACCCCTTTCGACACGATTGACACAAGAGACAAGTTCCGCAAGGTCGTTCTTTTCGACAATGGCACATGGGCTTATTACAACCTTGACAAGCCAGAGATTCCCGACTCGCTAAGCACGGATTACTGGAATACCGACATCATCCATGTCACTGGTATCAACCTGAAAGACCTCCCTGACAATTTGGATATCCTTTTGGTCGACTCCATCCATGGCTATTGCATTCCCCACCCTGGTCCCATCACCTCTACCTTCAAATATAGGAGAAGGCATCCCCACAAGGGCGTCGACATCGGTCTGAACACAGGCGACGCGGTGTATGCGGCCTTCGACGGCGTGGTGCGCATCGCCATGCCTACTCGCATGTCGGGTGGCTATGGCAATGTGGTGGTCATCAGACACGTCAACGGCCTAGAGACCTATTACGGCCACCTCTCAAAATATCTTGTCAAACCCGGCGACATCGTCAAAGCGGGTGAGCAGATAGGCTATGGTGGCTCCACGGGGCGTTCCTCGGGACCTCATCTCCACTTTGAGACCCGTTACATGGGACAAGCCTTCGACCCCGAGCGCATCTTCGACTTCCAAAGCGGCACATTGCGTGACGAAATCTTCACATTGAAGAAGCATTACTTCAATGTCAACTCACACTATGGGATGAGCGACCAGCAATCGGCTCGCGTATCCAACAAGCCGCCCAAGAACCAAGGCGGCGGTGGCTCTGCTGTATACTATAAGGTGAAATCAGGCGACACGCTGAGCAAGATTGCCAAACGTCACGGCACCACGGTGTCGAAGATTTGTCAACTCAACGGCATCAAGTCGACCAAGACACTGCAAATCGGCCAAAGACTTAGAGTGAAATAAAGCTGATACTTTAAAGCCTTATTCGTCGGCAGGACGATTTTCGCCCTCGACCGCTTCGGCTTCATTATCTGCGTTTCCAGCTTCTTCTGCATTAGGCATTTCGTCTACAACCTCAGTCATCTCCACATCGCCCTCTTCGAGTACTTGGGAAGAAGTCTTTGGCAATCCTATTTTCTCTGCGATTGTCTTTTCGTCTTTCTCGTCACTGTAACCCGTCTTTTTCTTGATAAACTTACGGATGACAAAAAGAAGTGCACCAAAGAACAAGGCCACGAAAGAGATCCAGAAAGGCTTGAAATACTTCCAAACCGGATTCCAAATTTCACCCCAATAATCCACCTTTACCTTAACATGCAACACCTTGGTGGAGTTTTTTCTGGTAGGTGATCCCAAACAATCTTTGTTATCAAACATCTCTATTTCTGCTGAGACTTCAATTTCATCCGCTTTTTGAGGTGTTATTATGAATTTGGCCTCCGATCCGGCCGAGTCAATCGGCAGAATATCTTGCTCCTTATCAATGATGCAACCTTCCGCACTGGGAGTGATGCGCGCATACTTGCAAGAGGTATATAACATGGTGGTGTCACGGGCCATTCCCGCATTCGCCTTCTGCATGTATTTTAACCATCCAACCCAGACTTTAACCGTTCCTGTATTACCTAATTTGATATTCTCAGTGACTTCTAATGTTGCAGCATATTTTTCCTCTACATCCGACGGAGCAGATTTCGCATTAGGCGCCCCTCCCTTCATCGATTTCGCCTCTGGATTTTCCTCAAGTATGACGGACGTGACTTGATACGTTTCTTGAGGTTCCTTAGGCGCACAGCCGACAACGACCATGCCGACAAGAACGGCAAAAGCCATCCTTTTTACCAAACTGAATATTTTAGCTGGATTCATAACGGTGTGAATTTAGTTTATTAATACATGTTGGTTTTGTTTCTGTTTTATCCGTTCATCCAAGCCTCCACGTCCTCCAGCTGCAAAGCCGGAATGTCGAGTTTGTTCTTCTTGCGCAAGCCGTTCAGCTTCTCACGCAAGGCAGATGGCTTCTCGGCCTTCAGCTGCTCGATGGTGTTGTAGCCATTGGTGAGGAGCAAAGTCGCCCAAGTCTCGGCCATGCCAAGTGCCATGAAGTCTTCCTTGGTGGCGTTCTTCACGACCTTCTCGGGGCGCATCATCGGGAACAGCAGCACCTCTTGGATGGTGGTCTGGCCCGTCAGCAGCATCACGAAACGGTCGATGCCGATGCCCATACCGGAAGTCGGAGGCATACCATATTCCAAAGCGCGCAGGAAGTCCTGGTCGATGAACATGGCCTCGTCGTCGCCGCGCTCGCTGAGTTTCATCTGCTCTTCGAAGCGTGCACGCTGGTCGATGGGGTCGTTCAGCTCGGTGTAGGCATTGGCCAGTTCCTTGCCGTTGACCATCAGCTCGAAACGCTCTGTCAGTTCGGGGTTGTTGCGGTGACGTTTGCAGAGCGGCGACATCTCCACGGGATAATCCGTGATGAAGGTCGGCTGGATGTAGGTGCCTTCGCACTTCTCGCCGAAGATTTCGTCAATCAGTTTGCCCTTACCCATCGAGGCATCCACTTCGATGCCGAGTTGCTTGCATACGTCGCGCAGCTGGGCCTCGTCCATGCCCGTGATGTCAATGCCGGTCTTCTCCTTGATGGAGTCAATCATCGTGATGCGCTTGAAGGGACGCTTGAAGCAGATTTCGTTGTCGCCAACTTTCACGGTATCAGTGCCTAACACCTCCGTGACGGCGCGTTCAATCATGGCTTCTGTGAAGTCCATCATCCAGAGGTAGTCTTTGTAGGCCACGTAGATTTCCATTGCCGTGAACTCGGGGTTGTGGGTGCGGTCCATGCCCTCGTTACGGAAATTGCGCGAGAACTCGTACACGCCCTCGAAGCCGCCCACGATGAGGCGTTTCAGGTAAAGCTCGTCGGCAATACGGAGGTACATGGGGATGTCCAAGGCGTTGTGGTGCGTGATGAAGGGACGCGCCGTGGCACCGCCAGGGATAGCTTGCAGCACAGGGGTCTCCACCTCGAGGTAGCCGCTCTCGTTGAAGAAACGGCGGATGCTGTCGATGATGCGGGTGCGGGTGATGAAAATGTCCTTCACCTTGTCGTTCACCACGAGGTCAACGTAACGCATACGGTAGCGCAGCTCGGGATCGTTGAATTCGTCGTACTTCACGCCGTCCTTTTCCTTCACGATGGGTAGCGGGCGCAACGACTTGCTCAGCACCGTCAGTTCCTTGACATGCACCGAGATTTCGCCCATCTGCGTGCGGAAGGCGAAGCCTTTCACGCCGATGAAGTCGCCGATGTCGAGCAGGCGCTT
>CACYHX010000066.1 GCA_902774365.1 uncultured Bacteroidia bacterium | reverse complement strand
CCCACGCTCGACAAGCTTATCGAAGGACTAAAACAACAATAAACAAATCAATAAACACTAAAGAAATGGCTACGATTTATGACTTTAAGGCCCTGAACAACAGGGGCGAAGAAGTGGACATGGCCCAATATAAGGGCAAGGTCCTCATGATTGTCAACACCGCCTCGAAGTGCGGTTTCACTCCCCAATACGACGGCTTGGAAGCCCTCTACAAGAAATACCAAGACCAAGGTCTGGTGATTCTCGGTTTCCCCTGCGACCAGTTCAAGCACCAGGAACCCGGCTCCGACGAGGAGATCGCCGAGTTCTGCCGCCTCAACCACGGCGTCACCTTCCCGCTGATGAAGAAAATCGACGTCTTCGGCGAGAACGCCCACCCCATCTTCAAATATCTGACTCAGCAAGTGCCGTCCGAAGAAGTCCACGGACTGAAAGACAAGGCTACAATGATGCTTGTCGACGGCTTGAGCAAATCTGAGGGCCGCGAAGAAGGTGGCGTGCGCTGGAACTTTACCAAATTCCTCATCTCCAAGGACGGCAGCGTCATCAAGCGTTTCGCGCCTGTGGCCAAGCCCGAGGACATGGAGGCTGACATTGAGGCCATGCTAAAAAAAGACTGTTGGGACACGAGACCGCGAGACTACGGGACTGCGAGACAGACCCATTCCCGAAGTCCCGAAGTCTCGAGTCCCGAAGTCAATAATATGAACAAGTAACACTAAAACTAAACAACAATGGAAGCAAAAGATCAAGTTCTGCAAGCTATGCGCGAGATTGGCGCACCGGTCAATGCCGGCAAGATCGCCGAGGTCACTGGCCTCGACCGTAAAGTGGTGGATAAAGCCTTCGACGCCTTGAAGAAGGAAGGCGCCATCGTCTCTCCCGTCCGCTGCAAATGGGAACCGGCGAAATAACGCCGCGACATCAATGAACGAGACCGCTGCAAGGGCTTATACGTCTTTGCGGCGGTTTTTGTTTCCTGCATAAGGAGAAAAAGCGTACTTTTGCAGCCGCTTATCAGAAGGAGTCGCCGAGATAGTCTTGCAGACCTCGATATACCTGCCATCAGGTTCCCCAAGCCCAATAATGAATGAACTAGTGATTTTCAAGAAAAAGAGCAAATAATATGGATGTTACTATTAAAGAGGTCGGGACAAAAAGCGATTTGAGGAAGTTTGTCCATTTTCCCAATGAGCTTTACAAAGACAGTCCTTACTATGTCCCACAAATAGAGTCGATGGACCGCGACACGCTGACACCTTCGAAAAACCATGCCTTTGAGGTTTGCGAAGGCAGGTATTGGTTGGCCTACGATGAGCATGGTAAGGTCGTCGGGCGTGTGGCTGGCATCATCAACCACAATTATAATGAAAAAACTGGCGAGAAAACCTGTCGCTTCGGGTGGATTGATTTCATAGACGACCACGATGTTTCGATGGCACTCATGAACGAGGTGGAAGCCTATGCTTATGAAAAGGGCATGCAAAAAATCTGTGGGCCGATGGGCTTTCTAGAGTTTGACCCTGCTGGGGTTTTGGTTGATGGTTTTGACCAACTTCCTACAGCCTACGGTAAATATAACGCATCGTATTATGAAGAGCACTTGCTAGCCTTGGGCTATACCAAAGATGTTGATTTTGTGGAATATCTAATCAAAGTCCCTGAAGTGATTCCCGAGCGTTATGCCCGCGCCGCAAAGCTCGTTGCTACAAAATTCGATTTGCATGAAGCTCCCATCAGGAATAGAAAAGACATCCATCCCTACCTCGATGGCATTTTCCATTGTTTGAATGCTGCCTATTCCCAGTTGCATGGTTTTAGCGAACTGTCTTCTGGGCAATGCGAAGACTTAGGCAAGCAGTTTTTGGGCAATATCAATGTAGATTACCTCAGTATCATTCTTGACAGTAACAATCAGGTGGTGGCTTTTGGCGTGGCTCTCCCGTCGCTTTCCAAGGCCATGCAAAAAGCAAAAGGGCACATGTTTCCTTTCGGCTGGATGCATTTGCTTAAAGCCTTGAAGAAAAACGACACCATCGACCTGCTTTTGATTGCCATTGATGAACAATACCATAACAAGGGTGTGAATGCCATGATTTTTGATAAATTTGCCCAAGGAATTATGAAGAATGGCATCAAATATATAGAATCCACTCGGGAATTGGAGGACAACACCCAAGTGCAGAATCTTTGGCGTTATTTGGAACACACCCTTCATAAAAGAGCCAGGGTATATCATAAACTATTATAATTCAACAAAATAAATATTTATAGTCTTAAATATAAAGTAACCACCAGCACCACCGCCGTATCATGTTGCCGAAGGTCGGGGGAGAGGCCTTCGCGCCTATCCCTGTGATGCGCGCCGACATCGACTACAACCGCCATGTCAACAACGCCAACAGCGATGTCTTCGAATATGACTTCGGCCATCAGGAAGCGGGTATCTACTTCATCCAGGTTGTGACAACGAAGGGCGTCGAGTCCATAAGGGTGATCGTAAGATAATCAATAACTTCTTTTGGAAAAAATCAGAGAGCCGTTGTCTCTTTCGAGCAACGGCTCTCTTTTTCTAGAATGTAGAGCAGTTATTAAGCCATAACAGCCCTTTTGTAGGCGCGTCGCCGCATGAAAGGCGTTGTCTTGTAGTCGCCGAAGAGCGACTGCACCTTGTAGTTTTCTTCCAGTTGTGGATTCATGATGATGGTGTCAATGCCTCGCTTGATGCAGTTCTCGTGAAGGTATTTGAACAACAGCACGGGTATGCCACATTGTTGATATTCAGGCATCACACCCATGATCAACGCTTCAAGGGTGTCGTTTTTCTTCAAGGCCTTCAAGATGTTGATGAAGCCGAATGGAAATAAGCGTCCGTTGGACTTCTTCACCGCTTTGGATAGCGAAGGCACGCAGAAGACGAAGCCGATGGGCTTGTCGTTGTCATCGACAGCCAAGGCGACAAAGTCCTTGTCAAGAATGGGGACGTAGGTCTTCAGGTAGGCGTCGATCTGCTTGTCGGTCAAAGGCGAAAAGCCATTCAAGGGTGCGAAGGCCTCGTTATACATGTGGAAGATCTCCCTTCCGTATCGGTTGCCCATCTCTTTCATGCTGTGTGGTTGCACCACGTGCACCTTGAACCGATCTTCAATCAAGTTGGCGAACTGGAACATGGGTGGCAGCTCCTTGCTTACCTCCAGCGTCCGCTGGGTCCAGTCGACGTCTTTCGTGAAGCCGAGATGCTCCAACATCTCACCATAATAAGGATAGTTGTAGAGGCAGGTGAAAGGGGAGAGGTGCTCGTAGCCTTCCACCAGGAGGCCTTCCTTGTCCATGTCGGTGAATCCCCAAGGGCCATGCATCTCGGTGCGTCCGTGTTGTTGGCCCCAGTCCGCAACGGTGGCGATCAAGGCGCGCAGCACTTCCTCGTCTTCGATGAAGTCGAGCCAGCCGAAACGGACGATGTTCTCGGCATCGTCGGCCTTGTGGTTGATGATGGCGGCGACGCGTCCCACGATTTCATTGTCACGGTAAGCCAAGAAGCAGTCTGCCTCGCAGAAGTCGTAGGCTCCGTTTTTCTCGGGGTTGAAGGTGTCGTATTCATCGCCTTCAAGGGCGGGTACCCAATTGGGGCAGTCTTTGTATAGATGCAGTGGAAAAGTCACAAACTTTTTCAGCTGTTTGTGACTTTCCACTTTTTCGATGCGAATGCTCATAGGCTTAAAGCGTTGAATGTGCGCTGACATAGTCAATGACTTCGCCAACGGTGGTGAACTTGGGATTGCCTTCGAACTTGAAGCCAAACTTGTTCTCGATGGCGAGGCTCAGCAGCAAGATGGTCAGTGAGTCCAAGCCCACGTCACGCACAAGTTGCGAGTCGTCGTTGATTGTGCTGAAATCAGCGGATGGCTTGATGAGTTTCAGGATCTCTTTCAGCTCGTTGAAGATGTTCTCTCTTTCCATGGCTTATTGGTTTCTTGAGACTTTCATGGCGCCGGTGCGTTTGAAGTCCTCTTTACGCACGGTGATTTTGCTTACTTGATGGGTGGTGGGCAGCGTCGCGTTGACTTTGCCGACCAGATCCTTGAAATAGGCTTCCACATCTTCCCAAGGACCGTTGCCGAACTCTTCCATGCGAGGCAGGATTTCAATGGCAATCACCTTACGGCCGTCCACTTCGTCTTCCTTGACGAGGCAGTCGCGGAGTTTCGGGTCTTTATAGAAAGGCTCTTCGATGCTCTCGGGGCTGACGTTCTCGCCGTTGGAGAGGATGATGAGGTTCTTGATGCGTCCAACGATATACATGTAGCCTTCTTCGTCGAAGCGCACGAGGTCGCCGGTCTTGATCCAGCCGTCCTCGGTAAGGGTCTCGGCGGTCTTTTCCGGGTCACCATAGTAGCCGAGGAATACGTTGTCGCCACGGAACCATAACTCACCATCGACCACTTTCGCCTCTTGTCCAGGATAAAGCTTGCCGACTGAGGTAGGACGTGACTTCACATCGATATTACCGGTGGTGAGGTTGGCACCTTCGGTCATGCCATATCCTGCAAAGAGTTGGATGCCAAGCTCGTCGAACTCACCGATCAGTTTCGGAGGAACATTGGCTGCACCCGAGATGATGAATCCCAGTTGTCCACCCAGGAAGGGTTTTCCGTACATCTTGACCAGGCCCAGCAGGATCTCGCAGATACCGGGGACGGCGACCAGGCAGGTGGGGCGGATGACGGGGAACTTCGTGACCGTTTCTTTGGTGTTGCCGGCAGAGAACCATGCACCACCCTCCATCAGGACGGACAACGTGCCGCGGACGAGGCCAAAAACATGGCTGAGAGGCAATACGCAGGGATAACGGTGGTGGCCGAACTGGCTGCCTGGGGCATAGACGCCGTTCAAGGCACCACGCATCAAGGCGCGATGAGGCAGGACGGCACCTTTAGGAGCACCCGTGGTGCCACCTGTGAAGAAGATGGCGGCAGGTTCTTCCTTGTCGACCGTGGCCACAGGAGCGGCATGGTCGGCACAATCGGTGATGGCGATAGCCTTGCAAGGCACGCCCTTCACGGCTTCGGCGAAGTCCTTGCCGTAAGCCAACACCTTTACGCCAAACTTCATGCAGCAGCCCATGATGGCTTGCGGAGGAAGCTGCGAAGGCAGGTTGATGGCCACA
>CACYHX010000065.1 GCA_902774365.1 uncultured Bacteroidia bacterium | reverse complement strand
CGTTGTAGAGATGCCGTGGCCGCCAAACATACCCAAAGCCACTAATTGTGCGGTGACCGTGGTACCGATGTTGGCGCCATAGATGACCGTGGCGGCCTGAGCGAGCGACATGATGCCCACGTTCACGAAGCCGATGACCATCACCGTCACTGCGCCCGAGCTTTGGATGGCTGCCGTGCCCACTGTGCCGACGCCCACGCCGAGCCATTTGTTATTTCCCATCTTGGCGAACAGCCGCTTCAAGCCTGCGCTGCTTGCACTTTCAAGACTGGCACTCAACATTTTGCAGGCTACCAAAAACACCCCGATGCCTGCGATTAGGGTCAAAATTGCTATAACAATAAGCATAAGCATAGGTTTTTGAAAGCGGCCAACGATGACGCATCGACCGCTCTCGTTATGAAGAAAAAAGTTGACTTATCGGATAAAAAAAGATGGCTCGAACCGAAGTCCGTACCATCTTTACTGTTTTTCATGACGATATAATTATGGCTGTAAGCCTGGCTTTTCCTTGGGGCATAACGTCTCACCTGTCCAAGACGCAAAGCTGCCGAACATAGATTTTCATTTTGTTCGTCGCCTAAGGTTAGAATTGGGCATAGCTCGCATCTGCTTTGAAAACCTTCCGATGGACTATTGAGCAAAAACTCCGAATCCTCGTCTTCGTCAAACTCATCTCCATCAAACGACATATTAGACAGGATCTCTGTTTGTCCCATGACGTACAAATCCTCTTGGGCCGTGCTGGTAAGGTCAAGAAGGAACAGGCCCATCAGGATGAGGGCGACGACAGAAACATATTTTCGGAAAAGGTTAATCATGTTAGTACTTAAGAATAACGGATAAGTACTTGAATTATTGTTGGATTGAGCATAAAAACATGCCGTTGTTCAATCATTTCTCCTGAATTTCTGCGGACTCGTTCCCACTGCCCGACGGAAAAACGTTCCGAAATGGCTTTGGTTTTGGAAGCCGAGACGGTCGGAAATCTGCTGGATGGAGAGGGTGGAGGTCAGCAGCAGCGACTTGGCCTTTCGGACCAGGCAATCCGTGATGTTGTCGCCCGCCGTTCGCCCCGTCACCTGTTTCACCACATTGGAGATATAGACCGGCGTAAGGTGCAGCGCGTCGGCGTACCACTTGATGTTGTGGTGCTCGTGACAATGCATATCGACTAGTGATAGGAACTGCCCGGCCAGCTCCTCGGTGCGCGAAAACGGTTTTTGGGAGGAGAGACTGTCGGCATGGAATTCATAAAAGAAGGACGAGAGCGACTGAATAAGCTTTATTATGGTTGTTCGCCTTTCTTGCGATTCCTTCTGCATCAGGATCTCCATGAGGTCAAGATAGTGCATGATGGCCTGCATGCTTGTTTCGTCAAGTTGCGCGGCAGGACGGGCGTAGGCGTATTGTAAGTTGTCGTAGGGTAGCGAAAGCGACAACTCTTCGGCAATCATCGGCGAAAACGAGAGCAGGCGAACCTTAAGGTCGGGGCTGCTACTGTTATAATGCAACACATGGTCGTTAAAGATATAAACGGCGGCTGGCGCTTTCATCTCGAAATCGACCATATTAACCCTCCCACTGAGTGAGCCTTGCGTGATAAAGAGGATGGCATAATGGCTGGTACGGAAATATTTTGGTATGTTCTCGTCAGCGTAATTTCCTATTTCAGCTACCAGTATTTCGTTGTTTTCCCATGCGGTACGTCTTATGATGCTCGACGAATCGAACAAGACCGGCAGCTCATCGTTTCTGTTTTTGTTGGTATTCATATTGATAATGTTCTATTTTAGAACAACATGTATTATAATACAAATATACAAATTTGTTGTTTAAATATCAAATAATGCTACAAAAATAAACAAAAATTGAATATGGCGATATATAAAATAGAACATATTATGTCGTTTTAAGGACATCGTTATCCTACAAAATGGTTTTACCTTTGCAGCCTTGATTATTTCAATCATTTCCTATGAAAATCCTCTTTGTTATAGACACTTACGACACCAACAATAATGGCACCAGCATCTCGGCACAGCGTTTTGCGGCAGAGTTGCGCAACCGTGGCCACGAGGTGAAAATCCTAACCTCAGGTGACCCGGGCGACGACCGTTTCGCCTTGCCCACCTACAAGATGCCTATTTTCCAGCCGTTGATGGACAAGCACAACTTCAACTTCGCCTCCAACGAGAAAAAGACCATCCACGAGGCGGTTGAATGGGCCGACATCATCCATTGTTTCCTGCCGTTCGCTATCGAGATAGAGGCCAAACGCTATGCCGACAAGATAGGAAAGCCTTCGACCGCAGCGTTTCACATCCAGCCGCAAAACCTATGGTCGTCGGTGGGACTGGGCAAAGTGGATTGGATCCAAAATGGTACTTATATCGGCTTTAGGGATTTTCTCTACAACAAGTTCAGGCACATCCATGCGCCTTCGCAGTTTATGGCCGACGAAATCAAACAACGCGGTTATACCGCAAAAATCCATGTCATCTCCAATGGCATCCAGGATGCTTTTCTCAAGGCTGGGCATCGCAACATTGACGAGGGAAGGCCTGCCAAGTCGCCTGAGTATGAAGGCAAGATATTGATCATGATGGTGGGACGCCTCTCGGCTGAGAAACGGCAAGACGTACTCATCAACGCCGTGCCGCTCTCGAAATATGCCGACAAAATCCAGCTTGTCTTTGCGGGTCAAGGACCCAAGTATGACGAATATGTGGCCTTGGGTAAGGCGTTGCCCCATCCGCCCCAATTCGTCTACAAGAACCAGGAAGATCTGATTGCCCTGTTGTCGCAAACCGACCTTTATGTGCACGCCAGCGACATGGAGAGCGAGGCCATCTCGTGCATCGAAGCTTTCGCCACGGGTTTGGTGCCCGTCATTGCCAACTCGGAAGTCAGTGCTACGCCCCAGTTCGCTCTCGACGGTCGCAGCCTCTTCAGGGCTGGTAGCCCCAAGGACCTCGCCCGCGCCATCGACTACTGGCTTGACCATCCCAAGGAGCGCGAGTATATGGGGAAAATCTACGCCAAAGCAGCCAAAAAGTATAGCCTTTCCAACTCGGTGCGCATGTTCGAAGACATGCTGAACGAGGAGATGGAAGACTGTAAAAACGTGGAGAAGTAAGAATAAGAGGCGGAAAATAGGTTGGTTTTTGGGGCTAATAAAAAAATAACTATTTTTGCACGGTAAAACCACCTTTAGAAGAAAGATGAAAACAAACATATTAAAAAGAAACTGTGCAAGATACACTGCTCCCCAAGAGGCTCAAGCCAAAGGGATCTACCCTTATTACAAGCCCATTGAGTCGGAACAAAGCACGGTGGTGAAGATTAAAGGCAAGGACGTGCTGATGTTTGGCTCCAACAGCTATCTCGGCTTGGCCAACGACCCGCGCCTGAAGGAAGCCGCCATCGAAGCCATCAAGAAATACGGCACCAGCTGCTCGGGTTCCCGTTTCCTCAACGGCACACTTGACATCCACGTTGCTTTGGAGGAAAAGCTGGCCGCATTGGTGGGCAAGGAAGCCGCCGTCTGTTTCAGCACGGGCTTTCAGGTGAATCTTGGCGTGGTTTCGGCTTTGTGCGGGCGCAACGATTATCTGCTTTTGGACAGCCTCGATCATGCTTCTATCATCGAGGGTAGCCGGCTTTCGTTTGGAAAGGTCTGGAAGTATAACCATAATGACATGGATAGTCTGGAGGCCAAGCTGAAGCTGTGTACTCCCGACTCCGTCAAGTTGATTGTCGCCGACGGTATCTTCTCGATGGAAGGCGACATCGTCCCCTTGCCAAAGATGGTGGCCTTGGCAGAGCAATACGATGCCGACATCATGATTGACGATGCCCACGCACTGGGTGTCCTCGGCCATCAGGGCAGGGGCACAGCCGACCATTTCGGCCTTACCGACAAGGTGGATTTGATCATGGGCACCTTCTCCAAGTCGTTTGGCTCGTTGGGCGGTTTCATCGCTTCCGACTTCGAAACCATCAACTACTTGAAACACAATGCCCGCTCGCTGATTTTCAGCGCCAGCATGCCGCCCTCCAATGTGGCTTCGGTCAGCAAGGCCATCGACATCATGTTGGAAGAGCCGGAGCGCATACAGCATCTCTGGGATTTGAGCAACTATGCCCGAAAGCAGTTCCAGGAGCGGGGCTTCGATACCGGCAAGAGCGAGACGCCGATTATTCCGCTCTTTGTCAGGAGTTCGGAGAAGGCTTTCTGGCTCTGCAACAGGCTGTTGGATGATGGTGTCTTTGTCACCCCTGTCATCGCTCCCGCCGTACCCGAAAACGATGTCTTGATCCGTTTTGCCTTGATGGCCACGCATACTTTCGAACAAGTGGACGAGGCGTTGGACAAAATCACCAAAGCGTTTAAGGACGCTCAAATCATCGATTAATGGTCGTTTTCATCACAGGGATATCCTCAGGTTTCGGTTTGGAGACTGCCCGTCTGCTGTCGCAGGAAGGCCATGTCGTTTACGGGACCGTGCGTCGTGAAGTCACGCCGTTGCCTCAGGTGAAATACCTTCGTTTGGATGTCCGCGACGCCAAGGCGGTACAACAGGCGGTGCAACAAGTCGTTGAGGCGGAAGGCCGCATCGACGTGTTGGTCAATAACGCCGGAATGGGCATCGGCGGGCCGTTGGAGTTCGCCACAGAGGAAGAAGTCAGGGAACAGATGGATGCCAACTTCATGGGTTTGGTGCATTGCGTCGATGCGGTGTTGCCCTACATGAGGAAACAAGGCTCTGGCAAAATCATCGCCCTCAGCTCCATCGGCGGCTTGATGGGACTGCCGTTTCAAGGCTTCTATTCGGCCAGCAAGTTCGCCATCGAAGGCTATTGTGAGGCTTTGCGTTTGGAAACCAAGCCGTTCGGCATCACGGTGACTGTCATCCGTCCCGGTGACTTCTCAACGGGTTTCACAGGTAGCCGAAAGAAGGCGGTCAACGAAGAGGCATTTCAGGCCTATCCAGCCTATCAAAAGGCCATCGACAAGGTGGAGCATGACGAAAAGGGCGGGCTGAAGCCCCAGGTGGTGGCGCAAAAAATCAGCAAAGTCATCCGCATGAAGCATCCACGCTATGGCTATGTGGTATCTTCTTTCGAGCAACGTCTCTCGGTGTTCCTGAAACAAATCCTGCCAGCAAAATGGTTTGCTGCAATTTTGGGAAAGTACTATTATCTGTGAGTAACATGGCAAGCAACCCCAACTTCGTTCAACACACAGATTCGTGTTCTGATGCGGACGCGAATACACTGAAAGCACAGCTGCAGCTGGAGCCACATCCTGAAGGCGGTTACTTCCGTCAGCTTTACGGCAACGATGCCTCAGGCAAGAAAGACGTCTCCACCATTTATTACATGTTGACGGGAAGCGACAAGTCGGCTTTCCACCGTCTGCATGGCGTGACGGAGATTTGGTACTATCATGCCGGCGAGCCGCTCAATATCTATGTTATCGGCACCGATGGAAACCTGGCCGTCCATACCCTTTCGCCCGAAGGCGAGATGCAGGTGGTCATCCTCCCCGAGCAATGGTTTGCGGCAGAGATTTCCTCGAAAAAAGGCTACTGCTTGGTAGGCTGCGCCGTGGCTCCAGCCTTCAGCTTCGAGAACTTCGAGTTGGGACAAAAAGAAGTGCTGGTGCAACAGTATCCCCAATATGCTGAACTTATAACGAGACTCACATGATGACCCTCGACACCGCCAATATGTGCTCACACTTGCAGAAGAAGCTGTTTGAAGAGGATGGCGAGTACCATCGTCTTTGGATGGCCCTGCAAAATGATGAAGAGTTAACTGCCGTGGTCCGCTCGCGCCAGCTCCACATCTATCGCAATGGCAAGAAAGTGTTGGTGTTGGCAGGGAAGTCGGGTCCGAAGATTGTAAGGGAAGACCCGATTTGTGAGATGGTATCTATTTGCAGAAAACCATCAGATTTGTCGCCTAACTTATGCTAGGATTAACGCTTATAGCCGCCCTCGTGCTGGGCTTCGTCGTTGCCGTTCTGCCGATGCCTTACGCTCCGTTCGGATGGACGGCGCTCGCGCTTGTCGCAGTGGTGTGGGCGGTGCTGGCATGGGGGTGCTTCGTGGGACGATGGCGACTGCAAACCACACGGATGGAGTATGCCCATCCCGACATCCCTTCGGCATTCGACGGCTACAAAATCGTCCACATCTCCGACCTGCATCTCTCCACCTTCGACGACAACCCCAAGCAACTGCGGCGTTTCGTGGACAGCATCAACGCCCTCCAACCCGACCTGATTTGCTTCACGGGCGACCTAGTCACCTTCGGCACATCCGAGGCGGAGCCTTATACCACGACGCTGCGACAGCTGCAGGCCAAAGACGGCGTCGTGAGCGTCCTCGGCAACCACGACTTCCTTATCTACAGCCGCAACCTGACGGATGACGCGACGCGACAAAGAGAGGTGGATTCCGTAGCACGGTATGAACGCGAGCAGCTGGGCTGGCGACTGTTGCGAAACGAAAACTCGGTCGTCGAACGGTTAGGAGAGCGGCTGACCCTCGTTGGCGTGGACAACACCGTCGGGGAAGGGCAGGGGTTCAGCACCATCGACCGTGGCGACCTGCCGAAGGCCATGGCAGGCACCGACGGCTTTCGCATCCTACTCACCCACGACCCCAGCCATTGGCGCTCGGAAGTGCTGCCCGACACCGACATCCCCTTGACTCTCAGCGGTCACACCCATTCGGCACAAGTGCGCTTATTGGGTTGGACTCCCGCCTCGTGGATGTTCAAGGAGGCCTGGGGACGCTATGACGAGGACGGTCAGACCCTCGTCGTGAATGCAGGCCTCGGCTGCACCCTTCCTGTCCGCATTAACTGCCCCGCCGAAATCACCCATATCACGCTGCGGAAAAAATAATTTCAAAAAAAGTGAGAAATATCGCTTGCGATATAAAAATATTTCCTATTTTTGCATCGTGAACGATATAAATTGAAAGATGGCATACGAACAACTGAAATTGGACAACCAGCTGTGCTTCCGTCTCTACACGGCGGCGCGCCTCACGATGGGGGCCTATCACCCTTATCTCGACCCGCTTGGCATCACCTACCCGCAATACCTTGTATTATTAGTGTTGTGGGAGCAGGACAAGCAACCGGTGAATGACATCGCGCACAAGCTGTTTTTGGAGACCAACACCGTCACGCCACTCCTGCAACGCATGGAGAAAGCGGGGCTGGTCAAGCGCTCCAAAGGCAAGGAAGACACTCGCCAGCGCATCGTCTCGTTGACGAAGAAAGGCATCGAAATGCGCGCGCAAGCCAAGCGCATCCCCGAATGCCTCAGCGATGAAATCATCCAAATCACGGGCGAAGATGAAGAATTTGTCAGAATGATACCCACGCTCGACAAGCTTATCGAAGGACTAAAACAACAATAAACAAATCAATAAACACTAAAGAAATGGCTACGATTTATGACTTTAAGGCCCTGAACA
>CACYHX010000064.1 GCA_902774365.1 uncultured Bacteroidia bacterium | reverse complement strand
TTCCTGAAGTTGTTGGACTTCACTCCGGAAGAGATTAAGTTCTTACTGAAACTTGCTGCCGACCTCAAGGCCGCCAAGTATGCAGGCACCGAACAACCCCACCTCACGGGCAAGAACATTGCCCTTATCTTCGAAAAGACCTCGACCCGCACCCGCTGCGCCTTCGAGGTTGGCGCCAAAGACCAGGGTGCCCATGTGACCTACCTCGGTCCCACCGGTAGTCAGATCGGCATCAAGGAGAGCATGAAAGACACCGCCCGCGTGCTGGGTCGCATGTTCGACGGCATCGAGTACCGTGGCTTCGACCAAGCCACTGTTGAGGAGCTGGCCCAATACGCCGGCGTCCCCGTGTGGAATGGTCTTACCGCCGAAGCTCACCCCACTCAGATTCTGGCCGACTTCCTCACCATCCAGGAGCATACCGACAAGCCCCTCAACCAGGTGAAGTTCGCTTATATCGGCGATGCCCGCTATAACATGGGTAACAGCCTGATGGTCGGTGGTGTGAAGATGGGTATGGACATCCGCATTATCGCCCCCAAGAAACTGCAGCCTGCCAAAGATCTTGTCAAGAAGTGTCAGGAAATCGCCAAGGAAACTGGTGCCAAGCTTACCATCACCGACGATGTGGAGAAGGGCGTGAAGGGTCTTGACTTCATTTACACCGACATCTGGGTGTCGATGGGCGAGCCCGACAGCGTGTGGAAAGAGCGCATCAATATGCTGATGCCTTACCAGGTCAACGCAGCCCTGATGAAAAAGACAGGCAACCCCAAGTGCAAGTTTATGCACTGCCTGCCTTCGTATCACAACTTGGAGACCAAAGCCGGCCGCGACGTTTATGAGAAGTTCGGCTTGAATGGCATCGAGGTCACTGAGGATGTGTTCGAGAGCGAGAACAGCATCGTCTTCGACGAAGCCGAGAACCGCATGCACACCATCAAGGCCGTCATGGTGGCCACGTTGGGTGACTAATCAATAGTCCAAGTGCAACAAAAAAAGGGAACCCAATCGGGTTCCCTTTTTTGTTTGGATGACTTCAACGTCATCAGTGGCTGACCACGACGCGTTGGTTGCTGACCGTGCCGTCGCTCTGGCGGATGTTGAAGAAATACACGCCGTTGCTGTATTGGCTCAGGTTCACGTCGACATTGTTGTCGTTGACGGAGAAGCTCTCCACCAAGGCACCCATGATGTTGTAAACCTTCACGCTTTCGATGGCATTGCCCTCGATACGGATGTTGCTGCTGGCGGGGTTGGGATAGAGCTTAGGCTCGGCAGAAACCTCGGTGACGCTCAAAATGTCGCCGTCGACTTTTACGGAGAACACCACGGTGCCGGCATCAGAAGTCACGACGACACTGGTACGTGCCAAGCTCTTGCCTTCGGCCAAGGCGTTAGGCTCGATGGTGAAGGAGAAAGCTTCATCATAAGCCAGATAGTAAGGCAGTTCTTCGTGGTTAATGTTCAGATACAGTGTTTCATCTTGGTTCACCTCTTCAATGGACTCAATGGCGATACGTTCATGTGAGCCGTGGTTGGCATTGGTGACGCTCAACTCGGCCGACAGCGTGTCAGCGTTCAAAACGACGCTTTGTACATTTGAAATCAGCCCAAGGTCTTCTTGGCCTTCTGATACCGTAGCCACGGCCCTGACAGAAGTCTTGTTGTCGGGATATAAAGCTTCCACGCCGACCACATAGAACTGATACAATTCGCCTTGGAAGAAATAGGAGGTTTCGGTAGTGTTTTCAGCTACTAGTTCGCCATTGACATACACGTTGTAGCCGATAGGTGTGCCTTGTGAAGGGGCATCCCACGAGGCGGTCAGGCAGATGCAGTCAGCCGTGGGGTCTTGAACGAAGGTGAGATTTTCGACGGGATAGGGGTGAATGTCGGTGTATTCGTAGGCGAAATGGCTGTTATACACATTTCTCGAAACATAGTTCTGCACCCAGATGGACACTTCCAAGTCGCTCATTTCTTCGACATGGGTGGAGCCCATGTTTTGGGTGAATTCCAAACGCTGCAATTCTGCACCTGTGAAAGCGATGTTCGAGCCTTCGCCGTTGGGCATCATCTTCATGAAGACGTGGTGGAATGAAGTCTCGCCGTTGGAACCCACATTGCCCGTGGTCACTTTTTCGTTGACCGAAACATACACGCGAGCTTCAATATCGACATATGGCATCACGTCGGCGATGATGTGGATGTTGTTGCCTTCAACGGTGAAGGAGCCTCTCACATCGAAGTAACCGGGTTCGTTGGCATGCAGGTTGAAAGTGTTTTGGTTAACGGCAGAACTGCCAAGATTCACACCGTCAATGATGACATTCGGAACGGCGCCAATACCATAATAAGTGCGGCGTACGCCACCTTCGGCAGTGTAATAAGGATCGCCGTTTCCAGGCCAGTTCATCTGATACTTGGTGTAGGTGAAGCGGCCGGGGTTATTGTTGCAGAAGGTGTTCATTGTGTTGTTCACGCTTACGCAAGGACCGCAAGTAGAGGACGAGAAATGCTCAATCATGGGAATTCTCTGAACTTCGTCAAGCGGGACGGAAACGGTTTTTTCCCACACATTGTTTCCAGCGATATCATCTTCCTCGCCATTCACATGGAGAACTCTCAATGTAATAGGATAGCTGCCAGGAGTGGGCAGGTTGAGAGGTTGGGTGAAGTTCAATGTCGTGGTGGCCAAAGAAGCGAGGTTGACGGTAAAGGTCTGTGACACAGGCTCCATGCCTTCCATCTCGTAAGAAGCTTCAATGGAGGTGACGGTGGTGGAGCCATAGTTCATGACACTCAAACTGACCGACATGTTTCCAACACCTTGGATGTCAGGCATATTAGTGCCCGTGGTGGCGATGTCGAGGTTCTCAAGGGTGAACACCTTGATGTCGTCGAAATACCAGTTGTCGAAGTTGTAGGAACTTCCACTATAGAAGATGCAGAACTGGAAGTTGGCACTACCCACATCAGCAGTTGTAATTTGTTGGGTTATTGTGCCCAAGGCATCCGTTGTAAAGTTTTGGCTCCAAGCCTGGTTCCAGGTGGTGCCGCCGTCGGAAGTAGTGGCAATACCCAACGTGGCGCCACTATTGTAGTAGTCGAGCATGTGTTTGAACGAAATCACGACACTGTTAAGCCCCGACAAATCAATGACCGGTGATACGAAACGGGCAATGCCGTTAAACTGAGGGCTCCAATTCAAGTGAAGCTCGTTGGCTTCTCCGCCTGCGTTACTGGTTGTTGAAATAGCCCAGTTGGAGGTACCAACGCCAACTTTAGTCCAACCTGAAGGGATGGAAGATCCGTTGAACGACTCCTCAAGGTAGGTGATGCGGTTTTGCGCCATCATTGCCGTGGCAAACAACATGGCGAATGCAAATAGTAAGGTTTTCTTCATTGTGATTAGTATTAAGAGTTTAGGGTGCAAAAATAAGAACTATTTTAAATAATAAGGCTTTATTGGAAAAAATATCTACATTTGCATAGCAATAATTCCAAACCATGAAAAGGGTTCTCTTGTTTTTTATATTTGCCTTGAGCTTGATTTACAAGGTCGATGCACAATACGAAGACATGATTGTTCTTCGTGATGATTTGGATAGTTGCGACAACATTCGACCCACCATGATGCCCACAGAATTCCAAATTACATCCTCACAGGTTTATTATACACGTTTGTTCTCTACGTCTTTGGATTATCCTGAAGAGGCGATAAAGCATCATATCCGAGGGAATGTGATTTTTACTTATCGAATGACGAAAGATTGTAAAGTCACTGATTTCAAGCTTGTTAAAGGGTTGGGCTATGGTTTGGACGAGGCTGCGCTCAAATATGCAAAAATGGTTAACAATCCAACGCATGCAGCTGAGTATCGTGGTGAAAAAGTGGACGTGTTGTGTATGATTGTCATAACTTGCAATTATGAACCCTCTTGGCCGATAAAACCTGCGAAAAATTTCAGTACGGAAAAACTACTCGACGAAAAAGCAATTTTGATAGGAGTCAATCAAGATAGTATTCAGAGACCTTGTGTGAGTGATGTCTCGGAAATAGACTTTGCCTGTAGGGTCCCCTATGTGCAATTTACAGTAAAAGCCAGAAGGGGAAAGATCGCAAAAGTAAAAGTGGTACATAGTTCCGGCTTCGAATCACTTGATGGCGAAGCTATGATGGCTCTATGGAATCTGGAGTATTGGAAAGGTGGCCAAATGGAGACGGATGTAGAATACATCGTCCCCGTCAGATTCGATGCTAACATAGAAGAATTAGAAGAGTAACAAGACCCCGTAAACCAATACCAGCAGAAAGCTGTGCTTGACCTGACGTCCCAAAAACGGGTCGAGTAGCTCTGGTTTTGTCTTCTTGATGGCAACCAAATCCTTGACAAACAGCATAGAAAGCAGCAAAAACAGGTAGGAATACCAAGCTGCGTGGTGCAAAACAAGGTAAATGGTAAGGCAAACAAAGGCCAAACCGATGAGCAGGCAATGGTAAACAAAAGCCTTTTTCAGGCCTATTTTCACCACAAGGCTGTTCTTGCCCGAGGCGCGGTCGTTATCGATGTCGCGCATGTTGTTGATGTTGAGCACGGCGTTGGAGAGGAAGCCCATGGCCGAGGCAGGCAACAAGACGCTGAAATCGAGTTGTTTGGTGGCAAGATAGAAGGTCCCCGCCACGGCAGCCCAGCCGAAGAACAGGAAGCAATACAAGTCGCCGAGGCCACGATAGCCGTAAGGCCGCTTGCCTAAGGTGTAGAGCAATGATGCCAATACCGCGCCGATGCCCAAGGCGGCAAAGACGGCCAGCTCTTTCCACGTCAAGCCAGCGAAGACAAAGAGGAGCAAGGCGCCTGAAATCAGGCAGATGGCGGCGACGACAGCCATCGCCTTTCTCATCTCCTTTTCTGAGATTTCGCCACTTTGCAACTCGCGCTGCGGCCCCACGCGATGGGCGTCATCGACGCCCTTCTTGAAGTCACCGTAATCGTTGGCGAAGTTGCATAGCATCTGCAACAGCATGGCGGTGAGGGCAGCAAATAGTAGGGTTAACCAGAAAGCCGGCCCTTCGACGGGCTCAGGGACCTGGTTGATGGCTAGGAAAGAACCTAACATCGTCCCAGAAAAAGAGAGCAGCAGCGTCCTTAGACGCGCTGCTCTGATCCAAGTATTTAACTTTGCCATACTAATTTGGTATTGCCTTCGGCAAGAAATCTTTTAAAAATCTATTTAAAATCTTCAAAAACTACTTTTTTGATTTTCAATAGATTTTATTGTGATTTTTGATAGATTTCTACACGAAGTGTATCCCATAAAACATTATCTACGGCGGCCTCCGCCACGGCGACGTGGTGAATAGTAATCTCCATCGTCGTAACGGCTGGCGCCACGGCGACCACGGTTCGATTCTCTCGAAGAATAGCCCCCGCCACGTGAGCTGCTGCCCCGTGAAGAACCGCCTCTTGAGCTTCCACCTCTCGATGAGCCACCCTTTGAGGAACTGCTGCTCTTCTTGGCACCAAAGCCACGCTCGGCATTGCGCTGCTTGCGGCTCGGGCGGTCGTCATCGTCGATGAAGACCTCGATGTCGTCCAGATGGTCTTTCCAGTCGGGGTCGAGCCACTCGTGACCGTCGCGTGAGCGTTCAGACTTATAATAGGTCCTGTCGTCGTCGAAGTCTTTCTTTTTCTTCTTCGACTTCTTCTCTGAGAACTCCTCATACTTGGTCTTGTGCTCTTTCTTCTCTTGGAAGTCGTCGTGTTTCTCACGGCGTTCGCCACGGAAGTCGTCGCGGTCGCGGCGTTCCTTGCGTTCTTTCTTCTCGCCGAAGTCTTTCTTTTCGCCTTTCTTGCGCTCGGGTTGGTCTTTGGCCACCTCCACCACGATGCCGCGCGGGTTGCTGTGCGGGTCGGCGAAGCACTCGAGAATCAACGGGACGAAGCTGCCTTCCACATCCACATACGAGAAGTCGTCATAGAGGTCGATGCGGCCAATCGGGATGTTCTTCGAGCGGGTGACGTCGTTGATCTTGCCGATGATCTTCTGCGGCAGGATGTGGTCGTTCTTGCCCATGCCGAAGTAGAGGCGCTGCATGGTCTCGTCTTGGTGGTCGCGTTCCTTCTTGCGTACTTTCTTGTCTTTCTTCTCGTCGCGTTCGTTGACGTTGAGGTCGACGGCGTCTTTGTAGTAGTCCAGGAAACGGTTGAAGTTGAGCGCCACCATGCGGGTGATGAGTTCCTCGCGGCTCATCCAGTCGAGTTTGCGGAACACCACGGGCAGGTAGTCATCGATTTCCTCGCGGTTGATGTCGACGTGCTCGATGCGGTCGATGTGGTTGAAGAGCTGCTTCTCGCAGACTTCCTTACCTGTCGGAATCATGGCCTTCTCGAAGGGACGCCCCACAATCTTCTCAATCCTCTTGATTTTGCTCTTCTCGCGCAAGTTGATGAGGCTGAGGCAGATGCCGCGTTTGTCGGCACGACCCGTACGGCCGCTGCGGTGTACGTAGGTCTCGATGTCGTCGGGCAGGTTGTAGTTGATGATATGGGTCAGCTCCTTCACGTCGATGCCACGGGCGGCCACGTCGGTAGCCACCAGCAGTTGCAGGCTGCGTTTGCGGAAGTGGTCCATGACGTTGTCGCGCATGCCCTGCGAGAGGTCACCATGCAAGGCGGCGGCGTTGTAGCCGTCTTGGATGAGGTTGTCGGCAATCTCTTGGGTCTCCAGCTTGGTGCGGCAGAAGATGATGCCGTAGATGGACGGCGTGTAGTCGATGATGCGCTTCAGCACCGAGTAACGGTCCTTGGCAGCCATCATATAATAGATGTGGTCCATGGTGGCCGAGAAGAGCATGGTGTGGCGTCCTTCCTTGGGCATGTACTCGAGGATGTCGTCGACTTCCTCTTGGAAGCCCATGTTGAGCATCTCGTCAGCCTCGTCGAGAATCATCGTCTTCACGTTGCTGAAGTCGACGCGGTTGCGGCGGATCATATCGCGCAGACGGCCGGGCGTGGCCACGATAATCTGCGGTTTCTTGGCTAAGTCCTTGAACTGTAACTCAATGCTGGCGCCGCCGTAGACGGGCACAATCAGGATTTCGGGGATGTACCTGGCATAGTTGCGCAGGTCGCGGGTAATCTGCATGCAAAGCTCACGTGTCGGACAAAGGATCAAGGCCTGAACGCAGCGTTGTTCGGCGTCGATTTTGTTCAACAAAGGCAAGCCAAAAGCGGCAGTCTTACCCGTTCCCGTCTGTGCAAGACCAACGAAGTCAACATCGCTCTCAAGGAGCACAGGAATCGCTTTTTCCTGGATAGGCATAGGATTCTCGAACCCCAGCTCCTTAATAGCCCTCAGCAGAGCGGGATTCAATCCAAAATCGGTAAATTGTGACATGAAATAAAATTAAGGTGTTAATTGAGGCTGCAAAAGTAGTAATAATTAACGAATTAGCGGAGAATAATCTTCAAAAAGCCTCAAAAACAGCCCGACGATACCAGTTTTTTCCTAAATTTGCCCCTCGGTTATGAAAAGGAGAACCTTTTTTGTCATAGTATTGTTGTTGGCGGTTGGGCTTACGGTCTTCTTCTGTGGAAGGCGGTGCAGCCATGAGATCCCCGTCGTCAATGTCGATAGCCTCTTCGTCGACCTGAACCAGGCGATGGTGGCGCAGCGCACCCAGCAAGCCGACAAGGTGTTCACGGGCTTGTCGCGCAACGGCTTGAACGGCGTGGTGCTCTATGCGGAGCAGGGTGAGCTGGTTTACGAAGAAGCCTTTGGCTGGCGCGACCTGAACAAACGCCATAAAGACTCCATTCGCATCGACGATGCCTTCCAGCTGTCGTCCGACTCGAAGATGTTCACCGCCGAGGCTGTCATGCTGCTCAAGGCGGACGGAAAACTCGACTATGACGACGACATCCGGAAATACATCCCCGAGATACCTTATGCCGGCGTCACGATACGGCATCTGCTCACTCATTGTTCGGGCTTGCCGCGCTACGACTCGATGGCGGATGAGTTTTGGCCCGACCGCAAGAAGCCGTTTTCGAACGAGGCCCTGATAGCGATGTTGGCCGAAAAAACGCCCGACCCTTACGGCACCCCTGGCGGCGGCTATTTCTATAACAACATCAACTATGCGTTGCTGGCGTCGGTGGTGGAGCGGGCGAGCGGACAGCATTTCGAGGACTTCATGCGCGAGCGCATCTTCGAGCCGTGTGGCATGACGCATTCCTATATCTATTCCATGCGCGACGACACGGCGGTGTCGCTGTATATGCCTGTCGAGGTGCATGGCCACGACATGTACCGCAGCGGTCCGGTGAAGGCGCAAAACGACTACCTCAACGGCGTGATGGGCGACAAAATCATGTTTTCGACGGTGGAGGACCTCTACAGATACAACCAAGCCTTGGACCAAGCCCTGCTGTTGCCCGACAGCCTGCAACGTGAGGCTTTCATGCCCGGCTCGCCCAATTGGAAAAACGACGAGAATTACGGCTTCGGCTGGCGCATGAGCAAGGAGCACCCCAATGCCTATTTCCATTTCGGCTGGTGGAAGGGCTACCGCAGCCTCATCGTCCGCGACGTGGCGCACCGTCGTTTCCTGGCCATCCTGACCAACACCACGGTACAGCTTCCCAGCGATGTGATCTGGGACTTCGTAAGTGACACCACCGTGATGCTGCCAGAGTCGACGCCTTGGACAGGGGAATAATAATGATTTTTTGCATGTTACTAGTTCTGCCGGATTTGCACTCCACCAGCATCGAATATCAGCATTTGTGATGCGAACCACTTGCGCAGTAACAAACGATTCATTATCTTTGCCCCGAAAACCAGCGTGTTATGGGAAGACATGATACATATTTCGGGGATTGCAAATCCCCGTATTCGGTTCCGGCGAATTGCAAATTCGCTGGAACGAGAATACAAGATCTGTTGAATCATTTTGTAAGGATGAAGAAACCTTTATTTATAGTATTATATTTGGTAATACCATCCATTCTCTTTGCCCAACAATGGGAAGTGGTTTTGCCTGATTCTGTTTATTTGAATAAAGGTATTATTACTGAGGAAAACACTATTCTGTTTGTGGGTTGTTCTGGGAATAACGGAAGCTTAATTAAAATGTATGATGATGGACAATATGAAACAACCTTATTCCCTATAGAAGAAGGAAATCGATTGAACTTATACAATATAATTCCTTTGGCAAATGAAGGTTTTTTTGTTTCGGGAGGAAATAGTATTGGAGAATTACAAACTCTGATTCTTGACAAAAACTTCACTATAGAGCAAGAACAAACAATTCAAGTTGAGGAAGGATTTCTTGGATTTATGGGAAGTGATGCTGTTATGGATGATGATGGTACAATTGTTTTATTAGCTACGGCCAGAAGAACATATCCGAATTTAGAAGGTAGTTACCAATATATAGGTGTGTTGTTTCGCTTTTCTCAAACGGGCGAGTGCTTGAATTGTCATTATTTACTTGCCGAACCACCAGACCCACTTTATAATATTCATCAAATCATCAACCAAAAATTAATGGAAGACCCGTTTTCTGATCGGATTATTGCCATGTGTGCTGGTCGAAACGGATTACAATCTTTCCTCTACTTTGATTATGATTTGAATCTTGCAGAGAACCACTTTATAATAGACCAAAGTATTCCTGAATCAAATATTNTCCTGAATCAAATATTTCAAAGTATGTAACCGATTTCTATGCAAATTATTGGTATAATGAGAATGAAATGCTTATCGCAGCTACTCAAAGAGATAGCACGGGGGTAAACCGCCCTCATATATTAATAGGACGTGTAGACCGCGACGGGCTAATCACTGAGAAAACGGAAATCAACAAACCAGACACACTATTGTATTTTAGTCGAATGGCTTATGCTAACGATAGTACTATATACATTTCTACCCGATGTCATACTGTAAATTGGCTTGATCCTTTTTACCCACAAGTGTATCTGGTCAATAAAGATTTAGAAATATTAGGATGTTTGAGCTTTTGGGATTATTTGAACTATTGGCCTAGTTTATTATT
>CACYHX010000063.1 GCA_902774365.1 uncultured Bacteroidia bacterium | reverse complement strand
AACCAGTATCGGCAGCGTTCTTGCCGTATTGGCTGAAAATCTCTGATTTCTTTTCTGCAGTTAAGTACATAATTTTCTTCTTTTTACACTAAATTTGTTATTCTAAACGGGCTGCAAAGATACAACTTTTTTGGAAAATGGGTGAGGTTTGGGTGAAAAATTTTAATTTTTATAAAGGCTGGAACCAGTCCCCACCAGTTCCAGCCTTGCGCATAATCTTTATATGGATTTCCCTTTAAGTGTTTCTGGCAAGCGGTAACTCGTCTGTGCCTCCATTTTCCCGAAGATGTCCTTGAAATCTTCGGGAATGAGTCCCCATATCTTCAAGGCGATGTCGTCCGGAATCTCTTTGTAGAACGCCTCCGCGATGCCGCCCGTGATGCAGGCGAGGGTGTCGCTGTCGCCGCCCAACGAGACCGCCAATCGGATGGCCGACTCGAAGTCGGTGCTGTCGAAGAAGGCCACCATGGCTTCGGGCACCGTGCCTTGGCACGAGGAGTCCCAGTCGTAATCGGGACGGATCTCGTCACAAGTTCGGTTGAGGTTGTAGCCGTATTTCGTTGAGATGTATTCCCTTATCTCTTCCTTGCTCTTGCCGTTGCGGGCCATGAAGATGGCCGCCGCCGTCGATTGTGCCCCTTTGATGCCTTCGGGATGGCTGTGGGTGATGGCGGCTGATAGCCCAGCCACGCGTTCGGTCTCTTCCAAGCTGTCGAACATCCAGCCGTTGGCGCTGCAACGCATGGCGGCGCCGTTACCGAACGAGTTGTAGGGATGGCGTGTCCCAGGTTTGAAGTCGAGACTCCCATACTCACCCAAGTCTTCGGGATGGAACAGCCAGCAATAGAATCCGCCGCCATAGCCGCCCATAGGGCAGGGGTACTTCTTGGCGAAGCTCAGAAACGAGGCTTCCAAGGTGTCCATGCCGTGCTGCGGGTCGCTCAAAAGCCAATCGGCCACGGCCATGGTCATGATGCTGTCGTCGGTGTAGTTGTTCCGAGGGCCAAACAGCGGGAAGTCTGTGGTCTTTATGTTGTGAAATTCATATACCGAGCCAACGGTATCTCCTATGATTGCTCCTAACATGATGTTTTTATTTTTAGTTGTTTTTGAACAAAACTTTCAAAACCTGCAAAACTCGTTTCAAGGGTAGGGGAAGCATGCCAACCGGCTGCTTCCCGGCGACGCACGGTTGTGCGGTCGCCATACGCTCCTCTTGAGGTTTTGCCTTGTTTTGCAGGTTTTGTGATTAAATCAGCTCCTTCCAGAAATCCATCGGCAAATGGATGTTCGGCACGTTGACGGCTCCCGCAAACAAAGGTGCAATCTCCTTAGGTGTAAAGCCTGCGATGCCGCAGCCTATCTTCGTGACGAGGAAGGTCAGCTCGGGATGCATGTCGGCGAAACGGATGAACTCCTCCACGTAGGGCAGGATGGTCTCTGTGCCGCCTTGCATCGTCGGGATGGCATAGCTCTGTCCTTGCAGGCCGACACCTTGACCCATGACGGCACCAAACCTTTGGTAGGCCAGATAGGCTGCGCCGCCAGCGTGGGCGCCGGCCAAGTTGCTGCCGAAGACGAATATCTCGTTATCCTTCAGGCCTTTGATGTACTCAGGCGTGATGCGGCCGCTGAACTCGCTCATCTCGTGGTAGTTCTTGGAGGAACGGTTTCCCATGCTGCGGTAGGCCTTGCGTTCTGCACTTGTCATGGCCGAAGTGGTGCCGAAGTCCATGGAGAAACGTGAGAACATCGACATCTTGGCCTTGCGTTCTTTCTCCCAGGCTTCAGCCATGCCGGCTTCGTCGTCGCGGAATTCCATGTGGTTGTCGATGCTAAGGGAGGCGGAGGTGGCTCTCACGTCTTGGTTGGTGCCGATATAGGCGAAGTTCCAGCCTTCCTCGTTTTTCATGCGTTCGACGAGGGCCTTGATAGCTTGACCACTGTATTCTTTCGAGGCGTTCTCCAAGCCATCGGTGATGACGGTCACCACGGCGGTGGCGTCTTCCTTGTCCTTGATGGCCCTGTATAAGGCGTTGATGCTGATGCCCATGGCGTCGTAAAGCGGAGTGCAGCAGCAGGGACGGTATTCCTTGGAAGTCAGCTCTTTGACTTTGTCGACGGGCACCATGTCGTAGACCATGGTCTTCTCGCAGTCGCAGAAGATCATGAGCGAGACGAAATGCTCTTGCGTGTCCTTGAAGCGTTCCTGGGCCGAACGGATGCCGCCCACGGTTTCGTTGAATCCGGCGATGGCTGCATTGGCGATGCTGCTCATCGAGCCGCTCTTGTCGAGGATGATCAGGTTATAGACCTGAGTTTTCTGTGTGTTTTTTGTTTCCATAATCTGTTGTTTTTAATTGGTTAGAACTCTAGTTTAAAATTATTGTCTTCTTTAAGTTGGTCGTAGCGTTTCTTGTTGAACGAGAAGCGAGTCCCCTTGCGGCGGCGGCTGTCGTCGTCTGAACGTGAAGCGGAGTAGGAGGGACGTGGTTCAGATGCCATGCTTCCAAACAAAGCCCCGATGTCCATGTTGCGCATCTCGCGATGCTCTCCATAATATTGTCTGTCATCGTCCTCTTCCACCTCGTCGAGGATGCCAGTCTGCAAGATTTTCTTGTAGAAGTTACGGCGGTCGAACTGCACCCCGAGAATGGCTTCATACAGTCTTTGCAACTCCGGGATGGTGAACTGCTCGTCCAGCAGCCCGAAGCCGATAGGCTCGAAGTGGATGTCCTTGCGCAGCCTCTCCATCGTCTTCCTTAAGATATAGTCGTGGTCGAAAGCCAATCGTGGAACTTCATTCAGGGCAAACCATTGCGCTTTGGCGGCGTCGTCGCCACCTTGCACCTCCGATTTCCTTGCCAAGGCGTAGAAAGCGATGGTGATGACGCGGGAGCGTGGGTCACGGTCGACGTCGGAGAACGCCCCGACCTGCTTGATATAGCGCAAGTCGAGCCCTGTTTCCTCTTTCAGCTCACGCAAGGCACCTTGCTCTGCCGTCTCGTCCATGTTGAGGAATCCTCCAGGGAAGGCCCAAGCGCCTTTGAAGGGCTCAATCCCACGCTCGATGAGCAGGATTTTCAGGTCGTGGCCGTCGAAACCGAAGACGACACAGTCTGTCGTTACAGCCGGTCGCGGATACTTGTAGGTGTATTGTTGCGTTTCCATATCGTGTAAATTTTACGCAAAAGTACAACTATTTCCGAAACCTGCAATGAAAAATTGTGTAATTTATACACTTTAATTTATAAGTACTTGATTTCTAATTGTTTGATGTGTGTAATTTTTACACATTATAAACAATCAGTCCGCCACGTCGTAGTTGTTGGATTCTTGCCTGTTGTTGACGGCGCCTGGGGTGTCCTGCTCCTTGATGATGTCGGTGATGACTTCGGATTGGAACACCTCGTCGACGAAATCGCGGGCCTTCGAGTGTTTCCTGTGCCATTCTTCGCCGTCTTGTTTGGTTTTGGCCACCACGTTTTTCATCTTTTGGTTGAAGCTCAACAGCTTCACATAGATGCGATACAAGGTCTTCTCCCTGTCAATCAGCGGGATCAATATGGAGTTGATGACGATGCTGAAGAGGATGACGGCAAAGACGATGTTCCTCATGAAATGGGCCACTTCCTGGTCGGGGATGAAGTTGAGGGCTTGCGTGGCCAACACAGCGGCGGTCAGTCCCTTGGGGTTGAGGGCCGACATGAAGACGAGCTCTTTCTCGGGGATGCCTTCTTTCTTGGAGATGGCGAAACGCACTGCCGGTATCCTAAGGATGAATAGCATGATGCTGATGCACAGTCCGATGACGATGGGTTGCCATTGCGTGAGTTGGATGGAGATGCCCACATAGATGAAGAAGAAGGTCTTGAGCAACAACACCAGCTCCGAGAACAGCGAGCGCTCAGTCTCGTTGAGATTGACGGGCACTTTCTTGATGAATTTTTTGAGCCACCCGTTGTAGATGCCGTCGATGTTGGCCAACCCGATACCGAAGGCCAAGGCCGCGATGGCACCGCTGAATCCCAACCATTCGTTGATACCGTAGATGATGAAGACGAAGGCGGGTGTGGTCAGGATGGAGTATTTGATGTTGCGCACCTTATCTAATATAAGGGCCCAGAATATGGCACCGATGAGACCCATAAAGGTGGCCAGGATGAAGGACGAAAAGATGTTGCCGAGGATGGCCCCAAACTCAAGGTGCTTGCTCTCGATGGCTTGCATCAAGGCGAGGGCGAGGACGATGCTGAACACATTGCCAATGGCGGCTTCAAGGATGAGCATGATGGCGGGCTTCTCCGACATGTGCATCTGCCTGACGATAGGGATGACCACGGCCGAGGCGGTGCCGCCTAACATGCAGCCCAAGATCATGCTGACGATGGACCCCAAGTCCAACACGAGCCAGCCCACCAACCAGATGGCTACGGCCGATAGCACGAAATTCAACGCAGTTAGTTTCAAGGCACCTTTGAAGGAGTCTTTCAAGGCGCTGAACCTCAGCTGGGTGCCGCTTTCAAACAGGATGGTGACCAAAGTGATACCCGAAAGAAGGCTGCCGGCATTGCCCAGGCTGTCGGGCGAGAGCCAATGGAACACGGGGCCGACGAGCAGGCCGATGATGATGAGGAACAGCACATCGGGGATGCGCTTGCGGCTGAAGATCTCGCTGAAGAGGTGGGCCGTGAAGATGAGCAGGCCGATGATGGCGATGGTCAGACCGATTTGTCGCGACGGACTGCTGTTGGAGATTTGTTCGGCTACCGTGTTGGCTACCCCGGGATTGGTCACGGTTTCTGAAATCTGCGCGATGGTGTCGCTGATTCTCGAAAGGGTGTTGGTGGTGGGGATGAGTTCGGTCTGTATCATGGCAGCGGGGTTTTAGTTGAACAATCTCCAGTTGACGCCGATGAAAACCTTGCTGTCACGCATGGGGTAGTGGGGCGCGATGAACGAGTTGTGGTTCTTCGAGAGCATCATCATGTTGCTGTAGGCCACATAGATGTGCGCTTTCTTCACCTTGATGGCCAAGGCCACATCGATGAAGGGGTAGTTGCCAATTTGCACCTCGTTTTGTAGGAAGAACGTGCGCGTGGCAGGCATGTAGGCGTCGGCGTAGTACTTGGTGAAGTAACGTACCGTGATGCTCGGCATCAAGGTGGCCGCCTTGTGGAACATGGGCTGTGAATAGCCGAGTTTCAAGCTGGCTTGCACGAGTGGCAGATGGATGACGTCTTCATTGCTGGCCTTTTGCAGGCTCGCGAAGCCCTCCACCTCGAAACGCCAGATCTTTTGGTAGAAGCTGAGGTAAGCCTCGCGGATGCTGAACATCTCCTCGTGCTGCGCGGGACGGGCATCGGTGCCGAAATAGATGAAGTTGGCGATGCTGGTCTGCCTGACGCCGATGCAATAGTCCCAGAATTTGTATTTGAGGTCGAACGACAGGTAGGTGGCCGCCTTGAAGTCGTTGTCCCAACGGAAGTGGTTGGAATAATACGACTCTTCGAACCAGTTGGCGCTCTGCCGCTTGATATCAAAGTTGAAAACCACTTGTCCGTAGTTCTTTCTTGTGGTGCCCAGGTATTGTCTCCATTGCGCTTTGATGTCGAAGTCGCCGACTTGATAGCCCAAGGTGACCAGTTGTGCCTGCCCTTTGATTTGCGCCGATTTGAACAGGTTGACGATGACGCCTCCGTTTACGCTCAGTTGTTGGTAATTGCGCGCCAACATCATCTCGCCTTCCTGATAGTCAAAGCGTTTCACGTTGTAGAAGCCATGCGTGAGGCCCGCGTAAACATATAATGGGACGTCGTCGTTGTATTTCTGGTAGCCCAAGCTGTTCCATTGCAGCGTGTTTCTGAAGGCCCTGACGATGGTGGTGTCGGTGGTTTTTGAGTTGTTGAGTAGGGTGTCGTAAGGTTGGTAGAACGCCACGTAAGGTGATGCCTCGTTGTAGTAAAGTTTGTTGCTTAAATAGCTGAAGTTGTGGCAGATCCTGCCCAATGTGAACTTCCTGACTATGGTCTCTTGAGCGGCGACTTGATGGTTGACAGTGTCAATGAATAGGGAATCAATGAGTAGAGAGTCGGCAACGGGTGGGAATTGGATGGAATCGTTTTGGGCAGGGGAGACCAACTTCTTCTGCGGCAAAAGGTTGAAATAGTGTTGTAGGCCGACGCCGCTTGAAACGACGGTGTTGGTGGCAGAATTCAGGTTGACGTTGAGGACGGAGTTGTCCGTTTCGGTGTTGGAAGTGTAGTCTTCGTCGTTAGCGAGGCCGCCGTTTTCATCCATGACGAGTTTGTTGCGGTACCAATAGGCACTCACAGCATAGCGGTTGTCCTTGGTGAAATAGTGCGCATTGACCCAGAAGTAGTTATTGAGACTTCGGCAGTTCTTGAAAACGCCAGGAGAATAGTCGGTGTTGAAGGCGAAGGAGACGAATAGACGACGGGCAAACCGCCTCCCGAACTTGACGTTGAGGTGCTGTTCCTTGTCGTTTACTGTCATCACGTAGCGCAACTCGGAGTAGGGGAGCACCGACTGGTAAGACACCATGGTGCTTTCGTTTTGCAGCATCGCCGAAAAAGCAGGTAGTGTCATGTCGAATCCCACCTGCTGCATATAGTTGAACCTCATTGACTTATGGGCAAGTCCTGTGTTGCTAAGGGTGCTGAAGATGGCTGGTCGCTTTTCCAGAATCTCATAGTCGTTGGTATGAAACGTTAGGGTGTCGATGACTTTAGAGCTGTTCAGGAAGATGCTGTCGAACTGGTACGAATTGTAGGTGACGAAGGTGGAATCGATGGGTCGGGTGGGGGAGACTGCTGTTTTTTTCGGGGCAATGGAATCCTGTGTAGGACTTTGTGAAAACCCTAACAAGCTGGAAATTAGTATAATAAAAGCAAATACCAATTTCTTTCCCATGCGATTGAATTTGGCTGTAAAAATAGTAAAAAAAAGGAAATGAAAGTGAAGGGGTGCCTAAAAACAGAGAACCCCGCACCTTTTCAGGTGCGGGGTCTCCGTTAAGGGTGGGCGGCGAACTACTTTCCCACGGTCTCCCGCAGTATCATCGTCGCG
>CACYHX010000062.1 GCA_902774365.1 uncultured Bacteroidia bacterium | reverse complement strand
CTTGTATCGGGCACCTGCTTGGCAAGCACCACGATTTTCAATGCTTTGGTCATAAAATAAAATTTCTCGTTTTCAAATCGGCGGCAAAGGTACGGAAAATTTTCGTATGAGGCTCAATCTCACAAAAAAGGAGTCATATTAAGCGGCGTTGGTACAGATTTACGATTGAATCGTAAATCTGTACCAATATATTATATATCATTTATAGTCAGTACGTTAAATTCTTTCATTTTTAATTTCTGTTCGCCACCATACACAATATTGCAGTGTTCAGCATCAGCTGACGACAAACCTGCCCAATATTTCAATGAATTGGCATAATCAGACGAATACGTTTTCCCTGACTTAATCTCGTAGGCAAACTGCTTTCCTTCAATGGTTTCCAACAAATCGACCTCGTTCCCCTTGTTATCGCGCCAAAACGACAATTGGGGCGTTTCACCTTTATTGATTGCTTTTTTCATGAATAGGTTGATGACATAATTCTCAAACAATCCGCCTTTAAGATAATGAGATTCAACTTGTTTCGCGTCCTTTATCTCCAACAACGAACAAGCCAAACCTGTATCGTGGAAATACAACTTGGGCGACTTGATAAGGCGTTTTGAGAAATTGTTGAAATCAGGGCGCAAACGATACACGATGTAGCTCGTTTCAAGCATTGAAAGCCATGCCTGTGCCGTGGAAACCGCAATGCCGCAATCGTTGGCCAGCGAGGAATAGTTCAGCAACTGTCCAATGCGACCTGCGCACAACTTGATGAACTTCACGAACAGACCCAAATCCCCGATATTCTTCAACTGCCTGACATCACGCTCCACGTAGGTCTTGATATAATATGGATAATACTCCGTTGCCGGGATCCCTTTGTCAAACAGACGAGGATAAGAACCTATAAATATTTCATCTTCAATGTTTTGAGGAAGTATATCAGCGGATTTCAGTTCCTCGCGGGAAAACGGCAACAGTTCCAAAATGGCCACACGACCTGCCAAAGACTGCGAAATCTTTTCCATAAGTTGGAAATTCTGTGAGCCGGAAAGGATGTACATTCCCTCCTTATTGGCGCTATCCACGTGGGTTTGCAAATAGGAAAACAAGTTCGGGGCATATTGTGCCTCATCTATGATGGTTTTGTCGGGGTAGGTATCCAAAAAACCTCGAGGGTCGTCCAAGGCAAAGCTGCGGTTATCCAAATCTTCCAACGAAACATATTGGTATTCAGGAAATTTCTCGCGAAGCAAAGTGGATTTCCCCGACTGTCGTGGACCCGTCAGCAACACAATCGGATAAAAAGTCGTCATCCGACGCAATTTTGCGGTAATCGTTCTTTCTATCATCACAAATTCAATTGATCCCGCAAAGATAGTACAAATTTTCGATTCAATCGTAAATCTGTACAAAAAATTGTAGGGCTGTCGTACCACGGCAGCCGCAGCGATGAAACGATGCTGCGGCTGCCACGATGTGACAGCCCTACAAACCAAACAAAACTAGTATTTGTCAAAATATGGTGTGTCTTCAACCCCCTTGTTCCTTAATGATGCCACTAGTTTATCCAAAGGTTTGCGCCAAAAATCCTTGAACCATGATGTATTGCCAAACCATCTCACCAATGATGGACTGATGGTATAATAGATTTTGATGAATGCACGGCCATACCAAGTTGTATCCAAAGTGTTGTCGCGGAAACGACGAAGTGTCCATACCTGCGGGCAATTGTAGGAGCCATACACTGCTGTGGCGACATAGCAGGGACCAGATGATGGATTACTGATATTCTCTTCTCCTATTACATCTTGTTTCTCTTCTGGTAGTCCTTTCTTTATATCGTTTAATATTCCTCTATATTTAGCAATGGTTTCATCATTAATCTTCATTCCATAGACATTGAAACGGCTATTTACTGCGTTTGTATAATAGACCCATTGTTTTGCAACTTCTCCAACCAAGTGTGTTATTTCTTCGTCATTTGAAACATAATTATCAGGAACCATTGTCCTTAATTTTACAACCATATCTACTTGGGTAAGTACCATGTCCAAAATACCATCACTTTGAAGAGTCTTTTCGGATGCACTAAATGGAGATAATTGACAATTCGCCTCATATAGTTCTTTTATGGTTTGAGTGTCCTGAAGTTGCGTCATACAAAACTTCAAATCATTAAGGCATTTTGTTAGGTAGTACACATAGACCCCCTTCTCAAATTCTTTGTTTGAAAGTTCTATTGCTTTTTTTCCTGCATTAATTACATCCAGAACCTTCAAATCACCAAGCGTGGCCATAAGACCCACTGCTTCCATTTTAATAAGCCAAGCATCTGCATTAGAAGGGTCGGTTTCGAGAGCACGATTGGCGTATGAATATGCCTCTTCGCCATTTACACTATCAATTGCATCTTTGGCGAGTTGAACAAGATTCTTTGCATCTTGTGACTTGTCCACCGTTACCGTTCCTTTGACATCTACTGTTCCTTCTATCATCAATTTCTTTGCTTCCTCAACTGTGTATTTTGTGCCACAGTGTTGACAGACATACAATCCATCCTGTTTAATTACTTCATTGCTTCCGCATAGTTCACATTTTATTGCTTTCATAATTCTTTATTTAGAGGTTTGACTATCATAACGCCGCAGCGATTCTCCTGATTTCAAGGAGATGACGATTGATTTTCCTGTCACTTTTTGCTACCTGAAGGTTATAATCCGCCTGCATTTGTATCCATAGTTGCGCATCGATGCCTAACACAGCTTCCAAATACAAGGCATATTCTATGGAAATGGGTCTCTTTCCATTGAGAATCTCGTTCAAAACGGAATACGAAACGCCCATCTGCTGCGCCAATTGCTTCTGTGTGACACCACGATACTCGATTTCCTCTTTCAACAGCAATCCGGGGTGCACGGGCTCAGAAGGCATCATATTGTTTGCTATCATTTGAGGATCAACGCCATTCAATGTAATCATAACCTTTTCATTTATAATGGTTCGACAATTCCAAAATATTACAGATAGTTACAACTGGATTATCCAACAGACTGACCGTAAACTCGATACGATACTTGTCATTAACCCTGATTGAAGAGATTCCAGCTTTGTCGCCACTCAACACCTCATAGTTCAATGACTTGATTTGGTACAAGATCTCAATACGAGGCGCCGACTCCAAAGTTTTGATTCGCTGCTGGTACCTCTTGACGACGTCTGGCTGGAACCGATGCTTTTTGTCGGTCGTCTTGCCTTCGTCGTACAATTCTTTAAGATACGCCTGCTCAAATGTCACTATCATGGCGCAAAAATACACAAAATTCGCAAAATGTCGAATTGTTTTCTCATTTTTTATTTTTTTATATTTTTGCCGCAAAAAATCAGACGGATGTCTATCAACGATATTCTATATAAAATCGGCCCTTCGACCCTTCGAGGGTCCTCAGGGGCCGCAGGCTCAGGGGCCTTCACGCACGAGGAAATCAAAGTCCTCCTCGCTGCCGAAGGCGACGACAAGAAGCTTTTGTTCGACAAGGCCTTGCAGACCAAGCTGGCGCACTTGGACAACTATGTCCACCTGCGCGGGCTGATTGAATACAGCAACATCTGCACGAAATATTGCCTTTACTGCGGCGTGCGCTGCAAGAACCTGAAGGTGGAACGCTACACGCTCAGCGATGAAGAAGTCATTGAATGCGCCAAACTGGCGCATGAATTGGGCTATGGCTCGGTGGCATTGCAAAGCGGCGAGAGAAGCGACAAGGCTTTCGTGGATAAGATCACCTATTTGGTCAAGGAAATCAAGAAGATAGACAACGGAAGCTTGGGCATCACACTCTCATTAGGTGAGCAAACCGAGGAGACCTACCGCCGTTGGTTTGAGGCAGGCGCACACCGTTACCTGCTCCGCATTGAGGCCTCCAACGAAGACCTTTATTATAAGATTCACCCGCATGATGAAAAACACGACTTCAAGCAACGTCTCGCCTGTATCGACAGCCTATTGAAAGTCGGCTACCAAACCGGCACAGGCGTGATGGTGGGACTCCCCTTCCAGACTTTGGACGACCTCGCCGATGATTTGCTCTTCTTCAAGCAAAAAGACGTGGCTATGGTCGGCATGGGGCCTTTCATCCCCCACCCCGACACGCCTTTGTGGCAATACAGAGACCAAATCCCGTCTGCCGAGGAACGCATGGAGCTGACCTTGAAGATGATTGCTATCCTACGCCTAATGATGCCCGAAATCAATATGGTGGCTGCCACTGCCAACCAGACCGTCGACCCACAGGGGCGCGAGAAGGCTATCCTCGCTGGCGCTAATGTCATCATGCCCAACCTCACACCCAACGAGTTCCGCGAGAACTACCTCATCTACCCCGACAAGGCTTGCGTCAAGGACAAACCTGACGAATGCCACAGTTGCCTCGACGTGCGGCTCGCCGCCATCGGACACAAGGTTTTATACAACGCATGGGGCGACTCGGTCGCTTTTACAAAGAAAAATCACCAAAAATGACCTCCATTTGGCAAAAAACACTATTTTTGCCCTTTTGAAAATCAATTTATTCCACTATGAAAAAACATATCCTTACTATCCTGCTCGTCATGCTGGGCCTCGTCACTTTCGGCCAGCAGTGGACTGCCATCAGTGGCAACACCCCGAGCAAGTACCAAGTAGCGCTTGTCGCCTCTTCGGAGCGCAACATCACCGTCGACCTGCAACTGTCAGGATTCTTCACCTCCGAGGTCACCACGCCTCAAGGTCAGGCCTGCATCGTGTCTCTTCCCAAGACCGTCAGCGTCGCTGCCGCCGGGGAGCCTAATCTCCCGATGATTCCGATTCCCACCATCATCGGCGACAGAGCCTTGATGGGCGTCCAAGTCATCAGCGCCGAGTACACCGACTACCCCAACATGGAAATCGCGCCCTCCAAAGGCGACTTCCCACGTAGCATCAACCCCGACGACGTGCCTTACACCTATGGCGAAGCGTATCAGCACGACGCCTTCTTCCCTGCCCAACTCGTTGAACTCGATGAGCCTTACATCCATCGTGACGTGAGAGGACAGAACATGATGGTAACACCTTGCCAGTACAACCCCATCACGAAGGTGCTCAGAGTGTATCATCACCTCGTCCTGAGCATGGATAAGATTGGCTACGACACCCGTAACATCATCGAGACCCGTAGCAACACTCTTATACTAGATCCTGATTTCAAGGCCACTTATGAAAACCGTTATATCAACTACGAGGCCTCGATGTCGAGATATACGGCCATCGAAGAGGCAGGCGAGCTGCTCGTCATCTGCTACGACAACTTCATGTCGGCCATGGAGCCTTTTGTGGAATGGAAGAAGCAAATCGGTCGTCCTACCACCATGGTTGGAACGAGCACGGCAGGTTCCTCCAATTCTGCAATCAAGAGCTACATCACTTCTTACTATAACCAACATCCCAATTTGACCGACGTCCTTCTCGTCGGCGACGTGGCACAAATCCCCGGCGCAAGCGCCGGTGGCGGCAGTTATTCCGGTAAGGGCGACAACCCTTACGGACAAGTCGCCGGTAGCGACCGCTACAACGACGTGATTATCGGTCGTTTCTGCTGTGAGACCGCTGCCCAAGTGACCAACCATGTCAACAAAGTCATCAACTACGAAAGAGACTTGAACGCTTCGGCGACATGGCTCCCCGTCGGCCAAGGCATCTCCACCACTGCTGGAAATGGTGGCCACTATAACGAAGACGACTATGTGCACGTCGACAACCTCAGGACCGACTTGCTCAACTATAACTACACCAATGTTTACCGTGACTACCAAAGCGTAAGCGGCACCACGGCCACCAGTGCCAGTGTTGTCAGCCAACACATCAACAGTGGTGTCAGCATCATCAACTATTGCAACCACGGCTCCGAGACCAGCTGGGGTGTGTTCAGCTACAGCAACTCACACGTCAACGCCCTGACCAACGACTACAAACTACCCTTCGTCTTCTCAGTGGCTTGCCTCGTCGGTAAATACGACTACAGCGGGGGCTGCTTTGCCGAGGCATGGATGCGTGCCACCAACAACAGCAATGGCAATCCTACGGGTGCCATTGGCGGCATGTTCTCTTACATCTCACAGCCTTGGATACCGCCCATGTACGGTCAAGACGAGATGGTTGACATCCTGGTCGAAACCTACAGCAACAGGATCAGACGCACCATGGGTGGCGTGTCCATCAACGGCATCATGTCCGTCCTCGACTTGGGTGCATCGACGGCATCAAACTATGGCACGTATGAGACTTGGATCCTTTACGGCGACCCCACCCTCACCCTGCGTAACGCCGTTCCCCAAGACATGGGTGTGACCCACGCTCCCTCGATGTACACCGATGCGACAAGCTTCGCTGTGAATGCCACCAATGGCAATGGCGCCTTGGCCACCTTGACCCGTAACGGCGAAATCATGGGCTCGGCTACCATCACCAACGGCAGCTGCAACATCACCTTCACGGCTCCCGGTTCCACCGGCACCGCTACCTTGACCGTGTTCGGCTACAACAAGATCACCTATATCGCTGACATCAACATCGTCGGCGGCAGTGCCTCTGAATACACCATCAACGTCTCCGCCAACCCGACCGCTGGCGGCACCGTCACTGGCGGTGGCACCTTCCCCACCGGCTCAACCCGCACTGTGACCGCTACGTCCAACACGGGCTACACCTTCCAAAACTGGACCGAGAACGGCACCGTGGTCTCCACCAATGCCAGCTACACCTTCACCTTGAACTATAACAGGAACCTCGTCGCGAACTTCGCCGCCCAAACCTTCACCATCACCGCCACCGCAGATCCTACCGTGGGCGGCTCGGTCAGCGTGAGCGGCAACAGAGACACCTTCACCTATGGCTTCGAGAACGGCACCACGCAAGGCTGGACCGTCGGCAGCAACGACAACGGCTCGACGACATGGGCCGTGGGTCAGTCAGGCAGCCCCAACCAGAACTACACTACGCATGGCGGCAACTATTATATCGGCTCCGTCTATGACGAGTCGAACGCCGTCGACGACTGGCTGATCTCACCCCAGTTTATGCTGGGTGGCAGCATGAGCTTCTATATCAAGACCACAAGCACAAGCTATACCGATTATTATTCCGTCCTCGTGTCGACGGGCACCAACGCCATCAGCCAGTTCACCACCACGGCGGTGTCTGCGACCCGTGTGACTTCCACCAACTACACCGTGGTCAACGTCAACCTGGGCAGCTATTCCGGCATGGGCTATGTAGCCATCCGCCACACCGCCAACG
>CACYHX010000061.1 GCA_902774365.1 uncultured Bacteroidia bacterium | reverse complement strand
CGATGTAAGAGATTTCGATGTAGAACACATCGTGCATGTTACACCCCATTTGTGAATAGGAACCCGTGATATAGGGTGAAATCACCTGACATTGATTACAAGTGTAAAAGAAAAAGTCAATGAAGACAGCCTGACCTCGATCAAGTATCTCAAAGAGGTTGTAAGTCTGTCCGTGGCAGTCGGTGACGGTGAAGTCGACGGCTTCGGTAAGGTTGGTCTGTTGCGCGTGAAGGCCTGCGCCAAAAAGCAGGAACGCGAGGAGAATGTAAAGTTTTTTCATGGTAAAAAATGGTTTATGGTTCAACTTATAGCTGTATGCCGTCAGCCGTCAGCAATCAGTTTGGTGGCACCATGGCTGACTGCTGATGGCTGAAAGCTAACAGCTATAATTGTAAACTAAAAAAACGCATCATTATTGTTTAGTGACGAGTTTTACGCTTTCGCCGCTTTCCGTTGTCACACGTACCATATAGATACCCGCTTCATAGGGACTCATGTCGAGGGTGGTCGCGTTACCGTTGGCGTTGCTGTCGTAGACCACTTGGCCGAGCGTATTCATCACGGTGATGTGGGTAATACCCAACGCCATGATATTCACATTACCCGTTGTGGGGTTAGGATACACAGCAACCGATTCTGCGTTTTCGCCAATCCAATCGTAGCCGTCCACATAAACCCATGCCAGCCAACTGTATGCCTCGCTGCTGACAGATGCCACGTCCATCCAGCCATAGCCATCGATGCCGAGCCAACGGCTGTTGGGGTTGCCCACATCGGCAACGGCAGGTGCAGGATATTGAATAGAACCGTCATTGTAGAAGGTCAACCAGATGTTTTGTGTACCGTCGATGTCGACAGGAGTGTCGAGTCTGAAAGTGACAACATCACCGACCGTTCCGGTGATTTCAAACTCTTGGGTAGAGACCAACGAGTCAGGAGCGATATCGCCACCAAGGTAGATATTGATGGTGTAAGTGGTAGCAAATTGCTCTTCACCAGCATCCAGGAAAGCAAACTGGTTCAAGGAGCAACCCACATACTCGCTCATCAGCTCGGCGGGAAGCATGTAGCCCCAATTGAAGGGCATACCGATGCCAATAATTTGTGGTGATGAATAATCGCCTACGTAGGAGAACCACGAGCCTACAGAAGGTATCTGGTCCTGTGTAATCATCACATTGTTCATTTCAGTGGATTCCAATTGGATTTCACCACGGTTTTGTGCTTGCATCATGCCAATCATGGCGAAGGTGCAAACAAGGAAGAATACGTTTTTTTTCATATGAATAAGATTTGGTTTATGATTTAGTAATTAATAATCATGTCTTCGCTGATATGGGTGATGATGGTATTGCACTCCTCTTGGTCGTCGTAGAAGAAAAGCCATAAGGTGCGCTCATCATTGTTGGCAGCGGTGATATAGCCAAGGTGACCATGTGTTTGGATGTCGTTCATGATGTTGCCATTCCTATCCATTTGCTGCTGTAAGCTGGTTTGGGCCACCGAGTCTGCCGAAGCGGCTCTGTTTTTGGCTCCGATTCTGTCGTTAATCATCCCGATGACGACACTGCGTGAGACTTCCATAATGTAGTCATCGTAGGTGTTGCCACCGCCTTCATGTTCTATTTCGCCCTGACCGACGACGATGGCGGTATTGGGCAGCAACGAATCTGGCGTCTGGAAGCTGTTCATGACTTCGCGAATCTTGTCGGCAACGACGTGTGTGAATCTCTCGATGTCTTCTTCTGGCAAATGATTGATGTCGGTCAACGTGTCGAAGATGGCATCGTCCAAAAAATCGGTTTCGATGCCAACGCCCACCATGACAGGATTGTCACCGTTTGGGCAATTGAAGTCGGTGGCGTCGCAAGCCATAAAGCCAAAATCCCGTTTCAACATCTCCCAATCCATTTCGTTGTCGGCTTGCAACATTAAGGCGTCGATGCACTTTCCGTTGACGGACAAATCGCCAAGATAAGCCACGGTGAGGTTGGCATTGTCGGCATATTTGCAGTACAATTCCATCGCAGCCTTATTGCTGCTTGTCGTCTCGGATGACGCATCCTTGCAGGCTGACAACCCGATGGCAAGAAGCACGAGGAGACAAAGAACGAGGCCTTTCATTTTTGACTTCGGGGCACAAGACCAGGGTGCTTCGGGACATGGGACAAGCCAGTTATCTCGCCTCTCGAAGTCTCGTGTCTCACGCCTTTTATGTATTTGAACCTTGCCCATGTATTTTATTCTTTAATCACTTTGTTGGCCAAAAACATGATGTCTTGCGCCGAACAGCCGTTGTTGCAGATAAAGTGGATGGTTTGGCTTTCCACGGTGACTTCCTCTGTCACTGGAAGCACGTTGTCGGGTTGGCTTTGACGGGTCAAGCCGATGACGGTCACACCAACAGCGATACTCGCCGCTGCTGCATAAGGTAGCCAGCGTCTGGTGCGGTGAAAAGTGACGACTTTCGCTCCGCGACCTGCAGGGTCTTGTTGTGCCTTTTCTGCCCAACGTAAAAAAGTCATGTCGTCGGGCACCGTCCTTGCGGCACGTTCCTCCCACTGCTGGCGGCTTTGCCATTGGGCTTTGAAGCTGTCGTGTTGCGTCCTTGAGTTCAATGATTTTATGTTATTCTCCATTGTCATAGATTGTTTTCTCTATCGTACATGATTCTTAGTCGCCTCTTGAGTCGGGCGATGCGCATCGCCACGGCACCCACCGAGCTGTCGGTCATTTCCGCTATTTCCTTATACGAGAAGCCGTCGAGGAAGGCTCGGATGATGACGCCGCTTTCTTCGGGCAACGCCTCTATAAGTTGTTGCAGCTGTTGGTAACTGTCATTATCTGAACTGTCGTCTTTTTTTTCCACACTTTCCGCATCAATGGATTCCGTTTGCGGACTTCTGACATCTTTGCGTTGCAGCATCAACATGGTGTTGGTCGCAACGCGCCACACCCACGTCTTCTCCGTGCTTCGACCCTCGAAACTCTTGTAGCTTCGCCACAGGTTCATGATTACTTCTTGAACGCAGTCTTCTGTGTTCCAAGCACTTCCAAGTCTATAATCGGAACAGATATGCCAAATCATTGCCTTATGCCGAAGTATCAAGGCATTGAACTCGGCATGGGAGATTCCAGTGGTGCTATTGTCGATTCCGTGTGACTCGGAAGATGCCATTCTTTCTGTTTGACTTTTGATGATTTAGTTGCAAAGACCATCTGAAAAATAACACAACTTCCGCTTTTTTCTACCTTTCGATTATTTTTTTCCTACGCCTGTTATAATTTCCGATTCTCTGCAACTAATAATAACGTAAACAATCTATCTAATAATTCAAAGTATGAAACGAACATTTATTATTTCAGTTTTGACCCTGGCACTTGCGATGCTTTGCCAAAGCGCATTTGCTTACGATTATTTTGTCAACGGCATCTATTACCGTAAAGTAACGCATCAGGATCCGTCAGGTGGCTGCGGCGAAACCACACTCATCGTAGTCAACAACGACTATCCAAACACCTATTCGGGCGATATTGTCGTACCTGCGACAGAGACCGTCAACGGGGCAACGTATCGCGTTACCTACATCGGAAGTGAAGCTTTCTATGGATGCAGCAACCTGACCAGCGTCACCCTGCCCGTCAACATCGTGAACATCGGTTATCATGCGTTTGCCGAATGTCCGCTCTTAGAGGTCATAGATCTTCCCGAGGGCATGGTACAAATCAACTCGAACGCATTCAGTTCTTGTCCAAGACTCGAATATATCTTCATCCACGACACCGAGCCTTTCTTCCTTTGGGACGATGCCTTTGCCGACATCAACGATCAAGTGCATATCGTGGTGCCCTGCAACTGCATCGAAGCCTTTGAGGCTGCCGAGGAATGGCAAGGCATACAGCTTTATGACGACTGTGGCCATGTGGGTATCGGCGAAGCCAATGCCGTTGCCTTGGGCGTCTATCCCAACCCCGCTTCTGAAACCCTTACCATCGAAGCCAAAGGCCTCGTGACCCTTGTGGACGAAATGGGACGCGTCATGAGAACTTTGTTCGTAGACGACAAACAAACCATCGATTTGCAAGGTCTTTCAAGTGGTTTTTACTTCGTGAAAGCAGGAAATGAGGTGAAAAAAATCTTGGTAAAGTAAAAAGCGGGCTTATTTGGAGGCCAACGCCGTTCCCCTCATGGGCTGTTAAAAGCAAGACCAAGGGAAGAATCTTTCCGTTTTTCTCTTCTAGCACGATTTTTGTATTTTTGCCTGCAAATTCAAAACCCAAACCCATGAAAAAACTCTTTTTCTTGTGCCTTTTCGTCGCCTCGGCACTACTTGGCCAGGCGCAAGTGAGCAAGATGCTCGGACAATGGAACACCTTCGACGACAAGACGGGCGACATGCGTAGCACCGTCAAGATTTACGAGGAAAACGGCGCTTACCTCTGCGTGATTACCACCCTGTATGAAAAAGACGCCAACGGCAAATATCACGTAATGAAAGCCCCTTATCCAAAGGGATTTGAAGGCGTGGTCGGCACCCAACTTTTCAAGGATATGAAGGTAGATGGCGACAACCTCAAAGGCCACGTCTACGACCCCGAGAGTCAGAAGACCTACCACGGCAAGATAACCTACAAGGCCAAGACCGACGAACTCGTCCTACGCGGTTCGTTGGACAAGGCCGGGCTTTTAGGCCGCTCGCAGATTTGGAAACGGAAGAAATAAACAAAAAACGGTAGAGACGTAGCGTGCTACGTCTCTACAAATTTACGATTAGATTTGTTTCGGATTTGTTTCCTGAACCTTAAACATCAAATTTGAATTCGGCATCAAACCAGCCGGTGTCTTCCTTTAAAAGATCGTATTCTTCGCCCGTTTGGTGGTCAACCACATGCACGGTGCCTTTGATGTCGTCGTAGGTGAATGTAAACTGTGAGTTTACGTCGTCTTTGGGTACGTCCATTTTAGGTGTTATCTATGTTTTGAGGGTGCAAAGATACAACTTTTTTACAATCCTAATCTCTCGTTGAGTTTCTTCGTCTGCTCCTCGAAACCCTTCTTACCCAACAAAGCGAACATATTCTTCTTGTAGGCTTCCACGCCGGGTTGGTCAAACGGATTGACATCCAGCATGTAGCCGCTGACGGCGCAGGCCATCTCGAAGAAATAGATCAACTCGCCGAGCACCTTCTCCGAGACTTCGGGGATGACGATACGCAGGTTGGGCACACCACCGTCCTCATGTGCCAACACGGTGCCCAGTTCGGCCTTGTGGTTCACCTCACTGATGCGTTTGCCAGCGATGTAGTTGAGTTGGTCGAGGTCTTCGTTTTCCATCGGAATGCGCAACTCGTGGTTCGAGTTTTCGACCGAAATCACCGTCTCAAAGAGGTTGCGCAAGCCGTCCTGGATGTACTGTCCCATCGAGTGGAGGTCGGTGCTGAAGGTGACCGAGGCGGGGAAGATGCCCTTATGTTGCTTGCCGTGGCTCTCGCCGTAGAGCTGCTTCCACCATTCGCTGAAATACACCAGGCGCGGCTCGTAGTTGACCATGATTTCGTTGGTCTTGCCCATACCGTACAGCACCTGACGGGCGACGGCATATTGGGTGACGGGGTTGTCGACGGTCGGCTGGGCCTTGCACAGTCTTTCCATCTCGACGGCACCTTTCACCAAGGCGCGGATGTCGATGCCTGCCATGGCGATGGGCAGCAGACCCACGGGGGTGAGCACCGAGAAACGGCCGCCCACGTCGTCGGGGACGATATAAGTCTTGTAGCCCTTCACGTTGGCCAGCTGCTTGAGGGCGCCGCGGGCCTTGTCGGTGATGGCGATGATACGCGAGGCGGCTTCCTTCTCACCATACTTATTGATGATATGCTGCTTCAGGATGCGGAAGGCGATGGCCGGCTCCGTCGTCGTGCCCGACTTGGAGATGACCGCCAAGGAATAATCCTTCTTGTCCAACACGGCCATCAGGTCGTGCAGGTAGTCCTCGCTCATGTTGTGGCCTGCATAGACGATGAGCGGCTTGTCACCAGTGAGCGGCGCGAAGTGGTTTTGCAGGGCTTCGATGACGGCACGGGCACCGAGATAGGAGCCTCCGATGCCGATGACGACGAAAATATCGGACTTTTTGCGCAAGTCGGCGGCGGTTTTTTCGATGTCTGACAAAAGATTATCGTCGATTTCGGAAGGCAGGTTCACCCAGCCGAGGAAGTCGTTGCCGGCACCGGTTTTATTGAAGATGGTTTCGTAAACTTCTGAAACTCTTGTTTCTAAATTGCTTTTTAGATTTTCGTCCAAAAACGGTTGGACATGCGTGAGGTCGATTTTCATGATTTCAAGGTGTTAAGATGCTGCGAAGATAAGACAAAAAATTGTAATTCTACACAATAAAAACCATTTGTCTGCGTAATATAAAGGAATTTTTACTATCTTTGCGAACAATTTTAAGAACCGACCCGTAACCGGGTATTTTTGATTTATTTTACCTTATGACACGTATTAAAGTTTTATTGGCAGAAGACGACAGGAACCTGGGGATGATCCTCAAAGCCTATTTAGATGCCAACGGCTGCATCACTACTTTATGCCAAAATGGACAAGAGGCATGGAATGCTTTTGGTGCCACCGATTTTGATTTTTGCATCACCGACATCATGATGCCTGTCATGGACGGCTATGCCTTGGCCAAGCAGATCAAGTCCGTCAGCCCGTCGATGCCGCTTGTTTTCCTCACCGCGAAAAAAGAGAACGAAGACATCCTCGAAGGCTTCCGTCTGGGTGCCGACGACTATGTCACCAAGCCTTTCAGCATGGACGAGCTGCTGGCCCGAGTGAAGGCCATCTATCGCAGGTGTTCGTATGTGCAGGCTCAGCCTTCGACCTACCAACTGGGTAGTTTCTCGTTTAACGCGCCGCGCCACGAACTCGTCAAAGGCGACGAGGTCCACAAACTGACCTCCAAGGAGTCGGACCTGCTGCTGATGCTCTGCGAAAACATGGGCAACACGCTGGAGCGCTCGAAGGCCTTGCAGCAGATCTGGAACGAGGACTCGTACCTCAACGCCCGCTCCATGGACGTCTACATCACCAAGCTCCGCAAGTACTTCAAAGACGACCCCAACGTCGACATCCAGAACGTACACGGCGTGGGATTCAAGCTGGTGGTGAAGTAAGATACTCACGAATTGACAAAATAAGCGCAAAAGTCCTTAAAGGGATTTTTGCGCTTTTTTTATAGTTCGCAGCACTTTTCCTCTCGGGAAAGTTATATCTTAGTTTATAATGAATTTGCCTTTCGTAAGTATCTTGTCTTTTTGATAAAGACAATATGTATAGGTTCCTGTCGGTAATGTAGTGACACCAACGGTTAGAAGATTGCCCGTACCATACACCTTGCGGTCTAAGAATGTTTGACCGGTAATGTTTGTTATACGCAAGCGAACACTACCATCCAGTGGTATATCCGTTAGGTCGAAGTTGATTTCTTCATTGGCCGGATTAGGAAACACGTTTGCCATGATTTCTTGTCTTGGTGTTTCTTTTATTGACCAAATGGGATTGAAGTCCTCTCGTGATAAACGTAAGATAGTCTCATTGGGAGTATCATAATGCAAAGTTGATCTTGTAATAACCATTATACAATCTTCACCACTTGTAGTTAATAATAAACTAGGCCAATAGTTCAAATA
>CACYHX010000060.1 GCA_902774365.1 uncultured Bacteroidia bacterium | reverse complement strand
GCTCTCCTTGTCGAGGTTGATGACCTTGGCATAGCAGCCGCCTTCGAAGTTGAACACGCCTTCGTCGTCCCAGCCGTGCTCGTCGTCGCCGATGAGCAGACGCTTCGGGTCGGTGGAGAGGGTGGTCTTGCCGGTGCCAGAGAGGCCGAAGAAGATGGCGGTGTTCTCGCCCTTCATGTCGGTGTTGGCGGAGCAGTGCATGGCGGCGATGCCTTGCAGCGGCAGGTAATAGTTCATCATCGAGAACATGCCTTTCTTCATCTCGCCACCGTACCAGGTGTTGAGGATGACTTGCTCGCGGCTGCTGACGTTGAAGGCCACGCAGGTGTCGCTGTTGAGACCGAGTTCCTTGTAGTTGTCGACTTTGGCCTTTGAGGCGGTGTAGACGGTGAAATTGGGCTTGAAGTCGGCAAGTTCCTCAGCCGTGGGCTTGATGAACATGTTGAGCACGAAATGGGCCTGCCATGCCACCTCCATGATGAAGCGGACGGCCATGCGGGTGTCCTTGTTGGCACCGCAGAAGGCGTCGACGACATAGAGGTTCTTGCCGCTGAGCTGCTTCTTGGCGAGGTCTTTCACCTGTGCCCAAACCTCTTCGCTCATCGGGTGGTTGTCGTTCTTGTAGCCTTCGGTGGTCCACCACACGGTGTCCTTCGACTTGGCGTCCATGACGATGTATTTGTCCTTGGGCGAGCGGCCGGTGTAGATGCCCGTCATCACGTTGACGGCGTCGAGTTCGGTGAGCACGCCTTTGTCGTAGCCGGTCAAGGCTGGGTTCATCTCGTCCTTGAAGAGCTGCTCGTAGCTCGGGTTATAGTAAATGTCCTTCACGCCGGTGATGCCGTAAGCGGCCAACGCGGCTCTGATTTCTTCGATGTTTTTTGCCATAATACAAATGTTTTGCGTAATTGATGCGCAAAGTTAGGGAAAAAAACGAAATGAAGGAAAGAAAAGGGCCTTTTTTAGAAAATACGCCTATAAACGTGGCACTCCGGCGTTTCTCCACTCTCATCCAGGTAGTCTTGGTGGTAGTCTTCAGCAGGGTAGAAGGACATCACCGTGCGAATCTGCGTGACGGGGCTGTACCCCATCTGCATCAGTTCGCCAAAGACCTTGATGGCGGTGTCGCGCTCTGTGTTGTCGTTGAACCAGATAGCGGAGAGGTATTGCGTTCCGATGTCGATGCCTTGGCCGTCGACTTGCTCGAAGTTGTGGATTTCGAAGAAATAGCGCACCAAGGCTTCGTAGGAAACGACTTCCGGGTCGTATTCCACCTCGATGGTCTCCAGATGCCCCGTGGTGCCTGTCTTGACTTGCTTATAGCTCGGGTTCTCGAGTTCGCCGCCCATGAAGCCGACGACGGTCTTTGTCACACCTTTGAGGCGCTTGAAGTAATACTCCACGCCCCAAAAGCAACCTGCTGAGAAATAGGCTTTTTTCATAGTAATTTGCAATTCTAATACTTATCTTTTTGGGGTAACTATCAATATTTCATCAATACAAACCTGTGTGTGTTCTTGAAAATTAATACAGTTATATTTTGAAGTTGAATTCATATCGATTTGCAAAATGTTGTTCCAAATTTGTCCTTTTGTTAAAGGATAGCCTGGGTCAAGACAAAACAAAGACACATTGTTTTGGCTTTCTTGATAACCTATTGTAATAATGGCATGACCACTTTTCCTTCCTTTTCGGGTAAAACCTATTTCAACGGGTAAATCTTTATCTAATGTGTCTAAGATTTCATCAACTATCGATGCTTTTATCTCAGATGGGTCTAACTCAGGAATATCATTGCAAATTTCATGAGCAAATGAAGGCGAAAAATAACAATTAGCAAAAACACGTTTTTTGTAAGCGGAGTTTAAGTCTTTTTGAAGTTTCTTGAACCAATATCCTTTTCTAATCAGTCCGTTGTTTTCAAAGAAAACCTTGACCAATCTACCTTTCGAAGTTCGCCCATCGTGATGATAGTCCAAATCAACAACATCTTTTCTTTTGATTACCTTGATTATCATCAAGTTCATTATTAGACTGTATACAGCGCAAGCACCATCCAAAGAACCTTGTTGTAGGTGAATTTCTTGTTTTGTTCCTTTTACAAATAGGCCGTCTTTTGTAAGTCTGACTCTGTCGATTATTTTTATTTGTTGGTTTTGTTCCGTCATTGTTTTACAATTTTGGTGACCAAGTTTTTACTATTCTGCTTAACTTTCACGAAATAAACGCCTTTTTCGAGATGGCTCAAATCGATGGTTTCAACCTTTTCAGCAGTCAGAGCCAATTGCCCCAAAAGGTTGTAGACTTCCACCTTATTAATATCCCCAGCTTCAATGTGAACGATGCCATTCGTCGGGTTAGGCCAAACCTGAACGGAATTCACGTCGTTTTCAGTGACACCATCCAAAACCATCAAAGTGAGGCCGACGACGCTGTCGCATTCCTCTCCTTCGATCACCGCGGTGTAATAGCCCGGCTCGGTCAGCAGGTTGTCGAAGAACCAGTAGTCTTCGCCTTCGTTCATATAGTCTTCGATGAGGGTCAGCGAGGCACAGCTTTCGTTGGCGCCAATGTCGATGCGGCCCTTTTGGATGCGTGGGTTGCCGGCGATGTCGGTGTTGCCCAAGCCCGTGGTGTTGGGCTTGCCTGCGTTGAGGCAGATGCTACGCGATTGCAGGCTCCAGTTGCCGTCGTAGTATTCGGCGCCTGCTCCTTCTGGGAGGTAGTTGAAGCGGACGAAGCAGCCCGGCTCGTCACCGTCGTTGTCGGGAGAGAGGGCATGGTTCCCGTTGCCACTCACACTGCCTTGTACAGCGCAGTATTCGTAGTCGCTGGCGCCTTCCGTCTGGCTCGGCTGGCCGTTGGCGATGTTGCCCCAGAGGATGCAGTTGTAGTATTTGTTGTGTGCGTTTTCGTGGAAGATACCTCCGATGCTTTCGGTGGCGAGGTTCATCACGATGTCGCAGTTGTAGGCTGTGAATTGGCCTCGGGCGTACATTGCGCCAGCGTTTTTGGCCGTGTTGTTGCTGAGGATGCAGTTTTTGAGCGTCGGTTCCGTATTATTATAAAGGTATATGCCGCCGCCTTTGGTCGTGGCCGTGTTGTTGCTGATGCGGCAGTTGGCGTAATTGGCGCCGATGCGGTCGCACACGCCTCCGCCCATCGAGGCGCTGTTGTCCATGATGATGCAGTTTTTGAGGTCCACGTGGGCAGTTCCACCCGTTGAGTTGACATAGACGCCGCCGCCGAACATGGAGGCCTCGTTATTGATGATCTGGCAGTTGTTGAGGGTGACGTAGTTGTTCAGATAGGCGCCTGCGCCGGTGCCTGCGGCTCCATTTTGGATAATGAATCCGTCCCATAGGGGCATAGAGGCCGAGCTGAAGCCTTGGTCTTGCATAAGCACGCGTCTTTCGCCTTGCCCGTCGAGGATAGTTGGACTCTTCTCGAAGTCGCGGAGCGAAAGGTCAAAGTCGGGGGCCTCATCGCCTTCGAAGCCACCGTAGACGCGGTTGCCGCTGGTGATGTAGAAGGCGCCTTCGGGGTTGGCGACGTCGCCGTAATAGGTGCCTTCCTTCACCCAAACCATGTTGCCGGTGGTGTTGTTGGAGAAGTCACAGGCCAGTTCCAACTTGTTGGTGGCATAATCCCATGACGAGCCGTCTCCTAGTCCGTCGGTGGTGACGTAGATGATGCCGTGGGCGTCGGCCTGTATGGCGATAGGATAGATGTGGAGGACCACGGCCTGACCTTGGTTGTAGCCATTCACGTCGTAGGTTGAATAAAAGCCGTCGCCGCTGCCGCTCCAGCCGAAGTTGAAGTGCATGAGGTCATCGTCGTCGTAACCGTCGCACACGAAGGCATGTCCGCCGCCGTCACTTGCCCCTGAATAGTAGATGGGGTGGGAGAGGTCGAGCTCGGCTTTCAGCATGGCGATCCAACGATCTTCTTGGTAGCTGCCTTTGCTGAGGTATTTGGCGCCGCAGTAACCGAAATAGTTGCGGAAGGCGTCGTCCACGTCGACGGAATAGGCACCGCTGCCGTTGGGAGCATAGTTCATGTCGACACTCACGCCACAATGATACATCAGCGTGGCGATAGCATCGTTGGAGTTGTAGATTTCGTTGGGCATCTGGCTCCATTGGTAGGTGGTGCTGCCGAAGTCGGCGCTCTGCGTGCCATAGTTGGGGTGTACGTAACTATGTGAGCCATAGCCGTGTTCCGGATAGTCCCAGTATTTCATCACTTGAGACATGGCGCAGGCCACGCAACCGGCATAGGCGTGGCCGCAGGGACCGCTTTCCCACCACCAGCCGCCTGTTTCTGGGCAGTATTCATTGTAGTAGCAGTCCTGGTTCCAGTGTGTGCTCACCAGGGGATCCACGGTTTGCATGTCGCGTGAGCCAAAGATGCCTCTCGCAGCCTCGTCCCATTGCTGTTGGATTCTTGCCTTGGGAGCGATGCCGTTGGCCTCGGCGAAGTCAATCATGTCGGAATAATGTTGAATCCAGGAGGCGAAATTCTCGGGGGCGTCTTCCAAAGACGGGAAACGGCCTTGGTCGGACCAGGCCAGCACGGGTGGCAGTACGGTGTTGCTGGAGATGATGACAAAACCTTGATTGCCAATATTATAAATATAGTTACCTTGGCTTGAGATCAGATTCAAATCTTGGCTTTTAAAGGTCTGATGCGAGGTGACGAAGGCTTGAGCGATATGGCGTGCAGAGGTTTCGTCGACCTTGGTGGTGAATTGTGAGAAGGCTTGAGAGATAGTAGTCAAAACCAGTAGTAAAACGAGAGAAATTCTTTTCATAGTTCAAAAATTTGCCGCAAAATTAGTATATTTTATATATAAGGTGAAAAAAAACTACTTTATCGGTAAAATTCTGCGTTTTGAATGAGAAAAATTTGTACTTTTGCAGCCGCTTTCAAAAAGACCTATTTATATGATTAACATAACCTTCCCTGACAATAGTGTCAGACAATTTGAAGCCGGTGTCACGCCGCTGGATATCGCCAAGAGCCTGAGCGAGGGTTTGGCACGTAATGTGCTGTCCGCCAAGGTGAACGGTAAGATGTGGGATGCCATGCGCCCCGTCAACGAGGACGCCACCATCCAACTCTTCACTTGGGACGACCCCGAAGGTAAGGCCACTTTCTGGCATTCGTCGGCTCACCTCATGGCCGAAGCCATTGAAGCATTGTACAAAGGTGTGAAGTTCGGCATCGGCCCCGCCGTCGACGCTGGTTTCTACTACGACATTGACACGGGCGACATCACCTTGACCGAAGCCGACCTCGTCGCCATCGAGAAGAAGATGCTTGAATTGGCCCGCGAGAAGCAGACCTTCGAGCGCGTCGACGTGAGCAAGGCCGAGGCTCTGAAGTACTTCACCGAGAAGGGCGATGAATACAAGGAAGAACTGATCAGCGAGTTGGAAGACGGTACCATCACCTATTATAAATGTGGTGCCTTCACCGACCTCTGCCGTGGTCCCCATATCCCGAACACGGGCTTCATCAAGGCTGTGAAGCTGACTTCGTTGGCTGGCGCCTACTGGCGTGGCGACGAGAAGCGCAAGCAGCTGACCCGCGTCTATGGCATCACTTTCCCGAAGCAGAAGGAACTCGATGAGTACCTCGTGCTGCTCGAAGAAGCCAAGAAGCGCGACCACCGCAAGCTTGGCCGTGAGCTGGAGCTCTTCATGTTCAGCGACACCGTGGGTAAGGGCCTGCCGATTTGGTTGCCCAAAGGCACTGAGTTGCGTCTCCGCCTGCAGGAGTACCTGACCAAGATCCAGAAGGAGTATGGTTATGAACAAGTCATCACGCCCCATATCGGTGGCAAGCAGCTCTATGTGACTTCGGGTCACTGGGACCACTACGGCGAAGACAGCTTCCGTCCGATCACCACGCCGGAAGAAGGCGAGGAGTACCTGCTGAAGCCTATGAACTGCCCTCACCACTGCATGATCTTCAAGTGGAAGCCGCGTTCCTACAAGGACCTGCCTTTCCGCTGCGCTGAGTTCGGCACGGTGTACCGTTACGAGCAGAGCGGCGAGTTGCACGGCCTGACCCGTGTGCGTTCGTTCACCCAAGACGATGCCCACATCTTCTGCCGCCCCGACCAGGTGAAGGAAGAGTTCATCCGCGTGATGGAAATCATCGAAATCATCTTCAAGGCTCTTGACTTCAAGAACTTTGAAGCACAGATATCACTCCGCGACCCCAACGACCACGAGAAGTATGTGGGTACGGACGAAAACTGGGCCAAGGCTGAGGCCGCCATTCAGGAGGCCTGCGCTGAGAAGGGTCTGCCGGCTCATGTCGAATATGGCGAGGCCGCTTTCTACGGTCCCAAGCTCGACTTCATGGTGAAAGACGCCCTCGGTCGTAAGTGGCAGCTGGGTACCATCCAGGTGGACTACAACCTGCCTGAGCGTTTCGACCTGAGCTACATCGGCGCAGACAACGAGAAACACCGTCCTGTGATGGTGCACCGCGCCCCCTTCGGTTCGATGGAGCGTTTCGTGGCCGTGTTGCTCGAGCACTGTGCTGGTGAGTTCCCGTTGTGGCTGGCTCCCGACCAGGTGATTATCCTCCCCGTGAGTGAAAAATACCTCGATTTTGCGAAAAATTTGCAATCGTATCTGAAAAAGTCCGATATTCGCGCGCTCATTGACGAGCGTAACGAGAAGATCGGTCGTAAGATTCGCGATGCCGAAATGAAGAAATATCCTTACATGCTCATCGTGGGCGAGAAGGAAGCGGCTGAAAATCAAGTCTCTGTGCGTAAGCATGGTCAAGTCGATTTGGGTACGATGCCGACGGATGCCTTTGCTGAGATGATTCGCAAGCAAGTCGAGGAGGAACAGAACAAGAGATAACTAATTAACTGAATATAAACTTAATATAGGAGACTAAAACTATAGCACAGATTCCACAAAAAGGAAGACCCGGTCAGAGACCGAACAAAGACAAAGGCGAGTTCAGCCACCGCATTAATGAAGAGGTGAAAGCCCCGATGGTGCGTTTGGTGGGCGAGGGAGTTGAGCCTAACATCTATCCCTTGCGCGAGGCTTTGAGAATCGTAGAGGAATTGGGTGTCGACCTCGTTGAGATCCAGCCCGATGCCAATCCACCGGTCTGCAAGGCCATGGACTACAAGAAGTTCGTCTTCGACCAGAAGAAGCGCCTGAAGGAACAGAAGGCCAAGGCCACGAAGGTCGTCATCAAGGAAATCCGCCTTGGACCCCAGACCGACGACCACGACTTCGAGTTCAAGCTGAACCACGCCAAGCGTTTTCTGCAGGAAGGCTCCAAGGTGAAGGTGGAGGTCTTTTTCAGAGGCCGTTCCATCGTCTACAAGGAACAGGGTGAGATTATGTTGCTGAAGTTTGCGCAAGAGTTGGAGGAGTTCGGTAAGGTGGAGATGATGCCCAAGTTGGAGGGCAAGCGCATGCAGATGATGATAGCTCCTAAGTCAACGAAGAAATAAACTCATTTTTAAATACTTTAAAACTAATTGTAAAATGCCTAAAATGAAGACCAAGTCCGCTGCCAAGAAGCGTTTCCAAGTAACCGGCGGCGGCCATCTGAAGAGAAAGCATGCTTATCATGGTCACATCCTGACCAAGAAGAGCCAGAAGAGAAAACGCAACCTCGACCACACCGCCATCGTTGAGAGGGCTGACGAAAAGGTCGTGAAACAAATGCTTCTCATGTAATTAATCAAATGTGTAATTTGTCTCAGCAGAAAAGTTCTCGAAAGGAGCGAGGCGCTGGACGAAAAAATCAAACAAAATGACAAGATCAGTCAATGCAGTGGCTTCAAGAGCCAGAAGAAAGAAAATCCTGAAGAAGACCAAAGGTCAGTTCAGCACGAGAAAGAACGTGTGG
>CACYHX010000059.1 GCA_902774365.1 uncultured Bacteroidia bacterium | reverse complement strand
CGACGGTCGTATGAAGAGCCGCGAATACTACACCGGATTTGCCAAGGCCTTGCCCAAGGATTGCGTCATCCTCACGGCAGGTTGCGCCAAGTACAAGTACAACAAACTTGGCTTGGGCGACATCAATGGCATTCCGCGCGTGTTGGATGCGGGACAGTGCAACGACAGTTACTCGCTGGCACTCATCGCATTGAAACTTAAGGAAGTGTTTGGCTTGGTCGACGTAAACCAATTGCCTATCGCGTATAACATCGCTTGGTACGAGCAAAAGGCTGTCATCGTTCTGTTAGCCCTGCTCAGCCTCGGTGTGAAGAACATCCACCTTGGCCCGACCTTGCCTGCTTTCCTTTCACCCAATGTGGCCAAAGTCTTGGTCGAGAACTTCGGCATTGGCGGAATTAGTACGGTTGAGGAAGATATGAGAATGTTTGGAATTTAACACTTCTTGTAGCCTTTCCCATCTTTTGTGATAAGGCCCTCGCTCACCATTTCCGAAAGCACGCGGCTGAGCGAGGGTCTTGTTGCGCCAAGTTGTTCGGCAGCGGCGGCCACGGAAGTGATGCTGCCGTTGGCTTCGAGGTATTCGATGACGCGGTTGCGAAGGCTGTTGACGGCAAAGGTGCGCATCTTTCGGCTCAGGAAACGGCCTCGGTCGGAGAGGACTTCAAGGAAGGCGCGCAACACGGTCGGCTCCTGCTGCATAAACTCGAAGAAGGCTTCACGGTTGATATGCCAAACTACGCAATCGGTGAGGGCGGTGACTTCTACAGGTACGACATTGTTGTTGGCAAACAGAAACGCTGGAGCCAGCAACATTGGCGCCTTCAGGTGATCGACGAGCACCTCGCGGCCTTCCTCGCCCATCATTCGCGCCTCGGCTTGACCTTCGACAAGCACCATCAGCGCACGACATGGGTCACCTGGGTTGAGCATCCGCCTTCCAGCGGGATAATCCTGTCGGCGACAAGGACTTTCGAGCAGACGCTCCAAGGATTCATCGCTGCATCCTGCAAAGAGTTTGATACGTTTCAGTTCTTCCATGACAGTATTTTTTCAGCGCAAAAATACGGAAAAAAGTGCCTGATGTAACCTACATCCACGGCCTTGATTCAGCCGCTTTGGACGATGTGTTTGAACTGCTGGCATGGAACCAAGGCATTGGTTATTTCAGTTCGGAAATCAGGCCTTCCACGCTGTTTCAAGCCTACAAGACCATCAAACAGATGGAGAAGAAAGGCAACAGCCGCGCCGAGATCATCGAGGTGCTGAAAGAAAAGTTCACGGAGAAAAATCCTGATGTTAGATTTTAGAGTTTAGAGTTGAGTGTTTAGAGTTTAGAGTTGTAGGGCTGTCACACCGTGGCAGCCGCAAAAGATGACAATATGGAAATCACAAAAGACACAAAACTTGCCGACCTCATCGCCCAGTATCCTTGGTTGAAGAAGGAAATGGCAAAAGTGAATGAGAAGTTCAAGATGCTCAACACGCCTGTCGGCAAAATCATGTTGGGTAAAGCTACCATCGCCGAAATGAGCAAGAAATCGGGGATGGACGTGGAGGCCATCATCGAGAGAATCAAAGGATTGATTAACCAACACATAAACCAATAACAGAAAGGAACATCATGAAGTACAAAGTGAATGACAGTTGCATCGGCTGCGGCCTTTGCGAGTCCACCTGCCCCGAAGTGTTCAGCATCCAAGGTGACGTTGCTGTCGCCATTGAAGGCGAAGTTCCAGGGTCGGCAATGGCTGCCGCCGCTGAAGCCAAAGAAGGCTGCCCAGTGGGAGCCATTGAAGAAGCGTAACACAAAGTTCTAACAACCCAACCGCCGCAAGGTTTTTCTTGACCTTTGCGGCGGTTTCTTTCCCTATTCCTCAAACTTATCCTTGCCTCTCATCGTATGGCGCAAAGCACTAAGAAGTTCTTGCGATTCTTGAACAAGGTTGAGGAAGACAGTCATGCTCTCAATGTTGAGTTGTTTGGTTTGGATATCCTTAATGATTATTTTACGGTAATCAGATAGCTTGCTTTGGATTTTGGCGGCATCATCGCGAATTTGATTGCTAGTTTCATCGGAGAAAGCCCGATTGAAAATGCATACTATCTCATCGCGAAGGATGAGAAACTCTTTGGCATAACCAATGGGAATAGGACGGAAATTATTGCCGACATGCTCCAGGCATGGCTCGCCCATGCGTTTCAGACAGTAAACCATTTGCGAAAGGGAATTGATGATTAGGAAGTACCAAGTGCCTTTCTCTACACTTAACACTGGGTCTATACGGCGCAATGCGACAATCTGTTTACGGCGCTGACGCTTTATATCTTTGCGCTGACTATCAAACCGGGCAACCGTATGCTTAAGCATACGGTAATCTTCGTTAAAGAAAGCGGTAGTTAGGGCTTTGTAGTTCTCTACCACGAATTGAAGGTTATCTAAAGTAGTAATTTTCAAATGTTTACAAAGCATAACCCAACATGCAGTTTTATCACTACTATGCAAAATCTCCGTAAACAATTTATCGGTTTCTTCGTTTCTGTTGTTCTTCTCATGGCGCAAATTGCTGCGGATGAGCAGGATGATGGACATAGCAATGGCAATAATCATAGCCACAAACGATCCAAAGAATAATGCATTGGTGACGAGGAAACAAATGATAAAGGCCGCGCCCGCGGTAATAAACCAACCGCCAATGACACTCAAAACACCCGTGATGCGAAACACAGCACTTTCGCGATTCCAAGCACGGTCGGCAAGCGAAGTTCCCATGGCCACCATAAAAGTGACGTATGTGGTGGAAAGCGGAAGTTTCATGCTTGTGCCGAGAGCGACAAGAAGTCCTGCGAGAACAAGATTGACGGCTGCGCGAATCTGGTCGAATGCCGCGCCATTGGGCAACACTGCTTCGTCGGCATTAAAGCGCGAGTCAATCCATTTCTTAATGCGATTGGGTATCAATGCAGCAACAGCTGTCGCTATTTTTTTGTTTGTGCGCACCAAGGCACGGGCGACACCACTTGAGCCAAACATCTCGTCGCCCTCATTTTGACGGGATAGGTCAACTGAAGTTTTCACCACATTTTGTGCCTTCTTTGAGAGCACCAATGAGAGCACCATGATTATGCCTGCAATGACCAGATAGATTGTGGGAGTGTGCGCCGTGTCCATCAGCGATTTCATCATAAACGACGAAGCATCGCCCGAACCGTTGGCCACATAGTCATTGTAGGCGTCAAGACCAGTTAGGGGCACACCTACGAAGTTCACCAAGTCGTTGCCAGCAAATGCCATGGCTAACGCAAAGGTGCCCAGTAGCACCACAAATTTCAGAATAGGCAGTTTAAAGGCACTCAAAATCGTCAAGATGATGGAGAAGATAGCGAAACCACCTCCCAAGATCAGCCATGTGTTCTCATCGATGTACGATTTCACCACTGGTGTCATAATGTTTGAACCTTTCAACCCGTTGATGAGTAGGAACCAAACAATGCTCGTCACGGCAATGCCTCCGAAGATGCCGATTTTGAGCGAAGAACCCAGGCGGTTTCCCATATTGCCAGTGTGATTGGTGGTAACGCCATTCACACGGTAGGTGAAGGTGAACACCAGACGCGCCACCCACTGCACCAATGTACCGAGGACAAACGCGATGGCTACTGAAAGGAAGATGCCAAAGATAACCGAGATGGCCTTTTCCGTGTTGAGCAGGTCGCCCAACGAAAGCAAGGTGCCATCGATTGCTGTTGCGCCTTTGGCAATCTGTAGCAATGCGATGGCGAAGGCTCCACCCAACAATTCAAACACCATCGAAACGGTGGTTGATGTCGGCATGCCAAGCGTGTTGAATATGTCAAGCAGCACTACATCCGTCACCATCACGGCCAAAAACACGCACATCACATCGTAGAACGAGAAGTATTGTGGAGTCATGATACTATGCCTAGCTACGTCCATCATGCCGTTGCTCATAGCGGCACCAGCAAATACGCCAATAGCCGCAACAGTTACAATCGTTTTGTGTCTCGCCACTTTGGCGCCGATGGCAGAGTTCAGGAAGTTCACAGCGTCGTTGCTCACGCCCACCACAAGGTCGAAAACGGCAAGGATAATAAGGAATACCACTATTCCGAGAAATAGAATGTTCATGTGTTTGGTGTATTACAGTTTGTCCGTCGATGCAACAATAATCTCCAAGTACATAAGCACAAAAGTTAATGCGAGGAGGATTACAAATACCAGCCAATCGACAAACTTGCTTTTGTTACTATCTTTGTTCACATTGTCTGTTTTTCGAATACGTGACAAAGGAACACACTTGAAGTTACAGGCGTGTTGCGGTTGTATTACAAAAGCATTGCAATGTTATCCCCCAAGCGTAAACTTAACAGTCAGTCCGCCGCCATGCGTGGGTAGCGCCGTGATGGTTCCGCCAAGGGCGACAACGGTGTTTTTAACGATGGCCAGGCCGAGACCTGTGCCGCCGAGTTTGCGAGATCGGCCTTTGTCGACGCGATAGAAACGTTCAAAAAGATAAGGGAGATGTTGTGGCGGAACCCCTACGCCGTTGTCGGCAACGGAAAACTCGCCGTTATCGTAGGTGATGAGAATTCGAGTGGCTCCTGTGGCGTAGGCAAGGGCATTGTCCACAAGGTTGCGAAATAGGCTGTAAATCAAACTCTCTGGTTCGGCAAAAGGTGAAGAAATGATGATGCTCGCAGGAAGTTCGACGACGGGCTCAATGTCTTTGTCTTTTAATTGCAAGGCAGTGTCTTCCAATACATTGTAAATAATTGGCACAATATCAATGGCATTGTTGTTTTCTTTGTTTATTGAAAGACTTGTCGGCATTTCATCCAAACGTGTCAGTTGCGACATGTCCATGAGCAATTTGCTCATGCGCTCGCTTTGGGCATAGCAGCGTTCCAGAAAATGCTGACGTTTGTCCTGAGGCATATCGGGATGGTCAAGGATGCTCTCCAAATAGCCGTGTATGCTGGCGGCAGGGGTTTTCAGCTCGTGGGCAGCATTTTGGGTGAGCTGGCGTTTGAGGCGGAGCTTGTCCTCCTCGCTATGGCGCAGTTTCCAGTATAAGGTAATGATAGTGTGGGAAATCTCGCCCAATTCATCATCCGGCAACCGCCGTTCCAACTCGTGGTCAAGTTCCTTGCCTTCCTCTGCTTTTATCGCAAACTCCCGCAGATGACCGATGTGTCGGCTGATTCGGCGCGTGTTCAAATAGAGTGCAATGGCCAACAATAAGGTCAGCGCAATGGTGAAATAGATAAAGGTGTTGTCTGCTTTTAACGATTCCGTCAGTTCGGCGGAATAGGGAACGGCTGAACGGACAACCAAGTCACCAAACCGAGTGGCAGAATAGAAATAGGTTTCGTGGGTGGATTCGGAAGTCCGCTTGATGTCATACCCGTTGCCTTGATCCAAAGCCTCCTGCACTTCAACGCGTTTCAGATGGTTGGGCAGTGAGTCAATCCCTTGATAATTGTTGTCCTGAAGCACCAGTCCGTTGGTGTCAATAATGGTCACACGCATCTTGTCAATGCTATGGGATTGGGCGTAGACCTCAAAAAGGCTGTCACAAAGGATGCCTTGCTCACCCAAAGACTGCATCAGCTCATAATTGTACATCTGCAAGCGTGAGTGAAGAATGTCTATTTTGTATTCTTTTTCGCGTTGGTATTGATACACGCTGAAACAAACGGCAAACAGCAGAAAAATACCGCCAATGCTGAAGAACAGGTTCTTCTGAAACGATTTACTTTTCCTCAAAGCAGTAGCCATAGCCGATTCGAGTTTTAATCTGTTTGCCATTGCGCCCAATCTTCTTTCTGAGACGCGTGATGTTGACATCCACGGTGCGGTCAAGCACATACACATCTTGCGGCCAACATTGTTTAAGCAACTCCTCGCGCGAAAACACCTTGTCGGGGTTACGGAGAAAGAACGACAGTAATTCAAACTCCAACTTAGTAAGCGCCAATTCCTCGCCGTCGAGTGTGGCCGTTTTGGTGTTTAAATCGATGATGATGGCTCCGTAACAAAGTTTATTGTCAGTGGTATTTTCTTGAAATGGTCGGGAATATGACCTCCTCAGCACCGCTTTTACCCTTGCCTTCACCTCTTTTATGCTCAGCGGCTTGGTAATATAGTCGTCGGCACCGATGTTAAGCCCCTTGACCGTGTTGTCTTCGTCGTCGAGAGCTGTGATGAAGATAATGGGGATCTGCGCCGTTGCTGGGTTTTCCTTAATCTTTCGCGCCATCTGGAATCCTGACATTTCGCCCATCATCACATCCAAGAGAATCAAAGCATATTCCTGCAAAGGAAGTTTGAATGCCTCTTCCGCAGAATTGGCTGTCACGACCTCATATCCCTCGGTTTCAAGGTTAAATTGCAGAATCTCGCAGAGATCCAACTCGTCATCGACAACAAGAATCTTCATAAATTCATTGGTTTAGTAAGCTTTAGAAAAAGTACCAATCGAGCACAAAGATACAGCTTTTCATTGAAGCCACAGGACGATGATGTTACAATGTTATTACAATTTCAACATCGGGTGTGGCAAGGCTGGTTCATCAGGCGCCCCAAAGATTCGTCACTGTATCCTGCAAAGAGTTTGATACGTTTCAGTTCTTCCATGACAGTATTTTTTTCAGCGCAAAAATACGGGAAAAAAGTGCCTGATGTGCCCTGTGGGTGCCATTGAAGAAGCGTAACATAAAGTTCTAACAACTAAACCGCCACAAGGTTTTCCTTGACCTTTGTGGCGGTTTTGTTTTTTCGGATTACCGAAAAAAACTTATTTCTCCACCGTCACCATCAGCCAGTGTTTGGCTTCGTCTTTCCGGATGTTGATGGCCTTGAAGCCTTCGGGCTTGCGCGTATTGCTGAAAATCTTGCTAAGTAATCCCATAATAATTGTGTTTGATTCAGCTGCAAAAATCCGACGCTTTGCCCTATCGCTATAATCCCAAGAAATAGTGATTCTTTCAACCATAAATCATCATTGGCTTGGCAAACAAAAACCTTCTAATTTGATATTTTTATACTTTTGCTGTAACAAAATCCGCTCTTCTCCGTATTACTGAAAATGTAACCTGATGAAAAACTACAAAACCCCTATCATCCTGTTTGCCGTTTTTGAGATCATCGCCATTTCACTTTGGTTGGCAACAGGCAGTTTGTTTTATTTGCTCAACTTCAGTTATATCGGCACCATCATCGGTGTTGGACTGGCCTTGTCAAAAGCGGGATGGAAATATGCCAGAGAATTCATCCAGTTTGGCGTAGGCGCCTATATGCTGGTCTTTCTCGGACTGATATGCAGGGAGAACATGCAAATCGAGGGCTTTTGGTATTACTTGTTCTCCGGCGTGGTGGGCGCAGGTGTGCTCCATTATCTCATCGCCAAAATCTTCGGGCCTCTCCTCTTCGGGCGCGGCTGGTGTGGCTATGCCTGTTGGACCGCTATGATCCTTGACCTCCTCCCTTACAAACAACCACAAGGTCCGAGAAAGAAGATAGGTTTCATCCGTTACATCGTGTTCGCGTTGTCGCTAATCCTTGTCCTCCTGCTCTTCCATTTCGACAAAACCAACAAGCACACCATGTTCATGCTGTTTCTCATCGGCAACTTGGTCTATTATGTGGTGGGCATCCTTCTTGCCGTTGTGTTCAAGGACAATCGCGCCTTCTGCAAATACATCTGTCCCGTCACGGTCTTCCTCAAGCCGATGAGCCATTTCTCTTTGCTGCGCATCCATTGCGATGAGAGCAAATGCATCAAGTGTGGCAAATGCCTGAAAGTGTGCCCGATGGAAGTGGAAGTGAACAACGACTCACGCAAACGAAAAAATGCCACCGAGTGCATCCTGTGTCACAAGTGCACCAAGGAATGCCCTGTGAAAGCACTGAAATAAAGATTTGATATTTTTCCTTATTTTTGCAGCCGCTTATCAGAAGGAGTCGCCGAGATAGTCTTGCAGCCCTCGTTTAAGCTTCAGGATATGAAATGAACAGCCTTCCTTC
>CACYHX010000058.1 GCA_902774365.1 uncultured Bacteroidia bacterium | reverse complement strand
TGATGGACAAGCCACCATGGACTTTATGAAACAAGAGCAGGAGCGCGGCATCACCATCGCTTCGGCAGCCATCACCGCACATTGGAACGGCTATCAGATCAACCTTATCGATACTCCTGGTCACGTCGATTTCACTGTTGAGGTGGAGCGTTCGCTGCGTGTCATCGACGGCATGGTGGCGGTGTTCTGTGCCGTGGGTGGCGTGGAACCGCAGTCGGAGACAGTGTGGAACCAGGCCGACAAATACCGCGTGCCGCGTATCGCCTTTGTCAACAAGATGGACCGTACGGGTGCCGACTTCCAAGAGGTGGTCAACCAAATGCACAAATACTTGGGTGCCAACGCCGTGCCGCTTCATCTGCCCATCGGAGCAGAGTCCGATTTTGAGGGTATGGTCGACCTGGTGCAGATGAACTCGGTGCGCTTCATCGAGAAGGAACGCATCGTGGGTCCCATCCCGGAAAACATGATGGAGCAGGCCCAGGAAGCCCGCCGCAACCTCATCGAAAAAGTGGCCGACCTCGACGACGAAATCGCCGAGCTTTACCTCGAAGACAAAGAAATCCCGACCGACAAGCTGATGGCTGCCATCCGTCAAGCCACCATCAAATTGATGATGGTGCCGGTGCTCTGCGGTGCCGCCTATAAGAACAAAGGTATCCAGCTCCTTTTGGATGCCATCGTCGACTACTTGCCTTCGCCCAACGACTTGGGTGCCGTCATCGCGCACGACCCCGCCAACGAGGAGAAGACCTACCGCCGCAATCCCTCCGAAAACGAGCCTTTCTCGGCCTTGGCCTTCAAGCTTATCAACGACCCGTATGTGGGTCAGCAGACCTTCATCCGCATCTTCAGCGGCAAGCTGACCAACGGCATGAGCGTCTACAACACCAACAAGTTGAAGAGTGAGCGCGTGGGCCGTATCTTCCGCATCAAGGCGAAGGAACGCGAGGAAATCAATGAGGCCAGCGCAGGCGAAATCGTGGCTCTCGTGGGCATGAAATACACCAAGACGGGCGACACGCTCTGCGATGAAGAACAGCCTATCTTGTTGGAATCCATCAATATACCGCCTGCGGTTATTGAGATGAAGGTCAACCTCGACGACAAGAAGAACCGCAGCAAGCTGAGCGAGGCCTTGGCCAAGCTCTGCAACGAGGACCCGTCGTTCCACGCCCACTTCGACGAGGAGACGGAAGAGACCATCATCGCCGGCATGGGCGAGTTGCATCTGGAAATCATTGTCGACCGCCTGAAGGAAGAGTTCAAGGTGCCGGTCACGGTGGGCGCGCCTTCGGTGTCGTTCCGCGAGACCATCACCGCGCCGTTCGAGTGCAACTACCGCTATGTGAAGCAGACCGGCGGTAAGGGCCAGTTTGCCCATACCGTCATCCGCTTCGAGCCTAACCCGGGCGGCGGCTTCGAGTTCGTCGACATCACCAAGGGCGGCGTCATCCCGAAGGAATACATCCCCTCGGTGCAGAAGGGTCTGGCTGCGGCCATGAACAAAGGTCCTTTCGCAGGTTATCCCGTGGTGGATGTGAAGTGTGTCCTTGTCGATGGTAGCTCACACCCCGTCGACTCCAGCGACATGGCCTTCCAACTCTGTGCCCAGATGTGTTTCAAGCAAGCCTTCATGAAAGCCAGCCCCGTGCTGCTTGAGCCTGTGATGAAGGTGGAAATCAACACGCCCGACGACTACATCGGCAATGTGACGGGCGACGTCAACAAGCGCCGTGGTCGCATCGAGGCCATGCGTCGTTTCCGTAAAGGCTCGCAAAAGCTGGACGCCTTCGTCCCGCTGATGGAGATGTTCGGCTATGCCACCGCTTTGCGCAACCTCACCTCCGGTCGCGCCAACTACTCGATGGAGTTCCATCAGTACATGCCGACGCCGAAGGACAAGCAGGAAGAGATCGTGAAGGAAAGAAACCAGAAAGATTGATTCCATATTAAAGACGACTAGAAAGGGCTGCTTAGTGATAGGCAGCCCTTTCCTATATAATAACTATCTCTTTCCTTAGCTATTGCAAACAGGTCGGCTCGTATTTTCATCATTTTATATTCAAATCATCTTCGTCTGTTCTTCGTTTTAAAATCGAACAACAATCGAACAACAATCGAATAATAGTGCTTTCAACCACGGGTCAAATACGAAGCAAGTGCCTGTCTAACGTGAGATTGATATAAAATAGCTTGCTTGTGGTATTTCGGATGATTCTATTGTAGTGTTTGAGAAATTTCGCTCTTTTTTCAACCTTTAATGTAAAAATCATAGGGACAAAATTATGTCCATGCGAAAATCATACCGTTGATTGTCAATAAAATAAATCTGGACAATCCAAAAAAGCATGGACAAAACCGAGAGGCTCCCAAAAAACCTCTTGACAAGCGTTTTTTCTGTATATTTTTGCATCGACGGACATGGGACCGGGGGGGGGTAATACCCTTGCCCCTTTACCGTCATGGCGGAGGGACATCCGCCATCTCCTGAACGCGAAGACGGATCCATTTCGTTCAGGAGATTGCGGGTCAAGCCCGCAATGACGGCAAGGGGTGAAAGTCCTGAAGTCCTGAGTCAAAAACAGAACCACTATGAAAGCAACACTAAAATCACTCATCCTAACGACCCTCGCGCTCGGCGTGATGTTGTCCTCATGCGACACTCCCGCCAAACGCGTGCAGCAGGCGCGTGCCTTATATGAAGAAGGTGCCGAACTGCGCCAGCAACGCCTCTCGGAAGAGGCCACCGAGCGTTTCCTGCAAGCCCTCACGCTGATGCATGGCTGCGATCCAATCACCGAAAACCTCCGCCTCGAAGGCCAACTCAAAGACAACCTCGGTGCGATGTACAACAAACACGGCCTCTTCGACGATGCCCTCAAGATGCACTGCGAAGCCATCGCGTGCTTCCGCCAAATCGACGACTCCACCGCCGTGATGACCACGATGCGCAACTGTGGCCGCGTGGCGAAATCGTTGGAGCAGTTTGCCCAAGCCAAACATTACTACGACACGGCCTTCAGCATCGCCACCTTATTAGATGATAAGGTCATGCAGAGCGACATCTACCTGGAGATGGGCCGCGACTACTACCTGCCCGTGGGCAACTATCCCGAAGCCATGACTTGCGTTCGCCACGCCTTGGAGGGCGAGCTTGACGACAACAACACCGACATTGCCAACATGACGATGGGTGTATTATATTACTACACAGATAACTACGCCGAAGCTAAGCCATACCTTGAAGCCGCCCTCCGCAGCGAGCGCCCAGGACTGAAGATGTCGGTGTACCAAACGCTCTACGCCATCGCCTACAACGAAGGCCATCTTGAGCAGGCCATGGAATACCAAGACCTCTTCACGCAAAACATGATGCAGAGCGACAAGGAACATGCCTCCGACAACCTGCAACGCTTCAAGGCCGAGTATGAGCTGAAGGCGCAGAAGAGCGAGATGGAGAGTCTGCTCCGCAACCGCAGCCTCAAACTCTGGCTCATCATCGCTGCCGCGGTGATTGCCTTGCTAGTCATCGTGCTGATTGTGAGGAAGAAGGTGAGCGACCATAAGTTGGCCGTGGAGCAGTTCCGCAGCCAGGTGGAACGCGACCAAAACCGCATCCACGAGTTGGTGAGCGACATGGAGAACCTCATCCGCACCAACGACGACCTGCGTCGCGACCGTCAGACGCTCTCGCAAAAAGACCTGCTGATGACGAGTAAGATCATGGGGCGCAACAAGGTCTACGCTACGGCACAGGGCCTTGGCGAGCAGGTGACCGCCGACACGATGAACTTCGCCCTCAGCGACGACGACTGGGCCGACTTCATCAGCCTCACCGACTTGGTGTACGACGGCTTCTCGCAGCGCCTCCTCGAACTCTATCCCAAACTCGGCAAGTGGGATGTGCGCATCTGCTGCCTCTCCAAGAACGGCTTCTCCAACCAAGTGATTTCCATCCTCTTGGACACCCAGACCGAGTCGTACTACCGCCGCAAGACCCGCATCAAGCAAATGAAGATGAACCTCGCCGAAGATACGCGGACTTTTGAGGAAATAGTCAATGCAGTATAAGCTATTAGCTTTTAGCTGTTAGCTATTAGCAACTTTGACACTGCTAACGGCTAAAAGCTAACAGCTAACAGCCAAAAAAGAAATCAAATAATTAACAATCAAATAATTAGACCTATGAAAAAGTTAGTATCAACAATCATCCTTTGCTTGGCTTGCCTTGGCGGCCTTGAGGCACAGCATTATTGGAAACCTATTGGAATGCAAGGCATTTTCCTGGGCGTCAGCCCCGACGGAAGCATTTATTCTTATTATGGTGGTACCGGCAATGGTCCTTGTTTTACCCGCTCGCAGGACGAAGGCGAAACCTGGCAAGTAGTGTTAGGTTACGAAACGGGCTTCAATTGTAACTTCAATTCGAAGTGCTTTAGCATTAGCCCGGAAGGTAGAATCTTCCTTTTCGAAGGCTATCCCTATAGGGCTTTCTATTCCGACGACAACGGCGACACATGGCAACTGACCTCTGGGGCCGCACCGTTGGTTGCAGGTGATGAGGCTCAACAGATATGCGCTGTAAATAATGAAACGCTGGTGGGCGTGACGAGCAATTATGTCTTTTGGACCACTGATGGTGGTGCCTCTTGGGACACGATCCGACCTGCTTTTGTCGAGGATGACAAATACATCGGAGACCTTTTGGCCAACGGCAATGGCGATGTGTATTTTTGCCTTAACCACGATAGCGGCGGCGATAGCGGTCAAAACATCGGAGTCTATCATGCCACCCTTTCCGATATGGATAATTGGGAACTTGTTGCCTTTGAGGGTGTTTCCATCAACGATATGGAATTCGACCCCGAGGGCAATGTGGTTTGCAATGCTTTGGTTAGCGATAATTTCCACGGTTTCGAGCATGTGCCTGGCTTCTACGCCTTTGGGTCCTATAATACATTCGGTATTGCCGACAACGGCATTGTGTACAAAAACAACGTGACCGAAAACAACACCGCTGTGTTGGCCTACTCGATGGACCACGGCGAGACCTTTACCGAAATTGGCGAAGAACTTGAACTGTACCCTCCCGTTCCGGGTAGTTCGGATGGTTTCCTTTGCAAAGGATATGACAACCATCTGTATTTTGAAGGCCGTGGTTCGTATTGGAAGAGTATTTTCTCGGCAAACATTATCCCTAATAAATTTGCTCCCCAAGGCGCGGAGTGGTATTTCAATGTCAGTTCCTTCATGGGCAGCCCGATCACCTATTATCGGATGGCGGTGGAAGGCGATACCCTCATTCAGGGACATCGTTGTAGCATCATTTCGCGCCAGTTCCTCGGTGGCAATGGCGATGAGCAATATGTCTACGAAGACAACCGCAAGGTGTATTGGTACAACCAGACTTTAGGCAGATTCACTATACTTTACGATTTTGATGCCGAAGTGGGCGAATCGTGGACTTGCGAAATTGATTCCTGCGCCTATGAAGTCACGGTGACGGAACTCACTTATTATGAAGGTTTGGGGCATAACCATCAGTATAGGGCTCAACGGGTTTCATACGATGGGGAATTGGGCTATTTTGGCGGTGGCACCATCATCGAAGGCATAGGCGAAATCAGCGGTTTGTTCCCTTATCCTTACGCTTGTGTCGGTGACATTTATGATGGTCAATATCCCGATTGGTTGCGCTGCTATCTTGTTGATGGCGAGATGGTGTTGCACCTTGGCGCATACGATTGTGATGAACAAGGCTATTGCTGGGACGGCACTGTGGCTGAATCCTACGGAGGTGGCGACGGTACCGAAGAGAACCCATATCAGATTTATACTTCGAATCAGTTGGCTTTACTCGCCCAGCAAACCAACAATGGCACAGGCGGCGATGCCTATTACAAGATTATGGAGAATATCAATCTGGCCAATTGCGATGGTGGTATTCAGCAATGGATTTCCATAGGGACACCCGAGCATCCTTTCACGGGACATTTCGATGGCTGGGGTGATACCAAAACCATTTTGAATATGCACCAAACCATCACTGACGGCGATGCACAGCCTGTGGGTGGTCTCTTCGGTTGCACCAATGGTGCTGAAATCAACAATGTCCATTTAGCGCAGTGTTATGTCAGCGGGAACGGGAAATATGTGGGCACCCTTGTGGGCTATGCAGGCCTGACCAACATTTCAAATTGCAGCATTTATGACGGCCGTGCCTCAACTGACAAACAATATGGTATTGCGGGTGGTTTGGTAGGCTTGGCGGGTTACACTTACGGAGAACAGGGAACAAGCGATCAGATATATTCCATCAAGGCGTGTCAAGTGAAAGAGGCTGTGAAGGTGGAGGCACAAATTGTTGGAGGCGTCGTGGGCCAGATTAACGATTTGCGTGCGAAAGCAAAATATGTGATGGATGGTTGCTCGATGTGTGGAATGGTTGATAGTTTTTGTGTTCAGGGAGGTTCTTCTGCTGGTGGAATTGCTGGCCAAATGTGGTATGCGACGATAATAAGATGTTCTAACAACCAAAAAGTTGTTGGAGGTCTCTCACCAGGCGGGGGGTGCATTGGCGGTATTGTAGGAATGGTAGGCTATGGCAGTGTTGAGGAATGTGTCAACAATGAAACAGGACGGATTAGTAGTGTCGAAGGCTTTAAAGGTGTTCATGTTGGTGGAATTATCGGTGCTATTCATAGTAGTGTCGAGAGTAGTACAAGCGATATAAGAGATTGTCAGAACTTTGCCGATTTGTCTGGCACTGGTTGTTGTGGCGGCATTGTTGGTGGTTATCATTTGAATCATGCAGGTATGCCTTCTTTTGTACAACACTGTAATAATTATTCAAGGGTGTCATGTCATCGTCCTGCAAATGCTATTGGCATTGAAAGCGTTGGCGGCATTGTCGGCCATGTTGGGCAGGGTTTTGGAAATCTTTGTATCGTTGAATGTAGCAATTACGGGGATGTGGTGATGGAGAGTGAGGAGCAAGGAGATGCCGGCGGCATTTTAGGTTCAAGAGAAGCGGGCAATATATACATTGTAAATGTGTTCAACAGAGGCTCGGTGAGTGCTCCCTTATATGCGGGCGGTATTATTGGTGGTGGCGAGAATATCGGTGACTGCACCATCCAAAATGTGTATAACGCAGGCGAGGTGATTACTGGTGAAGAAATCAAGGGAGCCATCGCTTACAATCAGCAAGAAAATGACCATTTCAGCGATTGCTATTGGTTGGGCCATCTTGAAAACCATGACGGCGTAAGCCAAGGTGAACCGTTGCAACATTCCTGTGCTTTCTGGCCTACCACTTATTTTGGTGAATGGAGTCTCGACAGCCTGCAATTCGGACACGATTTGGTAGAGGCTTTGAATACAGGCGCTGAAGCCTTGGTGGAGCAATATCCTACGGTACTTGCCATGGTTCACCGTTGGGAATATGACATTGACAATACCAACGACGGCTTTCCTGTGTTTAGTGGGATTGAAGTTGGTTATCCTTTTGTCGGGACGGAATGGTACTACGAAATCCAGAGGGAAAACGGCAGCATCACTTACCAGCATCTGGAATATGCCGCCGATACGACCGTCAACCACAAGGAAGTAGTCATCATTATTCGCACAAATACCTTATATGACAAGGACGCGCGCGTTGATGTGACACGCGAATACCTCTATGAGGAAAACGGCGTGGTGTATTGGTGGAACAAGAGTTTGGAGGAGTTCACCCCGCTTTACGATTTCGGGGCCGAGGTTGGCGATGAATGGGAAATCAAGGTGGGGATGGAAAGCATTCTTATGCATGTGGATACTGTGGAGTATCAAGAATACGAAGGGAGTCTGTATAAAATGCTGATTGTGAGCGACGACCAAGACCTCTTCAGTGGTACCATCGTGTGCGGCATAGGCCACCTGACCAGTTTCTTCCCCGAAAAACTGATGACACGCGGCAAGGACTACCGTGTGGAAGGCATGCGCTGCTATTGGCGCAATGGAGAACTGGTGTTCAAATACGGCGACCGCGACTGCGACGAGGTCTACGAGGAATGGCACAACGGCATCGAGGAAGACGGCCCTTCGACAGGCTCTGGGATCTTAACCGTTTATCCTAACCCGACCCACGGCGTCCTCGTTTTAGAGACGCGGCGCGCCACGTCTCTACCAGCGGCAAATGAATATCACATCACTAACCTCATTGGGCAGACCGTCCAAACGGGCAGCCTCAATGCCGAAACCCAGCAGATTGATGTGTCCGATTTGCCCCAGGGCATGTATTTCATCACGGTGGGTGAAGGGACTAGGAAATTTGTGGTACGGTAACCCTGTTGGGACACACCGCGTGTGTCCGCCAACGCAAGCGGCGGACGCATGCGATGCGTCCCTACAAACGGCAAACGCACAATGAAACGGCACAGCGGCTGCAGCCCTACAGGCCGAAACGGAAAAACGAATAAACAAACAAAAAACGTCAAAAAAATGAAAAACACACTGAAAATCATGGCCCTGCTGCTGGTGGCGGCAACCATGGCAGCGATGACATCCTGCAACAAACAACCCCAGGTCTATGGGAAATGGAAAATCACCGAAGTGTCGGTGACCATAGGTGGCGAGTCGTTCGATGACTTTGATGAGTTTTATAATGAGGCCGTGGTTGGACACACCGTCGAATTCAGGAAGGATGGAACAGCGATCGCGGACGACAATGAAGAGGATGGTGGCTATTATACCTTGAAGGGAGACAAAATGATCATAAAAGACGGCATTCGTCACAAGGTCAACGATACAGTGATGTTATATGATATGACTGGCACC
>CACYHX010000057.1 GCA_902774365.1 uncultured Bacteroidia bacterium | reverse complement strand
GACGTTGATGCCCTTCTCGGAGGCCATCAGCTGGGTGAGGTCGATGGGGAAGCCGAAGGTGTCGAACAGCTCGAAGGCGAAGTTGCCGTCGATGTCCTGGCCCTTGTGTTGCTCTACATAGCCCTCAAAGCGCTTGATGCCTTGTGCCAAGGTGCGCAGGAACGAGGCCTCCTCTTCGCGGATGACCTTGCTGACGAGCTCTTGCTGCGACTTGATCTCGGGATAGTTGTGTTCCATCTGTTGCACCAGGATGGGCAGGAGCTGGCACACAAACGGCTCTTCGAAGCCTAGGAAGGTGAAGCCGTAGCGCACGGCGCGACGCAACACACGGCGGATGACATAGCCGGCGCCGTTGTTCGACGGCAGCTGTCCGTCGGCGATGGCGAAGCTCACGGCACGCAGGTGGTCGGCGATGACGCGCATGGCGACGTCGGTCTTCTCGGCCTTGCCGTATGCGATGCCCGACATCTTGGCGATGGCTTGGATGATGGGCTGGAACACGTCGGTGTCGTAGTTCGAGGTCTTGCCTTGCAGCACGCGGACGAGGCGCTCAAAGCCCATGCCCGTGTCGACGTGCTTGGCGGGGAGCTCCACCAGATGGCCGTCGGCCATGCGGTTGTATTGCATGAACACGAGGTTCCAGATCTCGATCACCTGCGGGTCGTCCATGTTGACGAGGTCGCGGCCAGGGACTTGTTTTCTGGCTTCATCGTCGCGCAGGTCGATGTGGATCTCCGAGCAGGGGCCGCAGGGACCCGTTTCGCCCATCTCCCAGAAGTTATCCTTCTTGTTGCCGTAGATGATGCGGTCTTCGTTGACGTGCTCCTTCCAGTAGCCGTAGGCCTCCATGTCGGCAGGCTGGCCGTCCTTCTCGTCGCCGCCGAAAACGGTGACGTAGAGACGGTCTTTGTCGATATGCACCACCTCGGTGAGGTACTCCCAGGCGTAGGCGATGGCTTCTTTCTTGAAATAGTCGCCAAACGACCAGTTGCCGAGCATCTCGAACATGGTGTGGTGGTAGGTATCGTGGCCCACTTCCTCGAGGTCGTTGTGCTTGCCGGAGACACGCAGACATTTCTGCGAGTCGGCGGCGCGTTTCCACTTTGAGGGTTGGTTGCCCAGGAAGATGTCCTTGAACTGGTTCATGCCAGCGTTGGTGAACATCAGGGTGGGATCGTTCTTGACGACGATGGGTGCCGACGGCACGATGGTGTGCTCCTTCGAACGGAAGAAGTCCAAGAAGCTATTTCTGATTTCGTAAGCGTTCATTTATAATGAGTTATGTGATTTTACTTGAAAAAACCGTTGAATTAAACGTGCAAAGTTACGCTAATTTTCTATTTTTGCGCAATAGTTTTTGATTTGGAGCGTTATTTATGGCTCAATCAAGCAAATAAATGGCAAAACAGAAACACTACATATTCAACCAGTTGACCCAGAATTTTGAGGTGCTTGAAACCTCAAGGTCAAGGAAGTTGTTGCGTTTTGTGTTGGTCTTTCTTGGATTCTTGGGCGCCGCTTTTTTGTTTGCCGTGTTGCTGTTCACCTTCTTCAAGTCTCCAAAGGAAAAAATGCAGGCGCGCGAGCTGGAATACATGAAGCTGCAGTACGAGATCCTCAACGACCGCTTGGACGACATGGAGATGCTGGTGACCGAAATGGAAGAGCGTGACAACAACCTTTACCGCGTGATGTTCGAGGCCGATCCCATTCCGAGTCAGGTGCGCCGTTCAGGGTTCTCCGATGCCGACCGTTATGCGGGTCTGTATGGTTATGTGAATTCGGGACAGGTGGTGAGCGCGGCACGAAAACTCGATATCATCAAGAGCCAACTCTATCACCAGTCGGTGTCGTACGACACTTTGTTCGCCTTGGCGCGCAACAAGTCCGATATGTTGGCCCACATACCTGGCATCTTCCCGTTGAAGGAGACCGAGCTCAAATACATCTCGTCGTTCTTCGGCTATCGTCCCGACCCCATTTATAAGATATCCAAGTTCCACAGTGGTATCGACTTCTCGGCGGCCCTGGGCACCGAGGCCTATGCCACCGGCGATGGCGTGGTGTATGATGTGGAAAGGAACGAATGGGGCTATGGCAACATGGTGACCCTCGACCACGGCTTTGGTTACAAGACGCGTTATGCCCATCTTCAGAAACCTTTGGTCCGAAAAGGGCAGAAGGTGAAACGAGGACAATGCATAGGCCTCATCGGTAACACGGGCAAGACCACGGGCGTCCACCTGCATTACGAGGTGCTGAAAAACGACGTCCAGATCGACCCGATCAACTTCTTCTACAACGACCTTACGCCTGAACAATATAATCAGATCTTGGAGCAATCGACTTTGCCCACTCAAACGATGGACTGACTATGGAAGAGAATACCACCACCGGAAAATACTACTACTCGATCGGCGAAGTCGCCGCCATGTTCAATGTCAACACCTCGATGATCCGCTATTGGGAGAAGGAGTTTGACGTGCTGCGTCCGCGCAAGAACAAGAAGGGCAACCGTCTCTTCACCGAGCGCGACGTCCGTTATGTGCATGTCATCTACCAGCTGCTCAAGGTGAAAGGCTACACCTTGGCCGGCGCCAAGCAGGCCCTCAAGGAACGCTTCAGCGACTACGAGGAACGCATCATCATGCTGGAAACCTTGGACAAGACCCGCAGTTTCCTCCTCGATTTGGATAAGGCTTTGGCTGAGAAACAGAAAAAGGCTTAGGCCTGCCTTATTCTTTCACTCCCTCAATAGTATACCCTGCCTCTTTCAGCAGCTTCAATACACCTTGCTCACCGCAGAGGTGCGCGGCACCGACGACGAACAACGTGGGCTGTTCACTCATCATCTCGGGCATCATCTTCACCCAGGCACGATTGCGGTTGTCGACGAGGATGTCGGTGTCCTCGGGCGACGTGGAACAGTCAAAACTTGCTTCGGATTCCATGACTTTCTCAATCTGGTCAAGGTCTTGTGAGAAATAGGCCTTGGTGACGAGGTCAACCATGGTCTTCGTGTCTTCAAAATGATCCACCATACACATCAGGTCGCTCACCTGTTTCTCCAAGGGAGCCCCATAGAGGACGTTCATCTGTAAGTCAACGGTTTCGAAGCCCTTGACGGATTTGCCGTTTTGCAATGCCAAAGTTTGAAAGTAGCTGTCAATCAAATCCATAGGGTTGTATGAATTGCCATCTTTCATGTAGGAAAGCAAGGTGATGGAGGTGGAGAGGGCTACGGGACTCATTCTTTCCATCTGGAAAGCGAAAGCTTCGTCTTCAAGGTTGGTACCATACACTTCAAGTAGCAATGCGTTCAGCCGTTTCAGCTGTTCGGCAGTGAATAGTGATGACAAAGTAACGCCTTCTGGCAGCATCTGCGCCTTCATCAGACGGGCGGCGTTTTCGGGCTTGAAGGCGTCCATCATGTCCAGCTCACCGCAGACTTGGTTGGTCTCTTCGATGGCATGGCGCATGCCTGGGATGCTGTCAGCAAACGAAGAGGGCGCCAGATGGTAAGTGCCTACGATATAGCTAGGCGATTCAAGTCCGTTGCCGGAAATGCGGTAGAGGATTTGTGCTCGTGTGCTTGTGGCAAAACCGACGATGAGTGCCAACGCCAAAAGGAATGCTTTTCTCATGTTTCTTGTTTTTTGTTCTATTATTCTTCTAATAAGTTTCTGGCTTTCAGGTAAGTACGCCATTTCTCCAAGACCTGTTCCATGTCGTTGGGCAACTCCGAGGTGAACATCATCTGTTTTCCCGTGGTGGGATGCACGAAGCCCAGTTCCTTGGCATGCAGGGCATGACGTGGCATGATTTTGAAGCAGTTGTCGATAAACTGCTTGTATTTCGTGAAGGTGGTGCCTTTCAGGATGACATCGCCGCCATACATGGCATCGTTGAACAAGGGATGTCCGATGTATTGCGAGTGGGCACGGATTTGGTGGGTGCGGCCCGTCTCCAAACGGTATTCGTTCAAGGTCACGTAGCCGAAGCGTTCCAACACCTTCCAGTGGGTGATAGCTTCCTTACCGTATTCTCCGTTGGGGTAGACAGTCATCTTTCGGCGGTCGTTGGCGCTGCGCCCGATGTTGCCTTCGATGGTACCTTCGTCTTCGTCGAAGTCGCCCCACACCAAGGCGTAGTAACGGCGGTGGATGCTGTGCTCAAAGAACTGGTGCGCCAGCACGGCTTGTGCGGCTTCGTTTTTGGCCACGATCATCAGCCCCGTGGTGTCCTTGTCGATACGGTGGACGAGGTATCCGAAGCGGTTCTCGATGTTCTGGTGCGTCTTCTCGAAGTAATAGGCCAAGCCATGCAGCAAAGTGCCGTCGAAGTTGCCGTGACCGGGATGCACCACCAAGCCCGCCTGCTTGTTGATGACGATGACGTCGTCGTCTTCGTAAACGATGTTCAGCGGAATCTCCTCCGGTTTGATGTCGGTCTCGCGTGGCGGGTAGGTGAACACGATGGAAATCACGTCGTTGGGCTTCACCTTGTAGTTCGACTTCACCGACTTGTCGTTGACCAGGATGTTACCCGCCTTGGCCGCATTTTGCACACGGTTGCGCGAGATGTTGGAGAGATGGTTGGTGAGGTAGGTGTCGATGCGCTCGGGCTGTTGCCCCGGGTCGACGGTCATCCGTATGTGTTCGTAGAGCTCGCTGCCTTCTTCGGCCAGTTCGTTGTCCAGGGTTTCGATGAGGTCGTCGTTCATTTGCTGATGATGAATTTCTGGTTGATGACTTGCCCTTCGGCGGTGACGACTTGGATGAAATACATCCCGTTGTTGAGGTTGCTGACCGCGATGTCGTGCTGATACACACCTTGGTACACTATGCGTCCCGTGAGGTCGAAGAGACTCACCTGGCCGTTCTCGAAGTCGCCTTCGAGGTGAAGCATGTCGCTGGCAGGGTTGGGATAGACAGTTAAGGTCCCTGAGTTGGTCGAAGTGCCGTTTTCTTCTACACCGATGTAATAGGAGGCGCCCACGACGGGACGGATCATCAGCGAGCCGGGCATGTTGCTGGGTTGCCACGCGCCGTTGGTGTTGACGAAGTTGTACCCCATGTTGTCGATGGATGTGTCAAAGCCGATGTTGATGAGGCCGTTGCTGCTTTGCTGGATGCCGATATAGAACGAGTTGGCCGTGGTGACAGGTCTGTTGAACTTGTAATAGGTGAACCTGTAAGGCTGTTCTTGCCATTGCGGGCGTTGGCCTTTCATGGTGAAAATGGTGTCGCCTGGCTTGCCGTTCTCGTCTTTCCATACCATGATGTCGAAATACTTGTCGTTGGCATCGTTAAGGGTATGGTTGAACAGCAGTTGCACACCTTGTATGGTGTCGTAGTCGCTGATGTCGAATCTAACGGCGAACATGCCTCCCGCATTGCTGACGCCGTAGCCCAGCTCCGGGATGCCATCGTCGTAAGCGTAGTAGTTGTACATGCCGACACGGTAAACCATCGAATCGGCCAAAGGAGGATTGGCAGTGGAATCATAAAGGTAATGGCTGATTTGATAGGATGCCGAGTCAATCCACATGTTCAAGGCAAACAGCTCGCCGACATAGGGACAGGCTGGCGATTCGCCATATTCAGGGCACTCCAGATAGCCGAACTCGTCGTAAGGCCGAATGACGACAGGGTCCAAGTTGTGAGTATAGTGCTGACTGCCATTGACTTGGTCTACCTTGTAATAGTAGCTGATGTTGTGGTCGACCTCGTCGAGGTTGGCGATGTCGACGCTTAGGCTCTCACGCAAGGCGGTGGTGGGATTGTTGCGGTATTGACGGTAGGGGATGGACTGGTAACGGTTGAAGAACGAAGGCTTCTGTCCCGTAAAGGTCACCATGGGGTAGTGGGTGTCGTCCATTGAGCGGTTGTAGTTGAGGTAGACGAAGTCGATGCTCCAATTGTCTTCGTTGCTGCGGTTGGCAGGCAACGAGTTGTTGACGATGCTGGCATAGTTGTAGAAGCGGAAATAGAAGTTGTCTTTGAAGTATTTCAGGTCGTTGATGGGTATCATCACTTGCTTGAAATGCTTGCCGCCGTTTTCAGCCATGAAGGTTTCGAGTTTCTGTCCGGGCGCACTCCAGATGTGGTACCACGTTGTGTCTGCCACGGTGGTGAACACCGAGTCGCAGGGCACGGAGATGCTGCCTAGCATGTCTTGGGTTATCGTGTCGGTGACGATGGTGAACATTCCAGGCTGACAACCCACTGACGCCCAAATGGTATCGCCGGGGAAGAGCGTGTCGACTTGCAGCTCGGCGAAGATATCGTCGATGCTATAGGTCTGATAGTCAAGGAATAGAAATTCCTGGCGTTCGGTGGTGAGGCCGAATTGCAGCACGAGCGAGTCCTGCTCTTCGGGAGCGTTGCCGTTGCCTTGTGGCTGGTAGTAGAAGCTCAGATACACCGAGTCGGCAGGGGTGAGGGCGCGCGGCGTAGGCTCCATGATGGAGTCGAGGCGGATGCGCACCGATGTGAGGTATTCGCTCACAAAGGGGTTGCTGATGGCGTAGCTGTACACGCGGCCATTGGCGTCAAGCACGTCGAAGGTGGCACCGTTGCGGTTGGGCGGACACAACGGGAAACCGTCGTTCACCATGACGTTGTTGTCGGTCCATTTCGTCGAGTCGGGATAGAGGATGGACTGGCTGAAATCGTCGAAGAAAGGCAAAAACCTTGCCTCGGCGACGCTTCTTCTCACAGGCGCTTGTTCCGTCGTGGACCTAAAGTTGGTGAGTATCTCTTGCGCAGTGGCAGGGAAGGTAAACAATCCTATGGCCAAGGCCATAACGAATATCTTAAAAGTCGTCTTCATATTCAAAGTCAGTGGTTTCTATGGATTCTGTAATAGTGTCAATTTCAATGGGCTTCGGCGTGTTGACGAGCGAGTCTTCATGTAGCAGCAATTGCATCTCCTTTTTGAAGTCCATGGTGCGGTTGGAGTGATACCAGAGGTCGATGGTGGTGCCAGGGTTGACGGAGCCTGAACTGGGGCCAGGACTCATCCGTCTGACGCACATGTATTGGAGACTGTCGCTGTCTTCATAGACTTCCTTGCCGAGGTTCATCCCTGCCAGGTTAAGCAGTCGTTTCGCCTCCGATGCGGGTTTGCCGATCAGGTTGGGCACCTTCACCCTCATGCGGTCTTCGCCGATGCCCACCTTCAGCGTGATTTTGCTGCCTTTCACCAGCTCGGTGCCTGCCTCGACAGGCTCTCCTTTGTAATACTGGTCGATGACATTGTTTCTGTAGGAATAGCTCACATATTCTAGATGCTCGACATCCAATCCGCTCGATTCAAGACGTCCAATGGCCTCGCGCAACGAGATGCCTTTCACGTTGGGCATGACGGTCTTTTCGGGCATGACGGCCACGATGATGGCATACACATTCCTGCCTTTTTTGATTTTCGAGCCAGGCAAGGGGTCCTGCTGGTAGATGCTGCCAGGTTGCTGCCCCTTGGGATAAACACTGTCGATAAGGATGAAATGGAAGTCTTTCGCGTAGTCGTGCTTCACCTCACGGTAGTCTTGCCCAATGAAATCAGGCATGGTATAGACCTTATCGTGACGTGTGTATTTATCTAATAGTCTGAATGTTATCCATAGTAAGGCACCACATAGCAACAGTATGATGAGCAGGTTGATGTAAAATTTCTTTTCCTTGAGGAAGTGAAAGCGTCCCATAATTTACTATTTTAGCCGTGATTTTACAACTCTATTTGGAGTGGTTTTATTGTTATGCTTTTAAACCGACAAAATTACAAAAAATATGAAAAACGTAGCAATTATTTGTGGCGGAGATTCGGGCGAGTTCGAAATTTCTGTCAAAAGTGCTCAAGTGGTGAAGCAAAATTTGGATCCGGAGAAGTATAATTCCAAGATTATTGTCGTCTCGAAAAACGGATGGTATGGGCTTTTGAAAGACGGTACCCGTGTGGATGTCGACAAAAACGACTTCTCTATTTCTGTTGGTGGACACCGTACGAAGTTCGACGTGGCCTTCAACGCGGTGCATGGCGAGCCCGGCGAAAACGGTCCGCTGTCGGGCTATCTCGAGCTGTTGGGCATCCCTTGCACCTCGTCGCCTCTGACCACCTGTGCCCTGACTTTCCACAAGGACTTCTGCAAACGTTTGGTGGCTTCCTACGGCGTCAAGGTGGCGCCCTCGGTGCTGATCAACGAAGGTGAGAAATACGATGCCGACAAGATTATCAAGAAGTTGGGGCTGCCGCTGTTCGTCAAGCCGACTTGTAACGGCTCTAGCGTGGGCGTGACCAAGGTGAAGACCGCCGAAGACCTGGCGCCTGCCATCTATACGGCAAGGGCTGCCGGCCGTCAGATCATGTGCGAGAAGTTCGTCGACGGACGTGAGTTCGGCTGTGGCGCTATGGAGTATAAAGGCAAGATGATGGTCTTCCCCTTGACTGAAATTTGCAGCAAGAACGAGTTCTTCGATTACGAGGCCAAATACACCGCTGGCAAGTGCGATGAGATTACACCCGCCCAGGTGGACGAGGACACCGAAATCGAAATCAAGGCCACCACGGCAATGCTATATGAGAAGCTGGAATGTAAAGGCTTCGTCCGCATGGACTACATCGTCAGCGACGAAGGCGTGTTCTTCATCGAGGCCAACATCGTACCTGGCATGTCGGAGGCCAGCATCATACCAGCGCAGGCGCGATGCTTCGGGCTGTCGCTCAGTCAGCTGTTCGAAATGGCAATCGAGAATGTGTTATAAATGAAAAAGGAGCCATTTGGCTCCTTTTTCATTATACTGTCAAGATGTCTTTTGACTTCAGCTCGGTGAGGTCGTCGATTTTCTTGATGTATTTGTCGGTGAGTTTCTGGATCTCCTCTTGCAGGAGCTTCGACTCGTCCTCCGAGATCACGTCTTTCTCCAGTTTCTTGGCGTCGTCGTTGGCGTTGCGGCGGATGCCACGGATGCCGACTTTGGCTTCCTCGGCGGCGTTCTTAGTGCGTTTCACCAGCTCTTTACGGCGTTCCTCGGTGAGGGCGGGCACTGCGATACGCAGGATCTCACCGTTGTTGATGGGGTTGAAGCCTAAATTGGCGTTGAGGATGGCCTTGGCGATGTTGTTCAAAGCGCTCTTGTCGAAAGGTTGCACCACGATCATGCGGGCGTCGGTACACCCGATGTTGGCGGTCTGCTCGATAGGCACCACGGTGCCATAGTATTCAACCATAACGCCGTTCAGCATGGCCGGACTGGCCTTGCCTGCCCTGATGCCCTGAAATTCATGCTCCAAGTGCTTGATGGTGTTGTCCATG
>CACYHX010000056.1 GCA_902774365.1 uncultured Bacteroidia bacterium | reverse complement strand
GGTCATCCCCGAAGTGATGAACCAAGTGTGCTATAAGGTGATCGGCAACGACATGACCATCACCTTTGCCTCCGACAACGGCCAGCTCGAACTGAACGTGATGGAACCCGTCATCGCCTACAGCCTCTTCGAGTCCATCCACCTGCTCACCAACGGCCTTGACACCCTGCGCAAGTACTGCATCGAAGGCATAGTTGCCAACGTAGAGCGTTGCCGCCAACTGGTTGAAGGCAGCATCGGCATCGTCACCATGCTCAACCCCATCATAGGCTACAAGCAATCCACCAAGATTGCCAAGGAAGCCAGCGAAACCGGTCGCGGTGTCTACGAGCTGGTCCTCGAGCACAACCTGCTCACCAAGGAACAACTCGACAAGATTCTCCGTCCCGAGAACATGCTTAAACCCATCGACATTAAATTATAGGAATAGAATAATAGCTTTGAATAACGGTGTCGCATCAAGCGGCGCCGTTATTTTTTTGTGTTTTTCGTTATTTATAAAATAATTCATAAATTTGCAGTCCAATAGTAACGAAACACAAGATTTAAAACGATAAACAATGAAAGTAAAAGAATTAGTCGAAAAACTCAACCTGAAGGTCCTCTCGGGCGAGAAAGGCCTTGACAGAGAAATAGATGGCTGCTACATCAGCGACCTTTTGAGCGACGTGATGGGCAACGCCATGGAAGGCAACATCTGGATTACCCTCCAAACCCACAAGAACGTGATGGCCGTGGCCTCGCTGAAGGAAATGTCGTGCATCATCCTGGTAAAGAACCTCATGCCCAACGATGAGACCATCGAGCAGAGCAACGACGAGGATTTGCCCATCCTGCAGACCAACCTTCCCACATACGAGATCGCTGGATTGGTGTATAATTTGCTACACGAATAATACGGCCCTTCGACAGGCTCAGGGACCTGCGTCACATGGAACTTAAAGCATATAGAGCAGATTTACACATGCACACGGTGCTTTCGCCGTGCGGCGACCTCTATATGAGTCCCTCCGCCATCGTAGAGCAGGCCAAAAAGCTCCACCTCGACGTCATCGCCATCTGTGACCACAACACTACACGGCAGGTGAAGGTGACGCAAAAGATAGGCCGCGAAAACGGCATCTTCGTCATCGGCGGCGTCGAAATCACCACGCAGGAAGAAGCCCATGCCCTCGCCTACTTCGAGAACGATGAGCAGCTGGACAAGTTCCAGGAATTCCTCGACGCACACCTTCCCCACATCCCCTTGGATGAAGAGAAATTCGGCTATCAGTTGATTGTCGATGAGAACGAGGAAGTGGTGGGCGAAGAGGAATGGCTACTATGGAGCGCATTGGATGCAGATTTGGACCAACTCTATGATGTGGTGCATGAAATCGGAGGGCTGTTCGTCCCAGCACATGTCAACAAGCCGGCGAGCAGCTTGGTGAGCCAGTTGGGCTTCGTGCCGCCCGACATCAAGGCCGACGCCTTGGAAATCTCGAAGCACGTCACTAAGCCCGACTTCCTGAAAAAATACGCCTACTTGAAGAAGTTCAACTTCACCAAGAGCAGCGACGCCCACTTCCTGCATATCATCGGCGAGGTGCACTGCGTGCTGCACATGTACGACAAGACCTTCGACGAGTTCCGCAAGACCCTCCACGGCGAGGACGGACGCTATATCGACACTGAACCCAAGGAAAAACTACAACTCTTATTCGGATGAAAGAACTATCAATGCATGTTTACGACCTGATGGAAAACTCGACGGCGGCCAATTCCACCCTCGTCGAACTGACCATCCGTGACAGCCTGAAAGACAACATATATGCCTTCACCATCAAGGACAACGGCAAGGGCATGACCCCCGAGTTTTTGGCCAAGGTGACCGACCCTTGGACCACCTCGCGCACCACGCGAAAAGTCGGTCTCGGCCTTCCTTTAATTAAGATGAACACCGAAAACGCTGGTGGTGGAATGAAGATTGAGAGCGAGGTCGGCAAAGGCACCGTCTTGAACTTCTGGTTCCAGCACGACCACTTGGACCGTCCACCGATGGGCGACTTGGCAGGCTCGTTGGTGATGCTGTTTGCTGCTCACGAGGACATCCATTTCATCTACAAGCACATCACCGACGACGGCGAGTTCGTCTTCGACACCGACGAGATTAAGGAAGCCCTTGACGGTATGTCGATGAACGACGTCAGCATCATGAAATACCTGAAGGAGATGATTCAGGAGAATTTAGAGGAAATACATTATAACGATTAGAATAGCCATCAGCTATCAGCAGTCAGCTATCAGCCAAGTTGAGGCTAAGCTGACGGCTGATGGCTGAAAGCTGATTGCTTAAAAATCAACAATAAAATGAAACTCAGAGAAATATCTGAACTTTTGAACGCCACGGTGCGTTGCGGTGAAGACCGCTTGGACGAAGAACACGAAACCGCCTTTGCCTCCGACCTGATGAGCGACGTGCTCACCCTCGGCGACTACAACCCGGTCATTTTGACCGGTCTCTGCAACATGCAGACCATCCGCACCTGCGAGATGGGCAACCTCGACATCATCGTCCTCGTCAGGCGCAAAAAAGCCACCGAGGAGATGATTGAAGAGGCTGAAGACGAAGGCATGGTGGTCATGGAAAGCGACTTCTCCATGTTCAAGGCCTGCGGACTGCTCTTCAAGGCGGGTATGCTGCCCATTTTCTGATATCTAACCAAAATCGAACGCCATGCACTTAGAATATCAAGTATATGAAGCGGACTTCGTGAACGCGGGAGCCGCATCGAGCGCCATCAAGAAGACATTGAAGCAGCTCAACATCAGCCCTCAAATCGTCAAGCGGGTGGTCGTCGCCCTCTATGAGGCCGAGGTCAACGCCATCGCTCACGCCTACGGCGGCATGATTTATGCCGACATCGAACCCGACAAGATTACTCTGAAGGTCGTGGACACCGGTCCTGGTATCCCCGACATCGCCTGGGCCATGCAAGAAGGCAACTCCACCGCCTCACCCGAGGTCCGCAACATGGGCTTTGGCGCTGGCATGGGACTGCCCAACATCCAGAAAAACGTTGACAAATTGAACGTGACCTCCACCGTTGGCGTCGGCACCACGGTCGAGATGGAAGTCAATTTCGTCTAAATAATTATCAATTGTCAATTCTCAATTCTCAATTATGGAAAAGACTCCTTTCTTCCACGCCCTAAAGATAGACGAAGACACCTGTATAGGTTGCTCGCATTGCATGAAGATCTGCCCCACCGAGGCGCTTCGCGTGCGCGACGGCAAGGCTGTACTTATCCCCGACCGCTGCGTCGACTGCGGCAACTGCTTCAAGGTGTGCCCCACCCGCTCCATCTATATCGAGCAAGACGATTTCGAGGACATTTTCAACTATCCCATCCGTGTGGCGCTGGTGCCTGCTGTGTTCATGGGACAGTTCCCCAATGAAATCACCGTGTCGCGCATCTATAGCATCCTTAAGGATTTGGGCTTCACCCATGTCATCGAAGCGGAGTCATCCATACCTGTTTATACGGCGGCCAAAAAGAAATATGCTGCCGAAAATCCCGACATCAAGCCGTTGATTTCGACCTTTTGTCCGGCCATCGTGCGCCTGATTCAGGTGAAATTCCCTGGCCTCACGGAAAACCTCATCCCATTACGCGCTCCCATTGATATCACGGCCATGTATATCCGCCGCAAAATCAAGGAGGAAATGGATTTGAAGGACGACCAAATCGGCATTTTCTATATTACGCCTTGTGCGGCCAAGATTGCGGCAGTGAAAAACCCCGTGGGTGAAGAAAAGTCACTGGTCGATGGCGTCATCAACATGGACTCGCTCTATAATCGCGTCTACCACGAAATCAAAAAGCAAGGCCATGGTTACAAGGAGCAAAAGCTGCCCGTGTCGCAACTCTCCGCCGATGGCGTATTGACCTCATTGACCAACGGCGAGCGTCGTCTCTCTGATGCCAAACACTCCTACTCCATCGACGAAATCCACAATGTGATCGAGTTCTTGGAGAAGGTTGAAAACGAAGAGATTGAAGACGTTGACTTCTTGGAGTTACGTGCCTGCGACCAAAGTTGTCCGGGTGGCATCTTGACTTGCGACAACCGCTTCCTCATCTGCGAACGCGTGTTCACCCGCGCCCGCAAAATCGCCGACCGTGAGCGTAAGGGTGAACAGACCAAAGACCACGAGTTGGAAGAGGAACGCAATTACCTGATGCGTCACATGAAGGTGGGCGAAATCCATCCCCGTAGCATGCTCGTCCTCGACGACAACATCGCCGTGGCCTTGGAGAAGATGAAGAAGATTGACGAATACCGCGCCCGTCTGCCCCAGACCGACTGCGGCATCTGTGGCGCGCCCACCTGCGACGCCTTGGCCCGCGACATCGTATGCGACAATGCCGAACTCACCGACTGCGTCTTCATCCAGCGTAACCTTGAAGCCCGTGGCAACATGGACGTGCAGGAAAGCCTCAAAATCATGGAGGTGATATGGGGCAAGGCCAAGATGAACGACTATGTGAAGAACAAATAAAAAAAGGATAAGTTCCTGCTTCCCAATTCCTTCTGCTCCCTCTTTTTCATCACTTGTTCTGTTTCACAAGCCTTTGCGTTGTTACACCATCAAGAGTGTGGATGGTAAGGACGTATATGCCTGCTTCATAGTTTTCCATGTTAATAATCGCGATTTCAGCATCCTCTACAGACACAGTCTCAATGTGCTGTCCAAGAATGTTATGGACCTCCACCTTCCTGATGCCTTCTCCCATGACATGAAGTTCATCTACAGCCGGATTGGGAAAGACAGTGACGGGCAATGAAACCCAACCATCAACATTATCTGGACCTTCGATGCCAAGAACGATTTGGTTTTTCACACTAAGCCGTGTGCCGCTGTAGTTGGAAGGTGACAGTGGGTTGAAGTTGGTGTCATCGCTGTAAATACGGAGGGTTTGCGTGTCATTTGCATCGTAAACGCGGCAGGCCATGTGGTTGTTGTCCCATGTGCCTGTGTTGTCGTCGATGACAAGGACAAGGTTGGAAGTTCCGTTGTATGCAAAGGGAGTATCTAACATAATTGTCGTCCATTCGTTGACAGCAAAGTTGACGTTTCCAGCGAACACCCGATTGCTGTTATTCGGCGATATCCAATCCTTTGCACCAGTGAACTTTTGCTTGTCGGTGACAACCAAATATACACTCAAATTACGCGTCTTCTCATAGGTGGTGTTGAAGAAGGCGATGCTGGTGATGTTGCAAGGCCGGCCAATCTCGTCGGCGGTGTAGATTTGTTCGCTTAGAGAGTATTTATAATAACTATAGGTGGGCAGTGTGATGTTGTCTGTCGTGGCTTGCCCGACGGCAATGGAGTTTTCGGGGAGCGGTTCGAAGTTGGCCACCAGGGTGGTGACTCCCTCAACATAGAAGTTATAGTCGGAGATGTACGACACCGGGGTGCTTTCGACAGCCCAGCTGTCAAACAAGAATCCTGGGTTGGTCGTTGCACTGACACTACAAGGTTGTCCAATGCCGATACTGCAAGCGCCTTCTACGGTGCCTCCCTCCTCGGGATTGGCTACTACCGAAATAGCGACAGGCAGGCCGAAATGGGCCACGAGGTTACGGTTGGCAGTGATGGTGAAGTTGTATGTCGCATCAGAAGAGACCCTTTCGCCGTTCTCGCTCCAGTAGTAGAACACATTGTTGCCTGAAGGTGTGGCTGTGACGGTGACGGACTGCCCATAATAGAACGGCCCTTCTTGTGCGCTGACCATGCCTCCGTCACTGGGGTCGGCACTCACTGTGACATTGTAGTCGTAGCTTGCAATGCCAAAAAGGACTTGATTCCTATAGGTGTCTTCGCTCGGATAATAGCCGGTATTGACAAAAGGATTGTATGGATCAAAATTGGTGTGGTCGCCGCAGACGTAGATGGACATGTGTGCGGCATCCTCAAAAACACGACACGACAAACCACTGGAGTATGTTCCCGTGTTGTCGTCAATGATCAACACGACATTGTGGATGCCGTCGTAAACAAACGCCCTGTTGAAATAAATGGTTTTCCACTCTCCTTTGGTAAAGTTAATCTCGCCTTCAAAGAGCAAGTCGTCAGGCGTGGCGGCGACCCAGTCGGAAGCGCTTTGGAAGACGGATTTGTCAGTGTATTTCATGAAAATCCTGCAGTTGCGCGTTTTGGCAGTGCCTGCATTGAAAAAGGCGACACTGGAGATGTCATGGGCCTCTCCCAACTCCTGAACCGTATAGATTTGTTCCGTAAGGACATAATTGTAATAGGAATAGGTGGGAAGAATTGCATTCGAGGCAACTGCTTGTCCGATGGGAACCACATCGTTGATGCTATTGAAATAGGCCACATAGTCTACGTTATCGGAAACAACGGCGTCAAAATCAGTGTAAGACACCACGGTATTGCCTGCTTTCCAATTAATTAATGTGTGACTGTCATCAGCAACGGCTGTAATTCTGACAGAAGCGCCATCGCCATAGGTCCCTGTTCCTGTCAAGATGCCTGCTCCTTGCGGAGATGAGGTTGTTGTGATATTGTACAAACTGAACTCGAGGTCTTTCGTTTGGCCTCCGCCGTACACAAGATGGAGTGTGAATGGGATTGGGAAAGCATTGGATGCGTTAGCCGAAAGGGTGATGCTGAAATCAGCATTGATAGGCTCATAGACGACTAGGTCGCCCAAAGAGACCGTGTTGTTGTTGATGGTCAAGTATGGCGATGAAGACGACAAGGTGCCAATGACTGAGGGAGCGGTTTCGTTGCCGATGTTGTTGATGACAATGTGCAAGTTGGCGGTTTCGCCCGCTTCAAACAAGCCGTTGCCGTTGTTGTCGCTAGAGATGGTTGACTCCTCGTAGACAAGGTTACTGCCAATGACGGCTAAGGTGAAGGCAAAATGGCCTATCGAGGACCCGCCGACACTGACATCAGCATAGAACGTCATCTTACGGCGAATAGGAGCATCGTTGCTCATGGTGAAAGCGAACCCCGACACTGTTTGACTCTGTCCTGGCGCAAAATCGGGCAACGACAGGGTGCCATTGGTGATGGTAACAAGATCCGATGTGGTGGTAATATGGAGGGTAGCATTATTCAAGGCATTGTCGCCGCACACTAACCCCATGTCCATGGTCACCGCTTCACCAGCGTTGAGTTGGTGGTCGTTGTTGCCCTGCTCGTCGTGGATATAGTAGGACGATAGCGATAAGACATTGGCGGGTACGGCATTAACAGCAGCTAGGACATCGACACGGCCATAGCCGGTGATGTTGTTCTTGCCAGGTTCATTTGACACGGCGGTCTCTTCCAAAATCCGACAAATGTCAGCAGGAGTAAGTTCCGGGTTCTTGCTCAGCATCAAGGCCATACAGCCTGCAACACAAGGGGTCGCCATTGACGTGCCATTCCTAACAAGGTAACCGGAATTGCCGGCATAATGTGCGGAAACAATATCCACACCAGGAGCGCTGACATCAGGTCGAATGAGACCAAACTGTGTGCTGCTGCCAGCGGAATAGGGATAATCTCCAAAACTTGTGTTTGACCAAGTGACAGGACCCACCGAAGTAAAGCTAGCGGCTTCGTCATTATAATCAACAGCGCCAACACATACAGAACAAGAAAGGCCACCTGGATTGCCCTGTTGAACAGGGTCCATGTAGGGAGGTGGACAACCAGCAGGAAAATTCACGTTTTCAGGAATGGGACTATTGTCGAGATTGGCCCCTAAGTTTCCTGCCGCAATAGAGCCTATTACGCCTGCCGCCAAGACATTCACACAAGTGTTTCGATACAAGGTTTTGTTGGCAACACTTGGTTGCCCACCCCAAGAGAGGCTGAAGATATCGCAACCATGTTCAGTAGCCCATTGTATTCCATCACATATCAATGCCGTCGATGACGTTCCTCCTCCTGAGGTGATTTTTACGCACATCAAAGTGACATCGGGTGCCATGCCTGTTTTCCTGCCTGCACCTCCATCTCCACAGACCGTACCCGCACAATGCGTACCGTGTCCTTGTGTGTCCATGGGATCGTTGTCATTTTCACCGATATCATAACCATGATGCGGAAATGCCAACCCACCATCCCAGAGGTGGCTGGTAAGGTCTAAGTGGTTGTAGTTAACGCCACCGTCAACCACGGCCACTACCACTCCTTGGCCAGTGTAGCCCAAGTTCCACACTTGGTCGGCGCCTACTTGGGTTACATTGGGTGTGATGTCGCGAGCGGCCTTGTCAGGTAGCAAGGGTGATTCTTTGACGGGAGTCAAGTCAACTTCCTGGTCATAGCCAATCAACTCGATGTCGGTGCGCGAGGCGAGATCATAGATGGCTTGTTGGGTAGCCTCGAAATAGAGCGCATTGGCAATCCATAGCACCTTAGGCTCACTCACCATGGCATTGCGTTCCATCTCGTAAAGCGTATGGCGCAAGTCGCTTTGGGTGACCTCTGCAAACTGTTTCAGTTCGTTCACCACGAAGTCGCGTCTCTCGGCACGTGTGGCGAAATGTTCAGCGCGGCTGTTGAGCAATGTCTGGTCGTACTGTTGCTTCATGATGACAAAGACGCGGATCTTCTCATCGTCACCACGCTGCCCCATCTCTTTCAAGAGCGCAGGGGCGATGGTCTGGGCTTGTCCAAAAAGAGCAGCCATGACTAATAACAAAATGGTAATGTATCTCTTCATAATGCTCTATATTTTAGGAATTAAACTACCAAAATGTGATATGCCTGCAAAATTAAGGTATTCAAATGCTAAAGTCAAGCAAAAGAGAAGATTTTGTTGCCATATAAAAAAAACGACCGCCCTCTTCGGAGAGCGGTCGTTTCGCTTTCAGCAAGTGAAGGAATTATTCGCCTTGTTGGGCTTTCTCTTGCTTTTCGAGGTTTTCCTTCAGACCAGCCAGGACTTCGAGGTCACCGAGGGTGCTGTGCTCAATGTTGTCATTGATTTGCTTCACGGTACGCTTGGCTTGCTTGGCGGCCTTGTCGGCGGCCTTTTCCTCAGCGCTCTTGACTTCCTTCTCTTCCTCTACCTTAGGCAGGGCGAGGATGATCTTCTTGCTTTCCTTGTTGAACTCAAGGACTTTGAACTCGAGGGTGTCGTCAACCTTGGCGTTGGTGCCGTCTTCCTTCTTCATGTAGCGGCTGGGGCAGAAGCCTTCCACGCCATAAGGCAGTGAAACGACGACGCCCTTGTCGGAAGCGCTGATGACGGTGCCTTGATGCATGGAACCGACGGTGAATACGGTTTCAAACACGTCCCAAGGATTCTCTTCGAGTTGCTTGTGGCCGAGGCTGAGGCGGCGGTTCTCCTGGTCGACGTCGAGGACGACGACTTCGATGGTCTCGCCAACCTTG
>CACYHX010000055.1 GCA_902774365.1 uncultured Bacteroidia bacterium | reverse complement strand
TGTCCGCTTGACTGTGGGGGAGGGTGGACTCGAACCACCGAACGGATACCCGGACAGATTTACAGTCTGTTGCAATTGCCACTATGCGACTCCCCCAGTATTAACTGAGCCGGTAGACGGACTCGAACCGCCGACAGGCTGATTACAAATCAGCTACTCTACCAACTGAGTTATACCGGCATGATGTAAAAGAACTGTCGGCTTCTTTTCGCCGTCCCTTTCCCTCGGAAAAGGTGTGCAAAAATAGAAACTTTTCTCCAATTGACAATGCGTTTTCTGCTTTTTTTTCGAAAAAAATTCTTGAAATATTGTTATATTGTTGAAAATCAGCATTATAAATAATTCCGTTTTTAAGCCATAAAAGAAGCCAGCCTCGCTTCGAGGCCGGCTTCGTGTTGTCAATGGGGTTGAACGGTTCAACCGACAGGGGTCACTTGGTGGTTTTGCCCTTGTATTTTTCGAGTTGTTTCTTCAATGCATCGATGCAATCGTCGATGGATTCCTCAAAACTCTTGCTTTGCTTGCTGGCAAAGAGGTCGTCGCCGCGCAACACGAGGCGGATGTCGGCAATCTTGTTCTCAGGGGTGTCGGTGTTGTCGAGTTTCAGGGCAACTTCGGCACTGATCACATCGCTGTGAAGCTTTTCCACTTTCTGCGTGATGAAGTCTTCAAGTTTTTGGTCAGCCTTGAAGTGAACTGAATTGATCATGACTTTCATAATAAACTCCTTTCTTTTGGTCACCCTTTCGGGTGGGCTTGTTTATGGATTTTCTTTAGTTGTTCTATCGTGTTATGGGCGTAGATCTGAGTCGTGGCCAGGTCTTCGTGCCCGAGCAGCTTCTGTATCGCCACCAGGCTGGCGCCCTCGTCCAAGAGATGCGTAGCGAAGGTGTGGCGCAGCACGTGCGGGCTTTTCTGCTTCAGCGTGGTGACGCCTTCCAGCATACGATGCACCTTATTATATACGTACGAGGGCGACATCTCCTCCCCTTTGTCGTTGAGGAGCAAACGGTCGGCACGCACATCAAAGGCGGCGTCGCGCAGGGCTTGGTATCGTTCTATCAGCTTTATCATCTGCGATGATAACGGCACAAAACGGTCTTTATTGCGTTTGCCGTGAACTTTCAGCTGCATGGCCACCCTGTCGACGTCGGCGTCATGCAAACCGCGCAACTCGGCCTGACGCATGCCCGTCTGATACAACAGCTCGAAGAGCAGATGGTCGCGGCAGGTGGCGAAATCGTCGTCGTCGGCAAACGACACCTTATTAATATCAGACTCGGTGACGAACTTGACGAGGGTCTTGGGCAGCTTCAGCGCCTTGACACCCGTCGTGGGCGACTTCTCGACGAGGCCCTCGCGCAGGCAGTATTTATAAAAGGTGCGCAGCGTGGAGATCTTACGGTTGATGCTTCGGTTGACCAGCCCGTCCTCTTTCAGCTTGACGACATACGATTTCACCATGGTGGTTTTCACACGGGTGAGGTCGTCGAGTTCAAAATCCTCTTTCAGGAAAGCTGCAAACTGCTCCATGTCGCGTTGGTAGGCTCCGACGGTCAGCGGCGAGAAACGCTTCTCTGCCTGTATGTATGCTATGAACTGGTCGATGAGCATAAAAAGAAACTTCGCCGTAAAATTAGTAATAAAATACCAATTCACGGCGAAGTTAGCTTAAAAAATTATTTTCCTAAGCGGGCGAATTACATATTCTCTTCAGCCTCACGGAGTTTCTGGACATAGATGGCCTTCATCAGCTGTGCACGCTTGATGACGGAGGGCTTGGTGAACTGTTGGCGTTTACGCAATTCCTTCACGACGCCAGTCTTTTCATACTTTCTCTTGTAGCGCTTCAAAGCTCTGTCGATGCTTTCGCCTTCTTTTACAGGAACAATAATCATTTTAAAACACTTCCTTCTTTTAAATTGTTAATACTATGGTTGATTTTTGAGGCTGCAAAAGTACAACTTTTTCTTTTACAATGACATTAATTTGTAAAAATTTGAATATTTCGTTCTTTTTCAAACAAAAAGCACTTTTTTTTGAAACAAAAACCAAAACTCAAAATCAAAGGCTTTTTTTCCTATCTTTGCACAATCATTAACGAAAACTTTAAATATCATGCAATTACTTACCATCGGATGGCCTGAAATCCTCCTCATCGCATTGATCGTCCTATTGCTTTTCGGCGCAAAGAAAATCCCGGAGCTGATGAAAGGCTTGGGCAAAGGCGTAAAGAGCTTCAAGGACGGCATGAACGGCGCGGAAGAGCCTGAAATCAAGGAAGACAAAGAAAAGAAAAACGACGAATGAGTGAGCGGGACGTCAGCAGTTTCTGGGACCACTTGGATGTACTTCGGAAGGTGCTGTTCCGCTGCCTGATAGCCTGGGTCATAGGGGCCGCGGCGGCGTTCTGCTTCAAGACGGCGCTGTTCGACCTGCTGTTTGCCCCCTCGCGCGACGATTTCATCTCGTACCGAGGTCTTGCGTGGCTCTGTGAGAAAACAGGATGGCAGTCGCTCTGTCCAGGCAGCTTCACGGCATCGTTCATCAACACGGAATTGGCGGCGCAGTTCATGACGCACATCAAAGTGGCACTCGGGGCGGGACTCGTGGTGGTTTCGCCTTATCTCATCGTGCAACTTTACGGCTTCGTCGCCCCTGCCCTTTACGACCGTGAGAAACGCCATGCCGCACCTATTATAATTTGGGGCACATTGCTCTTCCTCCTCGGCGTGCTGATGAATTACTTCGTCATCTTCCCCTTCGCCTTCCGCTTCCTCAACAACTATCAGGTCTATGCCGAAGTACACAACCAGATTTCGCTATCGTCCTACATCTCCAACCTGCTCATGCTCAGCCTGCTGATGGGCATCCTCTTCGAGATTCCCATCGTCAACTACCTCTTGGCCAAGGCCGGGCTGCTGCAAGCCGAGACCTTGAAGAAATACCGCCGCCATGCCATCGTGGCCATCGCCATCGTGGCGGCCGTCATCACCCCCACCGGCGACGCGGTGACGCTGACACTGGTGACGTTACCGATATATTTACTTTATGAAGCGAGTATTATTATAGTGAAAAGACATTCAACCTTAGTAGAAGAATCCACCCCTGAAACGTCATAGCGGGCTTGACCCGCTATCTCCTGAGCAATAGGGTGTTCCTGTTGCATAGGAGATGGCGGATCCCTGTCCGCCATGACGACTAAAAGGGAAGTGTAGTAAAACACAGAAAACAATCATAAAACCTAGATAATATGTTACGAAAACTCAGAATCTGTTTACAAATCATCACGATGACCCTGGTGACCCTGCTGCTGCTCGGCATCGGCTTCCGAGTGCAGCTCTGGGCCGGCTGGGTGGCCAAAATCCAGCTCTTGCCCGCCATCCTGGCTTTGAACTATGGCGTTTTGGTCTTTCTCATCATTCTAACCGCACTATTCGGTAGGATCTATTGCAGCGTGGTCTGCCCCTTGGGCATCATGCAAGACTTCTTCTCGTGGCTCGGCGGCAAAGCCAAGAAAAACCGTTTCTGCTACACCAAAGAAATCAAATGGCTGCGCTATGGCTTCCTCGGCGTGTTCATCCTGGCGCTCATCATTGGCTTCGCACCATTGACCACCTTGTTTGCGCCTTATAGTGCCTACGGCCGCATCGTCAACAGTCTGTTCAAGCCGCTCTACGACCTGCTGAACAACTGGCTCGCCGGTCTCGATGCCGCCAATGACCGCTACAACTTCACCGAAGTCCAAATCTGGACCCGCAGCGTGACGACCTTCGTGGTGGCACTGCTCACCTTATTTATCTTAGGCTTCCTTGCCTGGCGTAAAGGCCGCCTTTACTGCAACACGATTTGCCCCGTGGGCACCTTCCTCAGCTTCATCTCGCGCTTTTCATTGCTTCGTGTCCGCTTCGACAAGGACAAGTGCAAGAACTGTGGCATGTGCGAAAAGAACTGCAAGGCCCAAGCCATCGACTTCAAGAACGGCACAGTGGATTACTCGCGTTGCGTGGTCTGCGGCGACTGCCTCGACAAGTGCAAATTCGACGCTTTGCATTACAAATATGCCTTGAATCAACCTGCCAAAGAAGCTAAACCCGTCGACAAGGAACGTCGTGCCTTCCTCGTTGGCGCAGCAGTAGCCGGCACTACAGCGGCAATGGCCCAAACCGAGATGAAAGTGGATGGCGGCTTGGCTGTCATCGAGGACAAGAAAGCGCCCAAACGCCAAACGCTCGTCACGCCTCCTGGTTCGATGTCCATCCGTCATCTGGAAAAGCATTGCACGGCTTGCCAACTCTGTGTTTCGAGCTGTCCGAACAATGTCTTGCGCCCCTCCACCGACCTGATGCATTTCATGCAGCCCACGATGTCGTTTGAGCGCGGCTATTGTCGCCCTGAATGTACGCGTTGCGGCGAGGTCTGTCCCGCTGGTGCCATCAAGCCCATCACACGTGAGGAAAAGACCAGCATCCATGTCGGTCATGCCGTATGGATCAAGGAGAACTGCGTAGTGCTTACCGACGGCGTCAGCTGCGGCAACTGCGCCCGTCACTGCCCTACGGGAGCCATCCAAATGATAGACTACGAAGGTCCTAACGGAACGGTGCAAGTGCCTGCCGTGGACGAAAACAAATGCATCGGCTGCGGCGCCTGCGAGAGCCTCTGCCCTGCCCGACCGTTCAGCGCGATTTATGTGGAAGGAAATGAAATGCACCACATCAATTGAGAATTGATAATTGAGAATTGATAATTGAAAGTTGACAACCTCAAGCCATCTGATACCTCAACTCTAAACTCTAAACACTAAACTCTAAACTAAACAAAATGGATAGAAGAGAATTTATCAAACATATTGGCGGTGCGGCCGTGGCGACCTCGGTGGTGCTCTCCGCCTGCAAAAACAACGACAATGAAGCGCCCATCATCGCCAAAAACGTCATCGACGGACAAGGCGAGATGACCTACCGCATCAACCCCAACTCGGGCGACAAAGTGTCACTCTTGGGCTACGGCATGATGCGCCTGCCCATCGAAAATGGCGCCGACATGCGAAAAGACCCCAACGCCCGCGTCGACCAAGAAATGGTCAACGAAGAGGTGGACTATGCCTTGGCCCATGGCGTCAACTACTTCGACACCTCACCCGTTTACACGAGAGGCTATTCCGAGACCTCCACAGGCATCGCCTTGTCACGCCATCCGCGCAACAGTTATTACATCGCCACCAAACTCTCCAACTTCTCGCCCTCCACTTGGAGCCTTGAGGCCTCACAAGCCATGTTCGAGAACTCACTCAAGCAACTACAGACCGACTACGTCGACTACCTGTTGCTGCATAGTATCGGAGGCAGTTCGAAGGAGTTGGGAAGCCACGAGATGCTCAACGCCCGCTTCATCGACAACGGTCTCCTTGACTGGCTTGTGGAGCAGAAAAATGCCGGTCGCATCCGCAACCTCGGCTTCTCGTTCCATGGCGACCCGAAGCTGTTCGACACCGTGATGCAATGGCACGACGAAGGCCGTTATCATTGGGACTTCGTGCAGATCCAGATGAATTACGTCGACTGGAGCTTTGCCGAAATTGACGGTGAAGGTGTCAACTCGTCGTACCTCTACGAAGAGCTGCACCGCCGTGGCATCCCTGTGGTCATCATGGAACCATTGCTTGGAGGCCGTCTCGCCAAACAACCCGACTATATCGTGAAGCAGATGAAAGAGCGTGAGCCGGAGACGCCCGTCGCCCGCTGGGCCTTCCGATATGCCGGCACCCCCGAAGGCATCCTCACCGTGTTGAGCGGCATGACCTATATGGAGCACCTCACACAAAACATCGAGACCTATTCTCCCTTACGCCCCATCACGCCCGAGGAGGACGAGTTCCTGATGAGCGTAGCCGAACAGTTCATCAAGCTGAAGACCGTGCCCTGCACCGCCTGCAACTACTGCATGCCCTGCCCCTACGGGTTGAACATCCCGGCCGTGTTTGGCTACTATAACGAAAGCGTCATCCAAGGCAAGATGCCCACTGGCAACAGAGAAGCGGAAAAGTTTTGGGAGGCAAGGAAGCGTTTCCTCATCGGCTACGACCGCAACATCCCCGGGATGCGTCAGGCGAGCCATTGCATCGGCTGCAACCAATGCACCGACCATTGCCCTCAGGAAATCAACATTCCGGAGGAACTGCACCGCATCGACGACTATGTGGAGCAACTGAAGCAGATGTGATTGCTTAACCTACGGCAAACATGAACAGGGAAAAAGAAATCTACAAAGTGACCCTCGTTGGCGGGGCTGTGAACGTTATCCTACTGCTTTTCAAGTTCGTGGCAGGAGTCATCGGTCACAGCTCGGCCATGATTGCCGATGCCGTCCACTCGCTCTCTGACTTCGTGACGGACATCATCGTGTTGGTGTTTGTCAAAATCAGCAACAAGCCGCAGGACAAGTCGCACGACTACGGTCACGGGAAATACGAGACCTTGGCACTGACCATCATCGGCATCGCCTTGATGGCCGTTGCCATCGGTATCATCGTGAAAGGCGCGGTGAAGATTGCGTCATGGGCCAATGGGGAGACTCTTGAAGCACCAGGGGTGCTGGCGTTTTGGGCGGCCATCGTCTCCATCGTGTTGAAAGAGGCAGTCTACCGCTATTCCATCATCAAGGCAAAGCAGCTGGACTCAAAGGCGGTGGAAGCCAACGCCTGGCACCATCGCAGCGACGCGCTGTCGTCCATCGGCACTGCGGTGGGCATCGGCGGTGCTATCTTCCTCGGCCAGCGTTGGGTCATCCTCGACCCGGTGGCCTCGGTGGTGGTGGGCGCCTTCATCGTCAAGGTGGCCTTCGACCTCCTCAAAAACGGCATTGGCGACCTGATGGAACAGTCGTTGCCCGACCAAGTGGAGGACGAAATCTTGAGTTTGGCAAGAGGTGTTGATGGCGTCACCGAGCCGCACGACCTGCGCACAAGGCGCATCGGCAACCACTACGCCATCGAGCTGCACATCCTTATGGACGGCGGCATCAGCCTCAAGGAAGCCCACGACAAGGCCTCGGAGGTGGAAGACATCTTGCGACAGCGATATGGCGAAGAGACCCACGTGGTCGTGCATGTGGAGCCGAAAGAAGGGTAAAAACCGAGAAAAGACAGGCTATATTCAAAAAAATGTGTATCTTTGTAGAAAGAACCTGATTGTAAACAACAAAACCACATACCATGAAAAAGGCATACATCGTTTTGGCTTTCGTAGCTGCACTGTTCATCACCGAAAAAGCGCAAGCCCAGTTGAATCTCTATGCGGGTTATACACCCGAAATCATGAACACGAAGGCCCCTTCTTACGACACCACTTTATTTTTCCACGGCTTCAACTTCGGTGTAAGCTGGAATTTCAGTCTCTACAAAAACCTATGCCTCACCGCAGGCGCACAGTACAGGATGAATCTCAGGGATTCGGCAAAACACTATTGGGCAGGTTCCATATTCATCCACGACTTAACAAAAGAGCGGCAGATGTCCATTGACATCCCCATCCTGCTGAAATACAGCATCCCTGCAGGGGAAACAGTCACCTTTAGTCCCTTTGTCGGCCCTATGTTAAGTTGGGGCATTAATGGCAAAACCAGCGAAACGACAACCTTTCCCTTGAACCACGAATCACAACGCGAATGGTACGGCGAAAATGGTTACATGAACCGTTTTAATGTATATGCCATGGCTGGCATCGAAATGGACATTAAGCATTTCTTTGTCTCACTTGGCGGCCGTTATGGTTTCCTCAACCTTTACAAGCTCAACGCCACCACCACCACAAAATCTTACGGTTTCTTCATCAACTTCGGACACACCTTCTAAGCTAACGTGTTGATTTATTCGCCTTCGTGGTTTTTTCGGTTATGACCACGATGCTTGTGCAGGCGGTTCATAGTCTGGCGTTCCAACTTATAAACTTGTTGTATTTGACTCTGAGACAGGAATTTACTATACTCGCCATAATATTTCTCGCGCAGGTTGAGGATTTGTTGGCTGCGTTCGAAGCGCTCCTTGATGGCCTGCTCGGCTTCTTCATCATTGGTAGGCACTTCCTTGTGATTGGGACCTAATGCCCACAGCTCTTGCTGGTAGGCGCAATAAGTCTCCGTAAAACGCTTTGTGGTCGTTTCGTCGAAAGCCATCTGTGTGGCAATGTAATTGGCTTGTTTTTTTGCCAACTGTTCACGATTCATGTGTTGTTGTTTGGGTCGTCGTGCATTTTTCTCTCTTGACAGTTTTAATACCCTGCAAAGATAAAAAAGTAAAATCAGAAGGTGATTGTTTAAACAAAAACCGTCGCAAAGGTCATGCAACCTTTGCGACGGTCAACGTTGCTCGTGCGCTTAGTTATGAATCGCTATTATCTGATGAAAGCGTTCTACCTTATTCTCCGAGCAAGTGTTCAAACAAGAAACTGTTGATTTTATTGAACAGGTGCATGCGGCATTCGCCAGCGCCATATTCGTAGCCGCCGTAGATGCCGTGGTTCTTGTTAGGATAAATCATCAGGTCGAACTGTTTGCCATTCGAGATCATGGCCTTGATGAGTTCCATGGCGTTTTGGTAGTGGACGTTGTCGTCGCCGCTGCCATGGCAAAGCAGGTAATTACCCTTGATGAGCTCCGTGTTGTGGACGGGTGAGTTGAGATCATAGCCGTCGGGGTTCTCTTGAGGCGTGCGCATGAAACGCTCGGTGTAGACGTTGTCGTAGTAACGCCAGTTGGTCACAGGAGCCACCGACACTGCGGTGCTGATGACGTCGGCGCCCTTGGTGATGCCGTTGGCAGCCATGAAGCCACCGTAGCTCCAGCCATAGATACCGATTCTGCTGCCATCCACATAAGGCTGCTTGGCCATGTATTTGGCCAAGGTAATCATGTCTTCCGTCTCATATTTACCCAGTTGCAGGTAGGTCATCTTCTTGAACACCTCGCCTTGTGCGCCGCTGCCGCGGTTGTTGATCGACACGCTGATGATGCCGTGCTGGGCAAGCATCTGCAGCCACCAGAAGTCGCTGTCGCCCCATGCATTGTTCACTGTCTGATGGCCAGGACCGCCATACACATAGATCAACACGGGGTATTTCTTGGCGGGGTCGAAGTCGGGAGGCAGAATCTGCCAGGCGTCCACGTCGACTTGGGTGCCGTCGGGCAGCACAAAGGCCGGGTCGCTGATCTTCATGAGTTTCTTCTCTCCGAGGTTGTAATCCTTGATTTTCTCGGCGAACTCGTGGTTGTCCTCCAGCACGCGCACTAGCTTACCCTTGTTGGTGTAAAGCTCATACTGACGAGGTTGGCTGATACTGGAGTTGACATTAATAAGGTAGCTGAAGTCGTTGCTGAAAGTGGCATTGTTGGTGCCTTCACGGCCAATCACCTCGCGCATCTTACCCTTCAGGTTGACAGCATAGATTTGGCGGTCGGTGGGAGTGTTCTTGGCAGCTTGGAAGTAAACCTCCTTGCCATCAAAGCCGTAGACGCTGGTCACGTCCCATGGTCCGTCGGTAAGTTGTTTTGCCTGCTTGCCGTCGAGTGTGCAGAGGTAGATGTGGTTGTAGCCGCTACGTTCAGAGGTCATCAGGAAGGTCTTGCCGTCCTCGAGGAAATGCCAGTCGTCGGTGATGTCGATGTAATAGTCGTTGGTCTCGTCGTAGAACACGCGGCTCTTGCCCGTGGTGGCGTCGGCGGCCAGGATCTCAAGATGGTTCTGATGACGGTTGAGGCGTTGGATGGCCAGCACATTGGCGTCCTTGGTCCAGGCGATACGAGGCAGATAGATGTCGGTTTCCTTGCCCGTATCCATCTTCACCGTCTTACCGTTTTCGAGGTCGTAGACATAAATCTCGACGATGGAGTTGTCCTCGCCGGCCTTGGGATATTTGAAGCTATACCATTCGGGATAGAGACCTTCGAACTCCTCCATCTGGAACTCGCGCACGTTGCTCTCGTCGAACTTCATGAAGGCGATCTTCTTGCTGTCGGGCGACCAGTAGAAGCCCTGCGAGAAGCTGAACTCTTCTTCATAGACCCAGTCGGGCGCACCATTGATGATATGGTTATAGAGGCCGTCGGTGGTAAACTGCTTCTCCTCTCCTGTCTTCAAGTCCTTGATGAACAGGTTATTGTCGCGCATAAAAGCGACCTTGGTGGCATCGGGCGAGAAGGTGGCGAGGCGTTGTTTGCCGTTGTCCGAAAGCGGCTGCAAGGTCTTGGTCTTGAAGTCATAGACATAATAGGTGGCATGGAAGGAATGACGGTAGATGTTCTCTATGTCTGTGGCGCACAGCATCTTGTCTTCATTCTGGCTCAATTCCCAATTCTGGAGGCCGATAGGCAGGTCCTCGCCTTCCACAACGAGGTCGGAGATGCCGAACAGGGTCTTTTCGAGCTTTCCCGTCTTATAGTTGTAGATGTTGAGTTCACCTCTCTCGAAGGAGGCGTAGGTCTTGCCGTCCTTCATCGAGTTCATGCCACGCACGCTTTTGGGATAAAGGGCTGCGCTCATGTAAAGGTCTTCCAATTCCAAATTCTTCTTTTCTTGGGCCGAAGCCGAAAGCGTTCCAATAACGAGGAACAGACTGACTAATAAGTATTTAAACTTCATAACAAAAAGATTTAATTGCACAAAGATAGAATTTTTTCAAAAAAAGAAAGAAAAAAACTTGTCGGTTTCGGAAAAAGCCGTATTTTTGCACCCGCATTTGGGACGGTAGCTCAGTTGGTTTAGAGCGCATGCTTGACAGGCATGAGGTCACAAGTTCGATCCTTGTTCG
>CACYHX010000054.1 GCA_902774365.1 uncultured Bacteroidia bacterium | reverse complement strand
TCCTCCCACCTTCGTCCTTTCTATTAGTTGCAGCACCTTGCTTTTTGACAATTGGAAACGATGTCTCATCGATGCCTTCTGCATCAAAGAAAACAGTGGTGCCGTGGGTGGCATTGGTGCAACCGCCCTCACCCATTCCTATTTCAACGACATACTTGCTTGGGGAATATACGATTGCATCTGGCCCGATTTTCTTCCCGACATGGGTAGCGACACGCCACCTGAATTCGTCAGACCTTCATACGTGCTATCAGAGGCAAAACTATACTTCGCTTATCATGTTTTCCTGCCCAACTGGTGGCCTGATGTCGACTTTTCCACCATGAACCTTTTCGGCTACACGGGAGAGACCTATCTCAACCTTTTCACCGAGGTGCCACAACCCATACAAATAGAGCATGAACCATATTGCATGGCAGAAGTAAATGAATACACGGTAACGGCAGAAGAAGGTGCCATAGTTTGTTTGTCGAGAGACGGGGAAATTATAGGTGTCATCAGAAGCAATGGGCAGCCCCACTCCTTCGCTATGCCTCAATTGGAAGAAGGCGACCATTTTACCATCACAGCCACCAAGCAAAACCACTTCCGTTACGAGTTTGAAGTTCCTGTCATCCCGAACAGTGGTCCTCAGGGTGTCATCGAAAGTGACGAGGACGAAAACAGATTCGAGGCTACCTCAATTTTCACCCTCTACCCCAACCCGACCGATGGCAGGGTCAACCTCATTATAGGCCAAGACCTGCAAGGCAAGTCGACGGTCGAAGTGTATAACATGTTAGGCACTTGTATGACGAACAAAACCTTCAGCAACCTGGCAAAAGACCAAAGCATTCCTTTCGACCTACAGCATTGCGCACCTGGCCTATACATCATCAGACTATGCAATGACAACGGCTGTTGGAGCCAAAAAGTATGCATCAAATAACAAAATCATATATCAGCTATGAAACGTTTAATAATACTTTTAACCATTTTCCTTGCCTTAGGCATTGTAAACGCTCAAGAGACCTATCGTTTCCGCACTGACGCGCCACAAGGTCTCAGTGTGAAGAGCAGCACTGCATCACAGCTTTCACTGCACTACTCCATCCAAGAGTTGGGTATCGCCAACATTGAAAATGGGGATGTGAAAGGGCAAGAAATCATACTGAAAGGGCAACTGGGCCTCAATGCCGAAGGCCGTCCCAACCTGCCCGTCGTAAACCGTTACATCGCCGTGCCGAAAGGTGCCACCGTCAGCTTGCAATACAGGGAAAATGCCAGCACCACGCTCAACGACATCGACCTGCTGCCGGCCATGCCCGCCCGGACCGACCTCGACGAGGGGACGCCTCAGCTCCGCCGCGATGCCAGCATCTATGGCAGTGACGCCGTATTCCCTTCGGAAAACATCATCTTGTCAAATCCTTTGCAGATCCGCAGCCTCGACGTGGTCATCCTCAGCATAACGCCGTTCCGTTACAACCCTGTCAGGTGCACCTTGGAGGTCATCTACGACATCGACATTGACGTCCGTTTCGAGGGGGGCAACGGGCAATTCGGCGAAAGCCGTTATCTCAACCCCGACTGGCAGCACATCCTGAAAGGCCTTGTCGTCAACGGCGATATGCTTTCTGACGTCCACTACTACGACCTCATCAATGCAGCCGAAAGCCGCGACGTGGAAGGAGCGGAATACCTCATCATCACACCCAACAGCAGCTATGCTTTGAGATGGGCCGATACACTGAAAGCCTTCCGCACCAAACAAGGTATTTTGACCAAGGTAGTCACCACCTCGGAATGTGGCGGCAACACCCCCGACGTCATCCGCAACTACATCGTCAACGCCTACAACACTTGGGACATCCCGCCGGCGGCAGTGCTCCTTTTCGGCGGATGGTACGGCAACTCGGGCATCAGGCCTTTCCGTCATGTCACCATTCAAGGCGCCTACAACCCGCAAAATTACTATACCGACTATCCTTACTGTGACATGAACGGCGACAGCATCGCCGACGTGGCCATCAGCCGCGTGACGGCAAGAACTGCGCAGGAGTTTATGACCTTCGTGACCAAGACCATACAATATGAAAGCCACCCCTACACCGACCCTGCCTACTACGACCGTCCCATCGTCACGGCGGGTCACGAAGACAACAAATGGTTCTTGATCCACTCGCAGGCCCTCAGTGGGTTCTATCGCGACAAACTCGGCAAGCATCCTACTAACCTTTACATGGTCCACTCAGGCTCCATCCCCGACTCTTGCTGGTCGACAGGCTTCAATACGAGCGTTGTGATGGACTATTTCGGTTCCAACGGCCAGAATTACATCCCCGACGATGTCACTGAGCTACATGACTGGATGAGCAAGAGCGACTCCGTGCCGTTAATCAACGCCCTCAACGATGGCTCGTTCCTGACCGTCTATCGCGGCCATTCCAATTATAACGCCTGGTGGTTCCCTGCTTTCAAATATTACACCTTAGACAATGTCGTAAACGCGCCTAACACCTATGTCATCTCCGTCAGTTGTAGCTGCGGTATCTTCACCAATGCCGGCAGAGGAATGATCGACGCCTTCTGCCTCAAGGAAGACGGCGGCGGCATTGGAGGCATAGGAGCCAACGCCCTCACCCATTCCTATTTCAACGACGTCCTCGGATGGGGCATCTACGACTGCATCTGGCCCGAATTCCTTCCCGACATGGGCAACGGCGTTGCGCCAGACTTCATCAGACCCGCCTTCGTGTTGGCCGAAGCCAAAAACTATTTGGACTTGCATTTCTTCCTCCCCGAGTGGTGGCCCGGCGTTGAGGCCTCCACCAAACATCTCTTCGGCTGTACCGGCGAGACCTACCTCAACCTCTACACCGAGGTGCCCCAACCCCTGCAAGTCACACACGGCCTTTTCATGACGGCAGGCGCCAACGAGTTCATGGTGACAGCCGACGATGGCGCAGTGATATGCCTTTCGAGAGGCGACGAAATCATTGGAGTGGCCCAGAGCAACGGGCAGCCCCACGCCTTTGCCATGCCTAACACGACAGAAGGCGAGCAGTTCACCGTCACCGTAACCAAACAGAACCACTTCCGCTACGAGGATGTGGTCAATGTTGTGGCCAACACAGGTCCCTTCGTCTCCGTTGAAAGAGACGGCATAGTAGCCGAAAACGACTTTGGTGTGTTCCACAATGGCGAGGACGCTCACAGCAGCATCGTGCTGCACAACTACGGCAACAACACGGCTTCCAACATCACCTTGAGCCTTTCATCCCCATCGCCATACATCGAAGTCACGCAGGGCAGCTGCCAATATCACAACTTAGGGGCTCATCAAAGTGTCACCATCAACGACGCCTTCCAATTCAAGATTGACGAGGCCACGCCCGACATGACCGAAATCACCTTCGTCGTCCATGTCAACGACGGCAACGACGAGAGAGACTGCAACCGTGTGCTTCGCATCGCCGCCCCTTCGTTCAAGATCAAACCGGATTTGTCATTCTTCAATGGAGGCCAGCAATCCATGCTGCAACTCGCCAAGGAAGGCCCCACCGACATCCACGTCAAGATAGCCAACGAAGGGCATTTCGACAGCGAGCCCTATAATGTACAACTCGAGATGCAAGCCCCATTCCTCAACGTCGAGTCTCCCACCAGAATGTTCAACTCGCTTGCAAAAGACGAAACCAACGAGGTGGTCTTCAGAATTACTCCCGACGGCGACGCACTTAACGAAGGCTGGCTGAGGACCATCTTCACGATTAACGACGGCATCCATCAAACCATCATGGACACCCTGCTTCCCTACGGAGGCTTCAACGAGACCTTCGACCCGGGTTATTTCAACTCTCATGAGTGGCACATGTCGGGCAACGCCGCATGGGTGATGACAGACGAGGAGCCTTACGATGGTCAATACTGCGCCAAATCGGGTGTAATCACCCATAATCAACAGAGCACGATGTCAATCATCTTGGTCACCCCCGCCACCGACATCTCCTTCGTCAAGAAAGTGTCGTCGGAAAACAACTACGACAAGCTGCACTTCTACATCGACGGCGAGGACCTGAACGAATGGTCGGGCTCAAAACCCTGGGGCGAGGAACACTACCGCGTCTCTGCAGGTCAGCACAACTTCAAATGGTCTTATATCAAAGACTACTCCGTCAATACAGGTGCCGACTGCGCCTGGATTGACGACTTCAACATTGATCCGGCACTCGTCCCTGTGTACCACGTGGATGATGTCCTTGAAGCATGCAAGGGCGAAGCTGTTCTCATCAATTGCAACTACGCTTACGGGTATCAGGACCTGACATGGAGCACTGCCGGCGACGGCAGCTTCAACCACACCTTTGCCATACATCCGATCTACACGCCTGGGCCGCAAGACTTGGCATCAGGCAGCGTCATGCTGAACATGAGTGTCAACGGCGTTGACAATCTTTTACAACTTAACTTAAACGACGAAATCCAACTAAACGGCTCCATCGTTGGGGATGAGATGATAGTAGAAGAAACCACCTCCTACAGCCATTACTTCATTGAAAAACAACCAGGTATAAACTATCTCTGGCAGCTTGAACCCGAAGAGGCTGGCCGTCTGCTCCCCCATGACAATACCGTTGACATCGTTTGGAACTACGCCTCTGGCATTACCGAAGCCACGCTTACCGTCGCAGCCAACAACGGTTGCAGCCAAACCCTCAGCAAGACCATTCACTTCGACCTTGTCTCTATCGACGAGCAACGTGAGACGTGTTTCACACTCTTCCCCAACCCCACCAATGGCGAGGTCAACCTCATCGTTGGAAAAGAGCTGAGAGGCAAGTCGACGGTGGAAGTGTATAATGTGTTAGGACACCGTATGGCAAGTAAGGCCGTCCAAAACCTATCGCAAGGCCAAAACATCACCATCGATTTGAAGCCTTTCGCAGCCGGCCTCTACATCGTCAAGCTATGTAACGACGAAGGCTGCTGGAGCCAAAAGGTGAGCGTCAAATAAAAAAATGCAACAGCATTGAAAAAAATCTGTCAAAAACCCTTGACAGATTTTTTTCTTTTTGTATTTTTGTGGCATAAACTAAACATTTTATGCCATGAAACGTCTTTTTTTACTATTTAATCTGATTCTTTCCTTCAGGCTATTGAGCGCTCAAGAGACTTATCGTTTCAGCAGCGAGGCCGCCCATGGTTTCCGCATCGAAAGCAGTTCGTCCACCGGCCTTTCGTTGCATTACTCCGTCCCGGGTATTGGCATCTCCGCCATTGACGACGGTGAAGCCAAGGGGCAGGAGATCATCATGAAAGGCAGCTTCGGCTCTTATGCCGAGGGCTTGCCCAACTTACCTTTCGAGAACCGATACATCGCCGTCCCGAAAGGCGCAACGGTCAGCATAGAGGTCCAGGAAAAAGGTTGCCGGACCTTGACTGGCATCGACATCCTGCCTGCCGCCGCCGTGCAAGGCAACGCCGCCGTCGGGAAACCGAGAGTGCAGAAGGACATGGGCGTTTACGGCAAAGACGCCAACTACCCCAGCGAAAACGTCGCCATCGCCCAGAGCACCCGAATCCGCGGCCTCGACGTGGTGATGCTCAACGTGACGCCGTTCCGCTACAACCCTGTACGCAAGACCTTGGAAGTCATCTACGACATGGACATCGAAGTCCGATTTGAAGGCGGAAGCGGACAATTTGGAGAGGCCAGATACCGCAACCCTGCATGGGACGGCATCCTGCGCGACTTGGTCATCAACAGCGACATGCTGCCCGAAGCGCATTATTACGACCTCCTCAACGAAGCCATTCGAAGCGGTGAAGAAGGCTGCGAATACCTCATTGTCTCGCCCGATGACGAAGACATTCTGGCTTACGCCGACACCTTGAAGCAATTCCGCAACAAGCAAGGCATCCTCACCAAGGTGGTCTCCACCACGGAATGTGGCGGCAACGACGCAAACACCATCAAAAGCTACATCAAGAACGCTTACGACAACTGGGCAATCCCGCCGGCGGCAGTGATGATATTCAGCGGCATCGATACCTTAGATGTCGGTAGCCAATACTATTGGTGGTCCTCTGGAATTCCTGGTTTCCCACTTCTTTTCAAGGAATACGACAATGGTTACGAACTGCTAGATTACCATTTTAGTTCTGACAACCCCTATGCCGACATGAACGGCGACAGCATCCCCGACTTGGCCCTTAGCCGTCTTCCAGCCATAAACTTACAAGAATACCGCACGCAGGTGAACAAACTCATCCAATATGAAACCAACCCTCCCACCCGACCGGATTACTACAACCAACCCATCATTACGTCCAGCTACGAAGAAAACAAATGGTTCCTGATTACCTCCCAAAGCGTCAACGGATTCTACCGCAACAAACTTGGCCTACGACCCAAGAACTACTATATGCTTTATGAATACACAAGCGACGAGATATTGCCGCCCGAAACGGCTTGGTCATCAGCCTACAACACCGATGCCGTAGTCGATTATTTCGGGCCTAACGGGCAAAACTACATCGCCCAGCAACCCGACACCCTCAACAGTTGGCGTTACATGTTCGACTACTCCTACCTCGTTGACGCGCTCAACGAAAGCGCCTTCCTGACCCTGTACCGCGACCATTCCTCATACGACCTGTGGTGCAGCCCGTGGATGGAAAGCAGTGTGGTCAAGACCTTGACTAACACCGACCCCACCTTCCTTCTTTCCATCGGCTGCGATGCCGCATTATACTCCGACGTTGTTTTCTTTGAGTTTTCGAACGACTATTGGTCTATGGGGGAACATCCCATGATTTACGAATTCTGCAAAGCCAAGGTGGGTGCCCTTGGTGGCATAGGGGCGACCACGGTCACGCATTCCCACTTCAATGACATCCTCACTTGGGGTATGATTGACAACTTCTGGCCTAACTACATGCCCAACATTGGGACCATGGAACAACCTAAATTTACGAGGCCCGCCTACGCCCTCATCGCCGGAAAGCTGTTCCTCAACCAGCATGCGTTCTTGCCTAACTGGTGGCCGACAAAAGTCACCACGACCCAAAATGTATTTCATTATCTAGGCGAGACCTATCTCAACCTTTATACCGAAGTACCGCAAGAGATGGCTATCGACGCCAGTCCTTTCACCAACAGTCCGACGCAATACACCATGACGGCAGAAGAAGGAGCCACCATCTGTCTGACACATGACGACGAAATCCTCGCAGTGGTCCAAGCCACAGGACAACCCCAAGACTTCACCCTGCCGAATTTGCCCATTGGCGAACGGTTTGTCGTCACCGTAACCAAACAAAACCGCTTCCGCTTCGAGCAGACCGTCACTGTCATTTCAAATGCCTTACCTTTTGTATATGTCAAAAACGCCGACATCAAAGACCAGGACGGCAATGGTCAGCTCGACTACGGCGAATACGCCGACATCGACATCACACTGAACAACCACAGCGAGATCGGATCGGCGAGCGGTGAAATCACGCTGCACTGCGACTCGCCATACGTCGAAATCGTGCAAGGCCTATCACATTATCCGCAAATGGCTGCCAATGCCAGCCTTACTATCATGAACGCCTTTAGAATCAAGCTGTCCACCAGCGTACCCGACCAAACCAAGATCCAACTCAAAGTGCGTTTCAACGAAAACGAAAACACGCATGTGGACGACATCGACATCACAGCCAACGCCCCTATCATCATTATCCATCCGGAGTTCAGGCCAATGACGGCGGAAGGCGAGCCTTCGACGCACATCAGCACGGAAGGCCCATCGAGTGTCACCTTCACCGTGAAAAACGCAGGGCATTCGCGCATCGGCCTGATACAGGGCAACCTCGACGTCAAGGCGCCCTTCGTCAACGTCCAGAATGTCCCACAGCAAGGAAACCTCATGCCTAACGAAGAATGGCCAGCCACCTTCGAGCTCAACACCACGCCCAACGACGTCACAGGCGCCTGGCTGCAGTCGCACCTCAACATTCAATATGGCGAACAGCACGCCTATTACGACACCATCATCCAATATGGCGGCATCTTCGAGAACTTCGAGACCGACACGCTGAATCCTTTCTTCAGATGGGAAAACTCATTGGCGAAATGGGCCTATGACAGCGAAGACGCCTACGAAGGCCAGCGCTGTTTCAAGGCACTGGCCGACACCACCACCTCTTCCATAATACGTGCCAGGTTGACCTCCCAACTCGTGAATCACGATTCCAAGGTATCGTTCCGTTTCAAGACTGGCAACGGCGAAACGCTGTCTTTCGGTTGCAACCAAGATGAGACACACAGTCTGTCTGCCGACGACTGGCAATACGCCGAAGCCCTTTATTCCGGCAAAAATGCACGCTTCACGTGGTCCTTTGTCAAGCATAACGAAGACAGCCCACAGGCAAAAATCGACGACATCTGCTTCCCTCCCAAGCACACTCCTATCGCCTCTGCCGGCAACGACATCATCGTATGTGAAGCGACCACCATTGTGCTAAGCGAGGCTTATGCTTACGACTGCGACTCGGTGCGTTGGACCACCGACGGTGACGGCCATTTCGAAGACGGCGCCCTTGCAAACACCATGTATATCCCTGGTAATGGAGATGTTTCTAATGGACAAGTGATGTTGACGCTCACGGCATATGGTAGTGCGACTTTCGCCCATTCGGTAATGATACGCTTTACCGATGGCATCACGTTGGGTAACATTGTCGGCGACAGCATCGTCAACAAATACGAGAACCATATCAGCCACTACTCCGTCGAGGAGCACGAGGGAGTCCACTATCTATGGCAACTCAACCCAGCCGAGGCAGGCATCATCTATAACCGAGGCAACGAAATCGACATCGTGTGGAACCTGAGTGACGGCGACGCAGAAGTCACCCTCACCGTGACCGCCGACAATGCTTGCGACACAGAGCCAGCAAGCAAGAGTATCAGCCTCATCGGATACTCCACTCCCGAATGGCACATCGCAAGCTTTGACCTCTTCCCCAACCCCACCGACGGCAAAGTCAATCTCGTCGTTGGCGAAACGGTGCAAGGAAAGGCCGCGGTGGAAGTCTACAACCTATTGGGCGAACGGATGATGGCCAAAAACCTTGGACATTTGCTACAAGGCGAGACGATTACCCTTGACATGAGCCGCCTCGCTTCGGGATTGTATATCATCAAATTGAGTACGGCTGACGGCTGTTGCACGAAGAAAGTGAGCGTCAGGTGACAATTATTGGAAACTAATTCCTATTTTTGCACCAAATCTAATTAGGAAAACAATGGTAAGCTACAAAGAATTAGGGCTCGTGAACACCCGTAAAATGTTCGCCAAGGCTGTGGACGGCGGCTATGCCATCCCCGCTTTCAACTTCAACAATATGGAACAGATGCAGGCCATCATCATGGCTGCCGTCGAGACCAAGTCGCCCGTCATCCTGCAAGTGTCGAAAGGCGCGCGCAACTACGCCAACCAGACCCTGCTGCGCTACATGGCCCAAGGTGCCGTGGAATACGCCAAGGAACTCGGCTGCGCCCATCCTGAAATCGTGCTCCACCTCGACCACGGCGACAGCTTCGAGACCTGCAAGAGCTGCATCGACATGGGCTTCTCGTCGGTGATGATCGACGGCTCTGCCCTGCCCTACGACGAAAACGTGGCCCTCACGAAAAAGGTCGTCGACTACGCCCATCAGTTTGACGTGACCGTGGAAGGCGAACTCGGCGTGTTGGCTGGCGTCGAAGACGAAGTGTCCGCCGAAGAAAGCCACTACACCAAGCCCGAAGAGGTCATCGACTTCGTGACCAAGACCGGTGTGGATTCGTTGGCCATCAGCATCGGCACCTCGCATGGCGCCTACAAGTTCACTCCCGAGCAATGCACCGTTGACCCCGCCACGGGTCGCCTCGTGCCACCTCCGCTGGCTTTCGATGTGCTCGAAGCCATTGAGAAGAAACTGCCCGGCTTCCCCATCGTGCTGCACGGCTCGTCGTCGGTGCCGCAAGACGAGGTGGACACCATTAATAAATATGGTGGTGCGCTGAAGGCCGCCGTCGGCATCCCCGAGGAGCAGCTGCGCAAGGCCGCCAAGAGCGCAGTCTGCAAGATCAACATCGACAGCGACAGCCGCTTGGCCATGACCGCCGCCATCCGCAAGACCTTTGCCGAAAAGCCCGCCGAGTTCGACCCGCGCAAGTACCTCGGCCCCGCCCGCGACAGCATGAAGAAGCTCTATGAGCATAAGATTATCAACGTCTTGGGCTCGAATGACAAGCTTGAAAATGCTTAAAATATGAAAAAATTGAAAGACGCTCACGTATTCAGCAACGAGGAAGGCTCCATTGCGAAATTTTTCGTCGCGATGGCTTCGTTTGCTGCTTCTGTCCTCACTGCGAGCATCCTAACCTCTCTTATTGAGAAAGAACCTTTTCAATGGAAAAACTGTCTTTTGGCAATTGCCATCCTTATGGCAGTTGTCACGGTGGTTTACTTCATCGCAAGGCTTCTCGCCTATCGCACCCGACTGTTCCCGAAAACCGAGAACCGAGAAGGTCTTCATGGTGTGAGTTTCATCTTTCTGTTGATTCTAACCATTATTTTGCTTTTGGTTATCATTTAAGGCAAAACAGATTTTTCAAGTCAAAACGGAAAAGTATCGCAAAAAGCACTATTTTTGCGATACTTTTGTTATTCGAGCCTCTTGCCGTCATGGCGGAGGAACATCCGCCATCTCCTACGCTGAAGGATATCCCTTCTGCTTGGGAGATTGCGGGTCAAGCCCGCAATGACGGTATAGGGTCAGGATAGTCCTTCTAGGTGTACTGAAGCAGCAAATAAAATAAACACATAAAAAAAAATGAACCTCAATCCCCTAACAGCAATATCGCCCGTCGACGGGCGCTACCGTTCCAAGACCGTTGAGTTGGACGACTTTTTCAGTGAATTTGCCCTCATCCGCTATCGCGTAATGGTCGAAGTGGAATATTACATCGCCTTGTGCGAACTGCCCCTGCCGCAACTCGAGCAGTTCAACGGCGACTACGACGACCTCCGCGCCATCTATGAGGAATTCCAAACGGAAGACGCTTTGGAAATCAAGGAGATAGAAAAAGAGACCAACCACGACGTGAAGGCCGTGGAATACTTCCTGAAACGCCGCTTCGACGAACTCGGCCTGACCGAGTTCAAGGAGTTCCTGCACTTTGGCCTCACCTCGCAGGACATCAACAACACCGCCGTGCCGCTCTCGATGATGGAGGCACACAAACTAGTGGTGAAGCCCGCCTTGGAAGACCTCGTCGACAAATTGAAAGGCATGGCCGAAGAATGGCGCGACATCCCGATGCTGGCCAAGACCCACGGTCAGCCCGCCAGTCCTACGCATCTGGGCAAGGAAATCTACGTCTTCGTGGAGCGCCTCAACGACCAGCTGAAGATGCTCAACAGCGTACCCTTCACGGCGAAGTTTGGCGGCGCCACGGGCAACATGAACGCCCACAAGGTGGCCTACCCCGACATCGACTGGCCCGCCTTCGCGAAGAAGTTCGTGGAGAAGAGCTTGAAACTCAAGCGCCAGCAGACCACCACACAGATTGAGCATTACGACTACATGGCCGCCTACTTCGATGCCCTGCGCCGCGTCAACACTATCTTGATTGACCTCTCGCGCGACATCTGGCTCTACGTGTCGATGGAATACTTCAAGCAGAAAATCAAGGCAGGTGAAGTCGGCTCGTCGGCGATGCCCCACAAGGTGAACCCCATCGACTTCGAGAACGCCGAAGGCAACCTCGGCATGGCCAACGCCATCCTCACCTTCCTCAGCACCAAGCTTCCCATCAGCCGCCTGCAGCGCGACCTCACCGACTCCACCGTCACCCGCAACATCGGCGTGCCGATTGCACATACCTTGATTGCGCTCAAGTCGCTGATGAAGGGCCTGGACAAACTCCTGCTCAACGAGGACAAGATCCGCCAAGACCTGCAGCAAAACTACGCCGTGGTGGCCGAAGCCATCCAGACCATCCTCCGCCGCGAGCAGGTGAAAGGTGCCTACGAACTGCTGAAAGGCCTCACCCGCACGAACAAGCACATTGACAAAGCCGCCATTGACGAGTTCATCAAAGGCCTGCCTGTGAGCGAGAAGATCAAGGCGGAACTGGCGGCCATCACGCCGGAGAATTACACGGGATACAATTATTGAGCGGAAACTGCGTTTGAGATAAGAGCAAACCGAAGCCTATGGCCAAGCAAAAGACTTTCTCCCGCGTCCTCACCTACGTCAAGCCCTACTGGGGCAGCATCGTCCTGAATCTGGTCTTCAACCTGATGGCCATTTTCTTCTCGTTGTTCAGCTTTGCACTTGTCGGGCCTTTCCTCAATCTGCTCTTCAAGGAAGGCGCCGTGGAAGTCATGGCCAAGCCCGAATTCTCCCTCACCGCCGATTACCTGATGGGTTACCTCAACTGGTTCATGAGCAACCTCATCGCCAGCGGTGGCAAGCACCAAGCCTTGATATTCATGTGCCTGCTGCTTGTCGTGGCCTTTTTCTTCCGCAATCTTGGACGTTTCTTCGCCTGTTTCTTCATGGCCAACGTGCGCGTGGGCGCTGTCCACGACCTGCGCCGCGACGTCTACAACAAAATCCTCATCCTGCCCCTCTCCTTCTACCACAGCCGCCAGAAAGGCGACACCATCGCCCGCATCACCACCGACGTGCAGGAAGTTGAGGTCTCGATTTTGAATTACTTGGAGATGCTCATCAAGGACCCGCTGACCATCTTATTCTTCTTCCTCTTCATGGTCACACTCAGCCCGAGGCTGACGCTCTTCGTCATCCTCGTTTTGCCCATCGCTGGACTGCTCATCGGCAAAGTCGGCAAGATGCTGAAGAAAGAGTCGAAAGAGGGACAGAACAAACTGGCGGGCATCATCTCCACCGTGGAAGAGACCATCTCTGGACTACGTATCATCAAGGCTTTCAACGCCATACGGTATTCTGAAGACAAATTCGAGGAACAAAACAGCGACTACACCAAGGTGCTGCGCGGCATCCACCGCAAGCGCGACATGAGTTCGCCGATGAGCGAGTTCCTATCATCAATGGTTGTCATACTCGTGCTATGGTTCGGTGGCACCTTGATTTTGGGCGGCAGCAACCACATCGACGCTGGCAGTTTCATCAGTTACGTGGTGGTGTTCTCGCAGATCATCTCCCCTGCCAAGTCGTTCTCGCAAGGCTACTACAACGTGCAGAAAGGCATCGCCTCTGCAGAACGCATCTTCGAGATCTTGGATGCCGAAGAGGTCATCACGGAGAAACAAAACGCCATCGAAATCAAAGACTTCAAGGATTGTATCGAATACAAAGACGTACATTTCAGCTACGGCAAGGACGAGGTCTTGAAGGGCATCGACTTAAAGATTCCGAAAGGCAAGTTCGTAGCCCTCGTCGGCGAGAGTGGTGGCGGCAAGTCGACCATGGCCGACTTATTGCCACGCTTCTATGATATCAATGAAGGCTCGGTCCGTGTAGACGGCCATGACATCCGCGACTACAAAATCAGCGACTTGCGCGGCCTGATGGGCATCGTCTCACAAGATACCATTCTCTTCAACGACACCGTGTTCAACAACATCGCCTTTGGCATGAAGGACGTCTCGAAGGAACAGGTCATCGAAGCCGCCAAGATCGCTAATGCGCATGACTTCATCATGGAGCTGGAGCACGGCTACGACACCCGTATCGGTGACCGTGGCATGAACCTCAGCGGCGGTCAGCGCCAACGCTTGAGCATTGCCCGTGCTGTGTTGAAGAACCCACCCATCCTCATCTTGGATGAAGCCACTTCCTCGTTAGACACCGAGAGCGAAAGATTGGTGCAAGACGCCTTGTCGAAGGTGATGAGCCAACGTACCTCCATCGTCATCGCACACCGTTTGTCGACCATCCAATACGCCGATGAAATTGTTGTGCTACAGAAAGGCCAGCTCATCGAGCGCGGCAAGCACGACGATCTTATCGCCCTTGGCGGCGTCTACAAGAAACTCACCGACTTGCAATCCATCGGATAAGCCATGAAAAAGCGATTCACCTTTTCCACCGGCGAGCACATCGAGGCCAACCTTGAGGATTTGCAGCGCCTCTTGCGCGACAACCAGCTGTATTACGAAAACTATCAGGATGTCCTCGGCTCACTCGAAGATGACGACTATGTGGCACGTGGCAACGGCTTCTGCGACCGCAAATACAGCGACGATTTCATTGAGGGACAGTTGGAGAAATACGCGCAGCGGGTGAAGGAAATCCAAAAATGGATTATCGAATGGGAATAATTCTCTTAAAGTTTGCCGATACCATAAATACTATCTTTTCTTAAAGACATACCCCTTTCTCTCCCAAACTGGCATTTCTCGAGCTACAATGATGCTATAGAAACGGTTGAATGCGGTTTCAAAAGTTTCGAGATACCCGCCATTCCATCCCCTTTCGGCCACGCCAAGTGCTTTGGGAAGCATCTGGTAGGTTGCATCGTCAAAATTTCGCAGTTGCGATGACCACAATTGCGCCTGCACACCGATGATATCGCCTTTGTATTCATTGGGATTCAAAGCGAAAGTCTTACGTTCGTCGACATAGCCCGCCCACGACAGGCCGATTTCTTCGAGAGCATCACTATAGGCCAAATCCAGATAGGTGTAGGCTGCTGGAGAGAGCACCACGGGGAAACCCTCAACACCCTCCGTGTTCCATACATTGATGAAATAGAGCGAGTTTTTGAGCCTCTCTTGTGTTTCAGGTTCCAACCCTTTGGCGATGTCTTCCCAACCTGCAAGACGGATGCCGCGTGCTTCGGCGAGGTCGAGCATACCGTTGATGAAGGTTTCCTTCATCTCATGGCGGTCGCGGCCCGACCAAGCGCCATCAGGCACCTCGTCGCCACCGATATGGATGGCAGGAAGCGGAACACCTGCTTCCTTATGCAAACGGATGACCTCATCGAAGACAACATCGTAAAACTTGTAAACGCTTGAAAGATAGACGCTCAGCACATTATCGGTGAAATCCTGTGCCGACCAGTAACGCGAAGTGTCGGCAGGGTCCTGCAGGCGGAAACTGCTGTCGCCTGTATGTTTTTCATAAGCTTGCATCGCCTTGATGGAAGCCCGCGAATGGCCCGGTGTGTCAAATTCGGGAATCACCCTGATGCGGCGATCCCAAGCATAGAGGAGAATCCGTTGGTACTCCTCAGCCGTATAAAAAGAGGTGTTGCCGATTTTTCCATTGGCAGATGGCTTTAACGCGCAGGTTTCCTGCAAATTCCAATCAGGCAGCGCATGGTGGGCACCAAATTCGGTCAGTTCTGGAAAGTCCTTGATTTCCAAGCACCAAGATTCATCATCGGCAATATGGAAATGCAGTGTGTTGAGTTTCCATGAGGCCATCAAGTCAATGATTTCGAGTACCTCGTCCACCGTGCGGAAGTCGCGCACCACATCGAGCATAAAACCACGGTAAGCGTAATCAGGCCAGTCCTCGATGGTCATGGGTGGCAAGGGGCGCGGCAACTTGGAGAGGGTGACTTGGGCATAGAAAGCGCCGTCTTCATCATCAGCATCCACCTTTGGTTCTCCATCTTCCCCTATCATGATACGATACCATCCAGCAGGATGCGACTCAAGCGGTTCCAATGGTTCTGTCCCATAACTGACCCGCTTGACTTGAGGGATGATGTCGGCAGGCTTAAGCTCATAATTACTAGCAAAGCAACCTTCGTCTTTTTCCGTTTTAGGATGCTCCAAAAAACGATACCGCACTTCCATCGGGGTGTCGGCTCTCCCTTGCTGCTGCAGGACGAAGGCCTCGGGCGCCCAGGAATGCCTTGGCAACGGGCGACCGTAATACTTCAAGGTAACCGTTCCGCTTTCAGGAATGTCAATATACCACGAAGTCCCTTGATAATGGTTCATCGTGGGTCCTTCCACGGAGGTCTTGCCGTCAAAAAGCTCTTGGAACCACACGCGCGAGCCTTTGGGCATATCGTGCAGCACGAGAGTGTGCAAGGCTCGTCCATCGGGCTCTGTTGCGCCTTCAGTCCAGTCAGCTGAGGGCATTCGGCTACAAGCAGCTGCCATTAACAAAGTCAATATGAACGATGCCGTTTTTCGCATAATATGCGTCAAAAAGCCATTTCCTTAGCCACACGCGCTGCCAAGCGGGCGTTGTTCAGCACCAACTGGATGTTGGAAGCAAGGCTGTCGCCACCAGTGAGGTCTTTGATGCGCGCCAATAGATAGGGCGTCGTCTCCTTACCGTGGATGCCTAACCTCTTGGCATCTGCCACGGCCTCATCGATGGCGGCGTTGATGCGGTCGGCATCCATGGAATATTCCTCGGGAATGGGGTTGGTGACCAACATACCACCGCCGAGTCCCATCTCCTGCTTGGCAATGAAAGCCTTGGCCACTTCCTCGGGAGTGTCGAGGCGATAATCCACCTTGAAGCCACTCTTGCGGGTATAGAAAGCGGGCAACTCCTCCGTGCCATAGCCAATCACTGGCACGCCCTTGGTCTCGAGGTATTCAAGGGTGAGTCCCAGGTCGAGAATCGACTTGGCACCGGCACAGATGACCATGACGGGAGTGCGAGCCAGCTCCTCCAGGTCGGCAGAGATGTCCATGGTGATCTCTGCACCACGGTGCACTCCGCCTACGCCACCTGTGGCAAACACGCGGATGCCAGCCAAGGCAGCGATGATCATCGTCGTGGCCACCGTCGTGGCACCATCTTGTCCGCGAGCCACTAGTACAGGTAGGTCACGGCGCGAGGCTTTGGTGACAGCGGTACCTTTCTTGCCCAGATATTCAATCTCCGACGGAGTCAAGCCAGCCTTCAGGCGGCCTCCGATGACGGCAATGGTGGCAGGCACGGCACCTTCGTCACGAATGGTCTGCTCCACCCGCAACGCCGTCTCCACATTCTGGGGGTAGGGCATTCCGTGGGATATGATGGTCGATTCGAGAGCCACAACGGGCTTCCCGTTTTGCAATGCTTCAGCCACTTCGGGCGAGAGGTCAAGGTATTTGTTCATGGTTGTTGTTGATTTACGGTATCAGGACTTTCAATGTTATGTTTTGCACAGAGCAGGCCGATGTGCGCAGCTTCTTCGATGGTAGCGTCGGGACCAGCATGGATGATGCCAGCCATAAGTGCGTCACCGGCGCCAGTGGCATTCACCACATGGCAAGGCAGAGCAGGAAAATGATGTTTGGCATCGCCTTCAACGACCTCCAATCCCTCCGCCCCGAGGCTGACAAATCGCCTATCGACACCTTGCAAGTCGGCAAGGATGGCGTTTTCGATTTGATTGCATTTCAGCGTAAAGAAATGCTTTTTGACCGACATAGCCATGGCCTCTTTGATTTTGGCGGCCTTGGCTCCCGAAACGGCATCCACATAGAGCGGCTTGTCGGTATGGTCTATCAGAAAGGCCAAGGTATTCACCGGGATATTAGCATCGGCCACGAAGGCATCGACATCGCCCAACTTATCCATTTTTGGAGCCAACCATTCGGGAGTGATGCCATCGGTAGCAGCCATATCCGCCACGCCACCGACCATCTCGCCGTCGCAGTCATTGATGCTCAAAAAACAAGAGCGGGCACCTGGGGCAGCGTAGTCACAGAGGCTGATGTCGATGTGGGCTTTACGGCAACTCTCGGCAGTGAAACGGCCAAAGTCGTCACCTCCAAACAAGGTCAAGAAAACGACCTCGTCGCCCAGCAGCGCAAGGTTATGGGCAATGTTGCGCCCTACCCCACCCGCAGTCAAGCGCACCGTGCCGGGGTTGGAGTCGCCAGGCACAAAGGCACTGAAGCTCGTGGCGATGATGTCGGCATTCGCTCCGCCGATTACACAGATTCTCATGATGTTTTATTATTGCGGTTCTCATTGGCGCAAAAATACGAAAAAGTATAGATTCCACAAGTACTGGAATGACCTACAAGTCTAAAAAAACAAGCGTATTCATAGTGGTAGGTGCAAATTTTGCACACACCACTATTTGTCAATGAAAATAACGTGAGTATTTTGCACGTTAATAAACAAATTTCAGCCCTATGTCACGGAACAACGAATTCTTTCATGCCTGCAAGGTCGATAATTGGTACATCTTTGAGCATACCGAATACGAATGGGACGACATCGTGAACGCCTTC
>CACYHX010000053.1 GCA_902774365.1 uncultured Bacteroidia bacterium | reverse complement strand
GTCATAAACGGAGGTCTCCAAATCCTTGAGAAGATTGGCTTTTTTGTTGCTGTTCAGATAATTGTCCAACAACAACATGATACGCTGTTCCTTCATCAAAGCCTCCGAAAGGCGGTCGGCATAATCCTGTTGGATTTGCTCATGCTCGGCGTGTTTTTGCGTCAAGTCTTTGTTCTGCTGCTTGAAGTGGAACAGCTCGGCATTGATTTCGGCCTCACGCTTGCGTCGCCTTGCCAAGCGGATTTGCGAAACCAACAACGCAGCCAAAACCAAAGTTGCTACTAAACTGACGATAACTATGATACGTTGTTTGATGATGATTTTACGGTTCAACTCGTTCCGCATCACCTCACTGTCATATTTATGGCTGATAAGCGCGAGATTGTTCTCCTGTTGCTCTATTTCTCTTAGATTGTTGCCTTCCTCATACAGACATCCGTATTTGCAGGCGGTCTCATAATCGCCGCACTCTTCGGCATAATCAGACAAGACACCGTAATAGAACCAAGTATCCTCGTTAGGATCCGCATGGGTCACGAGCTCTTCCAGGCGGCCGTAATAATAGTCTGCCGAATCCAAGTAGCCGCACGCATAATAGATGTTCCCCATGTCGTGATAATAATACATCAGCAAATTGTCGTCTGCGTCTGTAATCGAGGTTTGCCAAAACTGGCTGAGGTAGTCGGCCGACTTTTCGTAATCTCCTGCATTGAAATACATGGTATGAAAGGCGGACAAGACATCGCGTTTTGCTTTTGTTGATCCGCTTTGCTCAGCGTATACAATAGCCTGTTCCAGATAATATTCAGCGCTATCGAATTGACTATGTATTTGATAGAAGTCGCCCAGTTCCCTAAGTGCTTCTGCCCGGTTGGCGTAATCGTCGCTAAAACCTTCTGCGGCGGATCTCAGTAATGAAACAGTTTCTTGTTTGTCGGCATAATAGCCCAAACATTTTGCAATATTGTATCGCGCATAAGCCACCGTCAAAGTATCGTTCGCCAGCAGGCTGTAATGCTCCGCATCCTTGAATAATTGCAATGCTTCTGCCTTATTGCCAGAATCCAACTGAATGCGGGCACTTTCCAAAGCATCTCGGCCTGCCTGCCTTACATTATGGGGCTTGGGATGGCAAGCAGCTACCATAAAGCCCGTCAACAATGCGAGAATCCATGCCTTTTTTATGTTGTATTGCGTTTTGCAAGAGCAAAGCGAAATAGAGTTTGTACGCATGGTGTCGTGTTTTGAAATTGTATGGCAAAGATATTTCATTTATCAAAAAGTCAATAAGGCAGTCCAATCTTTTTCAAGATTTTTTCAATGTAATAATTTGTGAATGAATTAGTTGAAACTTCAGTCATTCCAAACTTTTTTCGGGGGCAATCCATGGGTTGTGGAGGTCCTATGCCCTTATGGGTGTTTTCAGTTTCTCCAAAAACTCCGCGAAAGCAGCGTAATCAATGAGAATAACTCAACCCTGCCGAGGACCATCAGGAGCATGAGCACCCATTTGACACCTTGCGGGAAGAAGACATAAGAGCCATTGGGCCCTACATCGCCAATGCCGGTGCCAACATTGCTCAAAGTGGCCACAGAAGCACCCAAAGCCGTCTCAATGTCAATGCCACATGCCAACAAAATGATGGCGCCGACAAGAAAGACGAGGAAATAGACGAAGATGAAGGTGGTGTGCTTGTAGACGCCGCTGATGGAGATGGCTTTGTCGTTGACTTTCACGGGCAGCACGGCATTGGGGTGGATGATACGCCGCAAGTCGAGCACCGAGTTTTTGACGAACAGCAGATGGCGGAAGATTTTGACGCCGCCAGAGGTGGAACCCGAACAGCCACCGATGAACATCAGCAGGAACAGGATGACACAAAGGAAAGTAGGCCAAACCGAGTAGTCGCTGACGAAGAATCCCGTAGTGGTGAAGGATGAGATGACACTGAAGAACGACTCGCGGAAGGCTGTGCCGAAGCTCTTGTGGCAAACGAAGAATAACACCAGCCCTACGCCGATGCCCAAAAACACGGTGTAAAGCAGGAAAGTGCGGAATTCTTGGTTTTTCAGGATGGTGAACGACTTCCATGTCAGGGAAAGCAACAGCAGCGAGAAATTACAAGCCGACAACACCATAAAGACCGTGATGACCACCTGTGAGTAGTTGGAGAACGCCCCGATGTTGGCGGTCCTTGTGGAGAAGCCGCCCGAGCTGATGGTGGTCATGGAGTGGCACAGGGCGTCGTAGAAGTCCATGTCGCCCCAGTAGAGGAGTAGGGTCTCCAACAAAGTGAAAAACAAGTAGATAAACCAAATTCGCCTTACGGTGTGCATGACTCGGGGATGCAGCTTGTCGTAGGTGATGCCGTTGATCTCGGAGACAAAGAGTTGCATGCCGCTCATGCCGAGGTAGGGCAGGATGGCCAAAGAGAACACGATGATAGCCAAGCCGCCAATCCATTGTGTCATGCTGCGCCAGAAAAGGATGTCTTTCGGGACAGACTCGATGCGTGTCATGATGGTGGCTCCCGTGGTGGTGAAGCCCGACAAGGCCTCAAAGAAGCCGTCAGTAAAGTTGGGCACGCTCTTGCTGAGCAGGTAAGGCATGGCGCCGAAGAGGGAGAGCACCAGCCAAGAAATACAGACGATATAGACGCCGTCGTGCGACCTGATGGTGTCGTCTCTGTGTTGGCGTGTGGCGATGAGGAAGATGAAACCAGTGAGTAGCGTGACCAGTGCGGAGAAGGGCATACTGAACGAGTACAACCCGCGATAGACATAGGTCACGGGGAGTGTCGCAAGCATGAAAAGGCCTTCGATGAGTAGCAGCTGGCCTTCAACACGGAGGACTAAGGGGTGATTTATTTTAGTTTTCCACTTCATCGGTTAATGGAATAACCTTTCTACTGCGGGGATGCCATTCGGCAGGGCCAGCACCACAACTTGGTCGTCGGTTTCAATTTGGAAGTCGTCGGTGGCGATGAAGCTCTCACCGTCGCGTGTGATGCCACAGATGATAGCGTCGATGGGCATATTCAATTGTCCAATAGTCTTTCGCGTGACGGCAGCACCTGCCCTTACCTGAAACTCCACGATGTCGGCGTCGATGCCGCTGAGGCTCTTCAGCGTGGAGACCTTGGCGCCGAGGGTGTATTTCACCATGTAGCTGGCCGCAATGAGTTTCTTGTTGATGATGGAGTCGATGCCGATGTTCTGCGAGATGTCGATGTAGTCGATGTTCTCGACGAGGGCGATGGTCTTCTTCACGCCAAACGATTTGGCCTGCAGGCAGGTTAGGATGTTGGTCTCGGTGTTGTCGGTGACGGCGATGAAGGCGTCCATGTCCTTGATGCCCTCGTCCTCAAGCAGGTCGAGGTTACGGGCGTCGGCGTTGACGACCAAAGCCTCTGATAGGTAGTTGGTCAGATCCATGCAGCGCTCCTTGTCGATTTCCAGAATCTTGATGTTCAGGTCGTGTTCAAGACGTTTGGCCGTGATACGTCCCACACGGCCTCCGCCCACAATCATCACATTGTGGACATTGATTTGTTTCTTGCCGCTCAGCTTGATGATGTCCTTGATGGCATGAGGCTTGGTGACCACATATACCATGTCGGCCACCTGAAACACCTCGTCGCCTTGGGGGATGAAGGTGGTCTGGCGGCGGTGTATGGCAGCCACGCGGAATTCGATGTGTTCGTATTGGTTGATGACCTCGTCAACGGTTTTGCCGAGGATTTCGGCCTCGGGTTCAAGCTTCACCATAAAGAGCTGCAAGTTGCCACCAGCGAAGTCGTAAGTCTCAGAGGAGGCGTTCTTCTTCAGGAGCGAGATGATTTCCTGTGCAGCAATGTCTTCGGGCGACAGCAGTCCGTCGATGCCGAGGTCTTGGTACATACGCCACACCTCGGGGCTGAGGTTCTCCATGGTGTTGACACGTGCGATGACCTTCTTGGCGCCCAGTTTCTTGGCGATGATGCCCGTCAGCAAGTTGATATGCTCGTCGTGCAACACGGCGATAACCAGGTCGGCGCGTTTCACGTTGGCGCGTTGCAACACGGCGGTTGAGGTGGAGTCGCCCGTGATGGTCATCAGGTCGGTGTGCGATTCCATCATCTTCAACAGTTCTTCATGGGGGTCCACGATGGTGATGTTGTGGTTGCTGCGTACCAGGGCTTCCGCCAAGTGCATGCCTACTTCTCCGTCTCCAGCGATTACGATGTCCATTTCAGTTTCTTTATTATAAAGATGCAAATGTAGGCAAATAATTAAATATGTTGCAGTTTTTTTCTTGTTTTTCCCTTGCATATTCCGAAAAATGTTTATTTTTGTCCAATCGTTCTTTGAAAGTAACATCATTTATAGTCCATTTTATTATTAATTAAAACCCCAAAAAGAGATGAAAAGCTTTAGACCTGTTGCGATGCTACTTGCATTGTTAGTTGTGGCTTCAGTGCCCTCATGTACAAAAGAAGGTGTCTATACACCGAAAGAAAAAATCAAAAGAGTGTATGTCTCATCAACTTCTACCGAAAAGTACTTGACACAATCTTGGAATTGGGACGGCAAGTTGTTGAGTTCCATTGACCACTATTCAGCGAGTGGTTCCTTAAGTTGGACCGAGGACTTCACTTACGACGGCAAACGCCTCGCTCGTGTTGATGATTTCATTGGTTCAGAGTCCACCTTCTATGAATATGATGGTAAGTATCTGAAGAATGCCAATTACTATTACAGAGGTGAGTTGGCAGCAACATCAAGTTATGAATATAGTAAAGGGAAAATGAGCAAAATGACCATAACCAACTATGATTCTAAATCTAGAGGAACGGGGCATTTGGAATCCTCTTACCTTCCTTTCCAAACCGAGGTTGTCAAAGCCTGCAACAAATGCTTGACGAAGTTGCAATCAAAAAGCCCTGAAAAGGCATTGGAAATAGTAAACTATCAATTTACCTGGGATGGTAATAATGTCAGCAAAGTTGTGGCAACGGCTGACGGCGAAATGGCAACAGTATCACTCTATTACGACAGCAAGAACAATCCGTTAAAGCGCTTCCATGACCTTTATTCCGATGTTGATAGCGATATGGGACCTGTGGCGTTTCTTTCAAAAAACAATGTCACCAAGATGATTGCCAATTATGATGGCGAAAACGATGTGGTGGAATACACCTATCTGTATAACGGCGATGATTATCCGGTAATGCAGATTGAAAAATATCCTGGTGATGATTATCAGTATGTAGTCTATTACGATTACGAATAATAAAGGCTTTATCGAAAGAAGCCAGGGCTGTGAGGCTCTGGCTTCTTTGTTTTACCAAATATCCGACCAAGTGACGGAAATCACGTGGTTGGTCGATTTTTCGCCCTCCTTGAAGACGTTGGCCATGCCGAAGGTGTAGCGCACCTCGATGAACCAATAACTAATGGCCGCCGTGACACCATAGTCGATGCGGTTGAACGAGCCTTTCTCCCACGGCGTGATGAATTGTTGTTTTCTCTTGCCTTTCACTTCCTTCACTTCGTTGCCGCCGATGCAGAATCCGATTTGAGGCCCGATGCGCAGTCGCGGAATCTTTGACTCGTCTTCATCTTCCTCTTTCCATTTACGGAGGTATATGTTGAGCAGCAGCGGCATGGTGATATAATGCGACTTCTCCAAATAGCGTAGGGTGGTGTTGCTTTCGCCAACCCATTTCTTCGAGCTCGTGCCTTGCCGTGAATAAAGCACATCGATTTCGGCACCAAAGATGGAACGCTCAGGGATGAGGGCAATGCGCACTCCCCCGGTGAAGTCGGGACGGAAGCGTGTGCTGTCGTTGCCGCTGATGTTCATGGTGCTGATGTTCGCCCCCACCATCAAGCCCCCACCGATGCGCTGGGCAAGGAGTGGCGAGAACGTCACCAACAAAAGCGAAATCAGAAATATCAGTCGTTTATCAGTCATCCAAAAACTGGTTTAGACTGCAAAAGTAAAAGATTTGGTTGGATTGGCCGTTTTTTTTCAAGGATTTGCGTTTTTTATCTTTGAAATAGTCATAATTTTGCAATGATTTTAAAAACCATGGCTATGGAACGCAAACATTGGATCGACAATCTGCGTTGGGTGACGGTGTTGTTGGTATTGTTTTATCATGTCATTTACTTTTACAACGCTAAAGGTGTATTCGGCGGCATTGGAGGTTTCTACGAGACCCAACCTTGGGATGCCATCATGTCGCTGCTTTACCCTTGGTTCATGCTTCTGCTGTTTGTGGTGGCGGGCATCTCATCGCGCTATGCTTTGGAAAAGCAAACCCACAAGCAATTCATCAAAAGCCGTACTCTTAAGTTGTTGGTGCCTGCAACGATAGGCTTGTTCGTCTTCCATTGGATGACAGGCTATTTCAACACGGCCGTGGCTCGCGGTCAGGGTGTCTTCGACAATGTCCCCACTTTTGTCATGTATTTCATCTGGGCGTTCAGCGGCATCGGACCTTTGTGGTTCATCCAGGACCTTTGGTTGTTTTCGATACTCTTGGTTTTGTTTAGGGTGATCGGCAAAGACTGGCTCTACAACTTTATCACCAAAATGGAAGGACGTTATGCGGAATACAACATGCCTTTTATTGCCGTCGTGCTCGCCGTTGGATTTGTGCTTCTGTCTTTGGGTTCGTTCTGTGTCATCACCCATCCGCGTCCCGAGACCGCCGATGGCTTGTGGAACCTCTATCGCCCCGTGACTTATTTCGTGGCTTTCCTGTTGGGCTACTATTTGTTCTCTCGCGAATCGATACAGGAGATGCTGGCCAAAGGCAGGGTGGCGTATTTGGTTTTTGCAGTCGTTTTGGGTGTCTATTTCACTGTGATCATGTATGGAAAAAACGACACCGCCCCCGAGGTGTTGTCAGGTTGGCCCTGTATCCTCTATGCCTGGTTCGCCATCCTCGCCATGTTAAGTTGCTTCAAGGCTTGGGCCGACAAGACCGGTCCTTTCGCCAAGTATATGACTAAGTCGAGTTTCGGAATCTATGTGGTGCATTATCTGGTGATTGCCTCATTGGGCTACATGATGAAGACATACACCACGTTGCCGCCTTGGGTCATGTATCTCATCCTGGCTGTTGCGGTCTTTACGCTTTCGCCGCTCCTCTACGAAATCATCAGGCGTATACCTTTCCTTCGTTGGTGCGTGTTGGGCATCAGCCGCAAGAAAAGCAATTAAGGCAATCAGTTATAGGCATGAACGCCGCCCAAGAGCATGTTTACGCCGAAATAGGTGATGAGCACGCTCAGGAAGGCAAGGATGCCATAGATGTGGAAAAACACGGGCTTCTGGAAGGTTTTCCATACCTTCTCGTGCAATGGAGCAGCGTAGATGAGCAAGGTGATGAGCGCCCAGACTTCCTTCGGATCCCACGACCAATAGTTGCCCCATGAGACATTGGCCCATATCGCGCCGATGAAGATGCCGATGGCCAACAATGCCACGGCTGGATAAAGCATCGCCGTGCTGAGGCTTTTCAAGCGTTCCATACGAGCCTTGTCTTTCGGCTTGACGAGGGCGACGACGCCTACCACCAAGATTCCAAGGAGCAAGGCGTATGCCGTGACGATAGTGGATATGTGGAGGCTGAAGAACGGCGAGCGAAGCACGGGCAACAGGGGATGGGTGAGCATCCTGACGTAGAGCAGCACCATCAAAACGACGAGCACCGCCAACCACGACCAAGTGACGGCACGGAAGGCCTTGCGTTGCTCAACAAGGATGGCCGCCAATGCGACGAACAGTATCGCATAACCCGCATAGGTCACGGCGATGCCCCAAGGGTCACGGGCGACGTCGAGGACGGAGTTGCCCTGTTCGTCATAGTCGCTCTGGTAGAAACGGTAATGCTTGTGCCTCAAGATGTTGTTCATCGAGATGACGATGTCCTCTTGGGTTTCACCATCGGTGAGTTGAAGATAGCTCACATAGTCCTTCGGCTTCTCGCTGTCGGGATATTTCACAATCTCAAATCGGTCCAAGGTGAGGCTGAAGGGCAGCGCTTCTTTCGTTATCTCTCCTTTGTCCTCGATAAAGAAATGGCTGTTGGGACGGTTGGGTTCGAGTTTCATCCTGCCGTGCTGTCCCGTGAGCATGGTGAGCAGCGCGCCCAAGAGGATGAGCAGGATGGACAGATGCAGGGCGCAGACCGAAAGCTTTTTCCACATACGGCATTTCACATTCATAATGATGATGAGAACGGCTAACACCGCCCATAACCCTACGAACCACCATGCCGAATAGACGTGTGCTAGCGCATACTCCGAGCCGTGCAGTTTTTCGACGATGGTGCCTGCAGCGAGTACGGCGATGAGTATGATGACGAGTACGGATGTGATGTGACGAAGATATTTCATAGCTAGATTATTACATATTACGCTGCAAATGTCCGAAAAAAAACATTTGGACCATCTCCCCATGTTTGGCGATTTTTTGGTGGTTTTGTCCTCATTAATAAGGATGTAGGGCTGCCGTACCACGGCAGCCGCTGTCTTGTTTTTCACAGCGGCTGCCACGATGTGGCAGCCCTACAGCCCTAAACCTGTAGAGACGCGCCATGGCACGTCTCTACAAATGATGGTTAAATCGCGTCAATGAATTTCACGACGGCGTCGCGGTCTTCTTTCGACAGCTCACGGAATTTCTCCACCGTGCGGCGGGCGTCGCTTTGGGCGTTGCCGTGCCACATGATGGCCTCGATGACGGTTTGTGCGCGGCAGTCGTGCAAGCGGTCGCTGCGACCGGTGCATCTGGCACTCAAGCCACGGCCCCAAAGCGGGGTGGTGCGGCACCAGCCCGTGCGGATGTCGTTCTCCATGTGGAGCTTGTGCTGGATGTAGTCGCTATAAGGCCAAATCTTCTGGTTGGGGTAGCGGGGCAGACGGGCGTCGCCGTCGGCGAAGAAGCCGCTCGGGTCGGTGAACATGTCGTCGCCCGTCTTCCATGACGGACGGTGGCAGTAGGCGCAACCCATCTGGTTGAAGAGTTCCTTGCCACGTTGCACTTCGGGGTCGTCCATGTTACGGGCGGCAGGCACGGCCAAGCCACGATGCCACACCATGAAGTTGACATAGTCCTCATCCTTCATCTCGGGAACCTTCAGGGATTCGGGAATCTGGTCGTTCATCATCAAGTAGTTGTAGATATCGGTCTCCACATTGCCCGTGAGGTTGTACTGCGGGAAGTAGTTGTAGAACTCAGCCTGCACGTCGGGGTCTTGCGAAGCCTTGGTGGCATAGGCGGCGGTCATATAGTGACCCATCTTGGTGTGGTGCGTCACGTTGGTGATGTTCCAGATGGCGTTGGCGCCGGGGGCGTCCTGCAAGGGACCACGCGTGAGGGCGTAGGTGTACTTCTTAGGATGGGTCGTGTTGCCGTAATAGCCCGTCGGAGCAAAGTCGGAGCCTGCCCACATGGCGGGGTTGAGGCCGTTTTGCATGTAGCCGTCATTATACTCTTTTTGGTATTGTGCCTTCAGTGAGTCGTCGGGGATGGCATCGATCAAACCGGTGCCATAGATGCCGATGGTCGACTCGAGGCGGCAGACGAAGTCGCTGTAGGGGATGGGCTGGCCACCCACTTCAAGCGGCACGTAGAAAGCCTCTTCGGGGATGTAGACCTCGGGATAGGTGAGGTTGTAGGTCTCGCCGTCGGGGAACTGGTTGCCCCATTCGTCGGTGTAGCTCAGCCAGTTGATTTGGATTTGGGTTTCGTCCAAAGGAGCTTTGAAAGGCGCGACGGCCTTGGTTTGAGGCATGCCCGTGTAGCTGCTCAGGTAGGTGTCGTTGCGGTCGGTGACGACGAGCAGGTAGCCGTTGCCCCAGTCGTCGGCGCGGTAACGGTCCATCCTCATGCCATGGCCGTAGCCAGGATGGCAAGCGATGCAGCTGCTGCGGATGTAAAGAGGGCCTAAGCCGTTAAAGGGAGGGTTGTTTTGCGTGTAGGTGCGCTCAAAGAAATACTCGCCATACTTGAAGGCGGTACCCAAGCCAGCTTGTTCAACGGCAGGGGTGGGGTCTTCGTAGGCGGATTGCGAGCTGTTGAAGGTGGTGCCCAATTCGCCTCCGGCGTAGGTCTCTTCGCTGACGACCTCGGGGATGGGGTCCTTCGGATTGCAGGCGGCCATAGCCATAAGGCCTGCAAAGGCGATGATGCCAAAGTGCTTGTAATTTATCATGATATTTGGGTTTTGTGTTGTTGCATCTGAACATGTTTTACACTTGACCAAGAATCACTAACAAACGCCCTTTACCGTCATTGCGGGCTTGACCCGCAATCTCCTGAACAAAAGGGAGCTGTCTTCGCGTTCAGGAGATGGCGGATCCTTGTCCGCCATGACGGCTGTTGCTCTATCGTGTGGTTCTTGGTCTCATGTGTGTCGTTATTACTTCCTGTCGATCTTTCCGAACTCAGCCTTCACTTCGGCCATCACGTCGGAGAGGTCTTGGCAGGCTTCCATGGCGGCACCGGCACTGGCGTCAGCGTAGTTCACCACAAAAGGCGCAGCCATGTTGTCGATAGCTGTCAGGGCCTTTTCGATGGCGTTCAAGGCCTTGGTGTCGAGCTCGGCGTTGTATTCTTTGATATAGGTATGCACTGAGAGGGACTCGTCACGTTGGCTTTCCATGCCACCCATGTAGGCGTTCTTGATGCTGATGATGTTGTCATGGAAGTCGGTGATGGACTTCTGGCTGTAAGGCGACTCCACATAGGTCACGTCTTCGCCTGTGTGGCATTTGCCGATTTTTGAGGTGCCCACCTCGTCGGCGATGTCGAGGCAGCCGTCGGCGATAGCCTCGAGGGCGTTGGTGAAGGTGGCGAAGGTGCTGCCAGCATTGGCGTTCCAGCTCACTTCGAGTTGGAAGCAGCGGTTGCGCAGGTCGCGCGACACGGCGACGATGTAGGTCATCATGTCGTCGGTGATTTCGTTCACATTGCGGGGTTGACCCTCACGGAAGAGGATGAACTCGATGCCATGGAAGCCGAGCAGGGCGTTGCCGAGCTGTTCGCCGGCCCCCATGCCGTCTTCATCGGTGGCAAGGGCGGCAATCATGTTGGGGCTGGCCATCAGGTTGTTGAAAGCGTCTTCGTCGAGCGGCCATGAGTCGATGTGCGGGTCGATGCCAAAGTCGGAGGCGGCGCCAAAGAGGAAGGCCTCGCTCATCTCCCACCACTTGCGGGCTTCAAGGAAGGTGACGGTGGCGGCATTCACGTTGGCTTGGGTCTTGTTGGCCTTCAAGGCTTCGAGGTTGTCGACGAGTTTTTCGGTCTGTTCAGCCAGGTTGGCGTAGGTGGGATACACCGTGTGGTTGAGGTACTGCTTGACGATGGCCTCTTTCTGGGCTTTGTTGGCTTCCTCGGTGGTGGTTTGAGGATCTTTGTTGCAGGAGCTGAAGTTCACTGCGAGCAGGAGGGATGCAGCGACTATGGCTGCGGATCTGAATAAATGCTTCATTTTTTATTGGTGTTTTGAATTTGATTATTTCGTAAAGAATCCACTATACGCCACGCCCAAAGAGAACGCAGGCTCATCGTTGTATTGTTCCTTCAGGAAGCGTTTGGCGTATTGCGCTTTGATGACGACCTGCTTGATGGGGTAATAGTTCACGCCGAGGGTCATCACATGACGGTCGGTCCATTGGTAGTCGGTGAGGGCGTTAGCGGTGGGGATGTAGCTGTCGTAGTAGTCGTAACGGCCAAAGACGTAGAGCTGATGGTTGCCTTTGTGTTTGATGGTATGCAGTATGTCGTAGGCGACCTCGCCTCCAGCGGCCAAGGCGGCCTCGCCGACCAGCGAACGCGGATAGGGTGAGAAGCTCTGGTGGTTTTGGTTCTTGTTCCACGACGAGATGAGGGCGGCATCGCCGAGGTGACCATAGTCGAAGTTGCCGCGCACCACGAGGCCGTGGCCTTTGTAGTCGAACTCGGCTGTGCCGATGACGACGGTGCCCTTCACGTCTTTGTATTGGCTGGTCTCGGAGAACTCGTTGGTGACGGCGTCATTATTAAAGGTGTTGCCGATGTAGCCGCTCACGCCGATGTGTAGGTTCTTGATGCTGTAGTTGTCGACGCGCAGGGCGCCAGCGAAATGGTTGGCCACACGGAACTCAAAGCCCGAGGCTGAGCCGTTCTTCACCCAGTTGGCGTTGTTGAACATGTTGGAGTTGAGGGCGGGCACCACGATGGCCTCGTAGCGCCAATTGCCTAGCTTGCCCCACAGGCTGATGCCGGTCTCGTGCCAGGTGTTGGGCATGATGGTGAACTCGCCTTCGGGGCGGTAGCAGGTGAAAAACTCGGTGGGCAGGTGGGCGTTGTTGGTCTGTCCGACGGGAACGATGATGTGACCCACACGGATGTTGAAGCCCTTGCCGAACGACTTCTGCAGCCAGAACTGCTCGAGGGCCACCTCGCCGCCGCGCTCGATTTCGTGCTCGAACTCGCCCGTCTCTTCGGCTTCGATCTCCACGGCCACCTCATTGCCGCCGTGTTCAAACTCGATTTCGCTGCCCATGCTCCAGCCTTTGCCGAAGTCGTAGCCCAGGTTGATGACCACGTGGGGCAGGTCGACGCGGCCGTGGCCTTTGGCGTCTTTGTAACGCTCGGCGTGGGAATAGCGGAACATGTTGTCGCTATAGAAGTTACGGGTGTAGACGGCTTCGCCGTAGCCACCCACGGTGAGGCGCGAAAGGGAGAAAAACTTGGTGGAATCGTTGACTTTGTTCTGTGCCTGCAAAGGCATGACACTCAGTGCCAAAGCCAATGCAGTGCATCTTGCAATCGTAATTAGTTTCATAGTGCACACTATTATTCAAATACGAGTGCAAAAGTCCCGTTTTTGTCTTCGCAGTCCAATCCCCAAAATTGGGGTTTTTGGCAAGAAAGCCTAATTATTAATGAGGATGGAGAAGAGGTTACTTTACCATCTCCTGATACATCTTAAACAACTCCGCCACGATGTCGTTTTTAGAAAATCCAATGATGATTTATGGTCGAAAAAATCACTTTTTATTGGGATTGTAACGATAGGGCAAAGCATCGGATTTTTGCAGGCTTCAAGGGCATGGAAGAGTTCATTATACTGGGCTTTCGCCGAGGGCTTTTCGCGATTTGGAGAAATCGTCTATTTTGAAGTAAACTCCACAATAGCGCTCGCCTCGCTTCCAATGGCTAACTCGATGATGAAGCCGTTTTCTATCTCAAAAAGGGTAGGAGTGAGGCTGTCACCCAGTTTGGCGGCCACACGATATTCTACGCGAAGCCCCTTTATGATGAAATCTTCAGGAAGCAACTCCATCGCTATGCGGATGTAGTTGGCATTGTTGACGTGGCGGTTGTAGTCGATGTCGGCACGCATCACCGAGATGGGCGCAAAGGTCTTGCCTCCTTCCTTCGGCAAGATGATGCGGCGGTCTTTGTAGTTCATCTCTAGCTGCGGTTCAATGAGCAGCGAGTTGGCCACGACATCGTCCACACGTTTCAATTTGCCGTTGGCTTTATCCACAAAGGCACCCATGCTCCAAGTGCGGTAGCAGGGCTTGCCTTCGGCATCATAGATAAAAGTGTTGCGGAAGCCGAACATGGGCTTCATGCCGTAGACTGAGGTAGTCACGGTCAGTTCTTCCTTGAAATCGGGCACGCGTATGATCTCCACCTGCCTTGAGGCCAGCAGTTGCGCCATGTTCTCACGGGCAAAATATTCTTTTACCTGTGGCTCGCTGTCGATCCACATCTCCGAGCAGTCCTGCATCAACTGAAGGGCGGAAAACAGTTTGAGTTTGCCCTCGCTGTCGCAGGTGCTTGTGGTTACTTTGTAGTTTAGGCTGTACATAAATTCTAGTTTTCGGCAAAGATAAGGTTTTTTTTCGTTCGCGTAAGTCGTCTCAACGACACCAACACCAGCGGAATGCTGACCATCAACGTCATTACCTCGGCAATAGGCATGCTGAGCCAGATGCCCTTTTGGCCGATGATAGGGGTGAGCAAAAACATGGGAATCAGCACGAAGACGATGCTTCGGCAGAGGGCGATGACCACCGACTCCAAGGGCCGCTCGATGGCGGTGTGGAAACTGCAAGCCACAATGTTGACGAACGACACCAGATAATGCAGCGTGACGTATGTGGTGGCTACGGTGGTCAGTGTCTGCAACTCTAGGTCGCCGTTGCTGAAGGCACTCGCGATGCCGTGCTTGAAAACCAACACGAGCAGATAAACCCCAATGCCGATGCCTCCACCAAGAAGCAAGGCATTAACCAACAACGACTTGACCCTTCTGTGGTTTTGGGCACCGACGCTGTACGACATCAAGGGGTACATGGCTTGCGACAATCCGAAAATCGACATGTTGACGATGAAATTAAGGTAACAGACGATGGTGAACGCCGCCACGCCCTTGGTGCCAATCTCACGCATCAGCACGAGGTTGAAGATATAGGTGGTGACCGCCGCCGAAACCGAAGTCAGCATCTCGGACGAGCCGTTGAAAAACATCTTCTTGATTTCCTTGCGTCCACCCATCATCTTGCCGAAACGGACAAAGCGAAACAGCACCAAAGCCGCCGTAGTGTTGGCCACACAAGTGGCTATGGCGGCTCCGGCCACGCCCCAGTCGAAACGCAGCACGAAGAAATAGTCCAGGACGATGTTCACCACACAGCAGATGACGCCGCTGACGAACACCCAGTTGGGTTTCCCGTTGAGGCGGGTGAAGGCCTCCGTGAAGTTGGGGATGCAATAGAAGATGAAACCGCAACCGATGATGCCAAGATATTGTCGTACATAGGGATATACTTCATCATTGCTACCAAGGAAATAACACAAAGGCCTGAGGAAAAGACCGACCAAGACGGATAGCGCCGCGATGGTGACCAACAAGGTAACAAAGGTTAGTGAAGTATAGCCTTTCGCCCGCGCCTCGTCGCCTTGCCCTTTGGCGATTCCCGTGATGACGATGCCGCCAGAGATAATCATGATGGACACACTCAGCATCGAACTGATGAGCGGCATGGCGATGTTGACGGCGGCCAGACCCAGCGCACCCACGCCACGGCCCACGAAAAGTCCGTCGATGATGGTCTGCAAGCCCACGATGAGCATCCCTATGATGCTCGGCAATGCATATCTGGCAAACTCACGGAAACTGACGCCAATCAGGGCTTTGGTTTTGGAAGGAAGGCTGTTCATTTCATATCCTGAAGCTTAAACGAGGGCTGCAAGACTATCTCGGCGACTCCTTCTGATAAGCGGCTGCAAAAATAAGGAAA
>CACYHX010000052.1 GCA_902774365.1 uncultured Bacteroidia bacterium | reverse complement strand
CGACGGCGTGCCGCAGGAGCACATCGCCCGCACCGACCTCGAAGCCGGCATCCCGATCGTCGACTTCATGGCCGTCAACACGCAGATCTTCCCCTCGAAGGGCGAGGCCCGCAAGATGACCCAGGCCAACGGCGTGAGCGTCAACAAGGAAAAGGTCACTTTGGACAAGGTGATGACCCCCGCCGACCTCATCGACGGCAAGTATATCTTGATGCAAAAGGGAAAGAAGAACTATTACCTCGTGGTAGTGGAATAATGTGAAATGATTTATAGGGCTGTCGTACCACGACAGCCCTACATGTATCATTTCTTCAGCGCTTCCTCGGCCTGCTTGATGGTGCCGCGCTCGCCATTAATGAATGCAATAACGAAAGCATCAGTGTAGCCCAATTTCCTTACCTCGGCTTGGCGTTTCGTGGCTTCGGCCTTGGTGGCGAAACGCCCTGAGATATAACGGAAAGCACCGTTGTACTCATAGACATCGACCTCCTTTACGCCACTAAAGGCCTTGTCGGTAGATGCCACTTTCTTGTCGCGGCTGGCAAACTGAACGGTGAAATATGTATCGCCCACCTCGCTACTGGCAGGCTTCTCACTGACTTCAGGTTGGCCCGAGGTGTGGTTCTCCGACTCAAACTCACGCTTATAATCCGCAAAGGCACGGTAAAGCGACAAAGCCATCTGCGTTTGTCCCTTCTCTGAGTTGAGGAACTGCTCTTCCTTGGCATGGTTGATGAAACCCAACTCCACCAAGATGCTCGGCATGGAGGTCTTCCAAAGCACTAGAAAACCAGCTTGTTGCACACCCCTATCGTGGCGACCTTTGCTGGAAAACTGCTTTTGTACCTTGTCGGCAAGGTTGAGGCTCTGGCTCTGATAGAGGCTTTGCGATAGCGAGAAGAGAATATAGGCCTCGGTGCTGTTGGGGTCAAAGTTATCGTAAGCGTCCGTATTGTCTTCCAACAAGATAGAAGCATTTTCCTTCTTAGCCACGGCCAGGTTTTTCTCGTTTTTCGACTCTCCCATCACGAAGGTCTCAGCACCGTATGCAGAGTTGGGCGTCTCCGTAGAGTTGCAGTGGATGGAGATGAATACATCGGCATTGTTGCGGTTGGCAATGTCGGCACGTTCACTCAGTTCGACGAACTTGTCCGTTTTACGTGTATAGATCACCTTCACGTCGGGCAGATTCTCTTCGATATAGGCTCCAAACTTAAGCGCAACGGCCAGATTGAGCGCCTTCTCGGTAGTCACTTTACCCAAGGCACCCGTGTCCTTGCCGCCATGACCCGCGTCGATGACGACGGTTTGTATCTTTTCGCCCTTCTGTGCCAAAACGCACAAAGGCAACACAAAAATCAGAATTAAAACACCAAATCGCGAAATCTTTCGTTCTAACATACTGAGTTCGTTTAATTATGCGCAAAGAAAAACTATCTTTGCAGCGAATTTCAAGCGTACAAAAGTAATCGTTTTCACTTTGTCAGAACGCACGACACATAAGAATTATTTTCAGACAGCGGCCTTTTCTCTGTTGGCTGCTATGCTCGTGTTGTTCTTTGGCTGCAAGCAACTGTCTCATACTGAGAAAAATACATACAACTTCGAACAAACCGAAGCCGACACGATTGTTTCGGTCAAGGAACGCATCGTCGACACGATAACGATGGTTTTTGACACCCCGTCGTGGGACACCCTTCACATCACGGATTCCCTTGTTGAGACAGGATTGACCCCATCTCCCGAAATGGATTCCATTAATGAGACGCAAGGTTTTGCCTCTTTACAGGATACGATGCCTGACGACACGACGATACAACGCCATGCCCGTCGCGTCATGCCGCGCCGTTCCGAGTCGGCCATCGAGACGCAGGTGATCTGCTCGGCTGCCGATTCGTCGTACCGCGACATGAACCAGAAGAAAATCTTCTATTACGGCCAGGCCGAAGCCAAATACGACGACATCGTCCTCAAAGCCGACTACCTTGAATTTGACCTTGAAACCAGCACCTGCACCGCGCATGGCCTGCCCGACTCGACAGGCAAGATACAGGGGCGGCCTGTGTTCACCCAAGGCGAGACCACCTTCGAGGCCATGGAGATGCGTTACAACTTCAAGACGAAGAAAGGCATCATCACCAAGGTATGGACCGAGGAACAAGGTGGCTACCTGCACGGCGAGCGCGTCAAGCGCATGGACGACAACAGCATCCACATCCGCAAGGGCGGCTACACCACCTGCGACCTCAAGGACCATCCGCACTACCAGTTCAAGTTCACCAAGGCCAAGGTCATCCCCGACGACAAAATCGTCACCGGACCCATCTACATGACCATCGCCGACATCCCCCTGCCTCTTGCCTTACCATTCGCCTTGATTCCCAACACGAAAGGCAAGAAGTCAGGGCTCGTCCTCCCCACCTACGGCGAGTCGGCCAATCGTGGCTTCTACCTCGAAAACGGTGGCTATTACTGGGCCATCAACGACTACTATGACTTGCAGGTCTTGGGCGACATCTACACCCGTGGCTCATGGGGCATCAAGCCGACCTTCCGCTACAACAAACGCTACAAATTCAACGGCTCGGTGGCCTTGGGCTTCGCCGTCAACAAGATCGGAACCAAAGGCGCAGCCGACTACCAAGAAAGCAACGATTTCAAGATCCATTGGACCCACAAACAAGACCCCAAGTCCCATCCACGACACAACTTCTCCGCCGACGTCAACATCGTCAGCTCCAACTTCAACAAATACAACGCCCAAACCGTCACCGACCAGTTGAGCAACACTTTCCGGTCGAGCATCGCCTACCAGACCAACTTTGCAGGCAAGGTCTACCTCACCCTCAACGCCAGCCACAGCCAAAACACATTGACGCGACAAGTCACGGCATCGCTGCCCGAACTTACATTGACCGTCAACACCTTCTATCCCTTGAAGAATGTCGGCAAGGCGGGAAAGAAACGGTGGTACCAAAGCCTGAGCATGGGCTACACGATGAACGGCAAGGCCTACATCAACGACGTGGATACCGTGCTCTTCCATGGCATTACCGACGACTTCGGCGGCTGGGCCAGGGAGATGTTCCGCGACCATGTGCAGATGGGCATTTCACACAGGATACCTATCAATGCCACCATCAAGCTGTTCAAACATTTCTCGTGGACCAACTCCTTCACGCTGAACGACTACATGTACTTCAAGCACATTGAGCAACAGTGGATTAATGACAGCGACTCGACGGGACACCTGCAAACCGACACCATTCATCGTTTCAGCAACCTCGTAGACTTCAGCGCCAGCTCCAACCTCACCACCAAGATCTACGGCATGGTCAACTTTGCCAAAGGCCCCATCCGTGCCATCCGCCATGTGTTCACGCCCACTATTGGCTTCACTTACCGACCCAACTTCGGCGACCCGAAATGGGGCGTTTATGGCGCATACGTTGACGGCAATGGCAACGAAAAGGTCTACAACAAATACCCGAGTGCGCTTTATGGCACGCCTTCACAAATGCAACAAGGACTTCTGACCTTCAATTTCGGCAACAACTTGGAAATCAAGGTGCCGTCAAAGAGCGACACCATCACGGGAATGAAGAAAATCCCGATTCTGGAGTCGTTCAGCATCTCGGGCAACTACGACATCACCAAAGACTCAGTCAGATTCTCCCCCATCGCCATCAGCGGGCGCACCACCTTGTTCAAGAAACTAGGCATCAACTTCAACAGCACTTGGGATCTCTATGCTGCCGACTCGTTAGGGCACCGCATCAACCGTTTCGAAGTCATTGACAACGGTCGGCTGTTCCGCAAGACGGGTTCATCGTGGAGGTTCAGCTTGAGTTACAGCTTCAGCCAAAACGACTTCAAGAAACTGCAAGGCAAGCAAGGCAGCCAAGCCATACGTGACGAAATCAACGAAAACGCCCGCAGATCAGGTGCCTTCGACCCTGACGAACTCGACGAAATCCTAGGCAACCCCAACGCTTATATCGACTGGACCACGCCATGGTCGGTCTCCATCAGCTACAACCTCACCTATACCACCTCCTTGGCCTACGCCGCCTTTATGGGCATCGCCACCAACACCTACGTGCACACCCTCGGTCTCAACGGCAACATCAACATCACGCCCAAATGGAAGATAAGCTTCTCGACGGGCTGGGACTTCGTGAAAAACAACATCACCTACACCAACATCAGTGTCTACCGCGACCTGCACTGCTGGGAGATGCGCTTCAACTGGATTCCTATCGGCAGCTACAAGAGCTGGAACTTCACCATCAACGTAAAGGCGCAGGCACTGAAGGACTTGAAGTATGAGAAGAAGAAAGACTATCGTGATAATTAGTTGAAAGTTTAGAGTTTAGAGTTGAGAGTCAGTTGAAAGTGTAGAGTTTAAAGATGAGAGTTGACGCTTTGCTTCATTCATCATTCATCATTCTGCATTCCGAATTCAGCATTCATAATTCATCATTCCGAATTAATCATTATCTTTGTCGCCTAAACCTAATCAAATTAAATAAGTAACTATGAAAAAAGTATTTACCCTCATTCTCGCATTGGCCTTTGGTTTTGGCCTGAAAGCACAATGCCCGCTCACAACAGCCGTCGACTTTACGGCTACTGACTGCCACGGCACCCAAGTCCACCTGTTCGACATCCTCGATGGTGGCCAGGCCGTACTCATTGACTTCTTCTTCGCCAATTGCGGTCCCTGCCAGCAGGCCACGCCTAAAGTAGTGCAATCCTATTCGCTCATGGGCTGCAACATGTATGATGTGTTTTACATCGAAATCTCTGACAGAGACAGCGACGCAGTATGCCAAAACTGGGCTAACAACTATGGTGTGGAATACCCTACTATCAGCGGTGCGGCAGGTGGTAGCAGCATTTGCAACACGTACCAAATCGGTGCCTTCCCCACCGTCATCCTCATCATGCCTGACCGTTCCATCGTCATCCAAGATTTGTGGCCCATCAGCAACGCACAAACGGTTGTCAACCAACTGCAGGCCCACGGTTTGCAACAACACGACTGCACCCCCCCTGTCGTTTACGACCCGCAGGTGGCTCTCAGCATCGACGAGGTGACCGAAAACAGCATCACCGCCACCTTCACGCCCAATGAAGATTGTGCTTCGTACTACTATCTGTGCGCCACCGAAGCCGAGCTTACGGAATGGGTTGCTGAACTCGGTCAAGACCTCCCCGCGATTATGCAAGAGCACGGAGTTGTTGAAACCAATACGCTGACGAACATCTTCGACGGCCTGATTCCTGAAACAGAATACGCTGTCGCTGTCCTCCCCGTCGACCCCGACGGCAACTACGGTGAGCCTTCCTATGAAATCGTCACCACGCTGCCCTTACCGGTGGTTTATGACGAAACGCTGACTTTCAGCATAGATACGGTGAATATAGTTGACAATCAATATGAAATTACTTGGATTACCATATACAACAATACTGCTGAAAACGCAATAGTTACCAGTATTCATGACGAATACGAATTTCTGGCTTTCAATATGGATGGCGAAGAAATCTATTGCAATGAACCAATAGAAATCTCCATTCTTCAAGGCGAATCTAAGGAATTAGGTATTGTATGTAATGTCGTCGCCAAGAGCATCGTGCCTGATATTGTCACCTTGACAAGTAACCTGCCCGATGCCTCATTTGTTGTGGTGCTTGAAGAACCCTGGTCCGTCAATGACAACACATCTTCCATCAGCCTCTTCCCCAACCCCGCCAACGAAAGCGTGACCCTCATGGGCGAAAATCTTGGCATGGTGCACGTCTTCAACGTCCTAGGCCAAAAGGTGGATGAATTCGAGGCCAGCGGCAGCGAAATACGCATCAACACGACCGGCTACGAGAACGGTGTTTATGTCGTCAAGGCCGGCGAACAAACGATGAGGTTTGTGGTGAAACATTAAAACATTAAACTAGAAACAACGAAACCCCACCCTTGTGCGTCATGGCGGAGGAACATCCGCCATCTCCTGAGCAAGAAAGACATTCCTTTTGCTCGGGAGATTGCGGGTCAAGCCCGCAATGACGTTTGAAGGTGGGGTTTAAACCCTTAAACAATGAAAATAACCATCCTTCGTTCCTCATTCCAGACCGATGATTTCGTCCGCAACGAATACACCGAATTGATTCAACGGCTGGAAAAAGAATGCCAGGCTGAAATCAATATCATTGGTGACGAATCGGTAGAGACGCGATTAATCGCGTCTCTACAATCGATACCCGATGCATTCATGATCGCCACCGGCGGCGTCGAAAACCTATTCAAACGCCTCTGGGAGGCCATCGATGTCGAAATGATGTGCTCACCACATCGCCCGAAAACCGTCACGATGATTGCCGACGGGCGCAACAATTCCCTGGCGGCCTCATTGGAGATATTGACCTACCTGGGAAATATCGGGGTAGAAGGAAAGATTTTGCATGGGACGAACGATGAGATTGTTTCGGCCATGGTAGAGACGCACGGCCGTGCGTCTCTACAAGGCCGAATCGGATTGTTTGGTCCACCTTCGGATTGGCTCATCGCCAGCGGCGTGGACCGTGATTATCTCTGTCAACGCTACGGCATCGAAACCATTGACATCGACCTGCAACGGGTCATCGACGGCATCAAGGCCGTTCCGCAAACCGAGGCCGAGAAGGTGGCACAATCCATGGTAAATCGCGCCAAGGCTGTCAAAGAACCCTCCGATGCCGACATGATGGAGGCCGCCAAAGCCTACCTTGCCATCAGAAAGATTTGCCAAGAGGAGCATTTGGATGCCATGACCATCCGCTGCTTCGACATCGTGAAGGCCTGCGGCACGACGAGCTGCTTGGCCTTGGCCCTGCTCAACGACGAAGGCATCGTGGCAGGCTGCGAAGGCGACATGCAGACCTTGCTCAGCATGTTTTTAGCCAAACGGCTCTGTGGCGAAGTGGCATTCATGGCCAACCCCTCGCAACTCACCGACAAAAGCTCCATGCTGGCACATTGCACCATCCCGCTCACCATGTGCGACGAGACCGTGGTACGCACACACTTCGAGTCGGGTATCGGCGTGGCCATACAAGGCCTCTTGCCTCTGACCGACTACACCTTATTTAAATGGGGCGGTCCGCAACTTGACCGTTACTACGTCACTGAGGCCAAAGCCATCGAAACGCCTTACAGCAACCATTTCTGCCGCACACAAATCACGCTCAACGTGAACCTGAAGCCTTATCTGCTGCAACACTCCATCGGCAACCACCACGTCATCATCCGTGGGCGTCATGCCGATGAAATCCGAAGATTCATGCAGTCACAGGGCATCACGGAATGTTGATTCGTCGACGGCTATAACAACAGAAAACCGCCCCGATCTATCGAGGCGGTTTTCATATTAATTATAAGGAGTGATTACATCATCAGGAACGACATCATCACACCAGCTGCGACAGCCGAGCCGATAACGCCGGAGACGTTCGGGGCCATGGCATGCATGAGCAGGTGGTTCGACGGGTCGTACTTCTGACCTTCCACTTGGACGACGCGGGCGCTATCGGGCACTGCCGACACACCAGCGGCACCAATCATCGGGTTGATCTTCTCCTTCAGGAAGAGGTTCATGAACTTGGCACCCAGCAGACCGCCAGCGGTGGCCACGCAGAACGAGGCGGCACCGAGGACGAAGATCTTGATGGAGCTTGAAGTCAGGAACACAGAGGCCTGCGTGGAGGCACCCACGGTGAGACCCAGGACGATGGTCACGATGTCGATCAACGGGTTGGAGGCCGTGTTCTGCAAACGCTTCACGACGCCCGACTCCTTGATGATGTTACCGAAGAATAGCATACCCAGCAGCGGCAGGGCCGTGGGGCTGATGAAGGTGGTCAGGATGAGGCCGACGATGGGGAACATGATCTTTTCGGTCTTGTTCACCATGCGCGGAGCTTTCATCTTGATGAGGCGTTCTTTCTTGGTGGTCAGCAGACGGATGATAGGCGGCTGGATCACGGGCACCAAAGCCATGTAGGAATAGGCTGCGATGGCGATGGGGCCGATGAGGTTGCGTGTGCCGTTCAAGCCGTTGGCCAGACGTGAGGACAGGAAGATGGCGGTAGGACCGTCGGCGCCGCCGATGATACCGATAGCGCCAGCCTCACGCAGGTTGAAGCCAAGATACAAGGCACCGATGAAGGTGATGAACACACCCAACTGGGCGGCAGCACCGAGGATCATCAGTTTCGGGTTGGCGATGAGCGACGAGAAGTCGGTCATAGCGCCGATGCCCAAGAAGATCAAAGGCGGATACACACCCGAGGTCACGCCGAAGTACAGGTAGTTGAGCACGCTGCCCTTCTGGTAGAGACCCGTCTGGAGGTTCAGCTCGCCGCTTTGGAACACCTCGGTCAGGAAGCCCTTCACGCTCTCCACTTCATTGGCAGCCAAGCCAAACGCGGTCAAGTCAATGTGGTCCACTTCCTTGATGGCCTCACTGAGCACCATGTGTTTGTCGCCCGGGTTGTCGCCAAACACTGCCACCAACAAGGCCTTAGCCGTGTCGGTGTCGAACGGCAGGTCTAGCGGGTTGGCGTTGTTGACGAAGTCCATGGCAGCGGCGAAGTCAATGCCGAAGCCTTGGAAGAACGGGATGTTACCGCAGATGATACCCGTGCCGATGGGGATGAGCAGCATAGGCTCAAACTCAAAGCGGATAGCCAGGAAGATGAAGAGGATACCCACCAAGATCATGATGATGTTACCCAGCTTGCAGTTGCGGAAACCCGTCAACAGCCAGAAGTTGTACAGACCCTCGCTCAGACGTTCTTTTGTCGACATCTCCTGGGATTCATCCTTATTGACGGCTTGGATTTTGTTACTTTGTCTCTCCAAAGCGGTGATGCGCTTATTGAGGCTATGGACTTCTTGGTTGAGAGCGTCTGTCTTCTCCGATTCGGCAACGATGGCGTCGGCGATTTCGGCCAACTGGGCGTTGCTTTCTTCGGGAGTCATTTCACTCACTTGCTCGGTCTGTCCGCCCATGTCGGCAATCCTTGTGGCGAACATCGGGTTGTTGACGACCACGAGGTTCAGCAACAGCAGGAGCACCAACGAGCCCAAGATGACCGCAGGTCTTCTGTAAATACTTTTCTTTCCCAACATGGCCTTATCCAATTACGATTAAAGTATCACCTTGAAGCACATTGTCGCCCTGGCGGCAGTTGATGGCGGTGATGGTACCGTCGGTCTCGGCCAGCAGGTTGTTTTCCATCTTCATGGCTTCGTACATGAGCAGTTTGTCGCCTTTCTTCACGACGTCGCCTTGCTTGACGAAGATCTGCATGATGGTTCCGGGAAGCGGAGCAGCCATCTTGTAGCCAGCGCCACCTGCGGCAGCCGGTTTCGGGGCAGCAGCCTGAGCAGGAGCACTGGCGGCAGGCTTGGCAGCGGGACGGGCCACGGGAGCCACGACCGGAGCGGCTTGCTCTTCCATTTCCACTTGATATTCAGTGCCATTCACATTGACAGTGGCGATGTTACCCTCAATGTTCTGGACTTCCACTTCGTATGGTTTACCACTAATGGTGAATTTGAATTTTTTCATTTTTCTACAATTTAACGTTTCCAGTGTCTAACTCCGTAATTCTTATCGTTCCAAGAAGTTGTCCTTCTTTCGATGGTGATGACGTTGCTCTCTTCGTCGTGGAGGTTGGTCGAGAGGTAGAGGGCCATGCCAATGGCGGTCAGCACCTCAGGGGCAATCTCGCCTTCGGCCACCTTAACGGCGGGTTTCGGGGCTTCCTTCAACTGCTCCACCTTCGGGGCGGCTTTCTTGGCATCCTGCTTCTTGAAATAGGCAGCCACGCCACGGAAAATGCTCGAAAGGATGAAAAGGGCAATGACGACAATCAGAAATCCCGCGATGGTGACAATCCAGCCTTTGGTGTAGACCCAGTCTTCGTGAGCCAACAATAATGTTATTTGTAACAGGTTCATCACTTTATGGATTTAGGGTTACAGCGGGATGTTCGAATGTTTCTTCTCAGGATTGGCCAAACGCTTCGTCTCAAGGGTGCGCAGGGCACGGATGACACGGAAACGGGTGTTGCGCGGCTCGATGACATCGTCGATATAACCGAACTTGGCAGCCTCGTACGGGTTGGCGAACTTCTTGGTGTATTCATCCACCTTCTTGGCGACGAACTCAGCGCGCTCCTCGGGGTTCTCGATCTCGGCGATCTTCTTGCCATCGAGCACCTCAACGGCACCGCTGGCTCCCATGACGGCGATTTCAGCCGACGGCCAAGCGTAGTTGACGTCGTTGCGCAGCTGCTTGCAGCCCATCACGAGGTGGGAGCCGCCATAGGACTTACGCAGGGTGACGGTCACCTTCGGCACGGTGGATTCGCCATAGGCATAGAGCAACTTGGCGCCGTGGACGATGATGCCGTTGTACTCTTGACCCGTGCCAGGCAGGAAGCCGGGGACGTCGACCAAGGTCACGATCGGGATATTGAAGGCGTCGCAGAAGCGGACAAAACGAGCGCCCTTACGCGAGGCGTCGCAGTCCAACACACCGGCGAAGAAAGCGGGGTTGTTGGCCACGATACCGACCGACATGCCATCGAAGCGGGCGAAGCCGACGATGATGTTCTTGGCGTAGTTCTTATGGATCTCAAGGAAGTCGCCGTTGTCGACGATGGCAGTGATGATGTCACCGACGTTGTAAGGCTTGTTCGGGTTGTCGGGGATGATCTGGTTGAGGGCGTCTTCCATACGGTCGATGGGGTCGTTGCACTCCACCAGCGGAGCATTCTCCATGTTGTTCTGCGGGATGAAGGAGATGAGTCTGCGGATGATGGCAAGGCCTTCCTCCTCGGTTTCGGCAGCGAAGTGGGCCACACCCGACTTCTGGCTGTGGATGCGGGCACCGCCGAGGTCGTCGGTGCTGACATCCTCACCGATGACGGTCTTCACCACTTTCGGGCCAGTGAGGAACATGTAACTACCCACATTGGTCATGATGATGAAGTCGGTTAGAGCAGGAGAATACACGGCGCCGCCGGCACAGGGACCGAAGATGGCTGAAATCTGCGGGATGACACCCGAAGCGTTGATGTTGCGCTGGAAGATCTCAGCGTAGCCAGCGAGGCTGCGTGAGCCTTCCTGGATACGGGCACCGCCCGAGTCGCAGATGCCGATGACGGGAGCGCCAACTTTCATGGCTTGGTCCATCACCTTACAGATCTTGAGGGACATAGTCTCACTCAAGGCACCGCCACCTTCGTCGAGCAGGAGGGCGATGCGTTCGCGGGCAGTCATTTTGCCCTTCGCATGTTGGGAGTCGATGCGCTTCTGGCCACCGCCGAGACGGGCCTCGCCGCGCTTCTCCAACAATTCCTGGATTTTTTGTTCAATTAACATGGTTATATGTGTTTTTATTTGTTCTTGTTCTCGCAAAGTTCAGTCAGCACACCGAAAGTCGATTTCGGATGCAGGAAGGCGATGCTCAGGCCTTCGGCACCGCCACGCGGGGCCTGGTCAATGAGACGGATACCCAGTTCCTTAGCCTCTTCGAGGTGAGCTTCGATGTTTTCCACGGCGAAAGCGATGTGGTGCATGCCACCACGACCATTGTTGTTCTCAATGAACTTGGCGATGGTACTCTCGGGGCTAGTGGGTTCCAAAAGCTCAATTTTGGTCTGGCCGCAACGCAAGAAAGCGGTCTTCACTTTCTGGTCGGCGACTTCTTCGATGGCGTAGCACTTGGTGCCAAGCAGCGTTTCAAAGAAAGGAATGGACTCGTCCAAACTTGTGACGGCGATTCCAATGTGTTCAATGTGAGAGGGTTGCATAATTATTCGAATAATTGATTGTTAAAAAATACGTATGGTGAATTCACGGTGCAAAGGTAAGATATTTCTTGCATATTACAAAATGAAAAACAACGAAAAACCCCTTCCCTTTGTTGCTGCAAGTCTAGCAACCGGGAAGGGGTCTTTTGGGAAATACGTCAGATGAGCCTCAAGCTTAGAACCTGAAGGTGAAACCAACGTTAAGATAACTCATGTAATTGGAATAGTTGGCTTCTGCTTCCACACCAAAATTGGGGGTAAAGTAATAACGGACGCCAATGAACTCACCATGGCAGAAGAACCAATCGTTTTCAGATTGATGGCTCACGTCACCATCATGATAATTATAGGTATAGTAATGACGATGCAATGCAGCACCCATCATCACACCGGCATGTACTTCAAAGTCCTTGGTGATGTTCAAACCATAGGAGGCTCTCGGCATAATACCGATGTTCACCGTACGCTCGATGACGTCATAATTAGCCCCATCAACAATGTGACGAGTAAAAGGGAAATTGAAGCCAGCATAGGCACCAACAGCGAAGTGGCCTTTCCACCAATTGTTTACTGCGGTGATGTCAACAGTGGCACTGGAACCAAAGCCAGGTAAAAAGCCTGCGCGAAGGCCAATAACCGTTGTTCCTTTCCGGTTCGGATCTTCAATGGCTTGAGCCTTCTGGCTCACGGCGAGGGTCATGATAGCGACCATCACGAGCATAATAACTTTCTTCATTTCAATCAATTTTTGGTAAGGCTCTTTTTTGTTTTGGTCACCCGCCTTCGGCACAAGAGCCACTCAAGCCTAGGGCGGGTTTCTTGACTTGCTTTTCGCTGCAAAAATACTAACTTATCCTTTTGGGGATGTCGTTTTTCAACAATAACGAGGCTTGTCTTTACCAAATCACTTATGCACTCTACGAACGAAGTTCTCCACCTCGGGCACGCCGCCTTGGTAGACAAGGTAGCCGTTGTAAGGCTCTCTCGGGGTGATTTCGCTGTTCACAGGCGTGAGCATGATGTTCTTCACCTCTTCCCTGTCCTGCGTCTGTCCCAAGGCCCAGCCCAACTTGATGTAGGCGGTCTCGGCGAGCATGTTCTGTGCGGGGATGATGCCACGGTCCATCAGGTCACGGCCGGTGTCGTAGACGAACATGTGGGCATAGCCCCAGATGGTCTGCACGGTCATGTACTGGTGCACGCCCTTGTCGGTGGCACGCTGGATGGCGTCGAACATGCCACGGTTGACGTGACCCAAGCCCGTGCCGTCCCACACGATGCCCTTGTAGCCGTTGTCGACCAAGGCGTCAAGCACGTCGGGTTTCATGCCGGGATAGTAGTAGAGGATGGCCACGCGGTCGTCGAAGGTCGGGATGATCTTCACGTCGCGGTCGTTGCGGCGGTGGTTGTAGACCTCCTTGATCGGCACCACGCCGTTCTTCCTGTCGACAGTGGCGACGGGCGTGTCGCCGATGGTACGGAAGGTGGAACGATAGGACGAGTGCATCTTACGCACACGCGTGCCACGGTGCAGGAAGCCGTACTCGTCGGAGGTGGGACCGAACATGCAGACCATCACCTCGGCCACGTCGCCGTGACCTGCAGCAGTCATGGCATGCATCAAGTTCAAGGCGGCATCCGAGGAAGGACGGTCCGATGAGCGCTGTGAGCCGACCAAGACAATCGGCACAGGCAAGTTCTGGCACATGAAGGTCAAAGCGGCGGCAGTGTGGGCCAAGGTGTCGGTGCCGTGGCCGATGACGATGCCGTCGATGCCGTTCTTGATCTCCTCGCCAATCTTCTTGGCCAGGGCGATGTATTCCTTGGGCGACATGTTCTCGGAGAACACGGCAAACACCTTCTCGGTGTCGAGGTTGCAGATGTCGGCCAGCTCCGGCACGGCGCCATACAACTCACCAGGCGAGAAAGCGGGGATCACAGCGCCCGTGCGGTAGTCCAGACGCGACGCGATGGTGCCACCCGTGCCGAGCAGCTTCACGTGCGGAAGTCCCTCGGTATAAGGAAATTCCTTCTCCGGGATGTGGTAGTTGGCTTTCTTGTAGTCAAGCTCGACCATGCCCGTGATGGTGCTGATGTCGACGCCGATGTTGTAGCCCGTGTTGACCTTCATGACGATGTGTTGGTCGTCCTGGAAGGCGGCGCGAGGCAAGATCGTGCCTTTGAAGAGGCCACCCGTGGTCTGGCACTCGGCCTGACTCCACACGCGGCAGTTGTATTTCTTGAGCACCTCAAGCGAGGCACCCCAATATCCTTGGAAAAAATCTTCAGCCATGTTCTTCTTTATTTGATGTTGTTAGCCAATTCTTTCATTTCGATGTTGCCCGTCGCTTCCCTCATCTGACCCATGATCCAGTTCTGGCGGTCGAGGTCGGTGCACGACTTCTTCTTAGGTGCGAAGCCGGCGCAGAGGTTGTCGAGCTTGGTAAGCAGGTCGTCTTTGGCGAAACGCTTGAAGCCGATCTTGTTGAGCACTTGCTCCATGGGCATTGTGGCGTCGTCGACCAAGGCGGGAGCCATGTTCCAAGCCAGACGGCAGTCCAAGCCTTGTTCCTTCAGGAAGGCGAAGAGCTTGAAGAGGGTCTCGCCGTTGAACTTCGAGGCGGGGTTCTTGCCCAAGAGGTGCTTCAGTCGCATGCCGACGAAGCGACCCACGGTGCGGCCGTCCACGCCGAGCTTCTCTACCACTTCGGCCATGGCGGGATACCAGTTCTTCGCGAAGATGTAACGGAAGCAGTCCTCCGGCACGTTCCACTCCTTGAGTTTGTAGTAACGGTCGATAATCTCGGTAGGCATCTCGGCACGCATGGCCTTGATGAAAGCCGGGTCGAGCGGGATGGGAGCCGAGTCGGTGTCGGGATACATACGGTCGGCACCAGGCAACACACGCTCGAAGATGGTGATGCCGTTGCAGATGGCCTTACGGGTCTCCTTCGGCACGCCGTCGAAGGCCATGAGGCAACGCTCTTCGATGGTCTCGATGGCAGTAGGCATGTCGTTTTGCGGACCCCACACGAGGATGAGGGCATCCTCATCAGTGGCATGGATGCGCTTGGCCAGCTTATGCCATTGCGAGTGGCTCAGCACGGGTTCCAGCATCTCATCGTGGAGCATGTTGGGACGCTCGAGGCAGGCGATGACCTTCAGACGGTCGGCGATTTCGTCGGCGAATATCTTGCCAGGTTGGGTGAAGTGTGAGAGCACGCCACGGAACTTCGGCAGCTTGACGAGCTTCATGGCACCACCCCTGGCCTTGTTGTCGAGGATGGGCAGGTAGTCGGTCACGAACGAAACGTCCATGACTTCCACCTTCCAACCTTCCTTGTTGACCTCGCGGTTGAGGCGTTCTTGCAGCTGCACCAATGACCATTGGCGGAAGCACTCGTTGTGCGACAACTCAGGGATCCACTTGGCATGTTGCACACCCTTCAACTCGATACGGGTGCCACCCGTGCAGCTCACGTTGACATCCTGACGGCCTGCGCCCATGCCCGTGCGGACCAAGCCCGTGCTACGGCCGAGGAAACGGATGTATTCGCAGGTCTCGCGCAGCTCGTCGGGGTTCTTGCAGTCGGGATAGGTGACGGTCTCTATCAACGGCACGCCCAGACGGTCGGTCTGATAGATACGGCGGTGTCCGATGTCGCTGATCTCGCGGCAGGCGTCCTCCTCGATGCTCAGTTGGATGAGGCGGATGTCCTTCTTCGGCAGCTTGAGCAGACCTTCCACGCCCACGATGGCGGTACGCTGGAAGCCCGTCGGGATGGAGCCGTCGAGGTATTGTTTACGGGTGATATGCACCTCGCCCACGATGTTCAGGTTGGAACGCAGGGCGATGATGATGGCGTTGTGCAGAGCCTCGCGGTTGATGGGGAACGGCGGGGTGTCGTCGATGTCGTAGGTGCAGGCGGTGCCGTTCTTGATGCGGTAGACGATTTCCTTCTTCGTCTTGAA
>CACYHX010000051.1 GCA_902774365.1 uncultured Bacteroidia bacterium | reverse complement strand
CAGCACCCGTTCACGATGAACAGCACGGCGCAGGCTCAGCACGTTGTCAGTCGAATGCACGGCTTAGGCCGCACGGCGCACTACCGACCGGTTGACTATGAATGCCGGATGCCTTCTTCCACAGCCCCATAGCAGTCAAAATAATCTGCCTGGGTGATTTTGACTTGGTAGAAATGCCCTATCTGCAATTCTGTTTCGGCGGAGATGAGGATCTCGTCGTCGACCTCGGGCGAGTCGTACTGCGTGCGACCGATGTAATAGTCGCCTTCGAGACGGTCTATCAACACCTTCTCGGTCTTGCCCACTCGCTGGGCATTGATCTCCAACGAGATATTTTGCTGGATGTCCATGAGCCTGTCGACGCGTTCTTGTTTCACCTCGTCGGGGACGTCGTCATCCATCTCGTAGGCCGCCGTGCCTTCCTCGGGCGAGAAAGCGAACACCCCTGCCCTCTCGAAACGCATGTCCTTGATGAACTGGCACAGCTCCTCGAAGTCCTCCTCGGTCTCACCAGGGAAGCCAACGATGAAAGTGGTGCGGAAAGCGATGTCGGGCACGTGCTTGCGGACGTTCTTCACGAAGCCGATGGTCTGCTCGCGGTCGACGCCACGGTGCATGTCCTTTAATATATGTGTGCTGATATGCTGGAGAGGCAGGTCGATGTAATGGCAAATCTTGGGATTCTCACGCATCAGGTCAAGCAACTCGTCAGGAAAACCGAGCGGATAGCCATAATGCAGTCGGATCCACTCGAAGCTGTCGATGTCGCAAAGCGCCTTCACTAGTTCCACAATGTGCGACTTACCGTCGATGTCGTGACCGTAATAGGTCAGGTCCTGGGCGATGAGGATGAGTTCCTTCACGCCTTGTTTGGCCAAGCCTTTGGCTTCCTCGATGAGGTTGTCCATCGGCACCGAGACATGGCCGCCACGGATGAGCGGGATGGCACAGAAGGCGCAACGGCGGTTGCAGCCTTCGGAGATCTTCAGATAAGCGTAATGTTTCGGAGTGGAAAGCACACGGCGGCTGCAATAGTCGGACTGCACTTCCTCTTTCAGCAGGTCGGCAGCGATGAGATTGACACTCTCCACGCCATAGAAGGCATCCACCTCGTGGATTTCGGCTTGCAGGTCCTTCTTAAACCTCTGCGAGAGGCATCCCGTGACATATAGCTTCTTAATCTTGCCCTGCTTGCGCAGCTCGGCATATTCGAGAATGGTGTCGATGGATTCCTCTTGCGCATCGCCGATGAAGCCACAGGTGTTGATGACGACCACGTCGGAGCGGCGTTCGTCGTCATGACGGATCACATAACGGTGTTCCAGCAAAGCGGCCAGATGTTCCGAGTCAACTTTGTTCTTGGAGCAACCGAGGGTCACGATATTCAAGGAAGGTTTTCGCATTACACGTCTTTTTTCTATCAAGAATTAGAGAAAACAGAGAATTGTTTTACTGAAGTCTTGCACCTTCGGCGTTGAATTCGCGAGGTGAAAATCGCTCGCGATTTCCTCTCAAATTCCTCTACAATTCATAAGCGAAGACCCGAAACGGAAAAATCTCAAATTCTCAAATTCTTGATAAAATAACTTGATTAACACTATTCGAACAAGGAATCCACAAATGCCTTCCTGTCGAAGACCTGCAAATGGTCAATACCTCGAGCTTGGTCAGCGCGAGGGCGTTGACTTCGGTGGCGGCAGTGAACTGCTTGGCCTGCTCTATGGCGTTCTGGCCCGTGGAGGCATCCAGCACGAGCAAGATCTCATGCGGTGCATCGGGGACGACCTTCTGCATGACGGTCTTGATCTTGGTCAGCTCGCGCATGAGGTTGACCTTGTTGTGCAGACGTCCTGCCGTGTCGATGATGACGACGTCGGCATCCTGGGCCACGGCTGACTTCACCGTGTCGAAAGCCACGGAAGCGGGGTCGGCACCCTGACCTTGTTGGATGCAAGGCACGCCTACCCTCTCAGCCCAAATCTGGAGCTGGCTGACGGCGGCGGCACGGAAGGTGTCGGAAGCACCGAGCACGACCTTCTTGCCTGCGTTCTTGAAGTTGTAGGCCAACTTGCCGATGGTGGTGGTCTTGCCCACGCCGTTCACGCCGACGACCATGATGACATACGGCTTCTTGTCGGCAGGGATGTCGAAAGTGGTGCCGTCGCCCGACTCGTTCTCCTGCAGCAAGGCCACAATCTCCTCTTTCAGGATGGCGTTGAGTTCGTTGGTGCCCACGTATTTGTCGCGGGCCACACGGGCTTGGATGCGGTCGATGATCTTCAAGGTGGTCTCCACACCCACATCCGAGGTGATGAGGATCTCCTCCAGGTTGTCGAGCACCTCGTCGTCGACGGTCGACTTGCCGATGATAGCCTTGGAGATGCGTGAGAAGACGCTCTCTTTGGTCTTTTCAAGCCCCTTGTCAAGGTCTTCCTTTTGTTCTTTCTTACGGGTTAGGAATGAGAATAGGCCCATGATAGTTCAATTTATACAAACACAAAAAAGCTCTTCCATAAAGTCATGGAAAAGCTCTGTTGTCTTGCGGTTAACGCAAATTATCTCTTAGCAAGGTACTCCTGCACTTTGTCGGCAGGGACGACGATCTCATCGAAATAGTAGGCGCCAGTCTTCTCAGAACGCTTCATTCTGATGATCTTGCTATAGGTCTTGTCTAAGCTACGAAGGGTAGCAACAGCTTTCTTTGCCATAACTCTTAATTATTTAATCTCCTTATGGAGGGTCATTCTCTTAAGGATCGGGTTATACTTCATCAACTCCAAACGGTCGGGAGTGTTCTTCTTGTTCTTCATGGTGTAGTATCTCGAAGTGCCGGGCATGCCGCTGGCCTTGTGCTCAGTGCATTCGAGGATGACTTTCACGCGTGCATCTTTCTGTTTCTTTGACATTGCTTATACTCCTTTCAAAATGTGGCTGCAAAAGTACAACTTTTTCAAATACCCGCAACCGTTTTTTTAAAATTTTATTCTCCTGCGATAACCTTATTCACAATTTGCAGAATTTCAGCCTCTTGCACAAGAGCGGCAGCTTCAATCTCGGCGGCTTCCTTCAAGATTTCGGCCTTGAAAGCCTCGTCTTTCAGCGAAGAAGCGTTGATTTTGACGTTCAAATGGGCACCCATCACGGCCGAACGAGCGCACAAAGCACCCACGCCGGCGTCGGTGACGGAGTTCGGGTTGCCGGTCTCAGCCATGGCACGGACGACTTCGAAAGCCTTGAAGGCGACCTTCATCGTACGGAACGGCACCTGGGTGGCATACTTGGTGGCCTCTTGGATGGCGGCGCTACGGGCAGCCTTCTCCTCATCGGTCTTCTTCGGCAGGCCGAAGGCATCCATAATCTTATTGAAGGCATTGGTGTCCTCGTCAACGAGTTCAAGCAACTCGTCCTTGATGGCCTGACCCTTGACGGCCCAGTTGGAGAACTCTTCCCAACGTTCGTCCCAGCCCGGCTTGTGCGACGACAGGTTGGCGACCATCGTGGCCAAAGATGCACCGAGGGCACCCATGTAGGCAGAGATGGAGCCACCACCAGGAGCAGGGCTCTCTGAAGCGGTCTCGTTGGCAAAGCCCGTGCAGGTCATGTCGACGAGTTTCTTCTGGCTGTGGTCTTCGATGAGGTATTCGATGACTTTTTCCTTCGGGTCGAAGGGCTTCAGGTCGTCGAGACCCATCGACTTGATGGCGATCTTCATGATTTCCTCTTCGCTCACGCCGAGGCTGCGTTGCTGCTTGGCCAGATAGAACCTTCCAGCATCCATCAGCACCTTCTTGGGCACGAGGCCGACGATTTCGCAGCCGGTGACACGCACGCCACGGGCAGCGGCCTTGGCACAGACCTCTTCGAAGCAGACGTGGACGGGCGACACACTGATGTTGGTGATGTTCATCGACACCTGGGCGATGCCGTAGTCCTCGATGAACCAGCCGATGGCCTTGGTAGCCTTCAACGTACCAGGAATCATGATCGGTTTGCCGTTTTCGTCTTTCATCGGCTTGCCAGTCACCTTGCCGCCTTCGCGCATCGGGCGACCCTTTTCGCGCACGTCGAAAGCGATGGCGTTGGCGCGGCGCGTCGAGGTGGTGTTGAGGTTATAGTTGATGGCCACGAGGAAGTCGCGGGCACCCACTTGGGTGGCACCCGTGTGGGCCACGTGCTCGTTCCATTCGTTGGGGCCGAAGTCGGGCTTCCATTGCTCCGTGCCGAGGCGCGAGGACAGGCTCTCGTATTCACCCGTGCGGCAATAAGCGAGGTTGCGGCGCTCCTTGATGTAGGCAGCCTCTTCGTAGCAGTAAATCGGGATGTTCAGTTCTTCGCCGAGGCGCTTGCCTAACTTATGGGCATACTCGACCACTTCTTCCATGGTGATGTTGCTCACGGGGATGAGGGGGCACACGTCTGTGGCACCTTGACGCGGGTGGGCGCCGTGGTGTTGGCTCATGTCGATGAGCTCGGCGGCTTTCTTCACCACGCGGTAGGCGGCTTCGCACACAGGACGCCTTCCACTTTCTCGATTTCAGCGGTCACTTGGTCAATGATATTCTTGTCGCGGCCTTCGCTGATATTCGGCACGCATTCGATGAGTTGTTTCATATTGTGTTGTTTAATTGTTGATCGTTTAATCGTTGGTTGCGAGACCTGAGACTGGGGTTAACCACCCTCATGCCTTATCCGTCATGGCGGAGAAGCATCCGCCATCTCCTGTGCGGGAAGGAGTCCCTATCGCTTTGGAGATTGCGGGTCAAGCCCGCAATGACGGCAAGGGGCTTAGGACTGTGGCAATAGCACCAATCCTCTACCACTTTTGCCGCTGCAAAGGTAGGGCTTTTTTCGATACGAAACGAAATAGAAATCAATCCTGTTTGTCTTCCAACCTAAAATTGACAGGAACTGTATAAGAAACCCTAACGGCTTCCCCATTTTGTATTCCAGGCTTAAACTTAGGCATGGATTCTACCACACGAATCGCTTCCTCATCGCAGCCACCGCCAATTCCCCGCAATACTCTAATATCGGAAACGCTTCCGTCTGGTTCAACGATGAAATTGACATACACTATACCTCTTATTCCATTTTCTTTAGCTTCGGCAGGATATTTTAAATTGTCGGCAAAAAATTGAAAAAGGCTCTCATCACCCCCAGGAAACTCTGGCATTTGTTCGACAACAACATAAACGCCAGGACGATCTTCATCTTCCTCTGGCTCAAACACATACGATTCATTAGTAGATACATTAAACTCTACCCTGCCTTCCATTTCAATAATCTCATCATTTTTACCTGCTGATTTCCCATACAACTCCAATGTATCAGGTAAAGGCGCCATCACCTCGCCTTCAAGCAGGTAGGCATCGTCGGGGATGGTGTCGTCAGGGTTGGGCATCTCGGTGGAATCAGGGATGTAGGGCACATCGCCTTCGAGTGGCCGGGGATTCAAACGGTCACACGAAGTGGCGGTAAGCATCGTTCCCACGGCCATTCCAGCGATAACTGCCGCCTTGCCCATCCGCTGCCGTTTCTCCAATTCGCGCTCCAAATAGCGCACCTCAGCCTCACATTTCGGGCAGGTGCCAAGGCAATCGCCGTGGTAGGTGCATTCCTCGATGACCAACTTAATGTCATTCTCCACCGCAATCTGCTTGCGGATTTCCTTCAGGATTTTGCAGGTTTGTTTGCCTCTTGCCATAACATGTTATTTCAAAACATAAATTATCATCAATTTGTCACAAATTGCTCATTAATTTGCCTTTCGTTTTTAATGTGTAATCATCGGAAAATGAAGTTTCTGCACGCATTGGCAAGCGAATGGAATCTTCTCTCCCGAATTCAATTCCCAAATGGCAGGCTTCCATTCCATGAACTTGAACAGCGCCGCGACTTGAGCATCTAATTGCTCATTGACACCTTTAATAATGTCAATGTGCGACAATTTGCCATTGGGTTCTACCGTGAAGGCAACTTCCATATCGCCGTAAGCGTTGCCATCGGCATTCTTGCCCAAGTTTTGGGATATAAACTCAAGCATTGATGATTCTCCATAGGGATAATTTGGAGCATAAAACCCTTTGGTATTTTCTTTTATATAATCGGTAAGAGAGGTGATGTCAGACGATGTGACATCAAAAGGAAATTCTAAATCAAAACCGACGATAGACAAATCCTTCAAATCAGGAAATGAGAACAGATCCACCAATTCTGGTTTTGCGAGTAACTCCATAGGCTCGAAATGGTATAAAGGAGAATATGGCATTTTCCCCATCAATTCCGAATCTGACTGCGTTATCACAGGGACCACATAGCCTTCCAATATAGTCTCAGTATTATTGTTCTGTGAAGGGATTGTATCCGGTGTCTGCGCCAAAGCCACTTGACTTGCGCCCAGCAAACCTACGGAAAGGCCTGCAACAACCGCTGCCTTCCCCATACGCTGCCGTTTCTCCAACTCGCGCTCCAGATAGCGCACTTCGGCCTCACATTTTGGGCAAGTGCCGCGGCAGTCGCCTTGGTAGGTACATTCCTCGATGACCAACTTGATGTCGTTCTCCGCAGCAATCTGCTTGCGGATTTCCTTCAGAATCTTGCAGGTTTGTTTGCCTTTTTTCATGTTTGTATTTTTTGGTTTAACGCGGCAAAGATACGAATTATTGTGAACAAATCTTTGTACAAGCCAAGGTCCCTGAGCCTGTCGAAGGGCCGACTAACCAAGTCTCAGCAGGCTTTAGAAAGCATGTCATTCCAGCAGAGGTCGGTGGGATAGCGGGAATCTATGCTTTCTGAAGCCGTCCATTATAACTTTTTTCTTTTTGAACCGCCGTGCATAGATTCCCTCTCCCGCACTTGCCTGCGTTGGAATGACATGCACGTCTGATTGGAAATCGAAGATTAGCTACGCTGAATGCAGAGCATTTCGACGTAGTCAATGACGCGAAGCGGCAACCTCCTACCTCCTACCTCCTACCTCCTACCTCCTACCTCAAAACCTTCAACCTAACCAATTCTCAATTCTCAATTATCAATTCTCAATTATCAATTCCCCTCATTCCACATTCCGCATTTCTAATTACCTCCCTAGATTGCTTCGTTCCTCGCAATGACGCGAAGCGGCACCGCATTCTGCATTCCTCATTCAACCTCACCTTATTATATATTGGAACTCGTCAAATCGCGTCACCCCCATGGCCTTAAGCCGTTCCTTGCTTTTTAAGACGTCCTCATCGGTATTGAACTCAGGGATATGCGGCACACGCACCAGGATACGATTGGGATCGCCACTCTTAAGCAGCCATTCCAAATTGGCCAACACAATCACGTTGTCCTTGCCCGTATAAGCCTGGTAGATTTCAGGATTCATGTCCTTGATGTCGATGATGTAGCCATCCAAAACCGCGTCGAGGGCCTGCACGTTCTCGAAAGGCACGTTGAGGCTGGTCTCGGCCAAGAGTTGCCACTGCGGACCACAAAGCTCCCGAAACTGTTTGATGAACTCCACCTGCTGCAATGGCTCTCCCCCTCCAAAAGTGACGCCGCCATGCGTGGCCAAGAAATACAACTGGTCAATCTTCACCTCCTCGAAGAGCAGCTCCGGCGTGTAGTCGCGCCCTTTGGCTTCGTCCCAACAGGTCTTGTTGAGGCAATACACGCAACGCATAGGGCATCCGCTGAACGCCACCAAGGTGGTGACGCCCTCGCCGTCCGTCGTCAAGCGATGGCGGCTGATGCCGAAGATTTTCGCGGTGGTCATTCCAGATATTCCGGCTTTCCCGATTCGTCGATGAAACGTCTTTCAGGCATCCAGAGGTTGAAGACAATACCCACCTGCGCATTGATGCCGCTTGAGTTCAAAGGCTTGAAAAAGCCTATCAAATTATTGGTAGTCAAGTAGACGTTGCACGTCGCCATCATCCACGAGAAGCCCAACCCGATGTTGTCGTAGCTATGCGGCATCATCGTATAGGTGGCGCACACGTTGACGTTGTTCCAGAACGAGCCGCAATAGGCCAAGGTGAGGGCGGGACGGAAGCCGCTGCCCATGAAACGGCCTTGCGCCTGAATGCTGAAGCGGTTGCAGGGCGTCACGTCATAGTTGGCCCTCAGCAAGAGATTGGTGTTCAACATGGTGTTGTATTTGCCCATCTGGCCAAACTCCAGCGGGAAATAGAGCTTCAACGAGTCCAAGAACTTCTCGCGATAGTCTTCGTCGTTGGTGATGAGTTGCAGCTGGTCGACGCCGATGCCGTTATACAAGAAGTCGCCGTGGTCGTAGAACTGGCCCGCATCGTTGATGTTGCTCGTCAAGTCGAAATTGTTGAGACGCCAATGGATGAAGCCCAAGTCGGTGACGGCTGCCACGGCGCTGAACTGCTCGTTGAAACGGTATTCGGCGGCCAAGTCGACACCGAAACCGGGATTCTTGAACAGGTCGAGCACCCTGAAGTAGCCTTGTGTGGCGGGATAGCCCGATTCATCGATATAGAACACACTCGGCAACGAAGCCTTCATGGCGATATGTTCCCTGATGCGCAGCGCGTAGGAATCGGCATCGGTGGTGAGCTGAGCGTTGAAGGCATCGGTGGTCACGTTAGCCGCGCCGAAGAGCAGCTTGCCCCGCCATCCCAACGACAGCTTTTCGGTGACATTCATCTGATAGCCCACTGCCAGCTCCTGATAGCCTGTCACGTTAAGGCTCATGTCGACCACGGCGGGGTTTCCCTCGCCGACGAAGGCGCCATTGCCATAACCTAACAGTTTAAAAAGTCCGTCGTTGAGCCTTGCGTCGCCCTGCGACTTCACGCCCCAGTTGATGGTGAGGAGGCCGTGCTTGGTGCGGCGGAACAAGGTGAAGAGGTCGACACTGGCATTAAAGCCCAAATAGTTGTCCTTCTTCACGCTGTTGGTGAATTGTCGCAGGTTGATCAAAGCGGGACGCCCTTGCTCGTCAAATTCAAAGAGGTTGTCGTAACGCAGCGAGGTGTTTTGCATGCCCAAGTTGAAGTTGCCGATGAGGATCGACATGACACTCTCGTAAGGCAAGTCAGTGGCAGGATTGGCGTTGATCTGATAGGGGTTGAAACGCATGAAATCAACGGGCGACACGTTTTGCGCCTCGGCCACACCCACAACCCAAGCCAATACGATAGCTAGGAGAACCTTATGTAGCTTTTTCATCATCATTCTCAATTAAATTCAACATTGTCGTAATACTTCGCCCTAACCTTAAGGTACATGTCAAGCTTTTGGTTGACGTTCAGCTTCACGTTGTTGCCATCCGAATCCAGCCAATATGCCATGATGATGCGGTCGGAGTGCATCACGTTTTCGAGACGGCGCTCGTCGACGACCAGCGACACGTCGGTGGTCGTGGGGCGGCCGTCCAACGAGGCCCGTATCACGGCACCTTCATCGAGCAATGTGTCCGTAATCCTTTCGCTTTCCGAGTCGTATGCATAGAAGCTCGCCTTCAGGTTCAGCGGCAGGGTGGAGATGAAAGTCAGGTCCATCGTCAGCTCCTCAATCATGTCGGGCAGCTCAAGGTTGGAGAGGTCCATTTTGGTCGTGTCGAGGTAGGCGATGTCGTCCACGGTGAAAGAGAACGGAATCTCCACGTCGACTTCAGTGTCGATGCGGGAGGTGTCGACCACGGTCACCAACTCCGAGAAGCCCTCCGGGTTGACGATGAAGGTAGAGGTCGAGAACGCCCTACCGCCTGCCACGTTGACCGCGCCGTTGACCCTTTGGTTGAACACCTCGGTGGCCTGCGGTTGTGGCGGCATGTTGGCCACCAACGGCAGGGGGTCAAGGATGGATACCGGTGCCTCGCCCTCGTTGAAGAGCATGGCCGTGTCCACGACAAGCATGGCGCCCAACGTGAAGGTGTTGCGTTCCTTGACGCTGATTCTGACGCCTTCCACCTCCAGCATGCCCGACAGGTTGTCGGGGAAAAGCGTGAAGACCGAGTCGATACAGTTACGGGTTTCGTAGACATCAACGTAGCCGTACATCTCCCGGAAGGCGAGGTCTTCGCCTGTAGCCTCAACGTCGACATACAACTCAGGGTCAGTGGTGCCCTGCACGTTGAGCCGCAGCTCGAAGTTGAAGTCCAACGTGTTGGGTTCGTCGGTGACGAGCATCACGTCTTCGAGGGTGAAGCCAAAGGTGTTGTTGTGGACTGGGACGTCCAGCTCGAAGTCGCGTCCCATCGCGTCTTTGATGTTGGACGAGCGAAGCACCACATGCTGCACGTTGCCGACATTCGACTCCACCTTGAAATGCAGGTGGCCCGACTTCATCTGCGCACGCAACACATGCACATCGTCCGACTCAAAGGTGATCGTATGCCCAAAGCTCACCACGGTGTCCACTGAGTGGAATGGTGAGGATGGGAAAGGGTTGTCGAAGCTGTAATGCCCATGGAAATTCACGTCCTTGAATTTCAGCAGTTCCATCCCGCTGATGGCCGTGATGCTGTCGTATTTGAAGCTAAACCACATGTCGCCGTCCTCGGTCCAACTGATCTGGTCGGCCACCTCAAAGCGTTCCATCAGGTCCATCACGGTGAACGACTGTGAACTCACAGGCAGCAGCAGCTCGCCCTCGGCGACGACGCCATGCACATTGCTCACGTCGTAATGGTCTTTCTTGCAGGAGGCGAAGAGCAATGCGATGGCAAATGTTACGAATAGTATTTTTGAGACTTTCATTGTCATTGTGTATAATGGCAGTCTCCTTTAGGAGATTGCGGGGCGGAGCCCGCAATGACTGCCTAGAGAAGGTTAAACAAATTTTCCGTTAAGAATCATCTTGGCCACTTTGTTGACGCCATAGTAATACGGCATAAACTCAAGCTGTGTCATCGGCTGGGTGATGATGAGGTTGGCGAGTTTGCCCTTGGTGATGCTGCCCACTTGGTCGCTCACGCCCATGGCGTAGGCGGTATTCAAGGTGGTGGCGTTCAAGGCCTCTTCGGGCGTCAGGCGATAGCGGATGCAGGCCATCGAGAGGATGAGCTGCATGTTACCCGAAGGCGAGGTGCCGGGGTTGAAGTCGGAGGCCATGGCCACGGGAAGACCTGCGTCAATCATCTTACGTGCCGGCGAGAGTGGCAGGTTGAGGAAGAAGGCGCAGCCCGGCAGCACGGTCGGCATGGTCTCGGTGTTCTTGAGGCACTCTATCTCGGCGTCGCCCATCTGTTCGAGGTGGTCGACGGAGATGGCGCCATACTTCACGCCCACCTGCACGCCGCCCGAGATGGCCATCTCGTTGGCGTGGATCTTCGGCCTCATGCCGTATTTGATGCCTGCCATGAGGATGCGTTCGGTGTCGTCGCAGGTGAAGAAGCCCTGGTCGCAGAACACGTCGATGAAGTCGGCCAAATCCTCAGCCGCCACCAGCGGTATCATCTCGTTGATGACCAAGTCGACATAGTCTTCTTGGTGGCCACGGTATTCCATCGGGATGCCATGCGCGCCGAGGAAGTTCGACTTGATGACGAGGGGCGAGTTCTCCTTGAGGCGACGGATGACGCGCAGGAGCTTCAGCTCACTCTCGGTGGTGAGGCCATAGCCACTCTTGATTTCGATGGCGCCGGTGCCCATGCGCATCACCTCGTCGAGGCGTTGCTGGGCCATGTCGTAGAGTTCGTCCTCCGATGCCGCCGCCGTCGCCTTGGCCGAGTTGAGGATGCCTCCTCCCCTCTTGGCAATCTCCTCGTAGCTGAGGCCTCGGATCTTGTCGACAAACTCCAGCTCGCGCGAGTTGGCATACACCAGATGGGTGTGCGAGTCGCAGAAGGCGGGCATCACCACGCTGCCTTGCACGTCGTGGATACGGTGGTTTTCAGCGAGGTACTGACGGCAGGCTTCCGAGTCCATCGGCCCGTAGTCGGCGATTTTCTTACCTTTAATTAGAAGGAAGGCGTTCTTGATCCTTCCCGTTTCGGCCATTTCTTTGCCGCGCTTCATCGTCAGGCCTTTTTCTTCGATGCCGACGAGCTCCTTGATATTGACAATAAGCATAGTTTCAAGAAATTTTGGGCAAAATTAAAGAAAAAAGGCCATCTAGCATGATTTTTGTTATTTTTGTCCCCGAAAAATCGAAACACAATGAAAAAGGCCATCCTCATCGCCCTGGTCATGATGGTTACTGCCATGACCGCCAATGCACAAGAAAAGAAAACCGAGTCGAAAGTCAAGCACCTGACATACAATGAATTCCTGAAGAAGGTTTGGGACTTTGAGAGAAACCCGACCACCTTTGAATACAAAGGCAAGCTGCCCGCCGTCATCGACTTCTACGCCGACTGGTGCGGTCCTTGCCGCCGCGTGGCGCCCATCATGGAGAAGATGGCTGAGGACTACGAAGGCAAGTTACTCGTTTACAAAGTCAACGTGAGCGAAGAAAAAGACCTCGCAGCGGTCTTCCAGGTGAGAAGCATCCCCATGGTACTGTTTATCCCTGTCAAAGGCAATCCCATGAAGCAAGTAGGGGCACTGCCCGAATCCGAATACAGAGAAACCGTCGAGGAGTTTTTGATCAAATGACACTCTTCACCACAGCCTATTTCCCAAGCATCAGTTACATGGCTCGTTTTCTCGCTGAGGACGAGCCTTTTATTGAAGTGTGGGAGACCTATCACAAGCAGACCTACCGCAACCGCTGCCGCGTGATGACGGCCAACGGCGTGGAGAGTCTCAGTGTGCCCGTGGTGAAGGTCAACGGCAACCACACCATGACCAAGGATATGGCCATCAGCCCTGTCGAGCCGTGGCAACATATCCACAGTCGCTGCCTGGAGTCGGCTTACAAGGCGGCACCTTATTTCGACCATTATTACGACTATCTGAGACCCATCTTTGAAGGCCATTTCGAGCGTCTCATCGACTTGAATGACGCGGCTTTGCAGGCGGTGCTGAAGATGCTGAAGGTCAAAAAAGAGATTGTACACACAACGGATTACGTCCGCGAAGCGGAAAACGACCTGCGCGAGGCGTTCAGCCCAAAAAAGGCTAATGAAAACTATGTTTTCCCAGAGTATTACCAAGTTTTCGGCACCAAGTTCCCTTTCGCACCTGATTTGAGCGTGTTGGATTTGGTTTTCAATGAAGGGCCGGAGGCGGTGGCTTATTTCACCCGAATCTCCAGCTCCGACCAGTCCTTGCTCTCCGTCAGCAAGTCATAGTAATAGCAGATGTTCTCCTCGGTGATGGTCTCGCCGTCCACTGAAATGATTTGGTCGCCGACCTTGTATTTCTCGTTGCCGTCAAGTAGGCGGGTGATGATTTTCAACTTGCCGTCGGAAGCAAGGAATTTGTACCTGAAAGCGTCGAAAGGAGGCACTTCATCGGTGACATGAGGCCTGACATATACTATTGGGCCATTATTCTTAGCCGAAATAATCCAGTCAAACTGCGAGATGGCCTTGAGGCCCATGTTGTTGAACGGCAGATCCTTCACATAAGTGATTTCAGCCTCTTTTTCGACACCACCGAGTCCAAACGTTTCATGAGGGGTACGGACAAACCTCTGCTTACTCGCCTGGCCGCCAATGGAGATGCCATACGATCCATCATAAACACAATCGTTCTCCTTGGGATTCTCAATCCGTTGTTCGTCTACCAGCAAGAACCCTGCGTTTCCATTTCCCGTGTCAAAGATACATTCATATTCCACGCCGTTGATTTGTGGATAAACCCACAAGGCTCTTCTTCTCATCGCGCACTTGATAGGAACGAAACCTGCGGTGTCGACAGGCTCTGAATAAGGGATGAAAGTGATTTCACGGTTCGTAAAGTCTAATTTATAATGGCCAATGTTGAGGCTCTCAGAGCCAAGCAGGTGGTGGTCGGAAATGGAGTATTTAGCACAAAGAGGCGGCTCGGGGTTCAAAATAGCCAAACCCACGCCGGTGTTACTCACCCTATCCGTCCCGATGGTGACAGCCAACGTCGTCGACTTTATCCTGGACTTCTTATCTGCTCCCGTCACCCGATGGCGATAAAACTTCATTCCTTCGGGTTTCGTGCTCGGCGTAAACATCATCGCCATCATGGCACTGACGCCCGAATCATAAATTACCGTATCAGGCTTCCCGTTTACTTCGGCCTTGAATTTCATGAAACTCCCATCCATCACGAAATGGATGGTGTCGTCGAGCCGGACCTCGGTCACATCATAATCACCAGTTGAAAAAACACGCAATGTGTGAATGATCAACCCCACAGGAAGGAAATAGGCTATGGCTGCGGCCAACACCACAAGGACGGCCAGCGTGATGAGTAATCTCTTTTTCGTTTTCTTTTTCATGGCGAATCTCATTTCTCCGGATAAGCAATCCTAACGTGATATATACTCATCAACTTCTTCTTCAACACCTTGCGGCAGGTCTCGATGTCGCGGAGGGTGAGGTCGGTGTTGAGGAACTGCCCCGCCTCCATCTGCTTGTCGATGATGCCATCCACCAAGTCGCTGATTTTCTTTTCGTCGGGGTCTTTAAGGCTGTGGGAAGCTGCCTCGATGCTGTCAGCCATCATCAGGACCGCCGTCTCACGTGAGAACGGCGCCGGGCCATGGTAGGTGAACGGCGTCGGGTCGATTTCCTCGTCGGGATGCGCCTTCTTCTCGTTGATGTAAAAATAGTCGGTTTGGCGCGTGCCGTGGTGCGTGCGGATGAAGTCGATGATGCGCTCGGGGACATGGTTCTTGTGCGCCAGCTCGATGCCATCGGTCACATGCGAGATGATGATTTCGGCACTCTCGACGTTGGTGAGGTCGTTGTGCGGGCTGTAAGCGCCATGCTGGTTCTCGGTGAAATACATCGGGTTCTTGATTTTGCCCACATCGTGATACAAGGCTCCGGTACGCGCCAACAGCGTGTCACCGCCAATCTCAAACAGCACCTCCTCGCAGAGGTTGGCCACCTGAATAGAGTGTTGGAAGGTGCCAGGCGCCGTGGCAGCCAGCTGACGTAGCAAGGGGGTGTTGGTGTTGCTCAGCTCCATCAGCGAGAGCGACGTGGTGACGCCAAAGATACGCTCAAACATCAGGATGAGCGGCTGGGCCAACAAGGTGAAGAGCGCATTGAGCAACAAGAGAAGCACGTCATACCAATCCACTTCGCTGGTCGACAGGAAGGTGAAAGCCACATATACCAGCAGATAACCCACAAACACGAACAAGGCCGCCTGGATGAAGCGGTGGTGCGCCCTCGTGTTCGACATGCTGAACACCGTCAGCACCGTGGCCACCAACTGCATGAAGATGAACAGGAAGGGATTGGGCACCACGAGCGATATGAGCATCACGGCGAAGACTTGGGTGGAGAACGCCAGTCGAAGGTTGAAGAACGAGCCCACCATGATGGCGAGCAGGCAGACAGGCATCATGTAAATCAACCCTGGGGCAAATCTCACCAACACGAAGGAAGGCAAAACAATCATCAGCATAAGCGTAAGCAGCAGGACGATGTTACGCAGCTCGGCAAAGACCTTCTTGTGGAGCTTGTTGCCGTATAAGCCCATCAACGAGAACACCAAGCCCACGAGGAAGATTTGACTCAGCAGCACACGCAGCGAGTCGTCGCTCGACATGGAACGCGAGGTGTATTCACGTTGCAAGGAGTTCAGCACGTTATATGTGTGCGCGTCGACCACCGCCCCTTCCGACACGATGATTTCGTCTTTCTGCACCATGCCGTAGGTCAGCGACACGGCCGACACCGCTTTCTCTGTCGCCTGCTTGGTGAGGTCGGCATCGTAGAACACATTCTGCCGCAAAGCGCCGGTGAGCAACTCCGAGAGCAGTTTCTTGTCGGAATGGCCATCGTAATGGCCCAGCATCCTCGTCACCGCCTCGGTGGCCCCATTCATACTATAGAAGTCGCCATAGCGGGCGGTGCGCATCACCTTGCTGCGGACGATGTTCACCTCGTCTTCGGGCGCCAAATTGCTGGTGGCGTTGTCGTAAGCGACGATGCCGCGGTTTTCTATCGAGTCGTAGATGGCAAACAGCTCGTTGAGGTTCTGCTCCCTATAGGCAGGGTCTTTATCTGCCCATCGGGCATCAAAGGCGTTGAACAACGCATTGCGTGCCGCCGTCATCTCGTCTTCGTTGAAGACGAAGATGGGCTTCACCTTCGACGCAGCAGCCTCGGTTTCAGCGTTTAAAGTCTCGTAATCCTTATAGATAGGAAAATCAAAAGGGGCATACAAGGTCTCATGCGGCCAAGGCTTGGAGAGCTGGTATTCATATTTGAACTTGCCCGTGCGTGGCATCAGCCAACACACCAGCGCGATTGCCACCAAAAAAGCCACCACTTTCGCGATGACATAGTAATTATGTCTGATCTTATTGAAAAAATCGTTTATCTTACTCATATCCAATTATTTAATAATCCATTTCAAGGATTAAATCGAGTGCTAAATTAAGAAAAAGTCCGTTCGTGTGAAAAAAAACGGCGAAAAAAGGCCTCTTGAAACGATTTGTTCCCTAATTTAGCGGTCAGAAAAAACCGACATGATATGACTTACGGCATCTGCAATTTAACCGCCATCGCGCTGCGCAAGGAAGACCGCCACGCCTCGGAGATGGTTAGCCAACTGCTTTATAACGAGACCTATACCGTTCTTGACAAGACCAAGGAATGGGTGCTGATACAAACCGAAGACGGCGACTTTCCGTACCAAGGCTGGATACAGGAGAAACAGCTGTGCGAGATCAGCGAGGAGCAATTCAACGCCATGAAGGGCAAGACTCCTTATCTTATTAATAAGCCCGTCGTGGAGCACAACGGCCTGCTCCTGACCATGGGCACGCCGCTCTACGAGCCGCATCCCGACGCCGTGTTGATGCCCTCAGAGTTCCACCCCGAGTTGCTGGTGGACTACGCCAAGCGGCTGCTCGGCGCACCGTATCTGTGGGGTGGCCGCATGGCCATGGGACTCGACTGTTCGGGCCTGACGAAGGTATGCGCCCGCTTGGCGGGTCTCGTCCTGCCTCGCGACGCCTCGCAACAAGTGTGGGAGGGCGAGTTGGTGTATTTCCTGCAAGAGACACTGCCTGGCGACCTTGCTTTCTTCGGCGAGGAAGACGGCCACATCACCCACGTGGGCATCGTCATGGGCAACGAGCAGATCATCCACTGCTCGGGGCAGGTCCGCATCGACTATCTGGACCAGACGGGCATCTTCAACAAGGAACGCGACGAGCACACGCATCGGCTGCAGGCCGTCAAACGGCTGCGATAATCATTGCGAAAAATTTCGCATCGAAAAATTTCGCAATGATTTTTACTATATTTGCACCGCAATTTTTAATCTTTAAATTTTGAATCTTTAAATCTTAAATACACCGTAATGAACAACGCACTGATCACATTTGCGAAGCCGGACAACGAGCCTGTAAAAAGCTACAAGCCAGGCAGTCCGGAGAGAATCGAACTCCAGAAGGAACTCGAAAGACAATCCAACGAAATCGTTGAAATCCCCGCCATCATCAACGGCCAGGAAGTCCGCACGGGCGACATGGGCGAGGTGGTGATGCCCCACGACCACAAG
>CACYHX010000050.1 GCA_902774365.1 uncultured Bacteroidia bacterium | reverse complement strand
GTGCCGCGATGACCTCGCCGTGGAAGGTCTTTTGTCGGACCCCGCCTTCTTTGACATCCATCTGCTGAAGGTGGAGGAGATGCCCGACAAGGACTGGAACGAGCTGTGGGAGGCTTCCTACCAGCCCGTGGTGGTCAACGAGCGATGCCGTGTGCGTGCGCCCTTCCACGACCCCGACCCGAGCTTCGAGTTCGACCTCGTCATCGAGCCTAAGATGTCGTTTGGCACGGCCAACCATGAGACGACGGCCCAGATCATCCAGTTGATGCTGGAGACCGATTTCAAGGAGAAAGAGGTGCTCGACATGGGTAGTGGCACTGCGGTGTTGGCCATCCTCGCCAAGAAGTTGGGTGCCGCCCACACCGTTGCCATCGACAACGATGAGTGGGCCTATCGTAACGCCTTCACCAATATCGAATTAAACGGCATCTCCGACATCGAAATCGTCCTTGGCGATGCCTTGGCTATCAAAGGACAGTTCGATGTGGTGCTGGCCAACATCAACCGCAACATCCTTTTGCGCGACATGCATTATTATGTCGCTGCCATGAAGCCCGATGCTCACATCTTCTTCAGCGGATTCTACACTGAGGATTTGGACAGCATCAAGGCTGAGGCTGAGCGCTTGGGCTTGCGGTATCGTCGCCATCTGAGTCGGAACAACTGGGTGGCTGCTGAGTTCGTTAAGTAATTGATAATTAACTACGTTGAATCTTCGATTTGAGAATTGATAATTGAGAATTCGGATGAAAAAAGGGATCCTTATTGCAATTTTGTCGCTCTTTATGGGTGCGTCGTCGGCGTTTGCCCAGGCGTTTTATCCCACTGAGAAAAATGCGTTTTATGATCAGTTGACTGCTTATCTGGGTACTGCCGCATCGAAACAGGAGCGCGATGACGCCGCCGTCATGATGAAGGCGTTTCGTGGTGCGTGGGATAGCTATTATTCGGACGCTGAAATCAATACGGTGATGCGTCTTTGCGAGTTGTTCCATTCCAAGGGCGGCACGCGAGCCTATCCCAATACGTTCAATTTTGTGGCTGCGTTGCAAAAGGTCCCAACAGCGGGATTGACTCATAAGGATGTGAACAACTGGCTGACATTTACAGAAGCCAAGGCACAGAAGTCGATGAACGGCATTGACAAATACTTGAAGTCGTGCCGCGACCTCTTTGTCGACAAGGTTCTGTCGGCGAAAGGCAACTCCAAATGGCTGGTTCGCGATGCGCTTATAGGATTCCCGAAAGCCGACAAGTTCGAGTTGGTCGTGGATGGCACCTTGGTGCTGGCCACACAAAACGATGAGTCGGTCATCAAGCAGACGAAAGGCGTCTATTCGATGGAGGACAACAGTTGGAAAGGACAGGGAGGACGCGCTGACTGGTCGCGATTTGGCATCTCGGCAGAAAGTGTCTTTGTGACCTTCCCCGATTTCTACACCATTGACCTTAACCGTTCCGAGTACGCCATCGACTCGGTGTTGTTCAATGAACGCAACCATTTCAACCAGCAGATATTATGTCGTTTTGAGGACAAGGTGCAGGTGAATGCCCCGAATGAGAGGACCATGTATCCGCGCGTGAAATCTTACCGCTCCGACTATCGTATTCCCAACATCTTGAGGAACGTTGATTTTGAGGGTGGCATCGGCATGATGGGTAACCTTGTGGAGGTGTTTGGTGGCGTCAATAACAAGGCCATGTTCCATTTCCATCGCAACGGCACCGAGGTGGTGAAGGTGGAGTCGGGGCGTTTTACGATGTCAGAGGATGAGCTTTTGGTGTCAGACCGCGCGATGATGCGCTTGTATTTGCCTGACACAGTGGCGGGTCGCATGAGCTTGGACTCCATCTACCATAATGGTTTGGGCTTCAGATACGACAACAAGAGCCGCCGCTTGATTGTTTATCGCTCGGAAAAAGACTTTGGCGACGCACCTTTCCATGATTATTACCACGGCGTCGACATCTTTTTGGAGGCCATGTATTGGGATATCGACGAAAGCGTCGTGGATTTCAGGCGCATGGAAGGCGTCAACCATAGGAGCGAGGGTGATGTGGTGTCGGTCAACTATTTCCGTAACGACGACTTCAAGCGTTTGCAAGGACTCGACGGCACGCACCCGATGATACGAGTGGAGAAGTTCCTGAAAGGCTTCAGCAACGTGGATCGTCAGGTGCATTTTTATCTTGGTGACCTGACTTCGTATCTTGGCTATCCTACTGAGCAGGTCATCTCTTTGGTGTTGAGGTTGCAGGCGGAGGGTTATATGGAATATGATGCCCAAACCCAATGGGTGACGGCATTGCCTCGTTTTTTCGATATGGTCGACTCGTATAATGAAATCATTGATTATGATGTGATTAAGCTTCATATGGTAACTACCAACCGTCAACCCAATATGCGTCTTGACTTAGGTACCAACGACCTGCTCGTTTTTGGTATTACCAGCCAAATTGATGGTTATGAGGGACCTGCCATTTCGTTGAGCGACCGTAAACACGTGGTCATCGTGCCCGACAATGGCAGAATCACGTTGAAAAAGAACAAAAACTTCAAGTTTTCGGGCGGTATCCTGGCTGGAATGTTTGAGTTTTTCACTAAGGACTGCTTGTTCCTTTATGATGAGTTCACTATCAGGATGCCCAAGGTGGATTCGCTGCGTTTTTATGCGCGCGACAATAGAGAGATCATCCCCGTCGACGGCACGTTGGAACGACTGAAAGGCCGTCTGTTCATCGACAAGGGCGACAACAAATCGAGCCGCGAAGACACACCTGAGTATCCCATCTTCCAAAGCGATGCCGAGGGCTATAAGTTCTACCGTAAAATCAACGGAGGGGCTTTTAACCCTGGTAGCCTCGACTCTTTGAAAACGTCCGATGACTTCAGTGGCAAGTTCTATTATAGCCTGTATCCTTTCGTCGTCGACAGCTTGAATGACTTGACGATGAAGAAGGTGAGATTTGATGGCGAGTTGGTCTCAGGCGGCATCTTGCCCAACATCAACGAACCATTGGTGGTGATGGACGACTATTCATTGGGGTTCGAACACCAGATCGGCAACGGCGACACGGATTCCTATCCCATGTATGACGGCTCTGGACAGCTGCATGAAACCGTCCACCTCTCGTCAAGCGGTTTCTATGGCATAGGAAAGCTTGATTATCAGACCTCTCAGTTTACGTCAGATAAGTTTATGCTGTATCCGAAGTTGGTGACGGCCATCACCAAGGATTTCAAGATGGAGCCGTTGGCTGACGGAACCGGTTTCCCCATCGCTTCGGCCGATGCCTTGAAGTTGAGATGGGATGTCTTCAAGCCTGAGCTGACCACAGAAACCATCAAGGCGCCGATTTGCATGTATGGCGACACCTATTTCAAAGGCAAGACCACACTGTCGCCCGACGGCTATTCGGCTGACGGTAAATTGCGTTTCGGCTTGACAGAGTTCGACTCTGACCATTTTGCCTTCGATTCGCGCACCTTCGTGGCGGATTCGGCCAAGTTTATGCTGTATTCTGCTGACAGTAGTTCCGTGGCTTTTGCGGCTACCAACTACCGCGCTAACGTCGACTTCGACGCGCAAAAGGTGAAATACGACTACTTGGACAACACCAGTAACTTGGACTTCCCCATGAACCAATATATCTGCTCGTTGAAGGAAGCCGAGTGGGATATGGCCACCAACAGCCTGCATCTCGACAATCCCATTGAGACTTTCGGCGACTATGCCACTGCCACTACGCACGAAGAGTTGCTAGCTGTTCACAACAACGCCTCGAAATTCATCTCGTTGGTGCCTGGTCAGGATTCGCTGAATTTCTATAGCATGAATGCCGAATACGACATGACCAACTATATCATTCACGCCCACGATGTGAAGATCATCCGCGTGGCCGATGCCGCCGTGTTCCCGTATGAGCACGACGTCGACATCAACGCCGAATCCAAGTTGGATCCCGTGGCCGGCGACTTGCTTGCCGATACTTTGAACCGCTTCCACCTTTACAAGAATGCTGTGGTCGACATCCAGAGCCGTAAGAAATACTATGCCCAAGGCTATTGGGATTATGAGGCTGCCGACGGCACACGCACACCGATTTTCATGGATTCCATCGCCCCGAGAGACGGCGTGACGCGAGGCGTCGCCCATCTCGCTGATACTTCGGCGCTCCAGCTTAGTCCTCAGTTTGAGTTTAAGGGCAAGGTGACCTTGACGGCCACGGATGAACATGGACTGTATGACGGCCACTTCGCGCTTTCGGGCTTTAATCCTGATGAGGCCGTGGCGTTTGAAGTTATTTCAGAAGACAGCCTCGTTCCCATCGAGAGACTTCCGTCTGACACCTTGGAGGCCCTGCACAATTGGTTTGTCTCAACGGCCACCATCGACCCAAAAGACATCCAAGTGCCGATCGATTTGCCGCGCATCCAGAAGGAAACGCCTGAGATCTGCAGCGGCCTCTATTACGAGCAAGCCATCGACGGCGGCTATTTCGCCTCGTTCCTCACGCCTAAGAAGAGTAGGAGGGAGAAGGTGGAAGTCAACCCGTCGAACGGCACGTTGTGGTATGATGCTGTCAAAAATCGTTTCGTGGTGAGCGAGGAACAAACTTATGACTCTTGGCTCTCTCTCAATTCGCGTGGCATCGTTGAAGGACAGGTTAGTTCCGACCTCGGCTTCGACATGGCTTTGGTCGATTTCGCCGTCCATGGCAACTACACGCAGTATCCCAACGACACCTTGACCTTCAGTGGCTTGAATGTGCTCAACGTCCCCGTCTTTGATGACGACGTGATGGCGGGTATCGCCGAGGTGTATGCCAATATGGAAGGCTCGTCCATCGACTTGACGAAGACGCAATACATGCATTACTTCCGCTCCGAGAATGACGAGGAAAAGGTGGCGGAGCGTGCTATGGCCATTGAGTTGGAAGGCTATCCGCAGATGGAGTCATCGTCCGATTTCTACAACAAGACACTTGTCATCCCCGACCTCAAGATGGTGTGGAACGACAAGATGCATGCCTTCGTCTCGGTAGGCAAGATTGGATTGGGTAACCTGGGCAAGCATGTCGTGAATAAGTATGTGGACGGCTATGTGGTGTTCGACCACCGTCTAGGCAATGTCACCTATTTCTTCCAAAACGACATGTTCTTGACCTTCATCAATTACAACTGTGGCGACGGCCAGTTGCAGGTGCATGCCACTTATTCGGATCTCAACCAGAAGATGTACGACACGAAGGACAAGGCGCGCACCAGAAAGAAAGGCGACAAACGCTTCGAATATGTGGCAGTGCCTTACGAGTCGATGCTGGATTTTCTGAATCGCCTCAAAAATGCAGGGTTTGTAGTGAGTGGAATATAAAATGTGAGAATTTTTCTGCAAAAAATGCTTCCGTATCGCAATTATTTGTAATTTTACAACTTCAAAACTGAAAGATAAATAAAAACCTAACGATATGAAATTCATAGTATCAAGCCTTAAGCTATTGAAGAATCTGCAGGCGTTGAGCGGTGTTATCGGAACGAAAAACACCCTTCCGATTTTGGACGACTTCCTGTTTCAGCTGACTGAGAACGAACTGAAAATCACGACTTCCGACCTCGATGTGACGATGTCGGTAAGCATGGTACCCGACATGGTGGAAGGCACGGGCGAGGTGACGATTCCCGCACGCCTTTTGCTCGAAATTATGAAGAACTTCCCCGACGTGCCGATTACCATCAATGTGGATAACAACACCTTGGCCGTTGAACTGATCGCTGGCGAAGGCCGATACAAATTGGCAGGTCACAAGAGCGATGAGTTCCCGCAGCTGCCCGTGATGACCGACACTTCGGTTTGGGAAATCCCCGCCGATGTGTTGGCAAGAGGCTTCGAGAAGACCGTGTTTGCCACTGGTGTCGATGAGATTCGTCCCATCATGTCGGGTGTGTTCATGGAGATGACGGAAAACTACCTTACCTTCGTTGCCACCGACGCCCACAAGCTGGTGCGCTACAGAAGGATGGACGTCAAGTCGGACGTGGTGGCATCGTTCATCATGCCCAAGAAACCCATCAACCAGCTGAAGAGCATCCTGGCTACTATGGCTGACGAACCGGTCCGCATCGAGTTCAACAAGACCAATGCCTCGTATGTGTTTGGCGACTATGTGCTGATTTGCCGTCTCCTCGAAGGCCGTTATCCGAATTACGAAGCGGTCATCCCGAAGTCCAACCCCAACCAGTTGACCATCGATCGTCAGACCTTCCTGTCGGCCATCCGTCGTGTGGCCGTGTTCTCAAGTAAGGCCACGCACCAGGTGCGTTTCCGCATCACGGGCCAGGAAATCATGCTGACGGCAGAAGATGTCGACTTCTACAACGAAGCCAAGGAACGTCTGGCTTGCAGCTACACTGGCGACGACATGGAAATCGGCTTCAACTCACGTTTCTTCCAAGAGATGCTTGGTAACTTCGATTCCAACGAGGTGAAGCTGGAGATGTCGGCCCCCAACCGCGCTGGCATCCTCACTCCTGTCGACAATGAGAATGAGGCAGAGGACCTGCTGATGCTTCTCATGCCGGTGATGCTCAATGCGTAAGCATTTTGTCTTTAAGACACAAAAAAACCAGCGGTGATTGCCGCTGGTTTTTTTGTTGGTAATAAGAGTTTTTATTTCTCGGTAACGGTGACGGTGCTGTTCCCGTTGATGGTCATCGGGATGGATAAGCCTTGCTGCGAGATGGTCATGGAGACGTTGCTCTTCGTGTTGCTCTTTGTGACAAGGCCCGTGGCTGGGTTGATGCTGGCCGTGCCGTTGTAATTGCCGGTGATGTTGTCGTTGTTCTTCAGGATGTTGCCCTTGAAGCTGACATCGATGCTCTTTTTGCTGATGCTGGTGACGGTGTAGGTGAACTCAACGGTAAACTCCGAGTCGCTGACGCCTTGGGTGCTGCTGGTGGTCCAGGTGCTGCCCACGCTGACAGGCTCTTCGGGCATCTTGATGATGACGTTGCCCAGTGTGTTCATCGAAGCCTCTTCTTTCTCCGAAACAATGTTGCCCATGGCGTCATAGGTGAGATTCGAAGGCTTCTTGATGGATTTCTCCAGCTCTTTCGTCTGGTCGGCAATCATCGGGCTGGTCTTCTCGGGGTGTTCGGAGTCATACTCGAACTTCATGCCCATTTGTGAGATGCTCATCTTCAAGGATTCAATCTGGGATTCGAAAACGCTCTGCGTGTCGTTGGTTTCCTTGACGGAGAAGGATTGGTTGGTCTCCATCGTTTGGGTCATGTTGATGGTTTGACCTTGAACTTCCATCAGGCTCATAGAGGTGGCCTTAGAGTTGACCGTGTAGCTCTTGCCTTGCTCGGGGTGCAGCCTGAGGGAGATGGTTTCTTTGGCCATGAACGACAGCGTTGCCAGTCCGATGAGGACCAAAAACATAGGTGTAAGAAGTTTCTTTGTGTTTTTCATTTTTGTAATTATTTGATTAATAATGTGATGTTTCTATAAGGTTGATTTCCGCTTTGATTTGCACGGAATAGTTGTTGACAAAAAACATGCCACGTTTTGATTTGGCCTGCAAATATCGTGAAAAAATATGAGGTGACCAAATTATAGTAAAAAAGTGTGTTTTTTTTCTTTGTATCCAAAACTTGACTATCTTTGCAGGCCGTAAGAATTGATTACAAACGAACTCATTAATTTTTAATAATAACAATCATTAAAACAAAAAACTATGAAGAAAAGTGTACTTTCATTATTGATGGTGTGCTGCTTCGCCCTGATGGGTGTTGCTCAAGCACAAGACATGGTTAACGGAATCAACGTGCAGACGTTTTCCGGTATCTCCACCATGGTGTCGAACGACAGGGATGTCCAAGACTTCGACATTCTGACCTATGTTCCTGATGAGATAGGTGAGGATGTGCAAATGCAAGGCATTGGTCTCCAAGGCACTGCCTTCTCATGGGGCTCCATGTTCCCGGCCTCTATGCTCGCTGACTATGCTGGTGGTACCATTCTTGCTGCCCTTTATTTGGACGGCGGTGATGCTCAGTTTGCTGGCACTTATGAGGTGCGCATCTATGTTGGTGGCGACACCGAAGCCGGTACTTTGATGAGCTCGCAGACCTTTGAAATTGCCGGAACGGAAGAGACCGCTGGCTACGTGACCATCTTGCTGGACACGCCTGTTGGAATTTCCGGTACTGAGAACATCTGGGTGATGTACTATCAGGATGGTACGGTTCAATATCCTGCCATCGCCATGACTGACATCCTCGAGAACCCCAACAACCGTTGGATTAACGTTGAAGGCTATGGCTGGATGGACTTGGCTGCCGTCGGTGGCAGTGGTTGGACCTGGATGACCTGGGCTTATGTCGACGGTCTGGATATAATTGGCGAGAACAGCGAAGAGGTGGCCGTTTATCCTAACCCCACCACCAGCAATGTGACCATCCAAGCCAAGGGCATGAACCACATCAGCGTGCTGAACACCCTCGGCCAGATGGTGTTTGACGCCAATGTCAGCAGCGACATGCAAGTCCTCGACATGAGCCAATATGGCGCTGGCGTGTACATGGTGCGCGTGACCACCGAGAATGGTGTCGGCGTGCAGCGCGTCGTGGTGAAGTAAGATTTCATCCTAGACCTAAAAACGACGAGCCGCTCCATCGGGGCGGCTCGTTTTGTTTTTGTTTGTCGTTATTGACTCGCTTTGCTTCGTCGAATCCGAGATTTGCGAGGCACGAAGCAGTCTAGATAAATCGTCATGGAATTTGCTTCGCAAAGAAATCTTTCAAAATCAGATAAAAATCTCTTAAAATCCGTTGCAATTCCAAATTCTTCGTATATTTGCCGCTGATTGTTCGGGGAGACATCCGAACAGTTGAAGGCGATTTGTGCTTGTATCCGATTGACAAAATCTGGAAAATTTTGAAGTGGATATGAGATACGAGTTTGCCAGCCTAAGTTGTATTCAATCAGCTTTTCTGTTGAAGCATATAGGCTAGGTACGCGTATCTATTTTACTTCAAAGGTGTTTCCAGAGCCTGTCAATCGAAATAGGTGCATTTCAAGTTTCCTAGCCTTCTTATGTACTTATGTGCCGAATCGGGGAAACTATAGGCAGTAAAAGTTGCGCCCGGCACATATATAGGGATGGGAAAATGAAGAAATGTATTATAACTCTTTTGGGTATTTGTTTAATGCTTACTGCTTGTAACATGGGTGGTGGCGGAAAACAAACAGGATCAACCCATTATCCATTTAAGGAAAGCAAAAAAGACCGATGGGGATTGGTTGATGCGAACGGCAAGGTGCTTGTCGAAAACGAATTCAAAGAGGAACCATCGCCTGTCATTAACGGGATGTTCTTTGCTAAAAGGAATGGAGAATTTGAGTTATACTCCGTCGATAATCCGACAAAAACGGTTGGAGAAACCTATAAGGCCATTGCCTATTTTGCTGACGGCCTTGCTCCTTGTGTAAAAGCCAATGAGGGTATCAAGTATATCGATAAGAACGGTGATGTGAAATTTGAGTTGCCTCTCGAATACATTTATGCCAAGAAGTTTGATAATGAATACTCACTTATTGGCAGAAAGGCAGGAGAACACTCCGCCGAAGAAGATTATGGAGAAGATAGTTCTTGGTTAGAGTGGGATGCAGTGAATACAAAGGGGGAGATAACAAGAATAGAGAATGCTTCCATTGAATCTGTCTTTTCGAATGGCTACTTTTTGGTTTCCGAAAAGAAATCTGGGTATGAAAAAGAGTATTTTATCCTCAATTTGAATGGTTCTGACAAGACGCAACTGAAGGATTATTCTCCGAACTATCTTTATGATGTTTTTGACGATTTCATCAGTCCTGACTTAAAGTATTATGTTTTCTATGATGATGAAGAAAGAAAATATGGAGTAAGAAGCATGGCTGGTGAAACCATAATAAAACCCAAACATGAAGAATTACACTTCCTCAAAAATGGGAAAATGAAATTTAGAGACAATGATGACTACAATGAAGAGTGGGGAGTTATGGATATCAAAGGCAATGTGTTGATGAAACCGAGATATAGCGTGATTTTGTTACATGATAATGACAAATATCTTGTTGGTAAAGATGACAAAATGGCTTTGGTAAATAGTAAAGAAGATCGTTTGATGGGATATGAGCATGAGGTGTTATATGGACTGACTGATAAGGTTTTTATTGCATATGATGAAGGGCATAAATATGAAATCATAACACTAGACGGGAAATCTATTGCTTCATTTTCGGAGTTTACTCTTGTCAATAATAATTACAACACTGTTAAAAGTGACTATTTCGATGCTGAAGCATGCATAAAATCATTGTTTAATCTTTCGGGAAGCCCTTTAGAAACCCTTTATGGGTTTTATGGAATGACTCCAGGGGATTGCGCTAATAAGATGGGTATTAATTTAAGTAAAGACGATATTGAGGGCGATAATAATTGGTTTCCGTATCAATTTCTAGAACTAACCGAATATGGAAGGATTTCCTATAGTTTAGGTTTCGAAAAAGTGGTTGAAACCTATTATGATGATGATGACTATTGGGAACTTCGGCCTCATTATACCTATTCCAACAGTTTGTGTGATGCTATTAGGGCTAAACTTCAATTGAATTATGATGCTCAAAGTCACACAGAACAAATAAGTAAACAATTAGAAGAAGTAATACTTGGTTTGGGCTATTCGAAATCAGGCATTTCTTCAGACGGATATCAGATGTATCAAAAGCCAGGATGTCAAATTGAAAAGATTAAAATTAATTCTGACGAATTGTTTGTTAAAGTTTACCACCGCTAATGAAAACTAATTGTGAACATTTACTTAAAAAAACTATTTGTTATGAGACAAAGAATTCTTTTGTTAGTCACTTTCTTTCTCGTTTCTCATTATGCTTATTCACAGCATGTTGCAAACGCCATGCCTTTGGATATCCCATTAAATAGCACAAAGGAATCTGCCATTAAAAAACTATTAAACAAAGGATTCGAACTATCTGAATCCTATGATGTAGATGGTTATTTGTTGCTGAATTATGAAAAAGAGTATTATGATTATTCTTCTTATTCTGGTTATTATGAATATCATAGAAGGGTTCTATTGTATTGTAAAAATGGAAAAGTCGCCAAGGTGTCATGGAGATTACTTATAGGTGAAAGACCTGATATAGTAAGGGAATTAAAGACTGTATATGATCTAAAACCATATGCCGAGACTGACGACGATCTCTATTTCCTTTGGAAAGGTTCTTCTCTTATAGTGAGTTGGTCCTCTTTAGATATCCTTTCCAACGCTGATGCAGCAAAAAGATATCAAAAAAAGAACCAAGAAATAGAAAGGCGAGAACAAGAACGCATAGAGAAAGAAAGGTTGGAACAAGAAAAAAATGAAAGGGAGCGACAAGAACAAATAAGAAAAGAAAACGAGCGTAAGGAAAGAGAAAGGAAAGAAGCCGAGAAGAGACAGCGTGAAGCCCGTATCAAAGAGTTGAAATCAAAATATTCATCATGCCGCTTCTTGTTTGCAACCGAGGACAGGTTCGTTTCATGCATCACCCAAGATAAATCAAATGCTGTTGAAAATGAGATAAAAGCATTGATAGAACAAAAGATGGATGAAATATCAAACGTTATTGTCAAAGGGACTGAGTTCAAAGACAATTATGATGCAAGGTCTAATATGGAAAGAATCTGTAATATTTCTAATTCCATGAGAACCATTTCGCCCACAATTGCCAGTTATGCAGAAAACAAAATGGAAAACTTTGTTACTAGCAGGGAAAAACTAAATAAAGCTTATGATAAGGCCAAGAAAAAAGACCCAAATTTGAAATGTTCCGAATTCTTAACCTCCTATATTAATGATATTAAAAAGAACAGCATGGACAATAAAAAAAGCAGCAGTGAGACTATTAATAGGATGTCTTTCCTGACGGTTAATGTTGCCTGTTCTATTGCGCCGCAAACCTCTTTTGGCTTGACCGTTGGCTCAGCCAAGAAATTTGGATGGTATGCCAATATTATTAGTAACTTTAGATTTAATAAGGCTGATTATGAATGTGATTATCTTGGAACCATAAATGATTTAGATTATGAGTATTCCTATTCAGGGAAAAAGAAGACTTCACGCCTTGGAGCTACAGCAGGTATGGTGTTCAGAATAAGCGACCTCATTTATGCTTATGCGGGTGGTGGCTATGGCTTGCGAAATGTGTTTTGGGAACTTGAAAATGGCAAATGGGCAAAATGCACGGACGACTCGTATCAAGGTGTTGCCATCGATGCAGGTCTTATTATGAGTTTCGGAGACTTTGGCATTTCGCTTGGCGCGCAGACAATTGGAGTAAAATACATAGAAGCTAAAATTGGTATTGGATTCACATTAAAAGGAAAATAAATAATGAAAACAAAGAATATTATATTCATCGCTTTTTTAGTGCTGTCAACCAGCATTGTTTCTTGCAAGAAAGACCATGATATTCCAACAGGGGAAGTGTTTCATCCTGAACATGGAGGTGACACGTTGGCTCCTGGGGGTGCCGTCAACCACGAATTTGTAGATCTCGGCCTGCCGAGCGGTATCTTATGGGCTACTTGCAATGTGGGAGCTGACACGCCAGAGGGTTATGGTGTCTACTTTGCTTGGGGCGAGACTCACCCGAAGAATGTATATGATTGGAATACATACAAGCATTGCAATGGCGCTGAAAGCACACTTACCAAATATTGTTGCAATTCAAACTACGGTAATAACGGCTATACGGATGTGCTCACAACCTTGTCGCCCGAGGATGACGCGGCAACGGCTAACTGGGGAACCGATTGGCGTATGCCTACTGCAGAAGAATGGCGGGAGTTATATCAAAGAACAACTAATACATGGACATCGCAGAACGGTGTGATGGGTAGACTCTTCACAGCGATAAACGGTAATAGTCTTTTCATACCTGCCGCAGGCTATTATATCGGTGGTAGCCTATACAATAATACAAGTAATGCTTATTATTGGTCGAGCTCGTTAGTCACAGTTAATCCGAACTATGCATGGGGACTTGGCTTTGATAGAGTCGAGTGGAGCGTAAGCAACTGTCACCGCGATGAAGGTCAATCGGTTCGAGCTGTTCGTGTGTCTCAGGCTCTCATTCATTAAACCTTTCAAGTTCGTTTGTTTTCCCTGAACGAATACCTCTATAATCAGTCATAACTCATTTTTTTCCGACTTATGGCTGATTATATGCCCATACTCTGGGATAAAGCACAACGAGCCGCCCCAATCGGAGCGGCTCGTTATTCTCATAGTTCTGCGCATTTTGCGCATTCTGCGTGAAATAATACTAGCGTGAACCCAATCACAATTTCGGTCCGGCAGCCACCAAAGCCTTGCCTGCGTCGTTCGTCGTGAACTTCTCGAAGTTCTTGATGAAGCGTGAGGAGAGGTCCTTGGCCTTGTCGTCCCACGATTTCTTTTCGGTGTAGGTGTCGCGCGGGTCGAGGATGTTCGGGTCGACGCCTGGCAATGCGGTCGGCACTTCGAAGTTGAAGTAGGGAATCATCTTGGTCGGGGCCTTCTCGATGCTACCATCCAAGATGGCGTCGATGATGCCACGCGTGTCGCGGATGCTGATACGCTTGCCCGAGCCGTTCCAGCCGGTGTTCACCAAGTATGCCTTGGCGCCGCTCTGTTCCATGCGTTTCACCAATTCTTCAGCGTATTTGGTCGGGTGCAGTTCAAGGAAGGCTTGGCCGAAGCAGGCGCTGAAGGTAGGCGTGGGCTCGGTGATGCCGCGCTCGGTGCCAGCCAACTTGGCGGTGAAGCCGCTCAGGAAGTAGTACTTGCACTGTTCGGGCGTCAGGATGCTGACAGGAGGCAACACACCGAAGGCGTCGGCGCTGAGGAAGATGACGTTCTTGGCGGCGGGACCAGCCGAGATGGGGCGTACGTTCTTCACGATCTTCTCGATGTGCTCGATGGGGTAGGAGACGCGGGTGTTCTCGGTTACGCTCTTGTCCTTGAAGTCGATCTTGCTGTTCTTGTCGACGGTGACGTTTTCCAACAGGGCATTGCGCTTGATGGCGTTGTAGATGTCAGGCTCGCTCTCCTTGTCGAGGTTGATGACCTTGGCATAGCAGCCGCCTTCGAAGTTGAACACGCCTTCGTCGTCCCAGCCGTGCTCGTCGTCGCCGATG
>CACYHX010000049.1 GCA_902774365.1 uncultured Bacteroidia bacterium | reverse complement strand
GCGGGGGCGCACCTCTTCCCATTCCGAACAGAGAAGTTAAGCCCCGCCGCGACGATGATACTGCGGGAGACCGTGGGAAAGTAGTTCGCCGCCCACCCTAAACGGAGACCCTTCCAGAGATGTCTGGGAGGGTTTTCTGTTTTTTATGGTTTTGGATGGTTTTCTTGATTTTGGGACATTATTTGAGATGCCGATTTATCGCGTCTCGAAGACAAACAACGGAATACAAAAATCGCCGATTTATCGCGTCTCGAAGACAAACAACGGAATACAAAAATCGTCGATTTATCGCGTCTCGAATACAAAACAACGAAATACCAATAATCGTCGTTTTATCGCATCTCGATTGACCTGCCAAAATAATACGAACGGTGTAGCGTTATCAAAACACAACAAACGTATTATGTCCGAAGAGAAATTCAAAGACCGTTATCGTATCCCGTCAACACGTGCCGCCTGGCATGATTATCTGGGTGGGGCATATTTTGTCACGATTTGTACCAAGGGCCGCGAATTCTTTTTGGGAAAGATTGAGGATGAACAAATGCATTTGTCGGAAATCGGGAAATATGCCGAGGAACAATTTCAGGACGTTTCTTCGAATTATCCTTACGCGGAGATACCTTTTTTTGTGGTGATGCCCAATCACATCCATGCCATCGTCATTATCGATGACCGCCACGACACCTGTAGAGACGCGATTCATCGCGTCTCAGAAACAAATGAAAAAGAAACACCCACCAAAAACAGAGGCGGAATCACCAAGACAGACAACCCAATGTTGTATAAAAGCCTTGGCACGGTGATTCGTGGATTAAAGGCCCGCGTGACACATTATGCCAATGAGAAACACATCGATTTTGCATGGCAATCACGTTTCCATGACAGAATAATTCGAGATCAAAGGGATATGAATGAGACCGCAATTTATGTTGCGAATAATGTGGCCAAATGGCCGGAGGATGAAATGAATTTTTGAAATTTGGAATACGGTTAAGGTGAATGTAAGGGGTGGAGACGCGATGAATCGCGTCTCTACAAGGTCTCACGATATAAATGGTTAATTCCCAAAATCAACCATCCCGTTTGTAGAGACGCCGATTTATCGCGTCTCGAAAAGCAACATTACCAATTTTTTCCTATCTTTGCCCGTTTTTATAAAGCAATAAATCTACTCCAATGATAGACATCAAATTCTTAGTCAAGAACCCCGACGTGGTCAGGGAGAACATCAAGAAGAAATTCCAAGACAATAAGTTGCCCCTCGTCGACGAGGCCATCAACCTTTACACACAATATTGCGACTGCCAGCAGCGCGCCGACGACCTGCGCTCGCAACGTAACTCTATCTCCAAGGAAATCGGCATCCTCTTCAAGAACAAGGAAGTCGAGAAAGCCAACGAGATGAAGAAACTCGTCGAAGCCAACGCCCAAGAGCTGGAACAGCTCGGCAAGCAGCAGACCTCACTCATGGAGCAACTCACTAAGGTGATGTACGCCATTCCGAATATCATCGCACCTGAGGTGCCGGTAGGGAAGGACGACACCTTCAACGTGGAGAAGGAACGCTTTGGCGAACCCGTGGTGCCCGACTTCGAGGTGCCTTACCATGCCGACATCATGGCCAAGTTCAACGGTTTGGATCTGGATTCAGCCCACCGCGTGGCAGGCAATGGCTTCTATTACCTCATGGGCGACATCGCACGCCTGCACTCCGCCGTCATCACCTATGCCCGCGACTTCATGATTGAGCGTGGCTTCACCTACTGCATCCCACCTTTCATGGTGCGCAGTGAGATTGTCTCCGGCGTGATGAGTTTCGCCGAGATGGACGCCATGATGTACAAGATCGAAGGCGAAGACCTCTATCTCATCGGCACCAGCGAGCACTCGATGATCGGCAAGTTCATCGACCAAATCGTCCCCGAAGAGAGCCTTCCGCTGACGCTGACGAGCTATTCGCCCTGCTTCCGCAAGGAGAAAGGTGCCCACGGCATCGAGGAACGTGGCGTGTACCGCATCCACCAGTTCGAGAAACAGGAGATGGTGGTGCTGTGCAAGCAAGAAGACGCCGACTACTGGTACGAACAGATGTGGAAGAACACCGTCGACCTGTTCCGCTCCATGGACATCCCCGTCCGCACCTTGGAGTGCTGCTCGGGCGACTTGGCCGACCTCAAGGTGAAGTCACTCGACGTGGAGGCATGGTCGCCGCGTCAGAAGAAATACTTCGAGGTGGGTAGCTGCTCTTATCTCGGCGATGCCCAGGCACGTAGACTGAAGATTAGAACCAAGGGCAAGAACGGCACCTATTTCGTGCATACTTTGAACAATACCGTGGTCGCCCCGCCGCGTATGTTGATCGCCTTCCTGGAGAACAACCTCCGCGCCGACGGCAGTGTGGCCATCCCGAAAGCCCTGCAACCCTATATGGGCGGAAAAACTGAAATCAGATGATTTTCGCTGTTAGCTTTTAGCAGTTAGCTATTAGCTTTAGTGCTACTGAGCTAATAGCTAATGGCTAACAGCTAAAAGCCACCAAAAAAAGAATACTATGGATATCTCCGTTGTTGTACCCCTGCTGAATGAAGCCGAGTCGCTGCCTGAGTTGGAGGCATGGATTCGTCGCGTGATGGACGAACATGGCTTCTCCTACGAAATCGTCTTCGTCGACGATGGCTCCACCGACAATTCCTGGGCCGTCATCCAACAACTTTCGCAGGCCAACCCGAACGTGAAAGCCTTGCGTTTCAGAAGAAACTATGGCAAGTCGCCGGCACTGAACGAAGGCTTCAAAGTCGTGGAAGGCGACGTGGTCATCACCATGGACGCCGACCTGCAGGACAGCCCCGACGAAATCCCTGAGCTTTACAAGATGATCAAGGAAGAGGGCTACGACCTCGTTTCGGGCTGGAAGAAGGTGCGTTACGACTCCAAGATTGCCAAAAACATCCCGTCGAAGTTCTTCAACTGGACCACGCGCAGGATGTCGGGCATCAAGCTGCATGACTTCAACTGCGGTCTGAAAGCCTATCGCAACGAGGTGGTGAAGAATATCCAGGTGTATGGCGAGATGCACCGTTACATCCCTGTCATCGCCAAGATGAACGGCTTCGGTCACATCGGGGAGAAGGTGGTGCACCATCAGAAGCGTAAGTTCGGCACCAGCAAGTTCGGCATGAGCCGCTTCGTGCGCGGCTACCTCGACCTGCTGACCATCAACTTCATCTCGAAGTTCAGCAACCGCCCGATGCACTTCTTTGGCCTGCTGGGTTCCATCACCTTCCTGATAGGTTTCGTCATCGCCATCTATCTGGCCTGCATCCGCCTGTTTGCCCACGCCTACGGCATGACCAACCGTCCGCTGTTCTATTTTGCGCTGCTGGCCATCATCATTGGTGTGCAGCTCTTCTCAACGGGCTTCCTCGCCGAGATGATCACTTCGACGCAACGCGACAAACGGGTGTATTCCATATCGGAGAAGATCAATGTGGATTGACGGGGGTAAGAGGGAAACAAATCTGCCACTAATCTATAGTAAAAAATCCAGCACTTTATAGATTCCCAAGGGAAATGCTCCGCATTCGACGGAGTCAATGACATAAAGTGCTGGATTTTTATTTGTTTCAGATTTGTGGCCGATTTGCTTCTAAAAAAGAAAGCCTATTCTTTTCAATACAAATCGTCTATATTTCCATCGAAGCTCTCATCGAAGCTGTCGCCGAATTCGTCGTTGAACTCGTCCTCGTCGAATTCGTCCTCAAACTCGTCAAACGGCGAGTCGTCTTCGAAGTCGTTGTGCTCCCAGTCGAAGTCGCGCTCCAGACGTGATTCGTCGAAGGCTTCTTCCTCTTCGTGCCCGCTGATGAAGTTGTTGATTTCGTCGTCGCTCATCTTGTCGAAGTTGACGTCGAGCAAGGCCGAGTCGTTGATGGCACGGTTCATCGATTTCAGCTCACGCATCACGGAAGGGGAGACGTAGAACTCATCGATGTTCTCTTCGCAGTATTTCAAGTATTTTGGGTCTTTCTGATACACCTCGGCGATGGTCATACCCTCGTATTTACCGAAGGTGAAAACTGAATCAATGTCATAGAATTTCATATTATGTCCTTTCTTTTTTGTTCTTGCAATAGTGCTTTTTCATGCCGCAAATATCATGCATTTTTCTTTTTTTCGCAACAAAAAATCACTTTTTGAAGGCGAAAAACACGGCGAGGATGATTAGGATGAACGCGACGATGTGGTTCCAACGGAAGGTCTCGGTCTTGAAAACGGTGATCACGATGACGGTGAACACGGTCAAGGAGACGGCTTCTTGTATGACTTTCAGCTGGATAAGGTTGAAAGGGCCTCCGTTTTGCATCGCACCAATGCGGTTGGCGGGTATCATGAAGGAATACTCGAACAAGGCGACGCCCCACGACATCAGGATGACCAGGAAAAGCGGCCAATCCTTTGAACTGGGGACAATCTCGAGCAGCTTCAGCTGTCCGTACCAGGCGAAGGTCATGAAGACGTTGGAAACGATGAGTAAAAGGATGGTGTAGAGGCCTTTCATTGGGTTTCGTTTTTATTGGGCTGCAAAAGTACGGGAATTTCTTTCATGTCCGACATTTATTCCTATTTTTGCACAACCAAACTATGACCCCATGAATGCTACCATCATATTAGCCGTTTTTGTCCTTTACACCGTTCTGTTGTTCGTGATTTCGCATTTCACGGCGCGCAAGTCCGACAACAATGCGTTTTTCCGTGGCAACAAAAACTCACCGTGGTTTGTGGTGGCTTACGGCATGATTGGCGCCTCTTTGTCGGGCGTGACCTTCATGTCGGTGCCAGGCGGCGTCTACACGGGGCAGTTCACCTATATGCCGCTGGTGTTTGGCTATGTACTTGGCTATGCGGTGATTGCGTTGATATTATTGCCGCTATATTATCGCCTTAACCTCACTTCTATCTACACCTATCTAAACATGCGCTTCGGGCCTAGGTCGGAGAAGACGGGGGCGGCGTTCTTCATCTTGTCACGACTGTTAGGCTCGGCACTGAGGATGTATCTCGTTGTCTTTGTGCTGTATGAGTTCGTCTTCAAGGACTGGGGTATCCCGTTTTGGGTGCCGGCGGTCATCTTCATCGCCATCATCCTGCTTTACACGTTTAAAGGCGGCATCAAGACAGTGGTGTGGACCGACACCTTGCAGACGACATTCTTGCTGTTAGCTGCCTTTTTGACAGCATTCTTTATCTTGCGCAACCTCCACATTTCCTTGGGCGACCTGCTGAAGTCGGCTTCCGAGAATGGCTATACCAAGGTGTTTGAGACCGACTGGACGCACAACAAGTTCTGGGTCAAGCAGTTGCTGAGCGGCATGTTTATCACCATCACCATGACAGGCTTGGACCAGGATATGATGCAGAAAAACCTGACTTGCAAGAACCTGCGTGATGCACAAAAGAACGTGATGACTTCCAGTCTGCTCTTTGTAGTGGTCAATGCCCTATTTCTTTGTTTGGGTGCGGCTTTGATTTATTACGCACAGGTGACCGGCTTCCAGCTGCCTGTCAACGAGGCGGGTGTGGTAGTCAATGACAAGATCTTCCCCTCGGTGGCCTTCTCGTTGAGCAAGTTCACGGCCATCATTTTCGTCGTCGGCCTCGTGGCGGCGGGCTATTCCAGCGCCGACGGCACCTTGACGGCCTTGACGACCACCTTCTGCTTCGACTTCATGCACTTCGACAAGAAGCAGATGACCGAACAGCAAATCACCAAGACGCGTAAGTGGATCCATGTGGCCTTCGCCTTGCTTTACTTGTTGGTCATCATCGCCTTCAGACCTTTCCACAACGAGTCGCTTATCGACAAGGTGTTTGACATTGCAGGTTACACCTACGGACCTCTGTTGGGTCTGTACACCTTTGGTCTTTTCGTCAAGAACAGAAAAGTCATCGACAAGGCCGTGCCCTATATCGCTGTGGCTTCGCCTATCGTCAGCTATTTCTTGAAGATGTATTCTCCTCAGTTGTTCGGCGGTTATAAGATTGGTTTTGAAATCTTGATTATCAACGGATTATTGACATTTCTGGCTCTACTGCTGTTCAGCCGAAAGGAAAAAACGGCCGTGGAATCGTGAGATTGTCGAAAATTATGTATTTTTGAAGTTTGAATCTAAACCTAATAACTATGAATAAAATTTTCAAATTCGCACTGGTGCTTTTGGCTTTGGTCTTTGGAGGCCAACTCCAGGCACAGTTCACTACTACTTTTGCCAAGAACGTCAATCCTGGTCAGCAGAATGGCTTGTATTATTCCTTGCCCCAGACCATGCTGAAGCTGGATTTCATCATCGAGGAAGTCCAACTTGAGAAAGGCCCGCTCAGCGACTATGCCTCCAACTATTTCGAGATGGAGGACATCGTGGATTATGCCACCACGGAGTATCAGCTGCTCGACGTGAAGATGTCGACCATCGCCAGCCCTGACCCCAATGCCTTGTTTTTCGTCACTATGACGGGAGCAAGAGGCGGTAGCAAGATGCAGTTCGACGTGTTGCCCAACGGCATCATCCGCAGCGTGGGCGTCGGCAATGACGCGGAAACCGTGGAACCCACTCGTCCTGAGCAGGAAAAGCCCCAATGCTGCCGTGAGGAAAGCGGATGCGAGGGGGGCTTTGTTGGACTGATGACTGCCGGAAAGACCAACGCCATGCTTGCCAAGGAAGTCGCCGATAAGATTGCAGAGATTCGCAAAGCCAAGTTCTATTTGATTTCGGGCGACGTCGAAACGGCCTCCAACCCTGAGACTTTCAACGCCATGTATAAGAAGCTGGACGCCATGGAAAAGGAATACACCAGCCTGCTCTTGGGCAAGCGCGTGGCGAAGAAAGTGGTGAAGACCGTGTATGTGGTTCCGAACAAGGAAGTCCCGACGCAATCGGTCGCCAAGTTCTCCGAGAGCGAAGGCCTCACCGTGGGAACAGGCGGCATCGGGAGCATTATTACGGTGCAGACCTTGCCGATGAATACCACCGCTGCCATCAACGCCCCAAGCCAATCTGCCGTGGAGTCGATGACGTATGAAAACAAGGTTTTCTACCGCATCCCCGAGATGGCGAATGTGAAGGTGAGCTTTGAAAGCGAGACGTTGTTGGAAGATAGGGTGATTGTCAACCAGTTGGGTGCTTTGCTGACGGCCCCGGTGACCAATTCGAAGCTGACTTTCGACACCGAAACGGGTCAGATTGTCAACATGAGGATGCAGTAACAGCCTCCTTGACCTTCACCAGTTGTCTCAATAGACTTTCAGCCAAGTCTAAGCGGAGCATGTTAGCCCCGTCGGACTTGGCTTTTTTAGGCTCAGGATGCACCTCCATGAAGAGGCCGTCGGCACCTGCCGCGATGCCCGCCTTGGCGATGAGGCCAATCATCTCGGGCTGTCCGCCCGTGACGCCACTGCTTTGGTTGGGCTGCTGCAAAGAGTGGGTGACGTCTAAAATGACAGGCACGTCAAACCTCTGCATGATGGCGATGTTCCTATAATCCACCACCAAATCCTGATAACCGAACATCGAGCCGCGCTCGGTGAGCATCACCTTGTCGTTGCCCGACTGACGCACCTTCTCCACGGCAAAGCCCATGGCTTCACCCGAGAGGAACTGTCCCTTCTTGATGTTGACGGTCTTGCCCGTCTTGGCGGCAGCCACAAGCAGGTCGGTCTGACGGCAGAGGAAAGCTGGGATTTGCAAAACGTCAACATAATCGGCAGCCATGGCGGCTTCTTCGGCAGCATGGATGTCAGTCACCACGGGAAGTTCGAATTCCTTGCTGATTCTTTGCAGCACCATCAAGGCTTTCTCGTCGCCGATGCCGGTGAAAGAGTCCAGCCTGGAACGGTTGGCCTTGCGGTAGGAGCCTTTGAAAACCAGCGGGATGTCAAGCTTTTGGCAGATGTTTTTCAAGGTCTCGGCGATGAAGAGGGGAGAACTCTCGTCCTCGATGACGCAAGGGCCGGCCAAGAGGAAGAAACGGTCGGGGCGAAGGCCTTTCAGGAAGTCGAATTTCGTGGTGTCCATAGTGGATATTTTTTGCAAAGATAGTGTTTTTTTGAATGTCGGCCCTTCGACAGGCTCAGGGACCTTGGCTTTTTGCGTTTTAGCAGGCCCTTGAGCTTGTCGAAAGGCCGTCTTATCATTGTTTCTTAAAACGCGGATGATAGCTGGTTAGTGTGTCGCGGAGCAACTCGTCGGAGATATGCGTGTAGATTTCCGTGGTGCTCACGCTGGCGTGGCCGAGCATCTGCTGTACGGCTAGCAGGTTGGCGCCGCCTTCGAGGAGATGGGTGGCGAAGCTATGCCTGAAGGTGTGCGGGCTGATGGTCTTGGTGATGCCGTTTTTCTCTGCCAAGTCCTTTACAATGAGGAAGACCATTTGGCGTGTGAGGCCTGTGCCGCGGCTGTTGAGGAAAACCGTGTCGGTGAATTTGGGCTTCGGCGTGATGTGCAGTCGGGCGCCTTCGATGTATTGGAAGAGGATTTTCAGGCTGCTGTCGCCGATGGGCACGAGCCTTTCCTTGTTGCCCTTGCCGATGATGCGTAGGAAGCCGTCGTTGCGGTAGATGTCGCTGATTTGCAGCCCGATGAGTTCAGAGACGCGCAGTCCACAGCCGTACATCACCTCGATCATCGCCTTGTTGCGGTGGCCGGTGGGCTGGCTGAGGTCGATGCTGTCGATCATCTTTTGGATTTCCTCGTAGGTGAGCACCTCGGGGAGGTGTCGTCCCAGGGTGGGTGAGGAGATGAGCACGGTGGGGTCGGTCTCGGCGATTTCCTCTTGAATGAGGTAGCGCCAAAACGACTTCAGTCCTGACAGGATGCGGGCTTGTGAGGTCGCCCCGATGTTCATGTCGTAGAGGTAGGCGAAGAAAGTCTCGATGTCGCCTTGTTTGATGGCGTTGATGTCTGTTGACTTCTTATCTGCTTCGAGGTATTGCAGAAACAAGTGGACGTCATGGCAATAGGCCTCCACGCTGTTGTCGGACAGCGAAAGCTCCAGCCGCAGGTAGTCGGCGTAGTGCTTGATTAGGTTGGGGGTGATATTGACAGGCAGCTTATCCATCGTTTTGTTTGTGCAAAGGTACGTTTTTTATTGCTGTGGGTGTCGTTTTTTCTACCTTTGTCCCGAAAACTAATCTTATCAAACCATGAAAAACACGAAATCAAATCTACTATTTGCGACTGCTATGGCCTTATTGATGCTCGCTGGCTGCACGAACAACAACAAAGAAAACAGTACTGAAACTGCCACTTCCGATATGGTCTCCTTCGATGAAGTGTTGGCCACTCGCAGAAGCGTCCGCAGCTACGATGCCACCAAGACCATCAGCGAGGCCGAGGTGCGCGAGCTTCTTATCGCGACACAGGAAGCACCCTCTTGGGCCAATCAACAGCCTTCGAAATACTATGTGGCTATGAGTCCGGAGAAAATCGAGGCGGTAGCCAATCTTGTGGGCGAGCGCAACAAGCAGAACATCGCTGGTGCCCCCGTTTTGATTGTCTCCACCTACGAGAAGGGCAAGTCGGGCTTATTCCGTGGCGAGCAGACCAACGAGGTGGGCGACGGCTGGGGCGCATACGACAACGGCCTCAGCAACGCCTATTTCATCCTGAAGGCCCGTGCCAAAGGCTTCGACACGCTTATCATGGGCATGCGCGATTCTGACGCCCTTCGCACCTTGTTCAACATCCCTGAAAACGAAGCCATCATGGCGGTCATCTCGTTGGGCTACAGGTCGGGCGAGCCTCGCCAGCCTGAACATAGGCCGTTGGAGGAGGTGGTGGAGTTTTTCTAAATTATACTCATTCTGCTTTAAAATAATTTGTACTTTTGCGGAACTTCTTTGATTATGCCGGATAGGAAATAACAACAAAATACATTATTACCCATAATTACACAATGCTATGAAAAAAGTTTTATTATTCCTTTCAATCCTCATCGTGGCCTACGCCAATGCGCAGACCTACAAGATTGGTGACTTAATCGAATTTCCCGACAAGACCTTCGGCGTCGTGTTCTACCTCAACCAGCAAACGGGCGACGGTCTCGCCGTCTCGATGGACGAGATTGAAACCCAATGGGAGGCCGCTGACGACGAGGAAGACTGCCACAACATCTACAAGCTCCTCGACAAGGGCAGCTATGGTGAATTTTGTATCCCAGGTGCAGGACTAGAGCAGACACGCCTCATCCTCGAGCAACTTGGCCCGCAATATGCCCCCGCTGCAGCATGGTGTGCTATGCATGGCGAAGGATGGTACCTGCCTAGCGCATCCGAGCTTTACCACATGCTTGTTGTGGCTAATGACAACGGCGGCGACAGCGGTCCGCTTTCATCCATGATTAAGTCTCATGGTGGACAGCCCCTCGATTATAAATACTACTGGAGTAGCTGCGAGGAAAACACGGAAAATGCCTTCAACATTTGCTCCATCAAAAAGAAAAGAAAATTTTCGGAGGGTAAAACCGATGAGCAGGGCGTGAGAGCGGTAAGGCTCTTTAAACTGTAACATAAAAACACACAACTAACCTCAATTATTATTAAATCTAAACATTTTTTCATCATGAAAAAATTCTTCCTTTTTTGCCTAATGGCAACAACGATTCTTGCTTTCGACTCGTGCAGGAAAGACCCTATAATCATCGACGACAACGGCAATATCGTTGATGACAACCATAAACCCATTGCCAGCTTCACCTACACCACTGAACAAATTACGGGTGGCCTCGCCATCAAGTGCCACAACAGCTCTTCATACGCCACGAGGTATGAGTGGGAATTCAACAATGAGTACAGCTATCAAACCAACCCGACCTTTTATGTCTATGCCCCTGGGACTTATTATTTGGAACTGACCGCTATCAATGACTACGGCTCCGATCGTACATCCAAAACCGTCGTTGTCAAGTATAATCCGATAGGTTATGAGATTACATCGCTGAAACTCACCAAAATCCCCATGCTCGACAGCAACAACGATTCGTGGGATACTGGTCTTGAGGGTGGCGCAGCCCCAGACATTTTCTTTAAAATACTTGATGAAAATGCATCCTACACCTATTATACTAGCAGCCTTATCAATAATGTCACATCAAGTGCAATGCCGGTTTCATGGAATGTTCCTAACGTTCAGTTGGAGATAGGAAAAACCTACAAAATTAGGTTCATTGACGATGATGATTTTACGTCAGACGATATTATGGCCACATGTATTTGGGAAATCAAAGCATCACAAGAGGGACAGACCACAATCAACTGGAATGCCCAAAGCGGCACGATTAGTTTTGTGGCTGGCATCAGATGGGTCTATCCGGCAAAGGGGACAGAAGAGTTGATTTGCGTGGAAGAAGGCTCTAACGAGGTTATTGGAGAAGTCCTTCCTGAATAATTCGACAGTAATTCACATTAAATCCTAATACGATGAAAAAGATTATTATCACATTAGTAGTTTCTTTTGCCATGATCGTTGCTTGCATGGCACAAGATGCTAAACCTGTTGTGAGAGCATCTGCCAATACGGCAACAACGACCTATGAAGCCACTGGGGATACTTATAACGGATTCTGGTCGGACAGACCCTACATCAAAGGCGCTCGTTTCAACGTGTATTTTGATTTCGGCTTCGACATAGGCGGATACAAAAGAATGGTTTATACCACTAGTGGCGCCGTGTATGATACTCGTGCCACGCTTCTTGGAATGCATATATTCAACCCGACTTTAGGTGTACGTATCTTCGACTATGGATTTGTTGGTGTCCAAATCGGCTATACCGACTTGGAAATGTTGTTCAGCAAAGTGGTACGAAACCATAGTACACAGCGTATCAACATGCTTACCCAAGGCTATCCATTAATGCTTGACTTTAGAGGATACTTCCCCATCAACAAAGACATCCATCCATACGTTGAATATGCCTTTGGCTGGTCGCCGGAGTTTACCGTCTGCGAAAGCTACAATGGCGATGCGGACTGGATGTATGAATACAATGGCTGGTTCAATAAGACCCGCCTCGGTGTTGGCATCGACATCAAACGTCTCTCGCTTGGCCTCGGTTGGAACCGCAATTGGGGCTACGGAAACGACGGCACAATGTTTAAACGCGACTATTTCTTTATGAAGATAGGCGTGAAAGTGGGGAGATGTGAGTGAATGTTAGCGTGTCTATTATAAAAACTACGGGGCGCAAGACCATGTCTTGCGCCCCGTGTCATAATGTCTCAGCCTTGATTAATCCAGCGTATGGATAACTAGGCCCGAGCGCAGTTTCGGCTCAAACCAAGTGGTCTTGGGAGGCATGATGTTGCCGGTGTCGGCGATGTCGATGATCTGCTTCATGCTCACAGGATAGAGCGCGAAGGCGACCTTCATCTCACCACTGTCGACGCGACGCTTCAGCTCGCCGAGGCCACGGATACCGCCAACGAAGTCGATGCGCTTGTCGGTGCGGAGGTCCTTGATGCCTAAGATCTTGTCGAGGACAAGGTTGCTGAGGATGGTGACATCCAACACGCCAATGGGGTCGCTGTCGTTGTAGGTGCCGGGTTTGGCAGTCAGGCTGTACCACACGCCCTCGATGTACATCGAGAAGTTGTGGAGCTTGTTGGGCTTGTACTCGGTGCTGCACTCGCAGTGGCAGGGGAACTCGCAGTTGCACTTGCCGCCGTCCTTGGTGCAGTCGCACTTGCACTCGATGTCGAAGCTCTCTTGCAGGGCCTTGAAGAAGTCCTTGGTGCTGAGGCCGTTGAGGTCTTTCACGACGCGGTTGTAGTCGATGACGTTCAGCTGGTTGTCGGGGAAGATGACGGTCATGAAGTAGTTGTACTCTTCCTTGCCAGTGTGGGCCGGGTTCTTCTCTTTCTTCTCCTGGCCGACGAGGGCTGCGGCAGCGCTACGGTGGTGACCGTCGGCGATGTACATGGCAGGGACCTTCTTGTCGAAGAGTTCAACCAAGCGGGCGATGGTGGCCTTGTCGTCGATGATCCAGAAGCGATGGCCGAAACCGTCTTCCTTGGCGATAAAGTCATAGATGGGCTTCTCGGCGGTGATCTTGCTCACGATGGCGTCGATTTCGGCGACGGCAGGGTAGGCGAAGAACACAGGCTCGACGTTGGCGTTGGTGAGGCGGACGTGCTTCATGCGGTCTTCCTCTTTGTCCTTACGGGTCAGCTCGTGCTTCTTGATGACCTTGTTGACATAGTCCTCGCTGTAGGCGCAGGCCACGATGCCATACTGCCAGTGGGCATTGGCGTCGGTGGGGTTCATGCTCTGGGCATAGATGTAGAGCTTTTCCTCTTGGTCTTGCTTGATCCAACCAAAGTCTTTGAAGCTGTTGAAGTTCTCAACGACTTTCAGGTAGGTCTCGAGGTCGCTGTCCTTGTGGCCTTCGGGCAGGTCGATTTCGGCCTTGGTCACGTGGAGCAGGCTGTAGGGGTTGCCCTCACATTCCTTGCGTGCCTCTTCGGTGTTCAGCACGTCGTAGGGACGGGAGGCGAGTTTCTGGACGATGTCCACGCCGGGACGCCATCCTTTGAACGGTTTGATAACTGACATTGTATTAGGTTTTAATTGTTGTTCTTTGTTTGTTTTCTGACAGTCAGACTTCTAGGTTATTGACTGAATCATGTTTCTGAAAAGAGAGGATAAGTGCGCCAACCATCTTGGTGAGTTCCATGAGTTCGTTGCGGATATCGGCTTCTTGTGTCTCGTCAATGAGTGACTGTTTGGAGGCCAGAGCGCAGAGCATCACGCACTTGCCAATGTTCGACTTGGCTTTCTGCAAGTACTCGATAAACTCCGTTTTCGAACGTCCGGCACCTTCGATGATATTGGCTGAGATATGGCCAGCTTCGTTAAGGAACTGGTCGATGATGATCTTTTGGGCGTTTGTTTGTACAGTGTTGCTGAGGGATAGGATGGCATTAGTGAAATCGACGGATTTGTGGTAAATGCGGAGTCCCTCAAACTTGAAAAAATTGGTGGGTTTTGTGTTTTCCGGAATCATTATCAGGCAATTAAGGAAAAGACACCACAAGACAAGCTTGCGGTGTCTTTCACAGTTGGTTAATTATTTGTTCACTTGGAAGCGCTTGTTGCCAGTCTTGAAGAAATCGGCGATCTGGTTGGCAGCGGCCAGGCCAGCGTTGATGTTGGCTTCTTCGGTCTGGGCACCCATCTTCTTGGGCGTGGCGAAGTAGCGGCCTTCGAAGGCTTTGAACTCGGC
>CACYHX010000048.1 GCA_902774365.1 uncultured Bacteroidia bacterium | reverse complement strand
GGGTTTGTCGGTGCGCCAGCAGTGCGGGTAGTTGTGCGTATGTTTCTCGCTCTTGAAGAGCTTGCCTTGTTCCTTGAGGAGCATCACGATGTCGACGTCCAACGACTTGTCCTTCTCGGTCTTGGTGGGGTCGTAGGCGTTCTTCACGAACTGGCCGGCGTAGGGGCGGTAGGCCTCCACGTCCATGCAGTTCTTGACGAATTCGGGGTCGAGGTCTTCGATGAGGAAGAACTTACCTGTGCGGTCGACCATAGGTTGCGGCTTGCCGTCCTTGTCGATCATCTGGAGGGGCGGGATGCCCGCGGCGGCGGCCACGCGCTTGTCGTCGGCGCCGAAGGTGGGGGCGATGTGGACGATACCGGTACCGTCCTCGGTGGTGACATAGTCGCCAGGGATGATGCGGAAGGCGCCTTCGCCCGGGTTGACCCAAGGAATCAGCTGTTCGTACTCGATGCCGACAAGGTCCTTGCCTTTGAATTCCTTCACGACCTCAGGGGCCTCCTTGAACATGGTCTCGACCAAGGCTTTGGCCATCAGGATTTGGCAGGGCTCCTCGGTGTAGGGATGCACAGTCTTCAGCAGCACGTAGTCGATATTGGGACCCACGCAGAGGGCGGTGTTGCTTGGTAAGGTCCAAGGTGTTGTCGTCCATGCGATAGCGTATGTAGTGACGCGCTTTGCGTCATTGCGAGGCACGAAGCAATCCAGGGAAGAATCCTTCAACTTGAACAATGCCACGCAAGTCAAATCCTTCACATCGCGGTAGCAGCCGGGCATGTTCAGTTCGTGTGAGCTGAGGCCGGTGCCGGCAGCGGGCGAGTAGGGCTGGATGGTGTAGCCCTTATAGAGCAACCCTTTGTTATAGAGGTCTTTCAGCAAGAACCACAAGGTCTCGATGTAGTCGTTGGTGAAGGTGATATAAGGATCGTTGAGGTTGACCCAGTAGCCCATCTTACGGGTGAGGTCGTCCCACATGTCCTTGTATTTCATCACTTCCTCGCGGCAGGCGCGGTTGTAGTCGTCGACGCTGATTTTCTTGCCGATGTCTTCCTTGGTGATGCCGAGTTTCTTCTCCACGCCGAGTTCGACGGGCAGGCCGTGGGTGTCCCATCCGGCCTTGCGGACGACGTGTTTGCCTTTCAGGGTCTGGTAGCGGCACACCACGTCTTTGATGGAGCGCGCCATCACATGGTGGATGCCGGGGGTGCCGTTGGCGCTCGGCGGGCCTTCGAAGAACACGAAGGCGTTGTCCTTGTCGCGGTTGTCGAGGCTCTTCTGGAAGGTGTCGTTCTCTTCCCAATAACGGCGGATTTCATTGGCTGTCTCGGTGAGATTCAGCTGTTTATATTCCTTGTAATTGTTGTTCATATACTATGACTCCTAAATTAAGGCGCAAAGATACAAATATTTTCGCATTCTATGATAGATAATCTTTGGATAGTATTTCTTTGCAGTGTTCTCGAACGAAATCAATGATTTCCATGCCGCGTTTTTTGTGGATTCTGATGCTTTCTCCGACGATGAGCATGTCGTCGATAGTAGGCTTGCCGTTACCGTTGACGGAAGTGGCGTGCTCGCCGTGGTAGCCTTCGGGGACGGGGGTCAGGTCGTAAGCCGGCGCCAAGTGCCATCGTCCTTCATGGCAGATGAAGCTGAAGTTTTTGGCATGGTCGTCTTTGTTGTCGGTGAACACGTTGAAAGCCATCAGTCGGAACATGGCTTCCACTTGTTTTGGGTCTTGGGTCAGATAACCTGTGAGGTGCAGTAAAGTCTTATAGTCCAGTTTTTGGAAGTCGATGGACTCTGACGAATAGTTTACTGATGGAATTCATTTCTTCCTCTTTTTCTGTTCTTGTTCTTGTTGATGGTGTCCAACTCCTCCATGGTGGTATAGACTGGCTCAGATAATAACGACTTCAGTTCCTCAGTGTACCCCAGAGCCTTGGCCAAAGCCAAAAAACTGACCAAAGAGATACTGTGTTGTTGCTCGAACTTGGCGATGGTGGGCGCTGGCACGCCGCTCATCATAGAGAGGGCTTTGCGTGACAGGCCTTTTTCCAACCTGCGTCGTTTCAGGTTTCCTGCCAAACGAGAGGCAATGTCGTCAGCCGAATCCATATTAAAATCGTATAGTAAAGGCATATTATTATATCTTTAAAATAAAAAAATCGTAAATAATGAATATTATTATATTCGATGGCAAAGATACAAATATTTTTTGTTTCTGTTACAGAATTATCGAATAATACCCACTACTAGCCTCATCGCGGAGGAACATCCGCGATCTCCTAAGCGATAGTGTGACCACGTTGCTTAGGAGATCGCGGGTCAAGCCCGCGATGAGGGGGTCTGCGCCCGCAATGACGCTAAAGACTGAGTATTATCCTTCTCTCTCTGCGCAAAACACAGCCAAGTCATGGAGTGTCTCGGTGATTTCCGAAGGAGCGAAGCCTTCTAAAGCCTTCAAGGTTTTTTCGTAATAAACGGGCAGTAGTGCTTGAGCCTGTTCTTCGTTTTCGCCGTCGAGGAGGTCGTCGCGCAGCTGGAAGAGGATGCCGAAATTCAGTCCGAAGTCGGCGATGTGTTGGACTTGTTCTGTTGTGGCATGCACAGAGAGGGCGCCTGCGGCACAGCAGGAGCGCATCAGCAGGGCGGTCTTGCGGGTGATGATATCCAAATAATGGTCTGTAGGGCTGTCACATCGTGGCAGCCGCTGTTGTGTTGCATCACAGCGGCTGTCGTGGTACGACAGCCCTACAGAACCTTGCATCAATTCCCCCTCACTCATGGCGGCGGTGGTACGTAGCATCTCTTGCAGGATGGCGCGGTCGGCAGGCTCCATGAGGAGCAGCATGGCCTTGGCCAGGAGGTAGTCGCCCGAGAGGACCGCCGAGAGGTTGCCGAAATGCGCCTTCACCGAGGCCTGGCCGCGGCGTTGGTCGTCGTCGTCCACCACGTCGTCGTGGATGAGTGTGGCGTTGTGTACCATTTCCACAAAGGCGGCGGCACGCAGCGTCTGCTCGTTGACTTCACCGAAAAGCTTCGCGCCGAGCAGCACCAACAGCGGGCGCAGGCGCTTGCCTTGCGTCTGGCACACATACTGCATGATGGCGTTCATCGGCTCGGTGTCGGCGTTCAAAGTCTTTTCAAAAAAGGCTTCAAACTGTGTCAACTCTGCACGAATGGGCTCGATGATATGTTCCAATTTTTTCACGCGGCAAAGGTAGGAATTATCACAAAACTAGCAAAACGTATAAAACTTTATTTGGTTGGTGCGGCCTACCCAACCGGGTGGCCGCAGGAAAGCAGGCCGGTTGGCTGCTTTCCAACTGCTATCTTGGGTTTTGCCTTGTTTTGTGGGTTTTGTGATAAAAATAGCACGATATTTGTTATTTTTGCGTTATTATTCAAAACGCTTGAATCATGAAACACCTCGGAATCATCATCGCCATCACCGCTTTAGTGGCCATCGGCGCATTGGCTTTTGCCATGCCCAGCAAGGCCCCTGTCAACCCCGACAACCCCAAAACCCCGAAAAACAATTATGAGACTATGTGGAAAAAAGTAAAGGAAAACCTCGAAAAGAACCTGCCGGAATCGGCGGAGAAAGAGCTTGTTGCCATAGAAGAACAAGCCTCGAAGGACAAAAACCAAACCCAGCTGCTGAAGACCTGGCTCTATCGGCAAAACATCATGCTGTTTACCGTGGAAGAAGACCCCGAGCAGGCCTTCATCCAGTACATCGAAGAAAAAGTCGGACAGCTGGACGAGGTGCACAACGCCTTGCTGCACGAGGAGATTGCCCGTGCCTATGCCGGGTATTTGGACGACAACGAGTGGCGCATCAGCGAGAACCTGCCCATCGATGGCGATATCTCCAAGGTGGAGATGAAATACTGGGACAAGGAGAGTTTCAAAACACGCATCAACCAGCACTATGAGGAGGCACTGAAGCCTTTCGAGGCTTTGAAAAAGGCCAAGACCGAGGATTTCATGGTGTTGTACGAGAATAAGAACAACAACGAGAATTACATCGAATACGAAGCCTCGCTGTTCGAGTTCATGTTCCACCGCGTGGCCAACTATTACCAAGGCGAGGCCAATGCCGACGACGTGGAAGGCGAGACCGACGCCTGGTGGCTGCCTGCCAGCGACTTCGTGAAGGCCGACTTGGGCGCTGCCGACAACCCGCTCGCGAAGTGCCTGAAAATCTATCAAGACCTCATCGCCTACAACATCAAGGAGAAGAACGAGGATGTGCTGATTTACAACGACTTCAAGCGCTTTGGTTTCGTCAACTCGATTTTGGGCAAAGACGAGAAATACCAAGCCGCGATGGAAGACCTAAAGGCCCAGCACAAGGACAACCCGCTCTCCGCTGAAATCACCTCGCTGATTGCGCGAAATATGATGAACCAATACGAGTGCAACAGCAGCGATAGCGCCTATTTCGACCATTATAAGAAAGCCAAGGCCATGTGTGAGGAAGCCATCGCCAAGTTCCCGAAGTCGCAAGGCGCGAAAAACTGCCAGGGTCTTATCAAACGCATCGAGGAGCCACAGATCGACATCACGCTGAACTCGGTGCAGCTGCCCAACGAGGCCATCCCCGCCGTGTTGGAATACAAGAACACGACCGCACCTTATTATAGAATCGTGAAGGTCAGCGAGAAAGAGTTGAAAAAACTGCGTTTGATGAGAAAAGACGAACTGCTTGAAGCGTTGAACAAGAAGCCTGCCGTGGCAGATCAAGAACTCGACTTGCCCGCCGAGACCGACTATCGCAGCCATAGCACCTTGATGGCCTTGCCCGCTTTGGATCGTGGCTTCTACTACCTGACCGCCACTACGAAACAAGGCATCAAAGACGAAGACAAGACCTTGATGCTCAGCTTCCAAGTTTCACAGCTGGGTTACATCACCGACTCAAAATATGAGCAGATGACCGCTGTGGTGGTGGACCGCAAAACGGGGAAAACCGTGGAAGGCGTGACTGTGGAATTCTGTCGCCGCGAATGGGACTACAAAGCCCGCGAATACAAGACCATCATTCTGAGCACTGTGAAGTCGGACAAGAACGGCAAAGCCGTCATGACCAGTGAAAAGGGTAACATAACCTCGTTCTACATCAATCTCCGCAAGGGTGACGATGTCTTGCTGTCCGACATCAATTTCAGTATAGGATCACCGAACAGGGACGATGGAGTGTATCATACGACCACGCTCTTCACCGACCGCGCCATCTATCGTCCTGGGCAGACCGTCTACTTCCAAGGTGTCGTGAAGCGCTCGCAAGGCAAGGAACAGACTTTGGTGAACGGCTACAGCGAGAAGGTGACCTTCAAAGATGCCAACTGGCAGGAAATCAGCTCCGCCCAGTTCACCACCGACGAATACGGCTCGTTCAGCGGCTCGTTTGTCATCCCCACCGACCGCCTGAATGGCGTGTTCCATCTCATTACTGGCCATGGCTCTAGTACCATCCGTGTGGAAGAATACAAACGCCCGACCTTTGAGGTGACTTTTGAACGTCCGAAAGAGCAATATAAACTGAACCAAGAGGTTACGGTACATGGTGATGTGAAGGCATACGCCGGCTTCGGCTTGGACGATGTGGAATACAGCTACCGCGTCATCCGCAAGACCTCCTTCCCCTGGCGTTGCTGGTGGTGGTGGTACCCGACCGTCGAGGACGAACAAATCACCTACGGCAAGGCCCGTACCGACGAGAACGGGAAGTTCGCCGTCACGTTCAACCTGAAGCCTTCCAAGACCATCGCGCCTGAGAAGCAGCCTATGTTCACCTACGAAATCGAGGTGACCGCCACGAGCAAGCAGGGCGAGACCCATGCCGACACCTATAGCATCCGCGCGGGATACAACGAAATCGCCATCAGCACGGATTTGCCTTCGGAGGTGGAGAAATCTGACATCGGCAAGTACCAGATTACCGTGAGCAACCTCAGTTGGCAGCCTGCCAAGAGCCGTATTTCACGCAAGATTTACCGCTATGATGATGCTGCCAAGATTAACTATTTTGAGGCGATGGGACGCTCAGAGAAACTGGATAGACAGATGTTGAGTGATGCTGAGTTGGCGAGGTTGTTCCCGGAATACAGCTTCTATGACAAACAGAATAAGATGCTGGTTGATGAGGCCACAATCAGTGTGGACGACAAGGCCAAGTTCTTTGAAGGCAAGACATTACAACCTGGGAGATATGTCGTGGAGCTGACGAGTCTCGACGACCCCTTGGCGAAGGTTTCGGAGCAGTTCATCGTGTTTGAGAGCGACTCCAAGAAGCTGCCTGTCACCACGATGGAGTGGGTGCATCGAGACAAGTCGACTGCCCATCCCGGCGATGAAATCCAGCTTAGCATCGGCAGTGCTGCCAAGGATGTGGACGTCTGGGTGCAGCTGCTCCACGGCGACGAAATCCGTCTCGACAAGAAAATCAATGTCAGCAATGGCGTGCAGACCTTATCCTATAAGGTGACAGAAAACGACCGTGGCGGCCTCTGTTGGCGTTATGCCTTCGTCAAGGAAAACTCGTTCAACAAAGATCGTTTAGACATTTATGTGCCTTTTGACAATTACGACCTGGATGTGAAGCTCGCCACCATGCGCGACAAGCTCAATCCTGGTGCCGAGGAGACTTGGGAGGTGACCGTCCGTGACTTCAAGGACAAGCCTTTGGAAGCCGCTTTGCTCGCAAGTATGTACGATGCCTCTTTGGATGAATTTGCCCGCAATCATTGGTGGTTCAGCATGTCGCCTTCGGGCGTGTCTGGACGTAGTTTCAATTCCGATGGCCACGGCTTCACCTCGTCCTACACGGGTCTGGATTACTTCTATTTCGTCGAACTCTTCAACTTCAGCCTGCCCTCCGATGCACCGTTCTTCGATTTCGGATATGGCTATGGTGGACGCCGCTACAGAAAAGGAGGTCGCGTGTATGAAGATGTTTATATGTGTGTGGAGGAGAGTGCTCCTATGATGTCGGGGGCCGTGTTGCAAAAGAACAGCGTTTCAGCCGATGGTGCCATGGAGGTTGATGAAGAAGCCGCTGATGCCATGGAAACTGGAGGTAGCGCCGCACCCAAGAAAGACGAGCCCAAGGAACCCGCCGAGCCCGCCCTCCGCGAGAACTTTAACGAAACGGCCTTCTTCTTCCCGCAGCTGCGCACCAATGCCGACGGCAGCGCGACCTTCAGCTTCACCATGCCCGATGCCCTCACGCGCTGGCGCCTGATGCTGATGGCCTACACCAAAGACCGCAAGACGGGCCAAAACGAATACACCTTCACCTCGTCGAAGCCGGTGATGATCATGGCCGATATGCCACGTTACATGTACGATAACGACGAGTTGTGGTTCGTGGCCAACGTCATCAACACGGGCGACGAGCCTGTCACGCCCAAGGCGAAACTCGAAATCTTCGATGCGGGCACGATGCAGCCTGTGAATTTGATTGTTATGGACGGCCCTTCGACCCTTCGACAAGCTCAGGGCTCAGGGACCTATACCATCCCGATGGAAACCATCCAACCTGGTCGCAGCAAGGAAGTGCGTTGGAAGGTGAAGGGACAATATGATTTAAGCCTCTTGGCCTTCCGCTTCACGGCCTACGCAGGACAGTTCAGCGATGCCGAGCAGCACCTCCTGCCCGTGCTGAGCAGCGAGATCTTCATGACGCAGACCCTGCCCATCACCGTGAAGGCCGAAACCGAGCAAACCTTCGACTTCGAGGCCATCGCCAACCCCGACAGCCACGAACGCGACTACAGCCTGACGCTCAACTTCAGCACCAACCCCGTGTGGTACGCCGTGCAGGCCCTGCCTTACCTGGCCAACGTCAAGGCCGACCGCGCCGAGACCGCCTTCTATGTGTTCTATGCCAACACGCTCTCGTCTTACATCGCCGACCACATCCCGAATCTCTTGAACTATATCAAGAAGTGGCAGATCGAGACGCCCGACGCTTTGCTCTCACAACTCGAGAAAGACCAAGACCTGAAGGCCATCATGCTGCAAGAGACGCCGTGGGTGCTGGAAGCCAAGAGCGAGACCGAGCAGCGCAGCCGCATCGCCACCCTCTTCGAGGTGAACACCATCCGTAACCAACAGACCAACGCCTTGAGACTTATCAAGGACAAGCAGAAATACAACGGCGGCTGGCCTTGGATGGATGGCATGCCCGAGAGTCCCTACATCAGCACTTATATCTTGAGCGGCTTCGGTAAGTTGCAGAAGATGGGCGCTTGGGAGTCGCTGAGCAAGGCTGACCAAAACACCGCACAAAGCATCTGCGACAATGCCGTGCGTTATCTCGAATACGAGGTGGCCGAGACCTACCGCTATATGAAAGCCTACAGCAAAGGCAAGGACTGGCCCATCGGCTCCGGAACCTTGAACGAGCTCTATGCCTTGAGTTTCTTCAAGGAGCAGAATTCCGACCGCGACTTCGCCAAGGCCAAGGACTACTACCTCAAGAGCCTCGACAAGGAGTGGACCTCGTTCAACTTCAACCAACGATCGAAGGGTGCCTTGGTGCTCTACCGCAACGGCAACGAGAAGACCGCCAAGTTGATGATCCAGTCGTTTAAGGAATGTGCCCAGAAGAACGAGCAAATCGGCATGTACTGGCCGAAGAAATACTTCTCGTTTGAGTCGCACATCGCCACTCACGCCAACATCATGGCGGCCTTCGCCGAGATAGACCAGAACCAGGAGATGATCGACCAGCTGCGCGTGTGGCTGCTCACCCAGAAGCAGACCACGATGTGGGAGAACTCCGCCTCCACCGCCGATGCCATCTACGCCTTGCTCATGCGTGGCAGCGACTGGTTCGAGGAAGGCAAGGAAGTCACCCTGCGCTTCGGCAACACGCCCATCAGCACCGAGGGCGGCGTGGCTGGCACGGGCTTCATCCAACGCCGTTGGAACGCCAACGAGGTGACCACGGACATGCGCCAGCTCACCGTCAACAACCCGACCAACCACTTGGTCTGGGGTGGCCTGTTCCGCCAGTACTTCGTCCCCATCGACGAGGTGAAGAGCGACGAGTCGGGCTTCACCATCAAGCGCGAGCTGTTTGTGGAGACGGTGACCGACAAGGGCAAGGTCTTGGTACCGGCTGAGAAGCGTACGCTGAAGGTCGGCGACAAACTCACCGTGAAGATCACCTTCACCAGCCAGCAGGATATGAGCTTCGTCTTCGTGAAGGACCTCCGCGCCGCCGGTTTCGAGCCGATAGAGCAGATTTCGCGCTACGAGTACAATGACCGCATGAGCTACTACCAGAGCAACACCGACACCGACATGGAGTTCTTCATCGAGTTCCTGCCCAAGGGCACGCACCAGCTGGAGTACAGCATGTTCGTCACCAAGGAAGGCTACCTTAACAACGGCTACGCCTTGATCCAATGCCAGTATGCGCCGGAGTTCAGCGCTTATTCGGATGGGATGAAGGTTGTTGTTGGAGAGTAAGAGACAGCCTCCCATGTCATTCCAACGTAGGCATGTGCGTGAGCGGGAATCTATGGGAGGCGGTATAATAAAATAAAGAATGAAAACCTATTGGGTTTATATGATGCAAAGTGCCAATGGGCGGGCTTTATACACTGGTGTAACTAATAACCTTGATAGACGTGTTAGAGAGCACAAAGAAGGTAGTGGGTCTGCTTTTACGGCAAAATATAAATGCCACAAGTTGGTGTATTATGAAGATTTTGGTTTGATAGACCAGGCAATAGTTAGGGAAAAAGAATTAAAGAAACTATCAAGAGCAGAAAAGGAAAGGCTGATCGATAGGATAAATCCTGAAAGAAAGGATTTGTTCGAAAACAACTACTAATGACGGCTCTTGAAGTCATAGATTCCCGCCATCGCACTATCCAACGCAGGAATGACATGACTTCAAGTGCCTGCTTTACCGAACGATGAGTTTAATAGTCTGCCCCCAGCCATTGGAATGACTGATGCGCAGCAGATAAAACCCTTCAGAGACGTCTTGCAAGTCCATCTCATACTGCTGAGAGCCGTTTCCGAAATGCTCGGATTGGCGTTGCAGCAATTGCCCTTGTAATGTATACAAGTCAAACTGGACCTCACCTTCTGTGGGGTTGAAGAAATGTACCCAAGTCGCATCGTTGGCAGGGTTAGGTGCCACGGATGCCTCCAAGGCCGGCGTCTCCGACTCGTCAATGCCCAGACCTGGTACGTCCGTATAGAGTTTCATCGTCACGGGGAGGTGGTCGGAGCAGTCGTGAAGGGCTTGTGCCAACTCGGAGGTGACGGCGTAGTTATAGCCTTGGTTGATGCTTTGGTTGAAGTGGTAGCCGTCGTTGCCGATGGCCTTGTAGGAGTTGGGCACATAACGCAAGTGCTTGTAGCTGAACTTGATCTCATCGGCCATCAGGATGAAGTCGAAACGGTCGTCGAGGCCGCCGGGGGAGAAACACGGCACGTCATCGTTACGGGTTGACTGGGTGTGGAACCGGGCAAACTGGTACGAGTTGTTCCATTCGCCCACGCCGCCGAGGTTGGCCAAGGGGTCGATGAAGAGGGCGTTGGTGTTGCTGTGGGTCCGCGTCAGCACCTGATAGGCACTCTCGCTGGCACCATACAGGTTGAAGTCGCCCATAATCAGCACGTTTTCCGTGTCGTAGTTTTGGCTGACGTAGTTCATCACCGTCTGCATCTGCGCATAGCGTGACCCCGCACCGTCTTCGCCTGCCTTGGGATGGGCGACGATGCACACCAACTTGACGGTGTCGCCATAGGCCAAGGAATGGGTCTTGAGATACAGCTCGTAGATGTCGGTGTCGCGCGGATGGGTGCGTAGCGCCACATGCTTGCTCAGGCCCAACTTGCGTGAGTCGAAGAAGATGTGGTTGATGATAGCCTCGTTGGCGTAGTTGATTATCTTGTCGGATTGCCAGTAATTGGCGCCGTAGATGTTCAGGTTATGGCGCATGAAATCATCCTGTAGGGTTTGCGTGGCGCCAAACTCGCACACGGTGAAGATGTCGGGCTTCACATAACTCAGGATGGTGCGGATGCATTCGTCTTTGTGCTGCGTGTTGTTGGTGCTTTCGTAACATTGGGCAAACGCACTGTTATAGTTGCCGTAATACAGCAGGTTGTACTGCATGATGGTCAGCGTATCCTGCGACCAAGCGGTGAACGACAGCAAAAAAAGGGCAAAAAGTATGGTTTTTCGCTTCATTTTCAAGGAAATTGTGCAGCAAAAATAGAAAATTTGGCGCGATATTTGAATTAATCCTATTTTTGCAACGAAATTAGTTATGAAAAAGCAGATCAAAATAACATTGTTGGCCCTGGCTGCTCTCGTTTTGCTGACGATGAGCGCCTGCCATAAAGAGAAAAAGTATGCCGACTGTCCCCTCATAGGTCACTGGGGCTGTGAGGAGTATGTCAGTTGCCGCACCGACAGCACGGGCTACGAGAAGTGGGACACCTTAAATTATGAGGTGGGCGAGGGGCATGGCTATGAGGTGTTTTTCTATGACGACGGCACGGGCAAACTCTATCTCAACGACAGCCCAGCCTTGATCAAGAGATTCAATTGCCAATACGATTATGATTCTGTAAGTCATATACTTACCATCTACAATACCTCGTGGATTATCTCCCAGTTCACCGATGCGACGAGTGCCGACATGGCCATTGAGGAGGTGACAGCCAACACCTTACGGTCGTCGTGGACGAATTATTTCTCGGAGCCTATCCCATTCTTTGAGCGCTTTTTCTTGAAACGAATTGATTAACAATAAAATAGAAAATATGAAAAAACTGACATTAATTGCGGCAGTGGCTTTTGCAGCCATGCTGTTCACCTCGTGCGGTAAACATGATTACAATGAATTTGTAGGCACCTGGGGCGCTGAGAAGGTCGAGTATTACAACATCGACTATGCAGGCAACCCGATTCCAGCCTCTATGCAGACTTATACCTATGACCCTGAAGACGTAGACAATAGCATCAGGTTGACGTTCAGGACCGACGGGACCGGTGAGATGCGCGATAGCGCCATCGATACCTTGTACACCAATTATGATGAAGAACACGAGGTTTATCTTGATACCATTCCTTGCGGCGACACGGTGTTGATTTATCCCTTCACCTGCTCTTTCGATAAGATTAGCCAATGTATGTATATGAACATGGATGGTGAAGCGCGTCCTTACAGGATTGAGATTGTTGATATGGATAAAAACTCTTTTGTCTATGTGAACGAATACGGAAAAGACTATGTGGAAAAGAGTTATATGAAACGTATCACCGGCAAGGTCCCCAATACGGCCAAGTCCAGCAAGCCGGTGCGTCACCCGCATAACAAGCCCGGGTCGCTCTTTGGTAGCAGATAAGATACCATTGGATATAAAAAAGCCTTGCATAGATTCCCGAGGGAAATGACATGCAAGGCTTTTTTTATTCTACCACTAGCATCAAGCCCTTTAGGTAGGCCCCTTCGGGGTGGAAGATGTTGATGGGATGGTCGGCGGGTTGCGACAGCTGGTCGACGATGCGTACGTTGCGCTTGGCTTCTATCGCCGCCGCGGTGACGATGCCTTGGAAGGTGGCCTTGTCGACGGCCTGCGAGCAGCTAAAGGTGAACAGCAGTCCGCCCTTGGCGATGCGCCTGATGGCTTCGGCGTTGAGGAACTTGTAGCCCCCCAGGCCACGATGCCTGTCCTGATGCCGCTTGGCGAACGCCGGCGGGTCGAGGATGATGAGGTCGAAGGCGCCTTCGCGCATCTCGGTGATGTATTCCTTCATGTCAGCCACATGGCAGGCGTTCTCCTCTTTGGAGTAGCCGTTCAGCTCGAGGTTGGCTTCGGCCATGGCGATGGCTTTCTTGGAGGCGTCGACGGTGATGGCCCTCTTGGCCCCGCCTTTCAGCGCCGTGACGGAGAAGCCGCCGGTGTAGCCGAAGGCGTTGAGCACGGTCTTGCCTTGCGCGAAACGACGCACCAGCTCACGGTTCTCGCGTTGGTCGAGGAAGAAGCCCGTCTTCTGGCCTTCTTCCCAGTTGGGAAGGAAACGGCTGTCGTTTTCCAGTATCACCTCATCGAGGCGCTCGCCGAAGAGGTAGCCGTCATCCACGATGGCGTCTTCCTTGCCCATGCGTTGCATGGCGTCGGCGCTTTTGTTGTAGATGGCTTGCAGTCCGAGGTCGGGGATGAGCTTGAGGGCGCGGACAATCTCTTTCAGATGCAGCGCCATGCCTTCGGTCTGGGCCTGCACCACGGCGGTATGTCCATAGACGTCGACGATGAGGCCCGCCAAGCCGTCGCCTTCCGAGTGGACGAGGCGGAAGCAGTTGGTGTGCTCGTTGTGGGTCAAGCCCATGATTTTGCGCACCTCATAAGCATGGTTGAGGCGGTCGAGGAAGAACCATTCGTCGATTCTTCTGTTGTCGAAGCTCAGAATCTTCACGGCGATGCTGTCCGACTCGCAGAAGCCGGTGCCGAGGATGTTGCCGTCGTAGTCGGTGACGGTGACCGTGTCGCCCGCCTGCAGGCCCTTGGCGGCATCGTGGATGGCACCTGAGAACACCCAAGGGTGGAAGCGGCGCAGGGCCTCTTCCTTACCGGGGTTGAGGCGGATGACGGGATAAAATGGGTTTTGTGGCATAGGTTACAATCTATTTTGGCGCAAAGATAGGAAAATAATGAAACGACCGTTCGGAGAATTGTTGTAGTTTTGCAGCCCATTCCTTTGAACCCGTCTCGGAGCTATGAAAAACGCTTTCTGTTATATGGTGCTGTTGGTGCTCGTCATGAGTGTGATGGTGTCGTGTGAGGAAAAGGATGCATACACCATAGCAGAGACGGTGGAACTCCCAGCCACCGACACTATCGAAGAGCAGCAGGAAGACACGCTTTCGCCGTTATATGCCTTTGCCTTTGACAGCATCGACGTCGACACCATAATGTATAAGGACTATGTCTTCGTGTCGCGGCCCGTCCCCGAGGCGGTGAAAGCCCGCATGCAAGGCAAGTCGATGCCCGAGAAAGCCACCATCGGCTATGACGCGTTGCGTTATCTCACGCTTTACCACTATGATTACGAGGGCAACATCCGGCAGGGCGAGATGGTGTGCAACCAAGCCATCGCCCACGATTTGTTATGTGTCTTCAAGGCCTTGTTTGCGGAGGCATATCCCATCCATAGCATCCGCTTGGTTGATGACTTCGACGCCGACGATGAGGCTTCGATGGAGGCCAACAACACCTCATGCTTCAACTACCGCATGAAGGTGGGCACGAAGATGATCTCGAAACACGCCATGGGTCTGGCCGTGGACGTCAACCCCTTGCAGAACCCTTGCATCAAACACGGTCGTGTGCACCCAGAGACGGCGAAGGACTATGTCGACCGGACGCAGGACTTCGCCCATAAGATCGACAAGGACGACCTTTGCAAGAAGGTCTTCACCTCACACGGTTTCTCATGGGGTGGTAACTGGGGTGGAAGCAAGGACTACCATCATTTTGAGAAACGGTAGAATAACGCAAAGAAGGCGACCATTCGGGCCGCCCTCTTTGGGTTAATGCTGTAGGGACGGTCACCGTCTCTACCATTTTTATGCCTGTTTGCGTGCTGCAATCAGCAGATCCAGCATCTTGATGGCCGAATCGCTGATGACCGTGCCGGGACCGAAGATGGCCACAGCGCCGGCGTCGTAGAGGAACTGGTAGTCCTGTGCGGGAATCACGCCACCCACGGTGACCATGATGTCGGGACGACCGAGCTTCTCCAACTCCTCGATGACCTGAGGCACGAGGGTCTTGTGACCGGCGGCCAACGAACTCACGCCCATGATGTGGACGTCGTTCTCCACGGCCTGCTTGGCAGCCTCGGCGGGCGTCTGGAACAAGGGACCCATGTCGACGTCGAAACCGATGTCGGCATAACCCGTAGCCACCACCTTGGCACCACGGTCGTGACCGTCCTGACCCATCTTGGCAATCATGATACGCGGACGACGGCCTTCCAGCTTGGCGAACTCGTCGGCCTTGCGGCAGGCTTCCTCGAATCTTGCATCGTTTTTCGTTTCCATAGAATATACTCCTGAAATTGAACGGATTACTGCTTTGTATCGACCAGCGACTTTCTCGCAAGCCATCGAAATCTCACCCAACGAAGCGCGGCACTTGGCGGCTTCGACGGCCAAGGCAAGCAAGTTGCCCTCGCCCGTCTCGGCGCACTTGGTGATGGCTTCGAGGCAACGCTGCACGTCGGCTTCGTTGCGGTTGGCGCGGAGCTCCTTCAGGCGCTTGATCTGCGACTCACGCACAGCGGTGTTGTCGACTTCCAAGGTCTCGATGGGGTCTTCGTGGTCGAGGCGGTACTTGTTGATACCG
>CACYHX010000047.1 GCA_902774365.1 uncultured Bacteroidia bacterium | reverse complement strand
ATAGCTGCCCAGGTTGACGTTGACCACGGTGTAGTTGGTGGAAGTCACACGGGTCGCAGATACCACCGTGGTGGTGAACTGGCTGATGGCGTTGGTGCCCGTCGACACGAGGACGGAATAGTAATCGGTATAGCTTGTGCTTGTGGTCTTGATATAGAAGCTCATGCTGCCACCCAGCATAAACTGGGGCGAGATCAGCCAGTCGTCGACGGCGTTCGACTCGTCATAGACGGAGCCGATGTAATAGTTGCCGCCATGCGTAGTGTAGTTCTGGTTGGGACTGCCTGACTGACCCACGGCCCATGTCGTCGATCCGTTGTCGTTGCTGCCGACGGTCCATCCTTGCGTGGTGCCGTTCTCGAAGCCATAGGTGAAGGTGTCTCTGTTGCCGCTCACGCTGACTGAGCCGCCCACGGTAGGATCTGCGGTGGCGGTGATGGTGAAGGTCGGCACGGCGAAGTTGGCCACGAGGTTACGGCTGTAGTTCAAGGTGAAGGTATAGCTGGCGCTGGTGGAGACCACGGTGCCGTTCTCGGTCCAGTTTTGGAAGGTGTAGCCCGTGTTAGCTGTGGCGGTCACGGTGCGGGTCGAGCCAGTGGGGAAGGTGCCGCCGCCAGTGACGGTGCCGCCAGCGGTGGGGTTGGCCGACACGGTAATGGTGTATTCAGAGGCAGGGCTGCCCACTTGGATGGTGGTGATATAAGGTATGCGCTGTTGACGTGTGACCACGATCATCACTTGGCCGCTTGTCACAGGGGTGACGGTCACGTTGACGGTGCCAGAGGAGGGAACCACGCCCACGCCGATGATTTCATTGTTTTGCGTGATGGCGACGTATGAGCCAGGCACAGCACTCACAGGGAACGAAGTGGCACCAGCGGGGAATACGGCTGCGTGGCTGACGTTGTTGGGATCCGGAACCTTGTGGAAAGGCATCACGGAGCCATCGCCCAAGGTGTGGTAAGCTTCCCAGTAGTATTTGTCGGAGACACTGGATTGATAGCTGCCGGCATGGGAATAAGCCACGGCGAGGTTGCCGATGAAAGGCACAGAGTTCAAGGTGTTGAAGCCTGAGTCGTCAAACATGGCATCGTACACGCCAGTGGTGGTTTGTGACATCTGAGGCATCTGGCTCATGGTGGTGGTGGCACCGACGCCGAAGTAGTAGTCCTCATACCAGTAGGTCTCAGGGCAGGAGCCGATATATCCCCAAGCGCCCTTGTTGGCGGCTCTCAGGAAAGCCTCGGCGAGGCAGGTGCCGCTGTAGCCCCAGTTGGCGGCCAAGCAGCAGTTACCCATGGCCCACAAGTACTTGTCGTTGTTGGTCATTGAGTTGACGTTGCTGGTGGTGAACTGTGGGTCATACCACATGGTGTTGTCGCCGTGGGCGGTGTAGTTGACGAATCCCACATTGTTGATGTAGTTGTAGCAAGTGGTTTGGCCCGAACCTGTGGTCAGGAAAACGTGCGGGGTGATGCCGTGTTCTGCATTGAAGTAATAGTTGTTGGCGTATTGGATGGTAGGTTTGCCGACGCGTGACGTCCATTGTGAGTCCCAACCGGCGATGAGCAAGGTCTCGTCTAAATAAGAAGGATCCGACATCGTGTACTTCTCGTAGGTCATGATTTTGTTGATCAGGTTGGTCAACTCGGTGGTCGACGAAATCGGCATACGGCTCAGGAACATCTCGGGATAGAGGTCGTTGTCGGTGGTGCTGGAATAGTACAAGTCGGTGACCTTGCTGGTGGTGCTGCTGGTGGTAGCGGCGGGGATGACATCCTTGTCGCCCACGAGGACAACGAAAGTAGGAGCATCGGTGGTGTATTTGTTGCGGATGAAGGTCTTGATGGCCGAGGCCGACGTGCCTGTCTCCGACGTGTTGTAAACGGTCGTATAGATACCTTTCTGCTTCTTCCAAATGACCCAGTTCTGGAAGGCCGTATTGGAAGCATAGGTCGAGTTGGTGATGACGATCATCTTGACGGGGGTGGTGTAGAGGTCGGGGTGGTCGGTATAGACATCCAACACGGCGCGGCCGTTGAACATCTGGGCGTAGATGATGTCGAAGTAGGGGCTATAGGTGCTGACGAGCATGTCTTCGGTGGCTTGGGCGTCGGCGTCGTCGAAGAATACTTCAACTTCGATGTTGTTGAACACACGCAACGTGTTGTTGACGGGGTCGTAGCTGACGGGGTCGATGCACATCTTGCCGACTTGGATGCCACGCATGAGGCCGTCGACGCTGACGGTGGCGCGAGGTGCCGAGGCGAGGCCACGGGTTTGGTATGCCGTTGCATTGTAGACAAACGGAGCATCTTCAGGGTCGATGTCCTTACGCAGCGAAGGCTGGCGAGGCACCAAAGTGTGGATGCCGTAGTCTTCGAGGCGGTAGTCTGTCGTGCTGTAGCTGGTAATCTCGATGCGCGGGTTGGCGCCAAGAGGAATGGCGATGAGCTTGTTCACGACGGGGACTTGAGGCTCGCCTTCGTTGCCGCCAATGACGGTGTTGGGCATGCTGATCCAAGAGAACAAGCCGCGGTCGCTTTGGTAATCCTCGGCTTCGATAGTTGAGAAAGTGAACGAAGCCCTTAGGCTTGCCATGTCGCTTTTTACACATTCGGCCTGCGACTCGCTGCGCAAGTCAATCCGGCCATTCTGAGCCATGGCGAAAGCGGCGCTCATGACCAGAGTTAGTAGAATAGCTAGTTTTTTCATTTTATTATATAGGTTTGTGATTTGTTTTAGATAAAATTAGGGCGCAAAAATAATGTTTTTGCGAAATAATTGAATATCATTTTGGATAAAATAGAAAAAAAAGAGCTTTATTTAATTAAGGTGATGGATTCTTTTACTACTTTTGTTGGCACGACAGAAAGCATAAGACATAGTGAGAAATAGACTTTTTGAAACGGTTCTCTATCATCGAGACCCCCAACAGTTGGAAGGACTTTCGCGATTTTTCAAGACGGGCAAAGGACAATACGGCGAGGGCGATAAGTTCCTCGGCATCAAGGTTCCCGTCATCCGTGAGGTGGTGAAACAATGCTGGGCTGACACTTCTTTTGAGGATTTGGAGACCTGCATCCGCTCCGAGTACCACGAGATGCGCCTGGCAGCCCTGCTTACCTTGGTGCAAATCTATAAACACGTCAAAAAAGACGAGTTACTTCAAAAACGATGTATTGAATTCTATTTATCTCATACTGAGTTCATTAATAATTGGGATTTGGTGGACCTGTCATGCTACGAACTGCTGGGGACATGGTTGTTGGACAAGGACAGGACCCTGCTTTACGACCTTGCTCGCGAAGGCAAGACGATTTGGGAGCAGCGCATCGGGATGGTGAGCACCATGCAGTTTCTGCGCCACGGCGAGTTGGACGACACCTATGCCATTGCAGATCTTTTTTTGGCCAAACCTAAGCCTTTGCACGACCTGCTCCAAAAGTCCGTCGGCTGGCTGCTGCGTGAGGCTGGGAAACGCGATGAGCAGAGGCTGAAAGACTGGCTTTCAACACGTTGCCAATCCATGCCGCGCACGATGTTGCGCTATGCCATTGAGAAGTTCTCGGATGAGGAACGTAACCGATTTATGAAACCATGAACGACATCCAACTGCATTACATAGAACAAGGCCAAGGTCAGCCTTTGATTCTGCTCCACGGCAACGGCGAGAACAGCGATTATTTTGTGCATCAAATCTCCTGTTTCTGCCATGACTATCGTGTCATTGCGCTCGATACGCGCGGACACGGCCAATCGCCGAAAGGAGAGAAGCCATTTACCATCAAACAGTTCGCCGAGGACTTGCATGGCTTCATGGATGAAAAAGGCATTGGGAAAGCCATATTGTTGGGCTTCTCCGACGGCGGCAATATCGCCATGGAATTTGCCTTAAAGTATCCCGAACGTGTTGAGAAACTGATTCTTAATGGCGCCAATCTTTTTCCGAGTGGGGTGAAACCTTTGTATCAGTGGCCCATCGAAATCGGCTACCGCATCGCCAAGATGTTTTCCAAAAAGTCTGAAAAAGCCAAGAAGAACGCCGAAATGCTTGGGTTGATGGTCAATGAGCCACATGTCGAGCCAATTGAATTAGCCAGGTTAACAATGCCTGTTTTGGTCGTCGCTGGCACAAAAGACATGATCAAAGACTCGCACACAAGGTTGATTTACAATAGCTTGCCGAATGCCCAATTGGCCATCATCGAAGGTGACCATTTCGTGGCCAACAAAAACCCCGAAGCCTTTAACACCATCGTTGAAACTTTTTTAGCCTCCTAACAAAAAAACTCTCAACTCTAAACTCTAAACTCTAAACTATTTACTACCTTTGCAGCGTAATTTAGAATCATTTTAGAATCGTTATGCTGAACAAAGAAAATGTTTTGGAAGTCCTGAAGGACGTCATCTATTTCCCTAAAGGAGATAATATCGTTGCCTTAAATATGGTTGAGAATCTGATGGTTAGAGACAATGCCATCCGTTTTGACCTCGTCATGGAACATGCCAACGACCCGAAAAACGACATCTTGGTGAATGGCGCCAAGCGCACATTGACCGAAGTGTTTGGCGACGTCGACATCGAAATCAAGGTGGTTGAAGAGAAGACCGCCCTCTCGAAGGTGAAGCACATCATCGCCGTGGCTTCGGGCAAGGGCGGCGTCGGCAAGTCGACAGTGGCCGCCAACCTCGCCATCGCTTTGGCACGTGCCAACCAGCGTGTGGGCTTGATTGACGCCGACATCTACGGTCCTTCCGTGCCGATGATGTTCGGTCTTGGCGATGAGCAACCTGGTGCCTTCGAGAAAGACGGCAAGACGGTGATGCTTCCCCTTGAGCGTTATGGCATCAAGCTGATGAGCATAGGCTGCTTCGTCAGTGCAGACCGCCCTCTGATATGGCGTGGACCCATGGCCACCAGCGCCTTAAACCAGCTGATGAACGACACCCTTTGGGGTGAACTGGACTGGATGGTCGTCGACATGCCTCCTGGGACGGGCGACATCCAACTGACGTTGGCGCAACAATACAACGTTTCGGGTGCACTCATCGTCACCACGCCGCAGAAGGTGGCCTTCGCTGACGTGTTGCGCGCCGCGATGATGTTCAGGGAAGAGGCCCTGCAGATTCCGATCTACGGCTTGGTGGAGAACATGGCTTACTTTACGCCTTCCGACATGCCTGAAAAGAAATACTACATCTTCGGCAAGGAGACGGGCAAGCAGTTTGCCGACCAACTCGGTGTCCCGCTCCTCGGCCAAATCCCGATCACAGAGAAGATTGCCGAAGGTGGCGATGCCGGCGTTCCGCTCGCCCTCGATGCCGACTCGCCTGTCACAAAAGCCTTTGACAAGATTGCACAATCGATAATTAATGCATAAACCTTGTAGAGACGCGATTAATCGCGTCTCTACCAACGAAAAATATATTTGGTATGGATAAAGAAACCATCCTTAGAAAAGTCAAGAACGTCCTCGAACAAGTGCGTCCCTACCTCCAACAAGATGGCGGCGACGTCAACTTCGTGGAACTCACCGACGACAACACCGTGATTGTGGAACTGACGGGTGCTTGTGGCAACTGCCCCCACAGCAGGTCGACGCTCAAAAACGGCATCGAAGCCGTGATGAAGAAAGTCATCCCCGAAATCAAGGCGGTGGAGCAGGTCGAGACATTGGAATTATAAACTCATTGTCTAACATAAAATTCAAACAAGATGAAAAAAGTTCTATTCTCATTAGTGGCCATGCTGCTCCTTTCAGTTAGCGGCATCGCTCAAACGACATTCACAAAGGTGACTTCGGCCTCGGGTCTTGAGGCTGGTGCCAACTACATCATCGTGGCCCATCACGACGACCTGGGCGTCCTTGCCATGGGTAACCAAAAGACCAACAACCGTAATGCTGTGGTCGTGTCAGAAGATGGCGAAGCCATTACTGTTACTCCCGGCACCGATGCTGAGAGCGCTACCGATGTGTTCCAGATCACGTTGGGCGGCAACGCTGGTGCCTGGACCTTGTTCGACGAGGTGAAGGGTGGCTATCTCTATGCCGCAAGCAGCAGCAGCAACAACCTGAAGACGCAGACTGAGCTCGATGCCAACGGCGAGTGGGACATTACCTTCAACGCTGACGGCACGGCTGAAGTCGTCGCCCAAGGCGAAAACACTCGCAATAACATGCGTTTCAACCCCAACACCCAAAACAACGCTCCCCTCTTCAGCTGCTATGCTGAAACGTCTAACATCGATACGCGCGTGAGCTTCTACAAGGCTGGTGGCACCCCCGCCCAACCTGACCCGGAGCCGAGCAACTATCCCACCGAATTCCATTCCTTGACCAATGCAGATGGCTTGAGCATCACCGTTGACTGGGTCGATGCCACGGGCACACAGCTGCCTGACAGGTATCTCGTGCTGGCCTCCACGGGCGACATCACCGTCCCCGTCGATGGCACTCCCGTCGCCGATGGTGAAATGGCCAAGAATGTGGCTTATGGTGTGCAAACCGTGACCTTCAGCGACTTGCAAGGCGGCACCGCCTATCATTTCGCCATCTTCCCCTACACCAACGCTGGCTCCAACATCGACTACAAGACCGACGGCACCTACCCGACTGCATTAGGCTCAACGGAACAAATCATCACCCTCTTCTTTGAAGATTTCGATGAAGAACTCGGCGTGTTCACTCCCTACAGCGTGGCTGGTGAACAGGAATGGCATCATGGTGAATACCAAGGCACGACCTATGCCAACATGAACGGCTATGCTGATGGCGCTTCTAACGAAAACGAGGACTGGCTTGTCAGCCCCGCCATCTCCAGCCAAGGCAACCAAGATGCTCTCCTGAGCTTCCGCACGGCCATGAAGTTTGATGGCGACCCGCTGCAAGTGAAGGTCTCCGTCGATTATGACGGCCAAGGCGACCCCGCTGGTGCCGAATGGATCGATATCACTGGTGAATTTGAATATTCAACGGGTAACTATGAATGGGTTGAATCTGGCGCAGTGAACGTCTGGAACGTCTTTGACGGATACGATCTGGATTATCCCGACTTCTATGTTGCCTTCGTCTACAAGAGCACTGTCGAAGCCGCTTCGTCGTGGGAAATCGACTATGTGAAGGTCATCTCCTATGGCGCCGAGTCGGTTGCCGAGCAAAACAACGCCATCGGCCTCTATCCCAACCCCGCCAACGAACAAGTGTCGTTCGAGCTCGAAAACGACGCCCAAGTCAGCGTTTTCGACATGACGGGTCGCATGGTGAATGAGGTGAACCTGAGCGCCGGCGAGGCTCAACTCAACGTGAGCGAACTGCAGAGCGGCGTGTATTTCGTCAACATCCGCTATGCCAATGGCACGACGGCTGTTTCGAAGTTCGTGAAGTTCTAATACAGACGCGATAGCCTCATTGCGAGGAGGAACGACGAAGCAATCCAGGGTGCAAGTTTGTGGTCTGGATTGCTTCGTTGCGCTCGCAATGACGCAAAGCGATAACAAGATGAAAAACCTTTTCCTCATAGCATTTCTTTTCCTCTCCACTTGGGCCTCGGCCCAGCAGGTAGAGCCGGTGCGCTATGAGGTGGACCGTTGGAGCAAGGAGCAGGACTGCCATTTCCAGAGCGTTGGCCTCTCAGATGGCATCATGGTCTACGAGACCGATAGGATTAATAAGGAGAAACAACACCGCCTATGGAACTTCGCATGTCTCGACAGCAGCCTTTACGAGACCCGGAGCGACCTCATCCCCTTGCCCGAGAAACTCAAATACTTCGATTCCGACAGCGACGGCAGATATACTGCCTTCCTTTTCGTCAACGACGGCAACAAAAAAGCCGCCGACACCTTGGATTTCCTTGTGGTGAGTTTCAATCAAAAGGAAGGCACGTATAAGACCTTCTGGAACAAATGGCCTGAGAAGTCGGTGCCCCTGTCGGTGAAGGTCGTCGACGGCACGATGATGCTGGCCTTGAACAACAAAAACGGCAACGGCTCCTTGTCGTTCTATGACTTGACGTCTAATGCCTATCGTACCATCAATCCATCTCCTTCGACAAGTTTCGTTTTGTTTCAAGCCGAGGCGTTCTCCAAGGAGCATTGCTTCGTGGTGGCTGCCAAGGAGTTTGAGAACAAAAGGTTTGTCTCCACTTCTTTCATGGTGTATTCGTCAACGGGTCAGCTGCAAGGCAGTTATCGCTACGAAAACATCCCCAATGCCGCTTTGGGTCGCATGGGCTTACGGTTCGACGGGGGCCACAACCTCGTTGTCATCGGCACCTTGGAGCGTGAGACGGGACGCAAGGTCAATCTACAAGGCGTGACCGAAGACTTCGACAAGGAGAGTGTCGGCGTGGTGTGGGTGCGCTTCGTTTCGGGGACGCCGGACAGCCATATCTATCTTTTCAAAGACATGCCTGAGATAGAACATGCCTTGACGGCTTCCGACCGTGTCAGGGTACGCGAGGAACGCTTGAAAAACCAAAAGAAGGACAACCCTACTAGAGGCGAGATAGCCTTTCAGTTTTTGTCGCCACGTATTACCGATTTTGGCGACTTGACGGTTTTTGCTGCCGAGGCCTTCATGCCTTATTATCACACGGAAACGCGTATGAGCTATGGCTATTACGGCTATTATGGCGGCTACCCATCCATCTACACCGTGTTTGACGGCTACGACTTTTTCAGCGAGGTGCTGTTGGCTTTCGATCAGGAGGGCCGTCTGCAATGGCAACAGTCTGTGAAGTTTGACAACGAGCTGACCTTCGACCTTTTCCCGCATGCCGCCGAAGGGGCCTGCTATGGTGAGCTTGTCGTGGCTTCGCCTTATCGCAACAGATTGCGTTATGCCGCTTTCGATGCCCAGGGTCAACCGTTGATGCACCTGCAGGAGGAGAAGCTTGCCCCGATTCATGGTGCTGATTATGTGGATGACGAATATTTTGCTCAGATGGCGAGATGGTATGGCAGCCGTTTCCTCATCTTTGGCTCGCAAATCATCCAAAACAGTGCGCAACCCAAGGCAAGGCGGACGGTGTATTACCTGCAAAAGGTTCAATATGATTGAGTTATGGTTGGAAGTTATCTAAGATATCTCTGGCAGCGAAAGAGCGAATACAGTATCCATTCGCCCTTTGTCTATGAATTCATGCGTAAGGTGCTGAACGATAGTGGCTCCAACCGCGACTACGACACCATTTACCGTATTGCTCGTTTGCTTGACAAGCGGAAGCATATCAACTATAACCTGCGCAAACAAAGTCGCCTACTCTATCGCATGGTGCGTTATTTCGAGCCTGACTCGGTGGTGTCGTTCGGCCACATGAGCGCTTTGAATGCCACGGCCATGGCTTTGGGACACATGCAAACGAAGGTCTATCTGGAGCAGTCGGAGAGCTTCTTGGAGACGCTCAACTCGATGGGCGTGGTCAATGTGAACCTCATCCAGCCGGAGGAGTTCGACTCGGGACGTTTCAAGCGGCTCAACACGGGCTTTGTCTTCTTCAGCCGCAACTCCTTTGAGGAAGACACTTGGGATTATCTCACGGACTGCCTAAACTACAAGTCTTCTGAGTCGATATTCGTCTTCGAGGGCATCCATCACAACCGCGACATGGAAGACGCCTGGGAGGAAATCAAAGGCAACGAGGACGTTTCGGTTACCTACGACCTTTATTGCGTTGGTGTGGTCTTCTTCCGCGAAGGCATTGAGAAACAAGATTTTGTGCTTAAATATTAAATGCGGAATGGTGAATTTTGAATCTTTAAATCTTTGAATTTTAAATTTTAAATGAAGAATATTACCTATACGAGAACTGGCGACGAAGGCAAGACCTCGTTGATTGGTGGTCTGCGTGTCGCGAAATATGACGACAGGGTAGAGGCTTACGGCACTGTCGATGAGTTGAGTGCTTTCATTGGCGTGCTTTATGACCAGGAAGGCGTCACTGCTGAGATGAAGACCGTGTTAGACACTGTACAGAACAAGTTGTTCACCATCGAGTCTCACTTCGCTTTGGACGAAAACTCTGAGGTAAAGAAGATGATCCCTGTGCTGACTGCTGAGGATGTGGCCTATTTGGAGCACGAAATTGACGTTATGAACGAGCAACTGCCCGAGTTGAGGAGCTTTGTCATCCCTGGTGGCAACCTGAAGGCCAGCCATGCGCATGTGTGCCGCACGGTGTGCCGTCGTGCCGAGCGTCAGGGCTGGCGTTTGGCCTCTGAACATCCTATTGATTTGCTTGATTTGAAGTATCTCAATCGTCTGTCGGATTACTTCTTTGTTTTGGCGCGCTTTTTTGGTTATTTAGACAAAGTTGATGAAAACAACTGGGAGTCAAATAAATAATTTAATTGTATTTTAGAATAAAAACTCCTTGTTAGTTAAAAAAATACTTGTACTTTTGCGCCCTCAAAAACAAACTTAATAAGACTATGTATTGGACACTAGAATTAGCCTCAAAATTGGAAGACGCTCCATGGCCAGCCACCCGTGACGAACTGTTGGATTGGGCCTTGCGTACGGGCGCACAGGAAGAAATCATAGAGAACCTTCAGGAAATCGAAGACGAGGGTGAGATATACGAACGCATCGAAGACCTTTGGCCGGATTATCCCTCGAAGGATGACTTCTTTTTCAACGAGGATGAGTATTAAGCGGTTTTTTCGCCTTATTCCCTAAAAAAGAGACACTTATAAACTTGGGCATCAGCTGGTTCTGATGCCCATTTTTTTGGAAAAAGTATTAAAAAGTATATTAAACTCGGCCAAAACTTGGTACATCTGCCTTTATGTCAAACAGCATCTCAAAACGCCTTCGCCTCGCCGCCCAAATTACCCAAGGTCTCTTCATGACTGATAATAAACGGTCGCCATGGGGCCGTGTGTGGCAACTCCTTTCAAGATTCACTTGGGAACTACCGCAGACCTTCGTGGGATGGCTGTATTCTGTGATGCGGGCACTCGCAGGTCGTGTCGACCGCATCGATACCCTGGGCGGCATCACCTTAGCGACGAAATTGGGATGTGGCTATAGTATGGGTGTGTCGTTGGGTACTTTCGTCGACCTTTGGGCCGGCCCTTGGATGCTTGGAGAAGGTGAGGCTTATATCCTTGGCAACCCAATCTGTATGCACGAGTTTGGACATACAGCCGATAGCCGGCTTTTCGGCTGGTTTTATCTGCCTGTTATCGGTTTATCCAGCCTTCTGAGCGCTATGGGCAAGGGCAATCATAATGTGTTTTGGACCGAGATCCGCGCCAACCGTCACGCCAGACGTTATTTCTCCAAGTATTACAGTGTAGCCTGGAATGAGACAGGATACCCTACCCAAACAACTCTCGCCTAAGGTTTCTTTCGTCATAACCCGCTTTTCTTTGCTTTTTTCAGTAAAGATTGGGGTTTGAATGCGTTTTTCCCGTATCTTTGCCGAAAATACCAAAATTTATGGACGAAGTTAGAGTTATCGAGATCAAGAAAAGTGTCTTCGAGGATAACGACAAAGATGCCGATGCTTTGCGTAAGGAGCTGAAAATGAAAGGCGTATTTCTCCTTAACTTGATGTCGGCCCCTGGAAGTGGGAAGACGACGACCCTCATTCAAACCCTTAATCGCCTCAAGGACAAGGTGCGCGTGGCGGTGATGGAAGCCGACATCGACAGCGACGTAGATGCCGTCAAGATTGTGGAAGCCACGGGTGTCCCGTCCATCCAACTCCATACTGGTGGCATGTGCCACCTCGATGCGGAGATGACGCGCCAAGGCCTCGACAACGTGGCCTTGAAAGAGGTGGATCTGGTCGTCCTCGAAAACGTGGGTAATCTTGTATGTCCCGCTGAGTTCGACACAGGTGCCGTGCGCAACGCGATGATTCTCTCCGTCCCTGAAGGCGACGACAAGCCGCTGAAATATCCTTTGATGTTCACGGTCTGCGACCTTGTCTTGATTAATAAGACGGACGTTATGCCGTATTTCGACTTCGACCTCGAACGCTGTAAATCCTACATCCACCAGCGTAATCCCAAAGCACAAGTCATCCCCATCTGCGCCAAGACAGGGGAGGGCGTGGATGCCTTCGTCCAATGGCTCCTCACCGAAGTCAACGCCTGGAAAAACAACTGATAACTGAACAACTGCAAACTGACAACTCCAAACTAATAATATTATGCCCGAAATGTCAACCAAGTTTGTCCCTAAGCACAAAGGCGACAAAAACCCGAACCCGAAACTGTTGAAATTCGTCCGTCATGTCACGGATCGTATCCCTGGAAAAATCAAGATGGACACCGATGCCCCAGAGTATTGGGGCCTTGCCTGCATCTTCGAGGACGAGATGGATGCCACTACCCGCGAGGCCTCGTTGGATTTGCTCTTGGATATGCTTCCAGGCAACTTCTTCAAAGTGAGAGAGCATCACAGCTATGCCGAATTGCATGAGTTGAACGCCAAGAAACACTATACCCCCGACGACAAATCCTTTGATGAACTTCTGGACAAGCTGGCCTATTTCGGCATGTTGGAGTACGACTACGGCGACAAATACACCAAGGAAGGACCAGTGGCCGGCACTTCGTTTGAACGTGACGCCCGCATCTACTGGGTGCCGATGTTTGTCCCAGGTTCAGCAGAATATACAAACATGAACGTGGAGCTGATGGACAAACACCCCGAGCTGGCCATGTTTTTCGAGCGCATGACCTTCCTGCCATTGGAAAAGGTCACGCCAATGGTGCCCATGGGCGGTAGCGGTATCGGCATGCACGTGATTCCCGTCGAAAAAGCCATTTCGATGGAGAACGAGACAGCCGACATCGAGCATATTTCCTATTGGCTCAAGCGCTATGAAGGTCACCTGGCAGTGGGTATCTGCTCTTGCCGTTATGGCCGCAAGAAACTCGACGAGGGCTGCGCCGACGACTACCGTGACTGGTGTATCGGCGTAGGTGACATGGCCGAATACCTTGCCGAGACGGGCCGCGGACACTTCATCACCTATGATGAGGCGATAGCCATTCTGAAGAAGGCCGAAGACCACGGCTTCGTGCATCAAGTCACTAACATTGACGGTGAAGGAAAGATTTTCGCCATCTGTAATTGTAATGTAAAGATATGCAATGCTTTGCGTACATCACAGCTTTTCAACACCCCGAACATGTCGCGTAGTGCATACGTGGCTCATGTAGACCCGAAGAATTGTGTGGCTTGTGGTCGCTGCGTGGAATACTGCCCTGCAGGTGCTGTGCGTTTGGGACAGAAACTCTGCACCAAACACGGCGAGCAGACCTATCCCAAACAGGAACTTCCCGATGCCAAGAAATGGGGGCCGCAAAAGTGGACGGAAGACTACCGCGACAAGAACCGCATCAACTGCTACCCGACGGGTACGGCACCGTGCAAGACCGCTTGTCCTGCCCATATCGCCGTACAAGGCTACCTGAAGAAAGCTGCCGAGGGCAAATATACCGAAGCCTTGGAGCTTATCAAGCGCGAGAACCCCTTCCCGGCAGTCTGCGGTCGCGTGTGCAACCGCCGCTGCGAGGATGCCTGTACCCGTGGCACCATCGACCAGCCCATCGCCATCGACGCGGTGAAGAAGTTCATCGCCGATCAAGACCTCAACGCTGAGACACGCTTTGTGCCAGAGGTGAATATCTGCTCGAATGTGCAGGAACAATGGGAGGAAAAGATTGCCATCATTGGCGGCGGTCCCGCAGGATTGAGCTGCGCTTATTATCTTGCCACTATGGGCTACAAGCCCACTGTGTTCGAGAAGAGCGAGGAGCCTGGTGGCATGTTACGCTACGGTATTCCTTCCTACAAACTGGATAAGGACGTCATCAAGGCCGAAATCGACATCATGCGCGAGATCGGTGTGGAGATTCGCACGGGCGTGGAGGTCGGCAAGGACATCACCATAGAACAACTCCGTGAACAAGGCTACAAGGGTTTCTATGTGGCCATCGGCTGCCAGGGAGGCAAACTGCCCGGCATTTCGGGTGAAGCACTTCCCGGCACCATCACTGCCATCGATTTCCTGCACGACGCCAACTGCGGCAAGGTGAAGGTCACAGGCAACATTGTAGTCGTTGGCGGCGGCAACGTGGCCATCGATGCTGCCCGTGTGGCCAAACGCAGTGGCGCGACATCAGTAACAATGCTGTCATTGGAGACCGAAGACATCATGCCGACATCGCTTGAAGAGCGCAAAGAGGCTCGTGAAGACGGCGTGGTCATCAACCCAGGTTGGGGACCGAAGGAAGTACTTGGCGATGGCAAAGTCAGCGGCATTGTCTTCAAGAAATGCACTTCGGTCTATGATGCCGAACATCGTTTCAACCCACAATATGACGAGAATGAACTGATTACGTTGGATGCCGACATGGTTATCTTCGCTATTGGACAGACCGTCATTCTGAAAGACCTGCTCAAGGACACCAAGGTAGAGTTCTTCAGAGGCGTGTATCCCGTTGCCGACAAACTGACGTATCAAACAGCTGAAGAAGACATCTTCGTAGGCGGCGACGTCTTCACGGGGCCCAAGTTCGCCATCGATGCCATTGCTGCTGGTAAGGAAGCCGCCGAGAGTCTGCACCGCTATGTGCAGCATGGTCACATGACCATCGGACGCAACCGCCGCGATTTCATCGAGTTGGACAAGGACGACATCCTCGTGGAATCATACGACAACAGTTCGCGTCAAGTGGAAGGCCATAAAGCCAACGAGAATCCTTTCAGCGAATATATGGTCACACTCACCGAGGAGCAGGTACGAAAAGAGACAGCCCGCTGCCTCTCGTGCGGCGCATCGGTGGTCGATGAGAACCGCTGCATCGGCTGTGGCATCTGTACCACCAAGTGCGCCTTCGATGCCATCCACCTCTTCCGCGACAATCCCGATGCCAGCATCATGCGCACCTCAGAGGACAAGTTCGGTGGCATCCTGCCTTACATGCTCAAACGCACCGGAAAGATTATCTTCGGCAAGAAAAACTGAACAACTGATAACTGAAAACTGAATAACGTGCACGAACTAGGAATCGTTTTCTACATCGTCAAGGACGTCAAGCAGGTGGCAGAAGAAAACCATGTGGAGCATGTCTCCAGCGTGGTGATGGACATCGGCGAGGTGTCGACCGTGGTGCCGCATCTGCTCACTGATTGTTGGCGCTGGGCTGCCGACAAAGAAGACATCCTTCGGGGCTGTGAGATGAAAGTCAACACCATCCCTGCGGTTACCCTATGCGGCGACTGCAACAAGGAATATGAAACGGTCAAGTTCGGCAAGACGTGTCCCTATTGCAATAGCAAAAACACCTGGCTGTTGCGAGGTAACGAGGTGGAAATCAATAGTATTATTGTTTTTGTAGTACCTTTAGCACAAGCGGTGGTCACGAGTGCCATTCGCAAATCCAATGAAAAAAACAACCGAAGCGATCATTCTGCCTTTGCGCGTCATCTGCCGGCTTTGGAGAAGATGCTTTGGGGCGGTTCGGTGATGTTGGTCGTGGATCATGTCATCAATGGCGAACTCACTTGGCGTTTCCCGTTCTTCACCGCCCTTGAGAATGCGGGAGGCGGTGCCGTCATGCTCCGCGAAATGCTTACCGTAGGCGTTCCCATGTCGTTAGTAATCACAGCGGTGTGGGCGGTATATGCTTTGGCGAAAGAGCGCAAAAAGAAAGTTCAACTGACTTAATGTCTGGATTGCTTCGTTCCTCGCAATGACGCGAAGCGTTAACTGAACAACTGAATAACTAAACAACTTAAAACTAATAATTATGTTTTTCCAAGTGTATGGCGCTAATGCGCTTTCTCAGTGGGGAATGATGCTCGTTGTCCTCGCTGGTCTTATCTTACTGAACGAGTTTGCCCGTCGCACCAAGTTCGGCGGTATCTTTACTTTCTTGGTCGTTCCCGTTGCTTTGACGGCCTACTTCCTCGCCATCTGGCTTGGCGTCCGCAGTGGAGCACAGTGGGCGTTGGAAAACCAGACCCATGTCTATATGCAAGGCTGGTTCCATTATGCCAAGCTTTATGCAGCCACAGCCGGATGTATCGGCTTTATGATGATCAAGTACAAATGGGGCATCGGCGCCAAGCATTGGTTCAAGCCTTTCCCGTTCATCATCGTGGCCATCAACATCCTGATTGCATGCGTTTCCGACTTCGAGAGCGCTGTGATGGGATGGAACAAGTGGTGGCTTACCTCCGAAGGCGTTTGGCAATACGGTGGCTGGCACAATGTCTTTAATGGTGTT
>CACYHX010000046.1 GCA_902774365.1 uncultured Bacteroidia bacterium | reverse complement strand
TCTGAAACGAAACACGACTATTGTCGAAAACTCTGACATCATTCTCGCCTTTGTCACGGCATCGAGCAAAGGCACTTGGGACACCATCCGAAAAGCCCAGGCGCAGAATAAAATTGTCAGGATTTACAACGTCTGAGTCCCTTCGGGGACTTAGACACCCCATTAAATCAAAGTATAACTTAAGCAGAAAGAAACATGGCAAATTGCGAATGGTGTGGGAAGTATTTCCCCGATGGAAAAGGGTACACAGGCGGCCCTCGATGGAACAGGAGGTACTACTGTTCCAAGAAATGCGCCCTGGAAGGTGAAAACAATCTGACGAGTGCCGACGAGGCAGAAGATAATCTGAGCTTTGCTCAAAGAGTGGGCAGGTTTATCAAAAATCTCATCATCACAGTCGTCATTATTTTGGCAATCTTAATCATCATAGGGATTTTATCATGAATTAAAAACAATGTTATGACAGAAACAGAGAAACTATTTGAAAAGTACGCCGAAGAAGGCGAAAAGATGGATGCCTTAGAAGCTTTGCGTCTGCTAACCAAGGCTTACATGAAAGAATGCGGGATTAGCCTAAGTATGCGAACCACGGTTTATACCGCTGCTGAGCAATGGCTGTATCACCGCCTTCCTGAACAAAGCAACAATCCTTTCACAAAAGAACAATGTGAAGAGCCAATGATTAACCTGATGCCACTGCTATGTAAAGAATACGACCCTGAGTATTACGGTCAATGGGACATCTGCGGCGGGTTAACGCTTGCACAAGAAGGCGAAACGGTTGAAGATGCGTACAAGCGCATTTGTCTCATTGCCGTTGAGGAAAGGCGTTATGACATTCCTACTTTACGCGCCTTCTGTTGGGCCATCAAGAAATATCCATACTTTTTTGAGCTATGGTTGGACGAAATGCTGAAAAGTTAAACGCAAGACAGAGTCAGAAGAGCTGAATTATTGCTTTTACGCACGGCTTTTACGCACATAAATATATAGCTATTATCTTACTGTCTTATAGCGTTTTGCGATTTTCTTGTAAAGGTTGCATTACTGCCAATCGTATTGTATAGCGAAATTTAAAAACAAACGCACCATGAGTACAAAAAAATCCCACAAAGAACAAGAGAGAAAAAGAAAGCAACAATTAGAAGCTCGCGCCAACATCAACGCCTTCCGCACCCAGCTTGAAATGAAAATCCGCAACCGCTTCCCAGAGCTGGGCACCGACCATCCCGCCGTGGTCGCCGAAATGGACGCAATCTGCGCCGCCGGACTTGCCGAAGGCATGATCGTCCTTGGAAAAATGGTGACCGGCATCCGCACTGAAATGGGAGTGAATCCCGAGGCCGACAAAGGGTCGCTCATCGGGTCAATCGTGCCCTACGTGCTCGGCATCACCATGGAGAACCCGATTGAGAATGGCCAACTGGACAGCACCCTGACCAACGCTGCCGAAATCAAGACCCCGCTGCAGGTGAAGCTCTATTTTGACAACGAAGTGCGCAACCAGGTGGTGGAATGGGTGAAGACCAACAGCTTCGGCACTGTGACCGCGCGGCTCGGCCAGCCCATCGTGAAGTTGCCCAACGTGGTCGCCGAGTTCAAAAAAGTGGTCAAAGACCCAGAGTATCAACACCTTCTAGAACAGTAAAAACAGACCTTATGAACATAAGAATAGCCCAACAAAAAGACGGAGCCCTTCTGTCTATTGAAACTGATTTCGACAAATTGATCGCCGATAATTTCGGCGACATTTGTCGAGCGCTTGTGAAGCATTTGCGCATCCTGATGGAACTTGAGAAACTGCAACGAAGCAATGACAGCATAAAAGTGGATGAACTCATCGCTGTCGTCAGAAGCAGTAATGAAAAAAACGCACAGAGCTCTCTGGTGAATGCGTTCAACATAAGCCCAGACACGGCAAATTACATCCTTTTCACTTCAATCACTGAATTGCATTGGATACTTGACGCAAAACGTCTACGGAATATGATTGACCATTATCTAAAAGACATCCGTGAAATCCTAAAATTGGATTTGAAAGATGCTTTATTTCAAGCAATTAGTGATTCAAACAACAAACAAAGAGGGTAAAATATGGAGAATAGTCAAAACAATATAGAGTTTATCATCCATCGTGGTTCCCATCAAATCGGTGGGAACTGCGTGGAGCTTGTGGCACCCAATTCCAGAATCCTTATCGACTGCGGCTTGCCCTTGGATTACGATGAGCAAGATGTAGAGACCCAAAATGAGATTCGAGAGAATGCACAAAAATGGCTTCAAAACTGCGACGCTGTCTTCCTCAGCCACTACCATGCAGACCATTATGGGCTGCTCAATGAGGCTCCACAAGGCACCAAGGTATACGCCACGAAGGAAACCGCTGAGCTGATGAAAATATCAGGGATGTTTGGCGAAGACCTCACGGAGTATCTGGACATTCATCCCATCGAAGACACGGTGACTATCAAAGACTTTCGTGTCACGAAATTCGACGTTGACCATTCAGCTTTTGGGGCATGTGCGTTCCTCTTTGAAGTATGTGGGAAACGTATCCTTTATAGCGGTGACATCAGGCTGCACGGGAAGAAAGGTGTGCTATACAAAAACCTTCCTCAAAACGTGGATTATCTCTTTTTGGAAGGCACTAATTTGGGCAGAGGCGTTAGGCAGAAGACGGAAACGGCCATTGAGAATGAGTTTGTCAAACAATTCTCATCCAATCCGGATAGTCTGCATCTGGTGTGGTGCTCTTCTCAAAACATCGATAGGATCGTTGCATTGTATAGGGCTTGTGTCAGAACCAACCGCGTTTTAGGTGTAGACCCCTACGCTGCGTATGCCTTGGAGCTTGCTCATCAGAATCGGCAAAGCATTCCAAACAAAACATTCCCAAGTTTGGAGATTTATTTCCCATGGTCGTTTACCAATTGGATGATTGAGAAAGACAGGCAATTGGTCCTTGACCTGCGTAGAGGGGCAACGAAATTAGACCAAACGGATTTACCTGTGAATCCTTCAAAATATGTGCTGCTATATCGCCCTAAACTTATTGGCGACCTCAACAGGTACATTTCGAAGACTAAGGTTTGTCTGACCAATTCTATTTGGGCGCAATACTGGGAGCAAGACAAAAGTGAAATCAATCGCTTGAAGGCTTGGATTGAAGATAAGCCAAAGCTTAGGCAGAAACTGCCTGACATCCATACCAGCGGCCATGCTGACGTGGCATCGCTACAAAAGATTGTCGAGCATGTTCAGCCGAAATGCATCGTTCCCATACACACGGAAATGCCCGAAAAATATAAAAAGCTTTTCCAAAGTTATACCGTTCTCGCTGTCACTGACGAAACCACAATAGATTTAACTAACACAAAGGAATAAACATGAAAATACTACATATCTCTGATACTCACGGCAAGCATCAGATTCTGAAAGATTTGCCTAATGCCGATGTCATTGTGCATACTGGTGACATCACTGAAGAAGGCACCGAAGAGGAAGTCAAGGACTTCATCGAATGGTTTAGCGGCCTGTCCTATGCTCACAAGATCTTCATTGCAGGGAATCACGACAACTGCCTATATGGTGCCAACATTGAAGGCTTGCCAGACAATGTACATTATCTCTGCAATGACAGCATCACCATTGACGGCATCAAGTTTTACGGTGTGCCTATGTTTTTGCAGGACGACCTTGACGGCAACTTCCCTGAGCTGTTTGGCCGCATCCCTGCTGACACGGATGTGCTGCTTACGCATCAACCTCCATTAGGCATTCTCGATGAACAGGACGGCATCAATTATGGCGACTATACTCTTTACAAACGTGTAATGGATGTAAGACCGAAATATCATCTTTTCGGACATCTGCACCACACTGAGAAAACACAGGAAGTGTTTCGGAGGGTGCGGTTTTCAAATGCGGCTGGAGGCAAGTATGGCCGATATGAATTGCTGAAGATTTGAATCAAGGAAAAGTATTTATTCCTCGACTTTGATGGTGTGTTGAACACGGCTCAACACACCAAACTGCTTAAAGGGGAAGGCATCGACCCTTTCGTTGCGATTAAGATATTGAACAGATAGAGACTGTTACTATACCTCTTTTTATGCAAATCATAAAATCCAATTTTCAGATTTGCATAAAACTACCAAGAAAAAAGGAGCGCCAAACGACGCCCCTTTTCCATATCAATTTGTATTTCAGTAATTTTACTCCGTCGGCAAAGCCTTAAATCCATTGCCCATGATCTCGGAGCTCTCAATCACGTTGACGAAAGCGTTCGGGTCGAGGAAACGGAGGTTGGCCTTCAGTTTCACCAAGTCGCTGCGGTTGAGGGTGACGTAAATCATCTTGCGCTCGGCACCTTGGTATAAGCCACTGCCGGCAAACACGGTACCGCTGCGGTCCAAGTCCTTGAGGATGAAGTTGCGCACTTCCTCGATTTTGTCGGTGACAATGAAAGCCGTCTTGTAGCTCTTCACGCCTTCCACGACGAGGTCGATGACCTTGCCTTCGATGTAAATCAGAAGGATGGAATAGATAGGCAGGCGGATGTCTTCAAAAGCGATCAAGGTGGTGAGAGAAATGATGCTGTCCACAACCATCACAAGCGTACCGAGACTGATCTTGGTGTATTTATGGATAATCATGGAGATGATGTCGGAACCGCCCGAAGTGGCACCGGCACGGAAGATGACACCGATGGCCACACCATAGATGAGGCCGGAAACGATGGTATTCAGGAAGAAGTCGGGCATGAAGTAGCGTTGAACATCACCTTCCAAGAAGAACAACGACGACTGCAGCTCCGTGTCGAAGAAGGCACCGTCGTGGATGAGCGGCGCATAGCCCCACCATGTTTCAAGGATATAGGTGAACACGGGGATCAGGATAACCGAAATGATAGTCTTGATGCCGAACTTGGGTCCAAGAATGATGGTGCCGATGATCAGCAGCGGGATATCCATGCAGATACCGGCCAAGGAGATCTTCCATCCCCATAGGGCGTTGAATACGTTAGCCAAGCCATACACACCGCCAGGAGCGAGGTGATACGGGTTCACGAACATCACGTCGCCGATGGCGAACAATGCCGAGCCTAGCACCAACAAGGCATACGACAAGATTTGTTGTTTCACATTCTCTTTATTCATCATCTCAAGCAATTAAATTTCAGTTATTTAAGAAGTCGTCTTTCGACTTTCAGGCGGCAAAATTACAAATTTATCTTCTGACATTGGCGATTTCTTCCTATTTTTGCAGTCCGAAAAGGGACGAAGCCTTGTTTCAGCCCTTTTGGACCCGTAGTTTAATGGATAAAATAAAGGATTCCGGTTCCTTAGCTCAGGGTTCGATTCCCTGCGGGTTCACCAATAAAAAAGCCAAGCTCGCTTGGCTTTTTTATTGTTTTTCCGTGATAATCACATCAATCGCCCCGACACCGAACTTGGCGATGCTGGCCATGCGGTTCTCGGTGTTTTTGTAGTTCTTCAGTTCCTCGATGATGGCGTTTTTCAGCACACCGTTGCCCACACCATGGATGAAGGTGACCTTGTTGTATTCGGCGGCGATGGCACTGTCGAGCATCTTCTTGAAATAGTCGGTCTGTATCTTGAACATGTCGTGGCTCGAAAGTCCCAAGATGTTGTCGACCAACTCGCCGATGTGCAAGTCGACGACAGCCTCGCCTGGGGCCACACGATGCTTGTCGATGGGCGCTTCTTTCTTCACCAAGTCCTTGGCAGGAGCCTGTGAACCAATGCCTTCCTTCATGATTTTGGTGAAATCGCTGCCACCCTGCTTCAAGGCGATAAGCTCGGAGAGGCAAATCATCACCGACTTCTCACCCAAGATGCCCGAAGGCAGGTAGCTGCCTTCCTTGTAGAAACGTCCAGGGCGCAATGAGAAGGGCGCATTCAGCGGAAGCAGCACGGAATCAGAGGTTTCAGCCGTCAGAATGGCTTGCACCACGCCATTGAGCCAGTATTCGAGGTCGTCGCGCGAGATGGTCTCGATGACGATTTTCTCGTATTTGTCAATCTGACCGAAATCCACATTGGCGAACTTGTCCTCTTCTTTGATGGTAAAGGTATACAGCATCTCGTAAGGCGTATGGTTGACCAGCACCACATCCAATGGGCCAGTGAGGAGCCATTGCTGTTCGTGCGGCACAAAGGCCATGTAGATGCCTTCCTTCTCTGCCTCTTTCGCGAAACGGCGCAGACCACCTTTTCGGGCTTCTTCGGCCTGTTGTTGCTTCAGAAGTTCCTGTCCCTGAACCTCTTTCTGCACCTTTTCCACCGTTTGTTGTTGTTTGCTCGGGGCGGGCATGGACCGATAGTCGAGTACCAAATCCGTTATCAAAGTCGGGATTTCAAAGCCGTCTTCCACTTCGACCATCACCATACGTGAGTCAATGATTTTCGTGACCTTGCCACCGCCAACGGTGCTAAGGAAGTTTACTCTATCTCCTATTTTGAACTCTGCCATAACTTTTCGTTTTTGAGCTGCAAAATTACGCATTTTGGCAGAATTTTTGTAATTTCGCCATCGAATTCAGAAAGAGATGAAGAAAACACGGCTCATTCTTATGCTTTTGGTGGCCCTGGCGTTCGTTTCGTGCAAGAAACCTGCCGACTGCGGCGACCTCTCGGTGAACATCGGTTACTCCATCAATGGCAATCCGTTGATTACCGATAGTTTATGCTATCACAACGAAGCCGGAAACGAGTTTATGATTACCGAAATTCAGTGGTTCATCTCCAACATGGAGCTGCAGAACGAGCTTGGGGCATGGAACGCGTTGGAGCCTAAGATTTTCTACATCGACACCAACATCCCTGAGAGCCAAGCGCTACGTATGAATCACGTTCCCACAGGGCATTACAAAGCGCTGCGGTTCACCTTTGGCCTCGACGAAAACGACAACCGTACAGGTTTGTTCAACAACCCGCCCGAGTTGGAGATGTTTTGGCCCGAGCCGTTAGGCGGAGGATACCATTACATGAAACTCAACGGGAAGTTTGTCGACGCAGAAGGCCGTCTCTCACCCTTGGCCATCCACCTCGGCATCGGCCAAAACGAAGGCTGCACCGAGTTCTACCAAAACTACTTTATTGTAGAAATACCCATTGATTTCAACGTCAAAGCGAACATCGAAAACCAACTTGACCTGACCATGGTCATCGACAACTGGTTCCGCAATCCCAACACGATCGACTTCAACGAATTTGGCAGCCATATCATGCAGAACCAGGCGGCACAGCAGGCCTTGAAAGAAAACGGACTTGACGTTTTTGCCATAAGCAACGAAGAAAAAGACAACAATATAGCGATGAAAAAAGACGGCTTTTTGAAAGGCTTTAACGGCTTCATGCGCAAAGCCGCTCCAAAACCGCATTTTTGGAGTTGGGAAAATGCGAAAGAAAGATTTCAGAATCCCACTGCCGCTTCGCGTCATTGCAAGGCCTCATTCCGTGAAGACGGAAGAAGCAATCCAGATTTAAAAATCTAAGGACACAATGAGATTAGATAAGGTTTTAACATGGATTAGTATGTTCCTTGTATTTGCTTCATGCAAGCCGGAACACTATCATTATAGTCCAACGCCTTACAATATGCCGCAGCCATCCTATTTTCCCAGCGTCACCAACATCCCTGCCGACAATCCCATGACCGAGGAAGGTGTGGCATTGGGGCGAAAACTGTTTTACGATGCAAGACTTTCAGGTCGCAACGGCACGGATGGCATCCGCAGCTGCTCCTCTTGTCATCATCAGGATAAGAACTTTGAATATGGTGCACCGACTGGCACCCATCATGCCATGCTGCCATTGGTGAACTTGGCATGGAACAGGACGGGCTTGGGCTGGAACGGTGGTGTGGCCACCCTTGAAGACATGGTTTTGGCGGCGGTCACGAGTCCCGTGGAAATCAATGCAGATACCAACCAGGTTGTCAGATACTTACAAAAAACCGACGACTATCCCGAGCTGTTTGAGAAAGCCTTCGGAAGCCATGAGATCACCTTTGTCAACATAGAAAAAGCCATCGCGCAGTTTGTGAGGAGTTTGGTCTCCGCCGACAGCAAGTTTGACCGTTATCTTCGAGGAGAAGAGCAGTTGAGCCAGGACGAACTGGAAGGCTACCTGTTGTTTTGCACCGAAGAGGGCGCCGACTGTTTCCATTGCCATGGTGGCGGCGGCAATGCCTTGATGACCACCAACCTATTCTACAACAACGGCTTGGACGATGAGTTCAACGACCCCGAAGACCGTCATTCCGTCACTGGAAACCGAGTGGACATCGGTGCCTACAAAGCCCCTACCCTGCGCAACATCGCCGTTTCGAGTCCCTACATGCATGACGGGCGTTTCACCACCTTGGACGAAGTCATCGACTTCTACAGCGAAGGCGTGAAAGACTCCGAGAACATCAACCCGCTGATGCACCACGTGATGGACGGTGGCGTGCGGCTCACCGATTTGAAGAAAGCGCAGCTGAAGGCGTTTCTCAACACCTTGACGGATGATACTTTCTTAAATAATCCTTATTATTCTAATATCAATCATTAATCACAAAACTAGCAAAACAATGCAAAACTTCAGATACACGAGTGTGGCGGCTCGCAACCGCGTTGCCGCCGGAAAGCAGCCGGTTGGCGTGCTTTCCCTACTCCTATCAAATAGTTTTGTTAGTTTTGTAGGTTTTGTGATATAATAATACCGCTATGTTATTTCCGTGGGGCGACAACCGGCGATTCAACAGCTACAGCAACTACTTCAAGAAGCAGTTCGGTGGGCGTGTTCAGAAGATCAGCATCGACGCGGGCTTCAGTTGTCCCAATCGCGATGGGAAAATCAGCACGGGTGGTTGTACTTTTTGCAGCAATGAGGCTTTCAACCCGTCGTATTGTCGGCCTGAGAAGTCCATCAAGCAGCAAATTGAGGAAGGCATCGAGTTTCACCAAAGGCGGTATCGTCGGGCGAATAAGTATCTGGCTTATTTTCAGCCGTTTTCGAATACTTATAAGCCTTTGGAGGAGCTGAAAAGGATTTATGCAGAGGCTTTTGAGGCCATGTCATACCGAGCCTCTCCGTGCATAGATACGCTCCCTCCTACCGTCGGTCGGTATGACATGCACGGCGAGGCGAGTGTATCTATGACCTCAAAAGCCTTGGAAACACCAAGAATTGTTGGTATCGTCATTGGCACAAGGCCGGATTTGGTTAATGAAGACATCTTGCAGTACCTCAACGAGATACAGAAAACACACTATGTCATGCTGGAATACGGTGTGGAAAGTGTCTATGACGAGACTTTGAAACGGGTCAACCGAGGGCACGACTTTGCCACGGCGGAACATGCCATCCGCATGACGGCAGAACACAACCTCCCTTGCGGGGCACATTTCATCTTCGGTCTGCCTGGCGAGAGCAAAACCATGATGCTGGATGCCGCCGATATCATCTCCCGCTTGCCTCTGACCACGGTCAAGTTCCACCAACTGCAAATCTTCAAAGGCACCAAGATGGCCGAGGAATACCTTGAGCATCCCGAGCATTTCCATCTCTTTGACCTTGAGGAATATATCGACTTCGTCATCGACTTTGCCGAACGCCTCAACCCCGACATCGTCATTGAGCGTTTTGCGGGCGAGGTGCCGCCGCGTTATCTCGTCTCCGAGCCTTGGATGAAGCTAAGGTATGATGAAGTTTTGAGCCGTATCGAGAAGCGTATGGAGGAGAGAAACACTTGGCAGGGGAGGCTTTACCAGAAGCCTTGAAATGTAAAAGTCTCCTCTGAAATTTGTTTTATTCAGAAAAAGACTATCTTTGTGCCAAAATACGTCTTTCACACCCACCAAAATCGCCACTATGAGGAAGAGAATCACATTAAAAGTCAACGAAACCCGCACTTTTGAATTGGAGAGCCATGAGGGAGGCGGCTATTGCTGGACCATCGCTTCCAACGACGAGAGTGTCACCGAAGTCAACATCAAGCGGCACGAACCGACTCAGGAGATTGCGACTGCCCCACTGGGCAAGAGTTTCCCTTCGCTGGTCGAAATCAAAGCCCTTGCCAAAGGGAAAGCTATCGTCCTTCTCGAAGAAAAAAGAGCTTGGGAGAAAGATATCAAGCCTTTGAATAACTGCAAAATATACATCACCATAAACTAAAGATCATGAGCAACTATAACTTACCGGTAAACAAAGCCAAGCATTTGAAATATAAGTTCGGATGGCTTCCCGACCTTCCCGACGCCAGGGACTACATCTACCAGCCCCCGCTGAAGGTGGGCAGCGCAAGCGAACTGCCGTCAAAGGTAGACCTCAGGAACATCTGCTCGCCCGTACAAGACCAAGGCTCTTTGGGCTGCTGTACAGCTCATGCCTTGCTTGCCGCCTTTGAATGCTGCAAGAAGGTGCAAGGACAGAAGACCAAACGGTTGTCGCGGCTCTTCGTGTACTATAACGAGCGCGTGATGATGAACACTGTGATGTCGGATAGCGGTGCCTACCTTCGAGACGGTGTCAAGACCTTGAACAAGCAAGGGGTCTGCTTCGAAAAAGATTGGACTTACAGCAAAAGCACCAAGCCTGGGGCGAAGTTCACAAAGGAACCACCAAAGAAATGCTATGAAGACGCCCTCGACAACCAGGTGCTGAAATATATGAGCGTCACGCCCAACCTGTTCCATCTTCGCTCCTGCTTGGCCAGCGGCTTCCCCTTTGTGTTCGGCTTCTCCGTATATGACAGCTTTATGTCGGATGAAGTAAAGAAAACGGGCATCATGCCCATGCCCAAAGACGACGAGGATATGCTTGGCGGACATGCCGTGATGGCAGCGGGCTACGACAACGACACCAGGATGTTTCTCGTGCGCAACTCTTGGGGCAAGAACTGGGGCGACAACGGCTACTTCTGGATGCCCTACGACTACATTTCAAAGACTAACAACTGCTCAGACTTCTGGACGCTTCGGTTGGTGGAATAACAACCGCCAAACGAGGACGGCTTGAATTGTGGGCCCTCAAAACATTTACACCATGAAACAACTTAACACCAATCATCGCACAAAAGTCGCTGCTTTAGTGGCTTTTGCCTTCATCGTTTTGTTTTGCTCTTTCGGCGGCGACGACAACACAGAACGCTTCAGGAACGCCGCCTTGAACCTCGACAAGACCTACCACACCTTGACCGATGAGTTCGACTACTGGCCGGAATGTGGCATCCGCGTCACGGGAAGCCATCTCGCCTCGCTCATCTCGTTGACCGACCTTCAGCAGATGCTCCCCTACCCGCTTTATGTGTCGGGACCGCACCACGATGGGCAATGGGACCTCGACAACGAGGACGAATACGGTCACTACAACCCCAAAGCCATCCAATATCTTGCCGGTCTCGCCAAAACAGTGGTTTCCGACGAGTTGTTTGTCGAACGAAGCAAACCGCTTGTCGACGCATACCTCTACCGTCAAATGCACATCATGATGGTGATGCATGATGCCCTATACATAGATTGCACGAAAGAGGAACGTGAGGTGGTGTTTAGAAGCTCGCTTGAAAGCAGGGGCAACAATTACGAGAATGGTGAATCGGGATTCTCATTAGGCCGTCTGAGGCTCGAAGACGGTACCTACGTCTATGGAAACACCGACTACCGCTTCCTCCATTTCTGGGCCAGGCGTTGGGGCGACGGCACCATCGACCTGTTCTATCAAGGGCTGAGCACCATCTTCAAGGCGTATTATCCTGAGTATGAGTATTCATCAGATGTCTATTGGATGAGCGACTTCGAGTTGGAAGGCGAAGAATGGTTGGGTGACGGCGAATATACCGACACCTATGTCGTCATCGACGGGTCGGAGCTTCGTCTGCGCCTAGAGCCTTCGACGAGCGCCGACACCTTCAAATGGCCTGACGGCACCAACCGCCACCCGAAAGTGGGCGAACGCTTTTTGTATATAGGCGAGACGGAAGACTTCTACGAAATCAACTTCCACGGCAACTTCGTTTGGGTGTCGAAGAAGTTTACGCATTTGGAGTGATATCGTGGCACAAAAATGAAAATCGGTGCGCTTCGATTGAGGTGCACCGATTTTCGTTTTAATAAAGCACTTGGCTTACTCCGCCACTTCCTTGGCCTTCGCCCTGAAGTTCACCAAGTCTTCCTCGATGAAGTTCTTCACATAGACGCTCTTGCCGATGACGTCTTCCTCGGCGGCGTGGACATAGACGTTGGCCGACTGGGTGAAGAGATGCGGGGCATGGGTGGCGTCGTCGAGGATGAGCAGCGACATCATGATGTCGCCAGTCATGTCGTAGAGACGACGGGCCAAGAAGTCCTGAACCTCTTGGTTATTGGCGCCCTTCACGTAGTTGATGCTCTGCTCGTAGAGTTCCACGAGGGTGCGCACCGTATTCTGCAAGGGCTTCAGGTCCTCAGAGACTTCGTTTTCGAGCATTTCCTTCATGATGGTGAGGTAGGTGCCGTTGGTGATGTAACGGATGGCGGCCACCACCTGCAACTGTGTCGTGCCTTCGTATATGGAGAAGATACGAGCGTCGCGGTAGAGGCGCTGGCACTTGTACTCCATGATGAAGCCCGAACCGCCGTGGATGCTGATGGCATCGTAGGCATTCTGGTTGGCGTACTCTGAGTTCATGCCCTTGGCCAGAGGCGTGAAGGCGTCGGCGAGACGCGAGTACTTCTTGCACTCGGCACGCTCCTCGGGCGTCAGCGGACGCTCGCGCTGGATGTCCTCAAGGCACTTGTAGATGTCCACATAACGAGCGGTCATATAAAGCAGCGAACGACCAGCGTCGATCTTGGCCTTCATGCGGGAAAGCATGTCATAAACAGCCGGAAATTCGATGATTCTCTTGTGGAACTGCTGACGTTCGCCGGCATACTTCAGAGCCTCGTTGTAAGCCTCCTGTCCCAAACCCACCGACTGTGCGGCGATACCGAGACGGGCGCTGTTCATCAGGGCCATGACGTACTTGATAAGGCCCAAACGGGTCTCACCGCAGAGTTCAGCCTTGGCGTTTTTGTAGGTCAACTCGCAGGTCGGGGAGCCGTGGATACCGAGCTTATGCTCGATGTGGCGCACGTTGACACCGCCCTGGCGCTTGTCGTAGATGAACATCGACAGGCCACGGCCGTCCTTGGTACCTTCCTCGGAACGAGCCAGCACGAGGTGGATATTGGAGTCGCCATTAGTGATGAAACGCTTCACTCCGTTGAGCAGATAGCAGCCGTCCTTCTCGGAGTAGGTGGCTTTCAGCATAACGCTTTGCAGGTCGGAACCGGCATCGGGCTCGGTGAGGTCCATCGACATGGTCTCGCCGGCGCAAACGCGCGGGATGTATTTCATGCGTTGCTCCTCGTTGCCGAATTCATATAAGGTGTCGATGCACGACTGCAGCGACCAGATGTTCTGGAAACCAGCATCGGCACTGGCCACCATCTCGCTCAGCATGGAGAAGACGGTGATGGGCAGGTTCAAGCCGCCGTAACGGCGCGGCATGGAAACGCCCCAAAGGCCGCCTTTGGTGCAGGCGTCGAGGTTCTCCACGGTCTTGGAGGCATAGATCATGCGGCCATTCTCCAAATGCGGACCCTCGAGGTCGACGCTCTCGGAGTTGGGTTCGATGATGTTGGCGGTGATGTCACCCGTGATGTCGAGCACACGGCGGTAGTTTTCCATCGCGTCTTCGTAATCGACGGGAGCGTCTTGGTAGGTGTCCTTATCCGCAAAATTGCGTTCCTTCAGCTCGACGATGCGCTTCATCAGCGGGTGGTCGAGGTAGAATTGCAGGTTCGGGTTGTCGTTATAATAATTTGCCATTTTGTTCTATTTTTATTGTATGTGCCTGGTAGAGACGCGATTAATCGCGTCTCTACAAACACCACAATTATTTCGAATTCTGTTTGTAATATTTGATCAATTTGGGAACGACCTCTTCGACGGTGCCATTGATGACATAATCCGCAATCTTATTAATAGGTGCGTCGGGGTCGCTGTTCACCGAGATGATGATCTTGGAGTCCTGCATACCTGCGATGTGCTGGATCTGACCGCTGATACCGCAGGCGATATACACCTTGGGGTGCACGGTGACGCCCGTCTGGCCGATTTGTCGGTCGGTGTCGCAGAAGCCCGCATCGACGGCGGCACGCGAGGCACCGACTTCGCCGTGGAGCACCTTGGCGAGTTCAAACAGCATGTCGAAGCCTTCCTTCGAGCCCATGCCGTAACCGCCGGCCACCACGATGGGTGAGCCTTTCAGATTGTGTTTGGCGGCCTCCACATGGTGGTCGAGGACCTTCACGACGTAAGCCTCGGGCGAGACATACTTGCTCACCTCGGGATAGACAACTTCGTTCTTGGCCTTGCCTTCGTAGATGGCTTTCTGCATCACGCCCGAGCGGACGGTGGCCATCTGCGGACGGTGGTCGGGGTTGACAATGGTCGCCACGATGTTGCCACCGAAAGCGGGACGAATCTGATAGAGCAGGTTGTCGTAGTGTTTCTTGGTCTTGACATCGTCGAAGTCACCGATTTCGAGTTGGGTGCAGTCGGCGGTGAGGCCGCTGGTCAGCGAGGAGCTGACGCGCGGGCCGAGGTCACGACCGATGACGGTGGCGCCCATCAGGCAGATCTGCGGTTGTTCCTCCTTGAAGAGGTTGACGAGGATATCTGTGTGGGGCGCAGAGGTGTAAGGGAACAAGCCCTCGCCATCGAAGGCGAAGAGTTTATCCACGCCGTATGGCAGGATTTGATCTTCCACCTTACCCTTGATGCCAGTGCCAGCCACGACGGCATGCAGTTCCACGCCCAGCTGGTCGGCCAGTTTACGCCCTTTGGTGAGCAACTCCTGTGAGACTTCGGCCACTTGTGTGCCTTCGGTCTCGATATATACGAATACGTTATTCATAGTTCATTCTTTTTATTGATACGTGACTTGATGTTTTGGCTTTTGTGGCTCTTAGCTATTAGCCATTAGCCGTTAGCTTATTGGCTACCAAGCTAATAGCTAACTGCTAATTGCTAAAAGCCAAACATCGTCAAGTCTCTCATCATCCGATTATCTTCTCCTCTAACAATTCTTTAATCAATCCTTCCACATCGGCATCGCTGGCAGTGAGGGTCTTGCTCTCCTTGGCCTGGAAGACGATGTTCTGCACGGTTTTCACCTTGGTGGGACTACCAGAGAGGCCGCACTGGTTGGGGTCGCCATCCACATCGGCCACACTCCATTGGTTGAGGTTGAGGTAGTCGCGGCTGGCATAGAGGTCGGCACGAGGGTCTTCGGGCTGACGCTCCAGCGGGCATGAGGCATACTTGTATTTCATCACCAACTTGGCGTTGCAGGGACGGCAGGGGGCCGCGCTGCCATTGACGGTAATCACGCAAGGCAGCGGCACTTCCACGGTCTCCACGCCACCGTCGATATGGCGGCGGATGGTGGCGATGTTGTTTTCGATCTTGAGGATTTCCTCGGCATAAGTCACTTGGTTGAGACCCAGTTTCTGTGCCACTTGGGGACCCACCTGGGCGGTGTCGCCGTCGATGGCCTGACGGCCTCCGATGACGATGTCGACATTGCCAATCTTTTTGATGGCGGTGGCGAGGGCATACGAAGTGGCGAGGGTGTCGGCGCCTGCAAAGAGGCGGTCGGTGAGCAGCCAGCCTGTGTCGGCTCCACGGAAGAGGCCTTGGCGGATGATCTCACCGGCGCGCGGCGGGCCCATGGTGAGCACGCCGACGGTACTGCCTGGATTCTGCTCCTTGAGGCGCAGGGCTTGTTCAAGGGCGTTCAGGTCTTCGGGGTTGAAGATGGCGGGCAGGGCGGCGCGGTTGACGGTGCCTTCCGGCGTCATGGCGTCTTTGCCCACATTTCTT
>CACYHX010000045.1 GCA_902774365.1 uncultured Bacteroidia bacterium | reverse complement strand
TTCGAGCTCTTCAGGCATCGAGTCGATTTGCAGCCTCAGACGCGAGGCGGCCTCGTCGATCAAGTCGATGGCCTTGTCGGGCAGGAAACGGTCGGAGATATAACGCACCGACAGCTGCACGGCCGAGATGATGGCCTCGTCCAAGATACGGATGTGGTGGTGCGTCTCGTAACGCTCCTTCAAGCCACGGAGGATGCTGATGGCCGAAGCCTCGTCAGGTTCGTCGATCATGACCTTTTGGAAACGACGCTCCAAAGCCTTGTCCTTCTCGAAATACTGTTGGTATTCCTTCAAAGTGGTGGCACCGATGGCTCGCAGCTCGCCACGCGACAGGGCCGGCTTCAGGATGTTGGCCGCGTCCATGGCGCCTTCGCCGCCGCCTGCACCTACCAAGGTGTGGATCTCATCGATGAACAGGATGACCTCGCCATCGCTGTCGACGACTTCCTTGACGACGTTCTTCAGACGTTCCTCAAACTCGCCCTTATATTTGGCACCGGCCAGCAAGGCACCCATGTCCAGGCTGAACACGGTCTTGCTCTTCAGGTTCTCCGGCACGTCGCGGTTGACGATACGCTGGGCCAGGCCCTCCACGATGGCGGTCTTACCCACGCCCGGCTCACCTATCAAAATAGGGTTGTTCTTGGTGCGTCGGCTCAAGATCTGCAGCACACGACGGATCTCCTCGTCACGGCCGATGACCGGGTCGAGCTTGCCTTGTTGGGCGAGTTCGTTCAGGTTCTTGGCGAAACGGTTCAGGCTGTCGTAGTTCTGCTCGGCGTCTTGCGAGTCGACCTTCTTGCCCTTGCGGAACTGCTTGATGGCGGTTTCGAGGTCGTCCTTACGGATGCCTTGGTCCTTCATCATCTGTGAGGCCATGCCGTTGCTCTCGAAGATAGCCAGCAGCAGGTGCTCGATGGAGACGTACTCGTCACCCATCTTCTTGGCCAGCGTCAAAGCGTCGTTAAAGATACGGCTGACTTCGGAGGAATAATAAAGTTCGGTACCGCTCGAACGCGGTTGCGAATTGATGGCCTGGTCGAGGGCGTCGTTGAGGCGGGCCATGTTGACGCCCAGCTTCTTCATCAGGTTGGGCACCAGATAGTCGTCGCTCAACAGCATACCCTTCAGCAGGTGGAAGCTCTCGATGGTCTGGCACTGATGGCTTTGCGCTATCTCCTGTGCCTTCCCGATGGCTTCCTGTGATTTGATTGTGAATTGGTTGATGTTCATATTTCTTTCTCCTTTCTTTCGATTTGACTGCGGGACTGCGGGACGGGGCTGTCTCGCAGACTCGGGTCATAGGCCATCAAAACTCCAACCAAATTCAAATCTTTGAAAAAAAGGCAGGATTTATGACAAAATGTCACTAAATCAAGAGGTTAAGGAATGGATTTACGACAAAATGACAATAAAGCAGTGGGGGCTTCGCACCTGTCGTCGTTTCGTGGCATTGAACCGGCAGGCATGTCATACCGAGCCTTCCCCCTTTTAAGGGGGTGCCCGAAAGGCGGGGGATTCAGGCGAGTGTATCTATGCCTGCGGATCGGCCGTGCCTTGTTTATGCCTTGTTTATGCCTTGTTTATGCCTTGTTTATGCCTTGTTTATGGGTTGCTGATGACGCGGTACATCTGCTCGGCTTCCATATTCTTGAAGACGTGCCAGCGAAGGTCGTTGTATGGCACATCCCTGTCGGTTTCGGGGTTATGCCAATTGCCTTCCTTGAAAACGGGGTCTTTCACCTTGACTCCCATCACGTTGGCATTGGCTTCCTTGGTGCGTTGCGCATCATCAAGCATCTTCATGAAAAAGAGGTAGGTCATCTGCTCCAAAACGGTCACAGAGTTGGTGATGCCACCTGTCCAAAAAGTGTCCCATATCGCATCAATGCGGTTCTTGATTTCGCCGGTTATCATAGTAATATCCTAATCATTGTAAAACAATCTACAAAGATACAAATTATTTTTCATTCATCGCAGGTTGTTTTTTCATTTGCAAAGATGTGATACTCTAGGATAAAGTATCAAACAATCCAATCTTTTCCCTACCTTTGCCCCCTAAAATCCGATCATCATGGAAAACGAAATACAAACCGCTCCTGAGACACAAACCGAGGCCACCGATTGCGAAACCACCAACACCACAAAATGCCTCAACTGCGGCACCGAGTTCCAAGGAAATTTCTGCCCCGAGTGCGGACAAAGCGCCGAAACGGGACGCTTCACCATGCGTTTCATCTTCGAGAACCTTTTGGCGGCATTTCTAAGCAAGGACGGCGGCATCTGGTTCACGCTCAAGAACTTGTTCACCCGCCCAGGCGCGATGATCATCGAAATCCTCAACGGGAAACGCAGGAAGTACTTCTCCCCTTTCTCGATGCTGTTTTGCTCGCTGACGCTTTATATCCTGGTGTTCTCCATCAGCGGAAGCCGCGATGATTATCGTGAATTTGAAAACCAATTACACGAAAAAGAAACAGAAATCGTAGGAACGGTTGACTTTAACATTTCAGCAGAAGACGCTGGAAACGTTCAAGATGACGAAGTAAAGGTAGAAGTAAAAAAGTCATTATATAATATCCTTGTCCTTGCCGTCAGCTTCTACAACAACCATTACACCCTGCTCTATATGCTCACCCTCCCATTGTTCGTCACAGCAGCAAGGTGTTGTTACGGCAAAGCCAACCGAAAGCGTTACAACAAGGCTGAATATGTCGTGGCCATCGTCTATTCGCTGGTCATGGTCGTGTTATATCGTTGCATCGTGAGCTTGATTTACCTCATCTCGCCCAACCTCTCCGAAAACCTGGGATTCACGATGCCGTTCGTCATCGCCACAGCCTTTACCGCTTGCTTCAATAAGATGATGGGCTTTAGCATCGTAAAGACAGCATGGCGTAGCGTTCTGGCGACCTCCCTTTATTTCCTGTTGCTAGGCAACCTGTTTCTTATCGCCATCATAGGAATTATCGCTTATCTTGTCATCGCCTATTATTATTAATGCTGTATCACTTCGCCTGCCAGAAACTCCGGGTGAAAAGCAGCAAAATAGTGAAGATCTCCAGACGGCCCACCACCATGTCGAAGGCCAGCAGCCACTTGGCCGCAAAATGGATGTCGCCGAAGGTACCACTCGGTCCGGTGATGCCCGTGCCCGGGCCGTAGTTGCTGAAGCAGGTCAGGTACGACACGCCCGCCTCCTCCACGCCCATGCCCATGGCGGTGAGCAGCACCATGTTGACCATGAACAAGATGATGAACAGCGAGAAAAACGACACCACACGCCTTACCGACATCTCCTCGACGGGCTGGTCGGAGATTTTGATGGTGTAGACGCTTGACGGGTGGATCAGCTCGTAGATGGATTTCTTGATGTACTTGAACAGCACGAGGACACGCACCACCTTGATGCCGCCACTGGTGGAGCCGGCACAGCCGCCGATGATCATCATCACGACGGTGGGGATGATGAACAGCCTGCCCCAGGTGTCGTAGTCGTAGTTCTGTCCCTGGAAACCCGTGTTCGACAACAGCGCCACCACATGGAACAACGAGGTGCGAAGCCTTTCGGCGCCATTCATAGGATGTGCCGCCAGTTGCTCGTCGGTGAAGATGTTGAAACGTGGTGCGAAATAGAAACGGCCGAGGAAAAGCAATGTGCCACCAATAATCAGAATGACATACCATCGCAGCTCCTCGTTTTTGGCAATCACCTTGAAACGGCCTGAAAACATGAAATAATACATGCCAAAGTTGACGCCCGACAAGAACATGAAGGCCACACAGACATACTCCAGATAGCTAGACTGGAAATAACCCATGCTGGCCTGATGGGTGCTGAAGCCTCCCGTAGCCAGCGTCGTGAGGGCATGGCACACGGCATCGAAGGTATTCATAGGGCCGATGCGGTAAGCCACGGCACACAGGAAAGTCAGGAAGATATAAATGAGCCATAGCGCACGCGAGGTGGCACCCATGGTCGGGGCGAGCTTCTCCACACTCAATCCCGGCGCCTCGGCGGCAAACAACGACATCTTCTTCGAGCCTTTGGCCACCGAGGGGATGAATGCCAAAGTGAACACCACGACACCCAAGCCACCCATCCACTGCATGAGGCTGCGCCAGAAGAGGATGCCATGCGGCTGCTGGTCGATGTTGCTGAGGACCGTAGCGCCCGTCGTCGTGAAGCCCGACATGGTCTCAAAGAAAGCGTCGGTGACGTTGTCGACGGTGCCATACATCAGGAAAGGCAGCATGCCGAACAAGGAGAACAACACCCACGACAGGGCCACCACCATGAAGGTGTCGCGGATTTGCAGCCTGCCGGGTTTGCTCATACGACCGATGCAATATAGGAACAGTCCCACAGCACCCGTCAGCGCGGCAGTGAGCAGGAAGTAACGGGCATCGCCATCCCCCGCCACGCGCTGATAGTGCAACGCCACTGCAGCCGTCAGCAACAAGGCTGCGGCCTCAATCAGTAACAATACACCAAACAGCTTGCTTTTCATAAGTGGCTCGTCCTTTTCGAATTATTGCGACCTTCTCACCCCTAATGTCATTGCGGGCTTGACCCGCAATCTCCAATTCCAAATGGAATTCCTCTGCGTTTTAGGAGATGGCGGGTCTCCGCCCGCCATGACGAACAAGGGGTCATGATTATATAGTCTTGTTCATAGTCTCATGCCAGTATCATGTCCACGGTTGCGCCCAACCCTCGCCATAGTCGAAATCATCGTCACCATCGTCGTCTTTGTCTTTAAAGGAATGGTCGTCGTAGGGCTTCAGCCAGTTTCTGAACTTATACGATGGGATGGCCGTAATCTCGCCGTCGGCCATGGGCGACACGGCAATGTCGATTTCGTCGGCGGCCAGTTCCTTCAGCCAATGACTCAGCTCCGAGAAGCCCATGTCGGTCACCGTGTAGCCTTCCCAGTCGCCTTGTGCCGCCTTGACAGCCAGCTCCTCCGACTCCCACAGCGGGATATAAGGCTCGCCATCGCCGTCTTCCAGCATGGCGAAGAAACCTTCCTTGGCCTCAAGCAGCCACACCTTGCGGGTCTCGAGGATGGCTTTCAGGAATGATTCGAGCTTGTTTTCCATGGTTAGCGTTTCTTTTGTTGTTGCTGCAACTTGGCCTGCTGCTTCTGAGCCTCTTCGAGTCGTTTCATGAAGTTGGACTTCTTCTGGGGCTTCCTCTTGTTTTCCTCGATGGTGGCGCGTACCTTGTCCTCGTTGATCATCTTACGGAAGATGAACATCTGGATGAAGGTGATGATGTTGACCAGCATGTAGTAGTAGCTCAAGCCTGCCGAGTAGTTGTTGAAGATGCCGAAGAACATGATGGGCATGAGGTACATCATCCACTTCATCGGCTTCATCTGCGGGTTGCTCGAGTAGTCCATCTGCTTGTTGTTCACGTAGGTGTAGATGAACGTGGTGATGGTCATCAAGAGGGTGAACAGGCTGAGGTGGTCCATACCGAGGAACCTCGGGAACTCAATGATGCTGTCGTAGGTCGAGAGGTCGTCGGCCCAGAGGAAGGGCTGCTGACGCAACTCGATACTGGCGGGGAAGAAACGGAAAATGGCGATGAGGATGGGGAACTGCAGCAAGGCAGGCAGGCATCCCGAGGCGGGACTCACACCGGCTTGCTTTTGCAGGTTGAGCACCGCCTGTTGTTTCTTCATGGCGTCCTCTTCCTTGGGGTATTTCGCGTTGATGGCCTCCATCTCGGGTTTCAGCACACGGGTGATGGCTGACGACTTGTAGGACTTGAACGCCAAGGGGAACAGCAAGGTCTTGATGAGGATGGTCAGAATCAGGATGACGATACCGTAGTTCCAGCCGTAGCTGCTCAGCCAGTTGAACACGGCGATGACGCCGTAGTTGATCCAACGGATGAGGAAGAAGTTACCCAGGTTGATTTGGTCTTGCAGGCCGATGCCATAGCTGCGCAAGGTCTTGAAGTGGTTGGGGCCGAAGTAGAGTTGCATCGGGATGACGTTGGTCTCAGCGGTGATGTCGTAAGGCACCTCGATGTTGGCCGACATCGACTTGAAGTAGCGCGGGTTATCCGTCTTACGCGTCCTGGTGGCCATCTTGGCGTTCTCAAACTCATCCTTCGCCACGATGACGTTGCAGAAGAAACGCTGCTTGAACGACACCCATTTCAGCTTGTTGTTGACGACTTTCTCCTCGTCTTTCTGTTCGTTGAGATGGTCCACATCCTTGTCGGTCAGCGACTTGTAGTACACCGACTCTCCAGCGAAGCGGTCGGTGCTCTTCTCTTGTTTCATCAGGTCGACTTCCCAATCAATGCTCATGTAGTCGGCATTGGTGGCGATGACGTCTTTCAGACCTACCGTGCGGATGTCGAAGTCCATCATGTAGTTGTCATAACGGACGGTGTAGGTGTATTCGATGTATTTGTCGGCCACCTCGGTAGGCAGGCGCAGGGAAAACACTATGCTGTCGCCTTCGGCCACCGTCATGTCGCCCCCCGTGTAAGGCTGGCCGTTCATGTATGGCTGGAAATAGAACTGCGAGGTGTTGACGATGCGGTTCTGGGCGAAGAACGAAAGGTCGAACTTCGCCGTCTCGGGGTCGAACGAGATCAACGGCAGGGAGTCGTAGGTCTTGTAGTCCTTCAGCTCCACCTGTTTGAGGAAGCCGCCTTTGTTGGTGAAGGTCAGTTTCTGGAGTTTGTTTTCGATGGTCCAAGTCTGTTCCTCTCCTTGTGAGGCCACAGCGAAGATGCCGTATTTGTCGCGCAGGGCGTTCTGCTGCTGTTGTGCGAGGCTTAATGAGTCGGAGGCTTCCATTTGCACGGTGTCAGAAGGCATGGCTGCCAGCTGGGCCGCTTTTTGTTCCGCGATGCGCATGGAATCCAGTGCCATCTGCTCCATACGTGCCAGACGGATAGAGTCTTGCACGCGCTTTTGTTCAGCGAGTTCCTCCTTCGAGGGGCTCATGAAATACATCCAGCCGAAGAGGATGGCTGCGATGAGGACAAAACCGATTAGGGTGCTTTTATTGTTCATTACGTCTTAGATTTTCGTATAAGGCGGCAAAAATACAAAAAAAAGTGTCCCGCAGGACACTTTTTTCGTTTAACGCTTCGTCTTTTTCGGTAAAAGCCCAGAATCAATAGTATCTGTAGCTCTTCACCTGGCCGATGTGGCGGGCGAGGCGGACCACCTGGTTGCTGTAGCCAAACTCGTTGTCGTACCACAGATACAGGATGACGGTCTTGCCGTCTTCGCTGACCTTGGTGGCCGGTGCGTCGAAGATGCAGGCGCAGCTGTCGCCGATACCGTCGCTGCTGACGAACTCAGTGTTGCTGCTGAAGCGGATCTGCTCGATGAGGTTACCCTCAAGGCAGGCCTTGCGGAAGCACTCGTTCACTTCCTCGACGGAGGTCTCGCGCTCAAGGTCGAGGGCGAGCACGGCCAACGACACATCAGGCGTAGGCACACGCACGGCATTGCTCGTCAGCTTACCCTTCAGCTCGGGGATGGCCTTGGCGGCAGCCTTTCCGGCGCCCGTCTCGGTGATGACCATGTTCAATGCGGCGCTACGGCCACGACGCTCTTTCTTGTGGTAGTTGTCCAAGAGGTTCTGGTCGTTGGTGTAGCTGTGGATGGTCTCGATGTGGCCCTTGACGATGCCAAAGTTCTTCAGCATGACTTCAAGGCCGGGCACGATGGCGTTGGTGGTGCAGCTGGCGGCCGAGAAGACGGTTTCGTTCTCGAGGTCGAGGGTGTCTTGGTTGACGCCATAGACCACATTCGGGATGTCGCCCTTGCCGGGAGCGGTGAGCAACACCTTGCTGACGCCCTTGGCTTGGAGGTGACGCGACAGCGACTCACGGTCACGGAAGGCACCCGTGTTGTCGATGAGCAGTGCATCCTTGATGCCATATTGCGTGTAGTCGAGGTCCTCGGGGTTCTTGGCTTCGAGGAAGAGGATCTTCTGTCCGTTGACCATCATGGCGTTCTCCTCAATCAGCGGATAGCACACGCCGTGGAAGTAACGGTGCACCGAGTCGGTACGGAACAGGTTGATACGCTTGAGGATGTCCTCGGGTGAGTTCTTACGGGTGACGATGGCGCGCACACGGAGGGCGTCGCCACGGCCAACCATCTCGGTCATCTCACGGCAGAGGATACGGCCGATACGACCGAAACCGTAGAGGATGACATCCTGCACCTTGTTGCTGCGCGGGACGGCGTTGATGATGTAATGGAGTTTGTCGCGCACGAAAGCCGTGACGTCGTTGTTATACTTTTCTTTCTCGTCCGTCCACTCAGAATTGAGGCGACCGAGGTCGATACGGGCGGGTGCGAGGTTCTCGGCGAGGAGGGCCTTGGCGATGAGCAGCGAATCCTGCACGCGCACAGGCTTGTGCAACACATTCTCGGCACGGAGGTGCTTGTTGAGAATCTTACCCGATCCGCGGTTGACGAGCAGCGAACGCAGCAGGATGAGTTCCACTGACTTGTCGTACCACAACCTACCTACGATGTTAATGAGTTCGTTGGCGGCTTTTTCGTTTTCATTCCAATCCTTCAAAGAGGTTTCGAAATTGTCTTTGCTCATAATTGTTGAATTTATTCTACAATAGGTTAGTGTTCATAATTTGGGCAAAGTTAGGGATTATTTCAATCCAAACAAGGAAAAAGCCGAAAAAAGTTTTTTTGTGAAAAATAAACAACCTTTTTGTACTTTTGCGGCAAAATTCATTTAATATGGACAAAAGCGACTGTTTATATACTTCTTATCTGAACATCCTCAAGGAAGAGCTTGTGCCCGCCATGGGCTGCACCGAACCGATTTGTCTGGCATATGCCGCCGCCAAAGCACACGAAATCCTAGGCACCATGCCTAAGCGCGTGGAAATCCAAGCCAGCGGCAACATCATCAAAAACGTGAAGAGCGTCATCGTGCCCAACACCAAGGGCATGAAAGGCCTGAAGGCCTCCGTGGCAGCGGGCATCGTGGCCGGCAACCCCGAGAAAGCCTTGGAGGTCATCGCTGAGGTGACGCCTGAGCAAAAGAAGGAAATCGCCGAGTTCCTTGACGAGATCCCGATGACCATCATTCCGCTGAACATCATCGCCCAGCTCGACGTGACCGTCACCTTATATAATGAAGAGCACTTTTCCAGCGTGCGCATTGCCGGTTTCCATACCAACATCGTGAAGATGGAGAAGGACAACGAGGTGCTGTTCGACTCAGGCTATGCCGAAAGCGGTGCCACCAAGCTCACCGACAGAAGATGTCTCAGCATGAAGGGCATTTTCGACTTCGCCAACACTGTCGACATCGAAGACCTCAAGCCCATCATCCAGCCGCAGATTGAGTGCAACAAGGCCATCTCGCAGGAAGGGTTGAAAAACAACTGGGGTGCCAACGTCGGCAGCACTATCTTGAGTTTCGGTAACGATGTGCGCATCAAAGCCAGGGCTTGGGCGGCTGCAGGTTCTGATGCCAGAATGAGTGGCTGCGAGATGCCCGTCATCATCAACTCGGGCAGCGGCAACCAAGGCATGACGGTCAGCCTACCCGTTTTGGCTTACGCAGAAGAATATCATATCGACGACGAGCGCACCATGCGTGCCGTGGCACTCTCCAACCTCGTCGCCATCCACCAGAAGACGGGCATCGGAAGGCTTTCGGCCTACTGTGGCGCCGTCAGCGCGGGCTGCGCCTCGGGCTGTGGCATCGCCTACCTCTTGGGCGAGCCGCTCAGCGTCATCGAGCACACCCTTGAGAACGCCTTGGGCATGGCCGCAGGCATCGTCTGCGATGGCGCCAAGCCCTCGTGCGCCGGTAAGATCGCCCTCTCCGTCGAAGCCAGCATCCTCGGCTACGAGATGAGCAAGCAAGGCTGCAACCTCCTCGGTGGCGACGGCATCATCGGCAAGGACGTGGAAGAGACCATCGACCACATCGGCTGCCTGGGTCGCCTCGGCATGAAGGAAACCGACGTGGAGATTCTGAAGATAATGGTCGAATGACAGATGCTTTGACCATCCCATTTCGTCCCTTTCTCACCTCTATGCGGACAATAAGCCGCAAAATCTGCGGTTAATTATCCGCAAAATTTACGGCTTATTACTTTGATTAGACTATCTATCGGTTAGATAAAACCTTATCTTTGCAACGCAAAACAATCGAAAAAATGGTTTCTGACACCGAAAACAACCTCCGCCGCAAGTCCCCATCCATCGCGCTGATTTCCATAGCGATAATGGCTATAGGCTTGGTATTGTTTGTCCTCAACCTGATGCTTGGATCGGTGTCGATTCCTTTTGAAGAGTTCAAAAACGCTATTTTCGGTGGCGAAGGCTCCACCTACCGCGCCATCATCTTGGATTACCGTCTGCCACAAGCCATCACGGCGCTGCTGGCGGGCATCGGACTCTCCGTGTCGGGTCTCTTGATGCAGACCCTGTTCCGCAATCCCCTCGCCGACCCTTCCCTGCTGGGTATCAGCAGCGGAGCGAGTCTAGGCGTGGCCTTGGTGGTGTTGGTAGCAGGCAGCTTCGGCGGCATCGCTGTCAGCACGCTGTCGCTGTGGTCGACCTTCGGCGTCACCATTGCGGCGTTTTTGGGTGCCTTTGCAGTATTATTGCTTATCCTTGCTTTGAGTTCCCGACTGAAAAGCATGGTCAGCCTGGTGTTGGTGGGTATCATGATCGCTTACATCGCAGGCTCGGTCACCGACATCCTGAAGTTCTTCAGCCAAAAAGAAGGGCTGCACTCCTTCGTCATCTGGGGCATGGGTAGCTTCTCCAACGTGAGCAAGGCACAACTGCCCTTCTTCGCCATCGCGGTGGCGGTTGGCAGCATCGGCTCATTCCTGCTCTTCAAGACCTTGAACCTCTTGCTGTTGGGCGAGCGTTATGCTGAAAACCTCGGCGTCAACATCCGTCGCAGCAGCATGCTCATCATCTTGGCTTCGGGTTTCCTCACCGCTCTCATCACGGCATTCTGCGGTCCCATCGCCTTTCTGGGCTTGGCTGTGCCGCACATCGCGCGTTTCCTCTTCCGCAGCAGCGACCACAAACTGCTCATCCCAGCCACGGCCTTCCTCGGCATGGATTTGGCCTTGTTCTGTAACCTCATCGCACGTCTGCCCTCCTTCGAAGGCAACCTGCCCATCAACTCGGTCACGGCACTGATTGGCGCGCCCATCGTGCTGTGGGTGATCTTCCACCGTCAACGGTTTAGTCAAACACATTAAATGTTTCTTTATGGATTGCTTCGCAAGAAATCTGTCAAAAATGAATTGAAAATCAATCAAAAATCAAATAATGTTGAGAGTCAAACCTAAAATAAGATTTTATAAGATTTTGAATAATAGATTTTTGAACGATTTCTTGTCTGAAAGACAATCCCAAAATAAGCAAAAATGCAAGAGGTCTTAAAAACATCGAACCTGCTTATCGGCTACAAAGGTCAAGCCTTGATGCCCGCCATCGACGTGAGCCTCAACGAAGGCGACATCGTGGCCTTGGCGGGTCCCAACGGCTCGGGCAAGACGACGCTGTTCAAGACGCTGTCGGCCAGCCTGAAACCCGTATGCGGCGAGGTCAAGCTGTTCGGCAAGGACTTGCGCGACTACTCCCCCACCGAACGCAGCTCATTGTTCAGTCTCGTGCTGACCGAGAAGCCCGATGACCTGTTTTTGAAGGTTTTCGACATCGTGGCCGCCGGTCGCTATCCCCATCTCGGTCTTTTAGCCAAACTAAAGGCTGAAGACGAGCAAATCATTTACGACAGCCTCGAAACCGTCGGCATCAGCCATTTGGTCAACCGCAACTTCGTCTCGTTGAGCGACGGAGAGCAACAGAAAGTAATGATAGCCAAGGCATTGGTGCAGGACACGCCCCTTATCTTTATGGACGAGCCTGCCGCCTTTTTGGACTATCCGAGCAAGATCGAGTTGGTGAACATCATGCACAAGCTCTCGCGAGAGAAACACAAGACCATCCTCTTCAGCAGCCACGACCTCGACCTTTTGCTCCGCCACGCCGACGTGATGTGGGTCGTCGCCCCGCAGCAGCCTTTGCGCCAAGGGACACCGAAAGAGTTGGTCGAGCAAGGGGTTATTGATGAGTATTTTAAACCGATTGTGGCGAAAGATGAGTTTTTCTGGATGAAATAGTCCCTCTTTTTCTGCTTTTTTGTATTTTTGCACCTTAAATTATTGCAGCAATTTTTACTAAAATGCAGAATATCAGAAATATAGCGATTATCGCTCACGTTGACCACGGCAAGACCACCCTCGTGGACCGCATCCTTTACCAATCCCAACTCTTCAAGGAATCGGACGAAGCCCCTGGCCAACTCATTCTCGACAACAACGACCTCGAACGCGAACGCGGCATCACCATCCTTTCGAAGAATGTGTCCGTTCGTTATAAAGATGTGAAAATCAATATCATCGACACTCCTGGCCACGCCGACTTTGGCGGCGAGGTGGAGCGCGTGCTCAACATGGCCGACGGCGTGCTGCTGCTGGTCGACGCCTTCGAAGGCCCCATGCCGCAGACCCGTTTCGTGCTGCAGAAGGCCATCGAACTGGGCCTGAAGCCCATCGTGGTCATCAACAAGGTGGATAAACCCAACTGCCGTCCCGACGAGGTGCAAGAGGCCGTCTTCGACCTGATGTTCAACCTCGGCGCCACCGAAGACCAATTGGACTTCCCCACCGTCTACGGTTCATCCAAACAAGGCTGGATGTCGGACCACTGGGAGAATGTCACCGACAACGTCTCCTACCTCTTGGACGTCATCATTGACACCATCCCGCCCGCGAAGTTCGAGGAAGGCACGCCTCAGATGCTCATCACCTCGTTGGACTACAGCTCCTATGTGGGCCGTATCGCCGTGGGTCGTCTGAAACGTGGCACCCTGCAGGCCGGACAGAACGTCTCGTTAGTGAAACGCGACGGCTCCGTGACCAAGTCGACCATCAAGGAGCTCTACACCTTTGAAGGTCTGGGCAAGGAACGCACCAAGAAACCCGTCGAGGCTGGCGACATCATCGCGCTGATGGGTATCGACGACTTCGAGATTGGCGACACCGTGGCCGACTACGAGAACCCCGAGCCGCTGCCGCCTATCCACGTGGACGAGCCGACGATGAGTATGTTGTTCACTATCAACAACTCACCGTTCTTCGGCAAGGAAGGCAAATACGTCACCTCGCGCCACCTGCGTGAACGCCTCTACAAGGAGACCGAAAAGAACCTCGCCCTAAAGGTGGAAGACACCGAATCACCTGATTCATTGATGGTTTACGGCCGCGGCATACTGCACCTCAGCATCCTTGTCGAGACCATGCGCCGCGAGGGCTATGAGTTCCAACTTGGTCAGCCCAAGGTCATCATCAAATACATCGACGACGTGAAGTGCGAGCCTATCGAGGCCTTGACCGTCCTCGTCCCTGAGGACTTCGCAGGCCGTGTCATCGAGCAGGTCAGCGCCCGCAAGGGTGAGATGACCCAGATGGAGCCCAAGGGCGACCGCATGTGCCTTGACTTCGACATCCCGTCGCGCGGTCTCATCGGCTTGAGAAACACGCTGCTGACCGTCACCGAGGGTGAGGCCATCGTCTCGCACCGCTTCAAGGACTATGAGCCTTGGAAGGGCGAGATGCCGACCCGCAACACCGGTGCCTTGATTTCGATGGAGACGGGCCAAGCCATCCCCTACGCTATCTGGAAGTTGCAGGACCGTGGCACCTTCTTCGTCAACCCGAACGAGGATGTCTATGCCGGCGAGGTCATCGGCGAGAACACGCGTTCGAACGACATCGTCATCAACGTCTGCAAGACCAAGCATCTCACCAACGTGCGCGCCTCGGGCAGCGACGAAGCCATCCGCCTCATCCCGCCTGTTCGTTTCTCATTGGAGGAATACATGGAGTATATCCGCGACGACGAGTATCTTGAGGTCACGCCCAAGAGCCTGCGTCTGCGCAAGATCATCCTCGACGAGCTGGAACGCAAACGCGCCTCACGTCGTGGCGAGGAGTGATGATAAAGCCATAGATACGCTCCCTCCTTCGTCGGTCGGTATGACATGGCTTTATCATCATAGTCACCAATGTCATTCCGAGCGAGGAACGATTTAAAGGCATGTCATACCGAGCCTTTCTGCCTATAGATTCTCTCGGCTGAAACCTCGTAATGACATAGGCAGAAAGGCGAGTGTATCTATGCCTTCAAAAAAAATTAAATTAGTCGGGCTAGATGTCCGACTTTTTTTGTATTATTGCAGTTTGTAGAAACGAGCACCAAAGAGGTTATTCCTCTATCCTCTTTAGCATTATATTTTGTTGAAATTCAAAAATTTAAGAATATGTCTATAATTAAGAAAACTCTGATAATCCTACTCGTCATGATGGGATTGGCTTCATGCGATGTGCTGAACCAAGTGGCCCAGATGGCCAACTTCGCCAACTGTTCCTTCAATTTCAACAGCGTGAACCAGATCCAGATGCTCGGCGTCAACCTGAGCAGAGGCATGTCGAAAACCGACCTCAACGCGGCCCAACTGCTTAACCTGGCCAACTCCATCATGCAAAAGAAACTGCCCGTGACTTTCAACGTGAATGTGGACGTCACCAACCCCAACAGCATCGCCGCCGCCATGACCAAGATGGACTATATCCTGACTCTGAACGGCAAGCAGGTCATCAGCACCTCGATGAACAACGCCATCAACGTGCCAGCCAACTCAAGCAATATGGTTTCGATCCCCATCTCCACCGACCTATTCCAGCTCTTCAGCGGTGAGTCGGCCGATGCCATCGTCAACCTGGCGTTCAAGTTGGCCGGTGCCAGCAGCCAGCCCGTCAACGTGGGGCTAAAGGTGAAGCCTTACATCAACATCAACGGACAGCAGTTGGCCTATCCTGACTACATCACGATGAACAAAACGTTGAACTAATCCCAGAAAACGAGCAGGAAATGGCGGATTTTAAAGAAAGACGCTTCAGCATCGACCCTGGCAAAGGCAAGAAAATGGACGGCTGCCCTTACTCTATCTATGAGGACGGGCACGACGTGAAAGATTATATCATCCCGCCGAAAGGCTATATCTTCAAAGGCTTCAGGTTCGACCCCGATGCCAGCAACCAGATTTACGACGGCAAACTCATCGCGATATACGAGAAAGAGACGTTCAACCAAAAGATGATGTCGCAGATGTGGAAGTTCATCTTGGCTTTTGCCATCATCGCAGTCATCGCCATCATTGCCATCTTGGCCGCAGGCGTGTTTAAGGACCCCAGCCCGAAGCCGAACCGTCAGGTCGAGCAACCCGCTGCCGACGTGGAGACCAACGAGCCTGCCCCTGTCGTCGTCGACACCACCGAAACGGAGACCGTAGAGACGACAAGCGTTTCGGAAGAGCAGCTTGCCGAGACCGTCGTTGAGGAGGTCAAACCACAAGAAGAGACCACACAACCCGTCGCCGATGACCCGAACGAGCTGTTCAAGCAAGCGTTCTGGACCTTGATCCATCAGCGCACCATCTTGATGGACGCTTATGATACCTTATTTAAGGACAACAAAGGCAAGGTGGAAGGCGAAGAATACGACTACCTGCGTTTCACCATCTTGAAGAACTCCACCGCTTTCAAAGAATGGACATCCAAACTGCAGAAGATTCCGGCCTCTGAGTTGGGGACCATCAACACCGTCAACGACTTGAAGAGCAAACTACATGAGATAGAATGAGCCGTCAGCTATCAGCACAATGCTGACCGCTGAAGGCTGATAGCTGATAGCAAAAAAAAGAAATACAACAATTAAACATTTCAACAATAAACATTTCAACAATGATCAGAAACAACTTCATCAAACGCCACAACGGCCCCACCGCATCGGATGCTGAAAAGATGCTCAAGGTCATCGGCGTGAAATCGCAAGAACAACTTGTCGACGAAATCATCGCTCCCGAGATCCGTCTGCCGAAAGACCTCAACATCGGCGAGGGCATGAGCGAATACGAAGTCATCAGC
>CACYHX010000044.1 GCA_902774365.1 uncultured Bacteroidia bacterium | reverse complement strand
AAGTCAATGCAGAAATAAATCTTTCCATCCAGACGGACGGCGCTTCCAATCTTTACATCTTGACTTAACATAGTATTTCAGATTTAATGATTTAAAATTCAAAGATTTAAAATTCAAAATTCAATTCCAAGGTAATGATATGAAGGTGCAAAGGTAGTGGATTTCAGGGAAATGGCAAAGGAATTATGAAAAAAAGTGAAAAAAGCCACCCTCCCACTCCTTCCATAGGTACGGGACAAAGGAGTCTCAGAGAGTGGCTTTGAGGATTATGTTGGTATATTCTACGGGGTGAATCAATTAGCGGAACACACTGCCCGGACTAACATACCATAAAGCCGTCCATATTTTGAGGTTCGGGCATAGTTGGATTCAAATTCGCATAATTTCCCATAATACGGTTCATCTGAATCGAGTGAACTTGACCAATATGCGCCGTACCTGCCCCTAAACAAGACATCACCATAATGGAAATAGCCACCGGCAGGCAAAAAGATACTATTGCCATTGCTCGCAGTGAACATTATTCCGTCCACGCCGTTCTGTCTTATCCATGCATGCGTCGTGTGGTCGATAAGTTCCTGCCATTCTTCCTGGGTAGGAATACGCCAGCCTATGCCCCAGTTGGCCGCAGCCACATCGTCTTCAGGCACCAAAGTGGTCAGGTCGTCGGAAAAACCATTGTACCCGTATTCAGGCTTGCCACAGTATTTGGTCAATTTGTTATAATCAATTCCCAACTGGTAGGAGCCCCAACCATAATTCTCCTTGGGTTGTGTCTCGCCCCATGCGATGTAGTAGCCTAGGCCTTCGGACAAGTCGGCACCCACATTGCAAGTCGCCCACCGCAAACCACTCGGCAAGCCGAGGTCAACATACTCATGGCCGTTCAAAACACCATAACCTTCTTTCTTACATCCTGCGGCGAAAACCACCGCTGTCATTAGCATTAAGGCTGCTACTGCCTTCATTACTTTTTTCATATTGGTTAGATTTTGAGATTATTCTGTTTGTTTATGCCACAAAAATAACACATCTATCCAAACTTTGAAACAAAACATCAGAAATACTTTGTGTTTGCTCGATTAGTCATTCACTTCAAAAATCCTTCCGATACGTCGGGCACCATCCACCATCATGGCACTCGTTCCATTGCTCATTTATTTCCAATCACGCAACTTATTATAAATCTTTCGTTTCAAATATTCAATTTCACGTTTTTGAGATTTACAAACATCTGAATATTCACGTTTTTGAGTTTTAATTTGACACAAAAACACACGTTTTTGAGCTTAACCAAATATAAAATCCGAACTTTTTGATTTTTTTTTCGAAGGACGGCCACATTATTCACTATCTTTACCGCAAATTTCTAAACCGTAATAATATGAGAAAAACCAAACTTTTCCTGTTAGCCATGATTACCTGTTCAATCGTATCGTGCAACACACAAAAGCCTGAGACTGAGCCTAAAGGCAAAGACAAAATCGGGCCGCAAGAACTCACCCTGACTTCGGACATCATGACGCCCGAGGTGCTGTGGGCCATGGGGCGCATCGGGGAGTACAGCCTCTCGCCCGACCACTCGCAAATCGTCTATAACGTGACCTACTACAGCGTGCCCGAAAACCGCAGCGGCTCCACCTTGTATATTATGAACGCCGACGGCTCGAACAACCGCGTGCTGTCGGATGCCAACGTGAGCGAATACAGCCCGCAATGGCGCCCCGACGGCAAGAAGATCGGCTTCCTCGCCCCTAACGACGACGGTGTGATGCAACTCTGGGAAATCAACCCCGACGGCACAGGGCGCCAATGCGTCTCCAACGAGGCCGACGACATCAACGGCTTCCTCTATTCACCCGATTGCGCCCAGGTGCTCTTCACCAAGGAAGTGAAGCTGAAAGAGACCGTGGCCGACATCTATCCCGACCTTGACAAATCCTCGGGCCGCATCAACAACGACCTGATGTACCGCCACTGGGACCATTGGGTCGACACCTACGGCCATATCTTCGTGGGTAGCTTCAGCAACGGCAAGATCGAGAACGCCTTCGACGCCATGAAGGGTGAGCAATGGGAAGCCCCCGTGCGTCCCTTCGGCGGCATGGAGCAGGTGCAGTGGCTGCCCGACGGACAGAGCTTCGTCTACTGCTGCCGCAAGAAAGTCGGCAAGGACTACGCCCTCTCCACCAACACCGACATCTACCAATACATCATCCAGAGCGGCGAATGCAAGAACCTCACCGAAGGCATGATGGGCTACGACCTCAACCCCGTCATCTCGCCCGACGGCCGCTACATGGCTTGGGAGAGCATGGAACGCGACGGCTATGAGAGCGACAAGCAACGCCTCTTCGTGATGGACCTCCTCACCGGACAAAAGACCGACTACTCCGCCAAGTTCGACCAATGCTGCACAGGTTTCAGCTGGGCCAACGACAGCAAGATGCTCTATTTCCTCAGCGACGCCTATGCCACCGACCAGATTTACGCCCTCAACCTCGAGAACGGCGACATCAAAAAGTTGACGACGGGCAAGCACAACTATATCTCCGTACAGTTCAACGGCGACAATCTTATCGCCGGCCGCCAGTCGATGAGCCACCCGACGGAGCTGTTTGCCGTCAGCCCCACCACGGGCGAAGCCACGCAAATCACGCACATCAACGACAACATCTTCGCGCAACTCACCATGGGCGAGGTCAAGGAACGCTGGGTGAAGACCACCGACGGCAAAGACATGCTCGTTTGGGTCATCTACCCGCCTCACTTCGACGAGAGCAAGCAATACCCTGCCCTGCTCTACTGCGAAGGCGGACCGCAGAGCACGGTGAGCCAGTTCTGGAGCTACCGTTGGAACTTCCAGATGATGGCCGCCAACGACTACATCATCGTCGCCCCCAACCGTCGCGGCTTGCCTGGCTTCGGTCAGGAATGGCTTGAGGAAATCAGCGGCGACTACGGTGGGCAGTGCATGAAGGACTACCTCAGCGCCATCGACGAGCTGGCCAAGGAGCCTTACATCGACGAGAACCGCCTCGGTGCCGTGGGCGCCAGCTTCGGCGGCTTCAGCGTGTACTGGCTGGCGGGTCACCACGAAGGACGCTTCAAGGCCCTCATCGCCCACGACGGCATGTTCAACCTTGAGGCACAATACCTCGAGACCGAGGAGATGTGGTTCGTCAACTGGGACCTCGGCGGCCCCTACTGGCAGTGGAACGACGCCACCGTGCGCAAGACCTACGCCAACTCGCCCCACCTCTTCGTCGACAAATGGACCGCGCCCATCCTCGTCATCCATGGCGGCTTGGACTACCGCATCTGCTTCACGCAGGGCATGCAGGCCTACAACGCCGCCATCCTACGCGGCATCGACGCCGAATTCCTGTATTTCCCCGACGAGAACCACTGGGTGCTGAAACCGCAAAACGGCATTTTGTGGCAACGCAGGTTCTATAACTGGTTGGATAAATACCTGAAATAAATGACAAAAATGAAAAAAGGAGGCGATTGCCTCCTTTTTTCATTTAAAGCGTTGCCTCACCACCTCAAAACACACCACGCCCGTGGCGACCGAGACATTCAAGGAATCGATGTCGCCGGGCATGGGGATCATCAGGTGCTCGTCGAGGCGTTTCATGTAGGCGGGGCTGATGCCGTCTTCCTCGGAGCCCATCATCACGCAAAGCGGACCCGTGAGGTCGGATTTCCAGAGGCTCTCCTTGGCCTTCTCGGTGAAGCCCACCACACGCAAGCCGCTGGCCTTCAGGAAGTCGATGGCGTCTTTCATGTTCTCCACACGGCACACGTTGATTAACGACAAGGCCCCTGCCGAGGTCTTCATCGCGTCGCCGTTGATGGAGGCCGAGCCATGGTTGGGGATGACGATGGCATCCACGCCGGCGGCGTAGGCCGTGCGGGCGATGGCGCCGAAGTTGCGCACGTCGGTCACGCGGTCGAGCATGAGGACGAAGGGGTCGCGGCCCTCCTCGAAGACCATCTGGACCACCTTCTCCAAAGGTTGGTATTCTATCGGGCAGATGAAGGCCACCACGCCTTGGTGGTTCTTACGCGTCAGGCGGTTCATCTTCTCGATGGGCACAAACTGCACTGGGACGCCGTTGGCGCGGCAGGTGTTGGCAATCTCCGCAATCTCGGGCGCACGCACACCGCCTTGGATGTAAACCTTTTCTATCTCCTTTTGCGAGCGGATCAGCTCCAGCACGGGGTGGATGCCGAACACCATATTATTCTTGTAGTTGTCTTCCATGATTTAAAATTTGTGCAAAAATAGGAATAATGTTGAATCGTTGATGGTTGAATTGTTGAATTGTTTCAAAGTGTTTCCAACAATTAAACGAATAAACAATTCAACATTTCAACAAAATATTTACTTTTGCATTACCAAAACAATTCAAAAAAAGAACGTCATGAAAACTTCAAAAACTATCCTCGTGCTCGCAGCCCTCTTCATGGGACTGCATCTGACGGCACAAATCACTCTGCCTGAGCCCGTTGCAGGCTATCCCCTAACCAAGGAATACATCACGCAAAACCTTGTCTATCCCGAAGCCGACCTTAACCAAGGCAACAGCGGCGCCGTCGTCATCGCCTTTCACCTCGACGAGCAAGGCAACGCCAGCCAATACACGGTGAAATCGAGTTTCAGCGAGGCTGCCGTGCCTATGGCAATGCACCTTGTGAAGACCATCTTATGGAAGCCCGCCTTAAACATCGGCATACCCGTTGAATACGACTATGAATACGAGGTCGACTTCAACGCCAAGAGCTACAAACGTTATTGGAAACGCCACGAACGCATAGCCCTCCCCCTGACCTTGGAAGCCGACACCTCTTATAAAATCTACGAGTACAAACAACTCAACGAGGTGGCCAAACCCTATTTCGCCGACGGCAGTAACATGGCCAAATATATCGCCCATAACTTGAAATTCCCCGAGGCGGCAAAGGAACGCGAGATACAAGGCACGGTGAGGCTGAGTTTCGCGGTGGAGACCAACGGCAACGTGTCGAACATCGTCATCGTCAACTCGGTAGGCGGCGGCTGCGACAACGAAGCCATCCGACTCATCCAGGAGACGGTATGGATTCCTGCCGAAAAGAACGGGAAATACGTGCGTAGTCACAACATGCAAGACATTACGTTTAACATCGGAAATAGACATTTCCAAGACGGAAACAAGTATTAGTTTAGAGTATTAACAACATTTAAAACATATCCCTATGAAAAAAGTTTTACTTATTGCTGTGGCAATTATGCTGAGCATCGCAGCGATTGCACAAGACGAGCAGCCTCAAGGCTGGACACACAAAGGCAACATCGGCATCAACTTAGGACAGAGTTCCTACACCAACTGGGTTGCAGGGGGACAAAACTCCCTCAGCGGACAAGCCATTTTCAACTATGAGATCCACTACCTGAAGAACAAATTCAAGTGGGACAACACGCTGAACACAGCCTTGGGTTACAGCATCTTCGACTTCAAGAAGAAGCCCGTCAAGATGGAAGACAAGATTGAATTCACCTCTCTGGCAGGCTACAGAATGACCAAACAACTCAACCTAAGCGCCGAATTGGCTTTCCGTTCGCAGTTTGCCAAAGGCTACGACTATGCCACCGACTCCACGCATTACATCTCCAAGTTCCTGGCCCCAGGCTACATCAACTTGGGCGTCGGTCTCGAATGGGTACCCAACAAGTATTTCTCGTTATACTTCTCACCCGTCACAAGCCGCTGGACCATCGTCAACGACACCACTCTCATCAATCGCTATCTCGGCAACTCGCTTGATGCGAATGACGAAAACATCCACACGTTCAACGACAAGGTCCGCTATGAATTCGGTGCCCGTGCCGTGGCCAAGTTCCAGTACCCCATCGCGAAGAACATTGAGTTCAACACGAAACTTGAACTTTTCTCCAACTACCTGAAAAATCCCCAATACATCGATGTGGACTGGCAAAACATGCTCGTGCTGAAGGTGAACGACTGGCTCAACGCCAATCTCTCGACCCACCTCATCTATGACTACGACATTCCCTTCCCAGACGTCGAAAAAGGCTCGAAGGTCCAGTTCAAGGAAGTACTGGCCATTGGCTTTATGGTGAACTTGAAATAAAAAATGAAACGCATCGGCATCCTATCTGATACACATTGCACCCTCATCCCGCAGCTCTTCGACTTCTTCAAGGACGTCGACGAGCTGTGGCATGCCGGCGACATCGGCAACATCGAAACCGCCGATGCCTTGGCCGAGTTCAAGCCCTTGCGCGCCGTCCACGGCAACATCGACGACCATGTCGTGAGGATGCAATACCCTGAGGATTTGTTCTTCCATATCGAGGACGTTGATGTCTACATGACCCACATCGGCGGCTATCCTGGGCATTACATGTCAGAGGTGAAGTATATCTTGCAGGAGAAGAAGCCCGACCTTTACATCTGCGGCCACTCCCATATCTTAAAGGTGATGTACGACAAGCAGCTCAACCTGCTCCACATCAACCCTGGAGCGGCGGGCAACAGCGGGTTCCACAACAAAGTGACTTTCGTCAGGATGGTCATCGACGGCAAGACCTTCAAAGATTTGGAGATCTTCGAACTCGACCGAAACAAGCTCTTCTAAAAACAAAAAGCCGGCCTCAACGAGGTCGGCTTTTGTTTTCATCGTTTCTCTTCCCTATCAACGGATGCGGTCGGTGGAACGCACCTTCTTGATGTCCTTCTTCAGTCCCATGGCGGCGGCCACCGACAGCAACAGGGCTGCCAATGGCAGGAAAGCGCCCACCTTAAAGACAGGGTCAGCTCCGATGGGCTTGCCGATGACACGGATGTAATAGGCAAACACCACGGCAATCCAAGCCACGATGACGATGATGTTGACGCGGGACAGCTTATACAACTTGACGAACTGCGGCAGCTTCACAGCACGGAAGAGGCCCATGGCCAGGTAGCCACTGAGCAGAATCACCGTAATCGTCAGGATGAGCACCGGCAGGCTGAACGCCGTCTTGAACGGCACCTCGCCATTAGGCATCATAGACTCAACGCCATACACGCTGAAGCGCAGGATGTTCAACTCTCCGAAATACTCCGCCAAAGGCAGGAAAAACAGCAACGCAAACAGCAGTGCCGACAAGAAAAAGAAAATTGATTGCAATCTTTGTGACATGATCATTCGTTTTAAATTGCGGCAAAAATACGATTTTTTTCGACAAAAAATTGTCATTCCCAAAAAAAGCATTACCTTTGCAGCACTTTTACGGACCAATCCCAGGATTGACCGCAGCAAAGTGTTCCCCTAATTTATTGTATCACCATCATTCCATTTCGGAATTATTTCAATTCATATTTTATGTACAACATTTTTGAACTTAATGAGAAGTCGATGGAAGACCTCAAAATCATTGCCACTGAGATGGGCATAGATGATGAGAAAATGGACAGATTCCAACTCACTTACGAAATCCTCGACCATCAGGTGGACCATCCCGACATCAAGAAATCCGCCAAACCTAAAAAACAGAAACAAAAGAACGCCAAAGCCGAAAAGGCCGAGCCTAAGGAAGCAGCCGCTGCCGAAAAGCCCGTAGAGCTACAAAAAGAGCCCGTGAAAGAGGATATAAAAGAAATTAAAGAAAACATAAAAGAAGTCGCCGAAGCGCCTCAAGCCAAACGTGGCCGTCGTCCGCGCATCAGCAAGGAAGCCGAAGCCGCCGTCAGTGAATGGCAGAAAAACAACGGTGTGCAGCTCTCCATCACCCCTGAACCGCAGAAGGCAGAAGAGCCTGTGACGGCACCCAAAGCCGATGCCGAAGAAGCCACTGCCGAGCCGCTTCCCTCTCTCGAAATGAAGGACAGCCCCAAGCAGAAACGCAAACGCACCCGCAACAAAGCCACGGAAAATGCTTCCATGCAAGACATGTCTACCACGAAAGAGGAAAAGACTGCAGAAAAGCAGGAGGAGACCATCCCCCAACCCAAACAGGAGCCACGTCAAGAGAAGGAGCGCTATGAGCAGCATCCGCGCCGCGACGACCTGCTGAGCCAGTTCGACAGCTCCGTAGAGGCCGAAGGCGTGCTCGAGATCATGCCCGAAGGCTTCGGTTTCCTGCGTTCGTCTGACTACAACTACCTGCCTTCGCCTGACGACATCTATGTTTCGCAGTCGCAAATCAAGCTGTTGGGCCTGAAGACCGGCGACACCATCAAAGGCGTCATCCGTCCGCCCAAGGCTGGCGAGAAGTTCTTCCCACTCATCAAGACCGACCTCATCAACGGACGCAAGCCCGAAGAGGTGCGCGACCGCATCCCCTTCGACTACCTCACGCCTCTGTTCCCGAACGAGAAGTTCAATATCACGGGGCACAAAGGCTGCACCATCTCGACCCGCATCATGGACCTCTTCGCCCCCATCGGCAAGGGCCAGCGTGGCTTGATCGTGGCTCAGCCCAAGACCGGTAAGACCGTCCTGTTGAAAGAGGTGGCCAACGCCATCGCCGCCAACCACCCCGAGGTGTACCTCATCATCCTGCTCATCGACGAGCGTCCCGAGGAAGTCACCGACATGCAACGTAGCGTGAATGCCGAGGTCATCGCCTCCACCTTCGATGAGCCGGCCTCGAAGCACGTGCAGATCGCCAACATCGTCCTCGAGAAGGCCAAGCGTCTCACTGAATGCGGTCACGACGTGGTCATCCTGCTCGACTCCATCACACGTCTGGCACGCGCCTACAACACCGTCTCGCCCGCCTCGGGCAAGGTGCTCACCGGTGGCGTGGAAGCCAACGCCCTGCAAAAGCCAAAGCGTTTCTTCGGTGCCGCCCGTAAGATCGAAAACGGCGGCTCGCTGACCATCCTGGCCACCGCCCTCATCGACACGGGCTCCAAGATGGACGAGGTTATCTTTGAAGAGTTCAAGGGCACGGGTAACATGGAACTGCAGCTCGACCGTCGTCTGTCGAACAAGCGCATCTTCCCCGCCATCGACATCGTGGCTTCGGGTACGCGCCGCGACGACCTCCTGGTCGACGAGCGCACCCTCGCCCGTGTGTGGGCCTTGCGCAACCACTTCGCCGACATGACGCCGCTTGAGGCCATGGAGTTCCTGAAAGACCGCGTGGCCAAGACCATCAACAACGAAGAGTTTTTGATGAGTCTGGACAAATAATTTCTGAAATCGGGAAAATAGTGCACGATTATTGCTGTACTGTTTTCCCGTTTTATATATCACCCTATGAAAAAACTACTTACGCTACTATCTATCTTATTATTTGCCTTTCAACTGCAAGCGCAGGATCTCGTCCTGCTTAGCCAGATCAAGACCACCAACGGCAAAGTCAAGTCGTTCGAATCCGATTTGAATAATACCATGGTCAGGCCCAAGAAGACCGAAACACAATACGGGACCCTGTATTTCGTCAAACCCGACGAGTTTTCCGCCTTGTTCACCAACGGCAAATTCATGACCGTCAACGCGAAAAAGATTAAGATGGACCTGGGACTATTCCATGGCACCTTCAAAATGAGGGACGGCGGCATGATGCAATCGCTTGCCCATATCTTCCTTTATGGATTCCAAGGACGCATACAGGACCTGGCCAATGAAACCGGCTACAGCCTGACGACGAAGACCGAAGGTGAATTCCATGTCATCACGGCCAACATCATAAAGAAAAAAATTATCGGAATCGGATATAAAAAGGTAGTCTTCAAATACTACACCGACACGTTACTGCTGAAAGAAATCGTATTGTACGACTACAGCGGCAACCAAGACAGCTACGTCATCTCGAATGTGAAGTATGACGTGCCAATCGACCCTAAGACATTCCAGTTTTAAGCGTACAGTGCCTTCAAGTCGTCGGTCGTGAGGCCGTTGAAGTCGCCAGAACTCATGAAAGCGCCAATGACATTGTGTCGTTGGCCTTTTTGTAATAGCTCGACGAGTTCTGCCTTGTTATGAACCACCTTCAAGTCGTTGCGGCCAAAGCCCTCGACGATGCGCTCATCGCGCATCAGCTCCAGTTTCTTAATGGCCACGGCATGGGGGTCATAGAAGACGATAGCCGTGTCGGCGAGTTTCAAGGCGTCGCGATAATGGTCGATGAAGACCTCGCTGAGGCTGCTGTAGGTATGCAGCTCGAAAACAGCCAACAGATGCTTCTCGGGAAACTGCTCGCGCAGAGCCTTCACGCTGGCGTTGACCTTGGAAGGCGCATGGGCGAAGTCGCGGAAGACGAAGTTGTCGCCGTTGTCAAACAGCAGCTCCAAACGTCGAGCAGCACCTTTGAACGAGGCGATGGCTTCATAGAACTGCTCGTCGGTGACGCCCAGCTGTTGACACACCAACTTCGCAGCGTTGATGTTCTTCATGTTGTGGCTACCAAACACGCCCACTTCCCTCCTGTTGCCGTCGGGCAAGAGCAAGGTAGTCTTCAGTCCATCGCTCTCGAAGGGATGCACGCCATAGCCGAAGGTACGGCATTGTGCACCTTGGGCGATCTTCTCAGCCTCCACATCGGTCTGGTCGTAGACGAGGCAGCCACCAGGTTCGATGGTACGGACAAAGATACGGAACTGCTCCAAGTAGTTGTCGAAGGTCGGGAACACGTTGACATGGTCCCAGCCGATGCCGCTGATGACGGCGACATGGGGATGATAGTGGTGGAACTTGGGCACGCGGTCGATGGGCGAAGTGAGGTATTCGTCGCCTTCCATGACCATGTACTTGGCCGTCTCGCTGAGGCGCACCATCACGTCGAAGCCCTCAAGTTGTGCCCCAACCATGAAGTCAGTCTCGATGCCGACGCGTTGCAGCACATGCAGGATCATCGAGGTGATGGTAGTCTTGCCATGGCTACCGCCGATGACGATGCGAGTCTTGTCCTTGCTCTGCTCGTAAAGGTATTCGGGATAGGAATACACCTTCAAGCCCAGCTCCTGTGCGCGCACCAGCTCGGGGTTGTCGATGCGGGCGTGCATGCCGAGGATGACGGCGTCGTAGGTCTTGTCGAGCTTCTCGGGATACCAGCCCCACTGGGGAGGCAGGATGCCCTCTTTGGCAAGACGTGACTTGCTCGGCTCGAAGATCTCGTCGTCGGAACCCGTCACTTCATAGCCCTTGCGGTGCAAGGCGATGGCGAGGTTGTGCATGGCACTGCCGCCGATGGCGATAAAATGGACTTTCTTCATGGTTGGAGGTTTTATTTTATTTCAAAAAGCTATACTCTCTTCCGTATTTCAGGTGTTGCTCCAGGAAGTCAGATGGATACTCGACACGGTAATCCACCACCTCGCCATTCTCGACGACGGGGATGATCTCTGGATTGATGAAGCCACCGTAAGGCTTCAAGCCAAGGGCGTTGTAACGCTCCAGGACTTCCTTGTGCAGGTCTTGGTCGACCTTCACGGCATATTTTTCCACGAGGGCCTTGCCAGCGGCATAGTCGCCTTCGCTCTTGATGCGTTGCACCTCGGCCAACAGCTCGCCGAAGAGGCCACGCAACGCCTCGAAGTCGTTGATGACGAAGTAGGTCTTGCCGTTCTCCACCTTCTTCTCGATGACGTTGGCGTCCTTGCCGTGTTCGTAGCACCACTCGGAGATGAGTTTACGGTTCTGCATGTGAGCCTCGGTGACGTCCTTACCCAGCTCGACGCGAGCCAGCTGCGACATCATGCCATTGCGGATATAGGCGCAATACTCTGACTTGTAAGCCTCGCCGTCGGGCATCACGCCCAGTTCCACCATCTTCGGGTCGGCCATATAATACAATCCAAAGAGGTCGGCGCGGGCTTCCTCCAGCGTCGAGCTGAACTCCTTCAAGGCGCCAGGCTGCGTGCCAGGCAGCAGCTTACCGGAGCCATGGCCCAAGCACTCGTGCAGGTTGGTGTGCACCACATCAGCGTCGGAGCCGTATTTCTTGCAGAGGTCGACTTCCTCCTGCGAGTAGGCAAACTCCTTGAGGGCGCTTCTCGGGCATTCGTCGGCGGCCTTGTCATAGGCTTCCATCAGGTTGGTGATGGTCACCGACTTGGAGCCATATTCCTTGCGGATCCAGTCTGCGTTGGGCAGGTTGATACCGATCGGGGGCGACGGGAAACAGTCGCCACCCAGGGTGGTGACGATGATGCTCTTGGCCGAAACGCCTTTGCACTGCTCTTTCTTGAAGCGCGGGTCGACGGGCGAGTTGTCCTCAAACCATTGGGCGTTCTCGCTGATGATGTTGGAACGGACAGTAGCTTCAACATCCTTATAGTCGACGATGGCCTCCCAGGTGGCCTTCATGCCCATCGGGTCGTTGTAGTCCTCGATGAAGCCGTTCACGAAGTCGATGTGCGAGACAGAGTCCTGCACCCAAGCGATGTTGTATTCGTCCCAGGTCTTCAGGTCGCCTGTGGTGTAATAGTCGATGAGTTTCTGCGTATAGTTGCGTTGGCTGTCGTTCTCCGCCACCTCATTGGCTTTCTGGAGCCAGCCGATGATGGCTTGGATGGCCTCGCCGTACAAGCCGTCGGCCTTGTAGACATCTTCATAAATCTTTCCGTCTTCCTTCACCAACTTGGAGTTCAAGCCATAGGAAATCGGCGTGGCGTCGTTGGGCTCGCGCATCTTACCATAAAAGTCTTCCACATCGGCTTTGCGGATGTCGCCTTCGTAGAAGTTGACCGCCGAGTTGGCGATGATGTCGTCCTCGCTGCTACGGCGCATCTTGTATAGCTCTTTGTCGAAGATCACCGGCGTCAGGGAGGTGATGAAGTCATCGACCGTCTCGCCCTCGCCAAGCGGCAGAAGGCTGGCGTCGCTGCCTTTCACCAAGTCAGCAAAGTAAGCCTCACTGATCTCGGGGAAGAACTTATCCTCGGCATAGTGGTGATGGATGCCGTTGCTGAAGAATACACGTTTGGCATAGACCACGAAGTTCTGGAAGTCTTCGCTCTCGCGGTCGCCTTGATATGAGTTCAGCACGGCCTCGATGGTCTTGCGGACCTTCAGGTTGTACTTGCAGTTCTGGTCGAAGAGGATGTCGCGACCACACTTGGCAGCTTCGCCCAGATAATAGATATAGCTCTTCTGTTGCAGCGTCAACTCATCCCATGCCGGGATCTGGTAACGCATGATCCTCAAGTCGGCGAACTCGTCCACCAGGTACTTGAACTCCTCTTGGGGTTGGGGTTGCTCGACGGTTTCGTCTTGCTTCGGTGCGCAGCCCACAAGGGCGGCAGCCATTCCAATGCAAATCATCAGTTTTTTCATTATTTATGTTTTAGAATAGGCAAAAAAGAAGGGTAAGCTACTCATATCGCACCGCTACGACCTCCTACCCTTGCTACATTCCTGTCCTGGGGGATTTCAGAGGGAGCTGGTCGTATAAGACTTACCCGTTGCAAAAGTACGGACTTTTCTTGGATTGGCAAGAAAAAACCGCAAAAATTTATTCGTGGCCGTAACTCGAGCCGTCGAAGCAATGCGTACAGAGGTCACATTTCGGCAGGCCGATGGCTGTCACCACGCTCTCCAAAGTATTGAACTTCAACGAGTCCACTCCGACATGCTTGCGGAGCATCTCGACGAGGTTGGCATATTCTTGGCTGTTGGAGTCGCAATACTTTTCGATGTTCTTGTTGTCGTCGCCTTCCATCTCTTTCACACAACGGCGCGTGATGAGCTCCATGACGGTCTTGGATGCCGAGAAGTTGAGGAAAGGACAGCCGTACATCAACGGCGGACAGCTGATGCGCACATGCACTTCCTTGGCGCCGTAGTCGTAGAGCATCTTCACGTTGTCGCGCAACTGGGTGCCACGCACGATGCTGTCGTCGCAGAAAGCCACCTTCTTGCCCTCGAGCATCTGGTGGTTGGGGATGAGTTTCATCTTAGCCACATGCTCACGCTGGCTTTGGTTGACAGGCATGAAGCTCCTCGACCAGGTGGGCGTATATTTCACCACGCCACGCATATACGGGATCTTTCGGATGTTGGAGTAACCCAAAGCCATGCCGATGCCCGAATCCGGGATGGCGGAGACGTAGTCGATGTCGATGTAGTCGTGCTTGCCCATCTCGCGGCCTTCGTTGTAGCGGGCCTCCTCCACGTTGATGCCTTCGTAGTCGGAGACGGGATAGCCATAATAAATCCAAAGGAAGGAACAAATCTGCTTTTTCGGGTTGGGTGCCAGCAGCTGCTGAACGCCGTCGAGCGTCACCTTGACGATCTCGCCCGAACCCACGGTATAGCAGGTCGTATAGTCGAGGTTGATGTAGCTATGGCTCTCTGAGGCCAGCACATATCCGTTGTCGTTCTTGCCGACGACGATGGGCGTGCGGCCGTAGAAGTCGCGCGCCGCGATGATGCCGTCTTCAGTGAGGATGAGCATGGAGCACGACCCTTTCACCTTATTATATACGTTACGGATGCCATCGACGAAGTCCTCGCCCTGGGTAATGAGCAGCGCCACCAGCTCGGTGGGGTTGGTGAAGCCCATGCTCAACTCAGCGAAGTGCTGCTTGTTTTCAAGGCAGTGTGCGACCAACTCGTCCATATTGTTAATCTTGGCCACCGTGACGATGGCGAACTTGCCGAGGTGCGAGTTGACGATAATGGGTTGCGGGTCGGTGTCGCTGATGACGCCGATCCCTCTGTTACCGGTAAACTTATTCACGCCCATCTCATCGCTGAACTTGGTGCGGAAATAAGAGTTTTCGATGTCGTGAATCGAGCGGTGGAACACGCTGCCGTCGTGGGTCACCATGCCCGCGCGCTTGGTGCCGAGATGCGAGTGATAGTCGATGCCGTAGAACAGGTCCTGAGCGCAGGGACTCTTTAATACAGTGCCGAAGAAGCCTCCCATAGTAGTAATAGTTTTAAGTTATTCAAGGTGTTAGCTAAGGTCATAAAAACAAAAACATCTGCGGAAGATATCCCGTAGATGGATTGCAAAAATACAGTTTTTCACCTTTGTTCGACAACATTTTATTATTTTTGCCGAAATTTTTTTCAAGTCCATGATACTCAAACTCTACCCGACGAATCCCAATCCGCGCTATGTCAAGATGATCTTGGAATGCTTGGCCGATGGCGGCACCATCATCTTCCCTACCGACACCTTGTACGGCTTGGGAGGCTGCATCAACAATCCGCGTACCTTTGAGCGCATCTGCCAAATCAAAGGCATCAAGAAAGAGAAGGCCAACTTCTCGTTTATCTTCCACGACCTCAGTATGTTGAGCGAGTTCACCAAGCCCATCAACAACGATGTCTTCAAGATGATGAAGCGCAACCTGCCTGGGCCTTTCACCTTCATCTTGGAGGCCAACAACAACATCCCGCGCATCTTCCAGAGCAAGAAGAAAACCATCGGTATCCGCATCCCCGACCAGCCTATCATCACCAACATCGTCAGGGAGTTTGGTAGTCCCATCATGACTACCTCGTTGGCTGACGAGGAAGACGAAATCAACCCCTACCTCACCGACCCAGAGGAGATCCACGACCGTTACAAGGACCTGGTCGACATCGTTATCGATGGCGGTGCCGGCGAAAACGAAGAGAGTACCGTAGTGGATTGTACTGATAATGAAATCGTTATCATCCGCCAAGGCAAAGGCTTGCTAGACGAATGAAATTTTTTTGGCCCAAAAAGCCGCCGATAACGAAAAAAGCAGTACTTTTGCACCCGCATTCCGCAAAAGCGGGACGGTTGACTCGGTAGCTCAGCAGGTAGAGCACAACACTTTTAATGTTGGGGTCCTGGGTTCGAGCCCCAGCCGGGGCACAACACTTTTAATGTTGGGGTCCTGGGTTCGAGCCCCAGCCGGGTCACGAAATTCAAAAATAGACCTAATTGATTTCCAATCAGTTAGGTCTTTTTCATACCCCAAAAACGGCCTGCCGTGTCAACCGCGTGTCAACGGATTTTCCGAAGCATATATATTCGTGGATATTTTGTCCGAAAATGAGCGCTGGAGTAACCCAGACATCCCACCCCTCCAAAAATCCCCGTTGACACGCCTCAACCTCTTTTTCCATCATCATATCTATCCACAATTGCTCACCTTCCCTACCCCTTTTCCTCACGAAAACATGTTGAGGAAAATGAGGAACTTGAGGAAAGTGAGGAAAATTCCCACCCCTCAAAAATCACAAAAATACTCCCATTCAAAGAAAAGTCTTACTTTTGTACCCATATAAGACATAATTAGGGCTTTACGCTCGCGTTTCCTAACCGACGAAATCTGGTAAATTTCAAAAAGCGGGAACCGAACGATAAAGCCTGCGCCAATAGGCGTAGGCTTGTCGATTCTATGCTTTGAAGGTTTACCAGAGCCTGTCGGTTATAGATTCGTTGAAGTCTGCGCCTTCTTTATGCCCCAAACCCAACAACCCATGGACGACAAACTCATCATACAGCGCCTCAAAGAGCTCAAAGCACAAATCGCCGACATCGACAGGCGCATGGCCAGCATCGACGAACTACTCGACAACGACCCCTCAGATGAAACCGTGAAAAACTGCATCCAGGAAGTGGCCAAGATCCTCGATGAGCGCGAGCCTATCCTCAACGAAGCCCGCCAATGGCTCATGCTCCTCAACAAAAAGGCCCCGGACATCGTCACCGATGCCGAGGCCCTTCCCAACTGATTCCCGTGGGCACTTCCAAAGTCATGAAGGTTTCACATACTGCCCACTGGCCGGATGCTCCAGCATCCCCGACCTGCACAGCTCAGCGATGTACCGCTCCGCCGTCTTCTCATTGATGCCCATGTCGGCAGCCGTCTGAAGGTAGCCCGAGCGGCTGAACGCCTCGGGCAAGGCGGCAAGGAAAGTCTGCATATAACTCTCCGTGCGTTGCCGACGGTCCTGCCTGAAGCGCCGCTCCGTCCTGCGCGGCAAGGCCTGAAACACCCTCACCGTATGCTGCAGCAGCACCTTCACCATCGCCAAGGCCGTGTCGAAATCAGCGTCCGTGCAGACCAGCAAAGCCTCCTTCCCGTCATCAAGAGCCAACGGAAAAGCACCGTCATCCATCTGGCGGAGCACCGTCAGGATCATTGTGATTCGGAAGAAGATCAGCCCCAGTCGGCGCACCGAGGCGATGATGTCGTTGCCGAACAGCGCGGCATACTCCGCCTGTGCCTTCGAAAAGAAAGCGTTGAACCTCCGCTGCTGCTCCTGCTGTAGGGTGAAGCGGATAGGCTGCGCACCCAGTAGCTTGTGGAACTGGTAGAAGTCCCTGCCTATCTCCTTGAACAGCTCGTCGGCAGTGGGCCCCTCCGAGGCGTCAAACATGTCGTGCCAGACGATTTCCGTCGGCATCACGTAGAAGATGAAGCGACTGAAAAGCCCGTTCTCCGACGAAGGGATCAGGTTGAAAACCTGCTCCGGCGTGCCCGACAGGATGGCCGAAAACTTCGGCTTCGTGATTTCCACATACTCGCGGTCCTTCTTCCGAAGGTACGAAATCATCTCATGGTGAAACGCCTTCCTGAAGCCGTCCGAATAGTTCCCAAGGTCGGAGTTGAAGGCATTGGCCAACGTGTCGCCCTCGGTCTCAAAAAGCAGCCCCACGCCGTTGTTCTGCGACAGGGTCTGATACACCACCGTCGCCGTGCTGTTGGCCGGGATGAACAGCGTCAGAAACGGCGGCTCCTCAGGCTCGGAAGCCTCGCCCTTCTTCTTGTTCATGATATACTGCAGCTGCTCCTGCTTGTACCGCTCCATCGACTTTCGGTACTGCTCCCTCAACTCCCGATGCAGCGGCGCGGCCAAGTGTCGGCACAGCGACAACCGCCCTTTGCCTGCCGAGGCACTGGCCGTGACGTAGAGGAAGAGGTTTGAAAACACCTCCCTTCTGTCATACACGCCGTACACGTTCGGCAGACAGGCCGAAAACACCGTGAGCGAGCCGAGGATGAGCAGGTCAGCATCTACCTCCGACACGGCATCGGCCACGATGCGCTTCAGGATATCGGGCAGCTGCCCGCCCACAGTCTGCGAGAAGGTGTCCGTCTTGACCGATTTTGACCGCCCCGTTTCCTCATTTTCCTCATTTTCCTCAACTTCCTCACATCGATTTCGTGAGGAAACGGAGACAACAATGCCGTGCGTCTTGGCGATGTGGAACAGCGTGGCGATGCTGATTTCTCGGCTCCCGTCACGTAGGCAGACCGTGTATTGCCGGTCGGCCTCGGCCACGTCATAACCCGGATAGAAACGGCTGAGGCGATGGAAGAGCGACCGCCCTTCCTCGCCCAGTTCCGACACTAAGGCGAAGCCGATGGCCAACCAGTCGGAATAGGCAGCCGTGATGTCGATGCCCGAGGCTTCGATGGCACTCACCAAAGCTTCAACATCCGTGTGCCTGGCCGACGAAGCCACGGCGGCATTCCATTCATCGGGATTGAAGACGGCTTTCTTCATAGCAGCGAGGGATTGAGGTAGGCATCCGCATCGTGCGGCAGGTAACAGGCGCGGGAGAGGTTACGGCAGTGACGGTCAACCTCCACGCCGTAGTGGTTGAAGATGTAGTTGTAGAGACTGGCGAAAAACCGCACCTGGTATTCCCCGAACGACTCCCCGTCGTTGCCGTATCGATAGAAGGAGTCCGTGAACGAGATCACCCACTTCAAACCGTCGCCCGAGGGACTGCGAAACAGCAGCAGCGTCTCGAAATAAGGATCCTGCTTCAGCTGCTCAAACACGGCCTCCACATCCTTCAGGTGGTCGAAGTCAAGACAGAGATAGCCAGAGTGCTGGATGATGGCCTTGTCGATGCGCACCGTGAAGATGCCGGAGAAGGTGCAGTAGTCGAACTTGTCCGACTTGTACTGTCGGCGGTACCGCTCGTCCTTGATCGAGCGGTACTCACGGGTGCGTTCTTTGGCGTAGTCGCTGATGATGTAGTTGAACACATCGATCAGGTTCACCACCTGGTAAGGGTATTTGTTCGTGATGGGTCGCCTGAAGATGCTGAAGCCGGGCAGTCTCTTCAGGTCGCATTGCGCCGAAGGCTTCACGGCGTAGTTGTCAGGTGTGCCCCAGAAGTACATCGCCGGGGCGTTGCTTTTGTCGGTGTTCATGGCTTGTAGGTTTGGTAATGGTTGTAAAGGAAGCGCTCGATGTCCTGGCGCAGGAAATAGGTCTTGTTCTTGATGCGGCTGCATTTCAGCCCGCCCTCCGAGCACCACTCCTTCAGGGTGTTCTTGGTCAGGTGCAGCATCAGCAGCAGGTCCGACAGCTCTATCCAGTCGAACAGCACAGGATATTCCTTCAGGCTCGCGGACGGCTCGTCCGCCGTCTCCGGGTTCGCAGGTGTCTCGCCTGCTCTCACCCTCTTCGTCTCATCATTCATCGTCAAGCCCTCCTATCTCCATTTGTCGCCGTCTGGCAAGGATCTGCGCATCGTGCAGCGCGTTCCGCTCCTGGCGCGACATGTGCCTGCTAGAGGCAATCCAAGCGTCTATCTCCGACTTCTTGAACTTCACGCGGCGCGTCTCCCCGTCTTTGTAATAGGGGAAGTAGCCGAGCCGTTTCCAGCGGCGCACGGTCTGTTGCGAGGGGTGGTCGGGGTGGTAGGCGCAAAGCTCCTCCACGGTGAGGTAAACATCCTTTCCGGAGTCTTTGTCACGGATGTCGTTGCAGATGCTCTTCAGCTCCGCGATGCCGTCGAGGATGTCGGCGACGGCCTTGGGCAGTTGGTCAAAGGTGATGGTGTCTAACATGATACTTTTGTTTTGGCGCGGGCCATCCTTACGGTACCGATAAAGAAAATGCCCACGACGGTTAAATCGTGGGCAAAGATGAGGCCTTGTGTCGGACTATGAATTATACTACAATTGTACGCATAATCAAAAACTGTCAAAATCGATGCGTTGTTGCCACTCACGAGCCTCAGCCCGCTTGCCAGTGTTCAGTCCCTCTCCCTTCTCATAGTACGCCTGTGCAAGCTCATGCAGCCTCTCAAACACATCCATGAAGTTACCCGTCCGCTTGGCTGACGACAGCAGGTTCCTCATGTTGCGGATTTCCGTGTTGAAGTACAGTCCCAAGTCACAGACAAAATCCTCCGAGTTGGAAGCGATTCTGCCGTCAGCCGTCTCAAAGATATGCAGGTCATAGATGATGCGAAACAGCTTCACAAAAGCCGTGGTCTTTTGTTTTGAAATCCTGTAACGGCTATGGAGTTCAGCAGCATCCTCCCGTTCCTCAACCTCCTCGATGGCCATCCTCAACGTCTGCGTCCAGTCGCCATGTTCCTCCGCCACGGTAGCCATCACCGCCTTCAGCACGACAATGCAGTCCTGCTTCGGCAGCCGCTCCGCCTGCTCCATCAAATGCCGTATCTTTACAGAATCTCTGTTCTCGCTCATCTTAATCAAAAGGTGACCAAGGGGAAAAACATTATCTTCTCTTCATTATTCAAAGTATGGCAAAACTGGTATGTTTTATGACAATAGAATTTACAGCCTATTCTTCTCTTCATTTCCCGCTCCAGTGCCTTTATACTTGCTGCGAGTGGTGTTGAACTTGTAGCGCACGGTGAGGCCAAACTCGCGGCTGTCGCTCCAGCCCACTTGCTCGGTTTGGATACCGTCAAAGTATGACAGCATTTTGTTCTTTTCTGTTCCAAGCAAGTTGTAGCCTTGCAAACGAATGGAAAGGCGGTCGTCAAGGAAGGTTTTAGTGAGACTTACATTCAGCGACCCTGTATTTCCCGTAAACGAACCGTTTTCTTGGTCGCCGATGGTGGTTAACCAACCATCAATGGAAGCCACCCAGCCGTGACCAAACTCAATACTATTATCCATACTGATCTGGAAGACGGGACGATTCAGTTCGTAATCGCCAGTGGAAGTATGCAGTGTAAACCATTGCTTTTCCATCGCGACTGTAAGTTGCGGCGACCAAATTCCAAATTTCGGTGCTACGGCCACCATAGCCGAAACGCTTTTCAAGGAAGGGATGTTCGTCTGCGTAATGACAGAGACACCGCTATGTCCTTCCAAAGGCTTGGACCACATGAGGATGGCATCTTTGCGGTCGTTGTAGTTCACCGAACATTGCAAAAACTTCCAAAGCCCTGTCAGTGTGAGGTCATGTACATATTCGTGCTTCAGATAGGGATTACCCGTCTGCATCAAGAAGCGATTGCCGTAACTCATGTTGTTGCTCAATTGGTTGTATGTAGGACGGCGTGTCTTGGCTGAATAACTCAATTGCAGTTGCACTTGGTCGATTTGCGTGACGAAAGAGAAATTGGGGAAAAAGTTTCCGAAACTGCGGCTTTGCTCATCAACGTGGAGGTCGTTTTCAAAATAATCGAACTTCACCCATTCGTAGCGAAGGCCAGCCGAAAGTTGTCCAATGGGCGTTTCGCGGCTGTATTCCAAGAAAGGCGCTATGCTCGATTCTTCCAATTTGGCATAGGAAGTCGGCACATAGTTTTCGGGCTGGATGTAGTCATCATTGCGGTGGGTGTTGGTGTACTCTGCACCAGCCGTCAGATTACCACCGAAAAGCGGATAATCAACCGTGAGTTTTGTGGCAAAAAGCCGGTTTTTCACGATGTTTTCCGAAGTGAAGATGCGGCTTTCCTGACTGTCGCTTTGTTCGTTAAAAAGAGCGTATTCGTGACTGTCATTGCTCAAAAAGTCCGTGTTGAAATTGATTTCTGCGTCTCCGATTTTGCCTCTATAATAGGCATTTATCGTATGCCCAGGCTGCTGATAAGTCGTCCTGCCTTCAACCGTGTTTTCCATGTGGTCAAAATACTGACCGTTGGCAGTGATGTCGCTCGACGACCAAGGTGTTTGTGTTCTGTCAGGTCGAAGCGTGAAGTTGTAGCGGAAGCCGATGGAGTTGTTCTCATTGAAAGCGTAATTGGCACCAATCACATTGCGCGAGGTTTGGCTTTTGATGCGATTGTCTTGGATAAACAGTTGTTCCCATAAGGTGTCGGAGGGTACAATCGTGGTGGTAATGCTTTGCCAGCGAATGTTGGTCAAGGAATAATGCAGTGTGCCGAACACATCTAATTTGTTGTGGCGATAATTCCAGTTGAGTTGTTCTACGAGGTCGGTGTTTTCCGATTGATAGTAAGAGGAACGCGCATCGAAACCGAAGCCTTCACCTTGCACGGGTTTGGTACGTATCTTGACCACACATTTCACCGAAGCATCATAACTCGCTCCCGGATTGGTGATGACTTCCACATTCTTAATGTCTTCTGATTTCAGTTGGTCGAGTTCAGACACATCGCGTATCTCCCGCCCATTGATATAGATAAGCGGAGCACCTTTGCCGAACACTTCAAAACCTTCGCCCTTTTTGGTCAAACCAGGGATTTTGGCCAATACATCTTCTGCTGTTCCCGCCTTGCTCAGCACGGAGTTTTCCACTTGTGTGGCAATGCCTTCGGAGGTCATTTTGTAAGTTGGTCGCGAAGCCGTCACTTCCACTTCGTTCAAAAGATGTTGGTCGGGTATCATTTTGATGTCGCCCACATTTCCGCCAAGGCAGTTAATGAATTGCGAAACATAGCCGATGCTTGAAACTTTCAGCAGTCCTTGGGCCTGCTTTGCCTCAATGGAAAACCGTCCGTTGACATCCGAAACAGCACCTTGCACAAATGTTGAGTCAGGTAACGACAATAATACCACATTGGCGAAAGGCAAGGGCAGGGCGTTTTCGTCGATAATTCTTCCATTGATATTTTGCGCTTGGGCGACTATCGCCATCAAGCAAAACACCAGGATAAAAATTAGTTTTTTCATTGCAGTTAAAATTTGAATGTATGACGGTTTTGAGTTTAAAAGTTATAGCCTATTCTTCTCCTTATTTCCCAATCCAGCACCTTTGGACTTACAAATATGAATCTCAAATAAAGTTCAATTATTTCATATAGTTGTTTTTGACCATATAGTAGATACCCTCTCCGCAATCACCATTTTTAAGGTCTTTTAATTCCACTTTAATTACCCAATAAGGAAGACTTGTATTATGGGTTGGGCAATCCACGGTGAGCAAGTACGCGTTCATTATCTCATTGGCATTGACATATTCGTTAATTTCTTGTTTTTGAAGCAATTCCACTTCCTCGTCATCAATCCAAACGCGGATACCAATTTCTTTGGTTGATGGGGATAGTTTTGAGGATTTGGCTTTTTTAGTCACAGGTTGTTGAGTAATTTTAGACAGATCTTCTCCATGCACCAAAGATTTTGGCTTTTTCTTTTTCATCCAATCGTATGTACGGGTGAGGCTCATAGGTCGAACATATATTTGAAAGGTCGGTACTGCACCTGGAATATAGAACGAGTGAATACCGTATGCCTCCATTCGATGATAACGGATATTGAGAATGGTGTCACGGTCAGCAATGAAATTCCAAGCCCAAAACTCCAAACGATGCTCATTCTCTGGCAATCCGGTGTTTAACGCATTGTGGGCATAGGAAGGCTCATAGATGGCGGCAACCGCGTTGTAGTTTCCTTTCCTGATTTTTGCTGAATAATAGCCTTCAGAATTGGTCAGTGCTTGAGTGATGGTTTCAAAACTCTCATTCATCCAACATACGGTACAACTATCTATAGGAGTACCATCGAAATCAGTTACTTTTCCTGCAATCGTTACAGAGTCATTTTGCGCTTGAACAACCATCGTCATCAAGCAGAGCATAGGGATAAAAAGCAATTTTTTCATTGCAGTTGAAATTTGATGTTGAACACGCATAATACGGATTTGGCCCGAAAAAGTTAGACATTTACAGGCTGCAAAGAAAGAGAATAGTCCAGACTGCGTAGTTACCCAAATGGGTAATAATGGTTTGAGGACCGAAGAATTACCCTTTTGAGTAAGGAATGGCCATTTTTTGTAATTTTGCGAAACGAAAAGTAACGATTATGACCCAAATAGAAGACTTTTTCAACGAGAAAAACCGCGTGGAGGGCATCACAGAGGCGGATTACCTGCGAACCAAGCCATATATCGAAACCGCCAAAGCCTTTGCGCAAACGACTTACCAGTCCATTTACATCATCGATTACTTCAAGAAAGAGTTTCTGTATGTGTCTGACAATCCGATATTTCTTTGTGGTCATTCCGCCAAAGAGGTGATGGAGATGGGCTACGGATTTTATCTGAACCATGTGCCCGAGGCCGAACTTCCGATGTTGACAGAACTGAATCAGGCAGGTTTTTCGGCTTTCAATACCACACCGCACGAGGAAAAATTGAGTTGCTTGATGTCGTATGATTTCCATATCCTTTCAGGTGGGAAGAAATTGCTTATCAATCATAAAATCACACCGCTTGTACTGAACGATTTAGGACAAGTGTGGCTGGCTCTTTGCACAGTGTCGCTTTCATCAAGGAAGGAGGCTGGACACATTGAATTCCGTCATTTGGGAACCAGCCAATACAGCGTGTATTCCTTGGCAGAACATCTGTGGATAGAGCAGGAAGAAATCAAGCTGAAGACCGAGGAAAAAGAGGTTCTTGTGCTTTCAGCACGAGGCTACACGATGAAAGAAATCGCCGAAAAAGTATGCAAGTCCATCGATACAGTAAAGTTCTACCGCAAGCAAGTATTTGAGAAATTGGAGGTCGAGAATATCACTGAGGCATTGGCTTTCGTGACAAATTACGGGTTAATTTAAAAACAAATCCAACGGGAAATCCTTCAAATTCAATCAAAAATCTATCCTTGCCCTATACACGGCAACAAACCGCTGGCCGAAATCTACGACAGATTTACGACAATTCACGACAGATTTACGACAATTTACGACAATTCACGACACCACAACCCATTTGCCCTTGTTGGTGCCTTCTCTTTTCAAAACACCTTTCTTTTGCATTGCGGCAACATGCCGCTGAACCGTTCTGCCTGTAATGCCGAGTTGCGCGGCAATTTGTTTGGTGGTAATGGAATTGTACGCTATAATCAAAGCCAGTATCTCATTTTGGAGGGAAGTCAAATCATTCACCACGGGCGTTTGTGTCAATGCCGCATTGCGGGGAATGGTTACAGCCGTGCCGCTAAAACTGATTCAACTGATAAACACATAAGCACGAATAACGAACCCCCTCTTCGCTCTGTACCAACAATTCAATTTAAACCTTTAACAGCCAATCCGCATCGCAAATTTTTGGCAATATCCGACATTATTGCCAATTATTTGATCCTACATGTTTGCATATATTTTAACTCCAAATTCAAAAAAATTGCGAATATCAGGAGAAATTTATAGCAAACATCATCCTCTTTTCGGTCGGAAAAATCCGCAATAATTCCGACCAAAAAACAAGCGAAACCATTAGTCTTATCAGCCCTAACCGTCATATAACCCCTAACTGAACTCGCCGCTGCTGTCACAGTTTTACAGCGAGAAGCTTTTATCCCGTCTCTTCAATGCTGTGTGGTAATGCGGCCTGTCAATGCGCGTCCTCACCATTCCCAACCCCCAAAACCTATAACTTTTTTGGCAAAAAACATCAAAATTTGCCAGAATTGTTATACCATGGCCGCGCCTTCCTCTTTCATCACATACCGCTGAGCAGGGACGCTAGGAGTTTCGACAGCGTCATCTCCAAACACCCACCCTGCAGAGGGTCAAAGTATTAATGGAAAACAATCAAATAAAAAGATTATGATTTTGTCTTCTTTTCCGCTTCCAATAAAATGTCTTTTCTCAACTGCTTAGTTTCTTCTTCATCACCAGTACTTAACGAATCTATCTCATTTAAAAGATTCTTATCGTAGTTGCTTACGCAACGCACTTCTTCTCGAATCATATTTAAACGCGCCTTGGCAGCAAGTTCTTTTTTGCGTAACAATTTTGCAGTATCGATGGATAGCTGGTATTTGGTGCGACCTTCCTCTATATTATTCTTTCTATACGCCACCAAGCCCTGAGTTGCCAACAAACAGATTCCGTTTTTCACATCCTCTTTCAATTGTTTTTCCACATTAATTTTCGAAAGAATTTGACTTGCCTCTTCAACCTTATTCGACAAACCAAGTGCATAAACTAGATTATTCATCACTACATGGTCTTGGGGGTGGGTTTCAAGCCATTGCTTAAGGATAGCCACTGAATAGTCGTATTTCTTCAAAAAGGTACATGATATATCAAACGCGAAGGCAATGGGCTCGTGTGAAAAACGAAAGTCTTGAATCCAATTGACGGACGAGATGAAAGCTTCTTCATATTTACCCAATGCATAGTAGTTTCTTGTATCAGCCTCAATTTTATGTGACATGGAATCATATTGATCATAATTAATATCCATCTTCGCCCCAATTTTTGTAAGGTACTCGGCTTGGGCAAGACTGTTTTCATTCGGTGCCGTCAATCCTAATCTAAACATCTTCTGCCAATCCTTGCGTTTGTCGGCATCATAATCTTCTTTGCAGATGGCAAAACACAATTCACTGCTACTAAATGGCATCAGATTGCCTGAGAGTACAAGTTGACGTCCTGCTTTGATATTACGCGACGAGCGTTTCAAAACAGTTGAAACAGCTATTTCAGCTGCCATCAACCAAGGATCGCTGGTAACCCAACCATTTTTGGCAAGAATCTTTTTGGCAGTTGCTGCATCGCCGATATGCACGAAGAAACGTGCAGCACATCGGGAAACATAACGGTTGTGAGGAGCAAGCTGAACGGCACACAACATATAGTGTCTTGCTTTTTCGTTTAATCCTAAATCCGAATAACACCTTGCCAGTTCACAATAGGTGATGGCATTATAGCAGAAATCACGCAATTGTTTTCTAAGCAATCCTATGCGAGCCTTTGTTTTCTTTTCCTGTACAGTCAAATCACTAATAAGCGATAATGCTTGATCTTCGAATTTCAATTCATTTGTGTGGCTATCTATGATTCTATCTGACTGTGGATTAACCAGTAGTGTTTTTGCAACATCATAAACTAATGGAGAGCAATCATCCTTAAACTTACATAGGTACTCAGCCGCACTAACAACTTCGGGCAACGACACATTATCCCCAGCAACAGCAGCATTTATCAAGTCGGCAGCTGTTGTAATTGTATGGTGTGCCTTCCAACCATCAAGATACTCTCCAAAACGGTCAAAGTTTAAGATACGTCCACTTTGACCAGAATAAGCCAACTCACCATTCTTGGCAATTTCATCATAACTACGCCAAAGAGGGATGATGTTACGTTCCAGATCTTCTCTATTACTTGCCATTACTTACAGTTGTATTGTGCCAAAAGACGTTCTGCACGTTTATACAATAGATTCAGTTTAGTCAGTACCCGTTGAAGGTCAGCATTGGCAGTTGATGAATTAAAATTACCTGGGTAACCTCTTTTTCCAGGGTCAGGATTGCACAAACAAGAAATAATCTCCATGATGGGTTCCTGTAACTCTTCCACACAGATACTGCTTTTAATATTTTTCAAAATCTTTTCAAATGCGTTTATTATTTCAGGTAACACCGCCTGATAATCAGCACCTCCTTTTGCCCATTCCTTTAGAGTACAAGGCAGATTGCTATTTAATAGTGCGGTCATATTCAATTGTGTGAGATAATATACAACCAAATTCCCCAACATATAAGTGTCTATTTGATAATATGAACCCATATCACGTTTGGTCGGAGCGAAAAACGCTTCTGGAGGAGCAAAAGTCAAATCACCATTATATAGCTTTCCGGATTCGGGCGACTGAAGTTCATCTTGATTAGTATGGGAGGTATGCAAAGCACCAATCTTAAAAGTGCTATTTGAGTCAAATACCTCTACGCTTTGAGGTGTGATATTGTGATGGGCAATATTGTTGGTGTGCAATTGCTTAACCCCCTTTGTCACTTGATGTAACGAATGTAGCTTATCAACCAACATCCCTAAATCAGCAACAAAATCAGCCTTTGAGGAATACTTCAAAAAATCGCCTATTTTCCCTTCCGATAATTCGTACACAATATAATCCACCGTGGGAATGGTATAACCATCCAAATCCACTTCACCAGACTCAATGTAACGAATAACATTGCTCATATGACGACTAGCACAAGCCTCGGCTACTTTGGTTTCATAATTAAACGCTGTAGTTTCACGGCTTAATAATTCCGGGAGGCTTATTCCTTCCTCTTTGTTCCTATGACACTTTTCAGTGTCGAGAACTTTCATAATAGCAGAGCAATTATCATTTTCAACATTATAAAACAACGAATACTGGGTGGTAATATCATTGTTGGCGATTACATCCTTAACCTTCCAGTTACCTATGGTTTTACCACTCAAATCGGAACTTGCAAAAGCAGTTTTCATATCCTATCAATAACAAGGTTTATCATTCAATCGAGAATACTCCACAGGTTTGTCAAGCCCATATTGCAGCGCAACTCTCTTCACTAAAACAGCTAACCATTCTTGTGCTGTAGGTGAAACATAAATCTTTTCTATCAGTGTATCCAAATTAGTCTCCACTGGCATTCCTTTACCAGAATAGGCAGAATCTTTGATAACAACTCGGACTTCTCTCTCATGAGCAAAGACATCTCTCTTATACCAAACAGGTACCTGTGTTTCTGCTAACGGTTTGTCAAAAGTAACGTAATCAACCTTCCCAATCTCAAAACGATCATCCTCTAAGGAGCGACACAAACGTTCAACTGTTGTCTGAATAGCAACGCCTTGACTCAAAGCAGAAGTATATAGTTTCCACATACCTTCAGATTCTCTCTCGTTCTCATGCCAACAACTGACAAAGTATTCCTTTCGCTTTTCCTCCTGCTTTTTTATCAGTTCGTCCATTTCCTTTTTCAATTCCCCTTCTATCTCTACATCTAATGGATGTTTGTTTCCTGCATCCATCAACTTTGTTTTCACACTTAAGCGAAGATACTTTTCAATTTCAGAATATACTGCATCTTTTTGAAAGTTGAATCCCCGTGCGCATTCAAAAGGGTCATCAAACGAGTCTGCTCTTGTAAAAAACAACTTACCACTATCAAGAAGCGACACGAACTTTGAAAAATCCTGATATCTCCACAATTTGGTATCACACGCGGAAATTACAGCTTCTTGATGATAATAAACATTTTCAGTAACGCGTGTTTCTATTTTATCCTTGCAGCCTTCACATGCTATGGCATATTCCCCACTCTTTTTCTTTCCCGAATAAACCTTGGTACACTCAACAAGGGGCTTGCCACAAACTGTACATACACCATGCTTTAGGATAGAAAGTTGGTGTAGATTTACTTTATCATCAGTATTTGGAGAAACAATTGGCATAATCATCTTTCTTATTTCTCAATAAATTGCTGAATATAGTTAACTGCCTCCTCAACATCACCACTTACACTATTGCCAATCACCAACGCATCATAATCCATAGACCGAAGGGTGCGAAGAGCTTGCAGCACTGGTTGTATCTCGATATGATTGACCTTGTCCACGAAATCGACAATAGAGCCATTCAATGCTGCGTTTAACGAAACATCGGGGGTGGATTTATCAAGTAAATCAATAATGGCTTCTAGTCGTTCAGACTTGGTTTCACATGAGAGTATTTCCTCTTGATGTTCAAGTATAAGCTGCTTTATGTCGTTTATATGCATATAATAATGTTTGTTGTTAATTTTGAGTTTTCTTGCTCTTATTTATATACTTTCTACAGATTAAACCTGTTCTCTTTTTGAAATTGCAAAGATATAGAATTAAAGCGAAACATATTGTAACTTCATAGGTACAGATTATAACTATTCATTTTTCTCCTTAATTCCTGTTTTTCTTAGGTATTTTATAATTCTCATTCCATCGCACACGCCTTATACCAATAAAAGAACGCCTCTGCACTCGATTTCTTCAGCTTGTTCAGTTTGTTGTATTCCGTCTGTTCAATCTGCCAGTCCTTGATTTGCGAAGAATCGCCAAATCGCTCAAACTCCGATGCACCACTCTTGATCAATGCGGAAAGATACGCTGCTTTTGAGGCACAAACAATCGCCTTGTCAATCTGATACGGCTCCGAGAAGATGAAACCGTTCACCCGCTTAATACCCGCCATCAACTCGTCAAACATACCTTCGCCCAGCATACCACGGGTGCTGATGCACAACGAGGTCTGGAAAATGTCATCCAACACGTCCCTTGTAGTGATGTTGTCGCCTTCCCTGTAAGTCAATTCTTTGCCTGCAATCTTTTCAAAGGTGTTTCTAACGGCATTAAGGTCATCGAACAAGTCAAACAAACAGGCCACGTCATAAAGCTGCTTGTTGATTTCCATATTCATGCTGTTGCCGTGTTTGAAGTAAGGAATGCCCGTCGTGTTTGGTGCAAAGGCAGTCAGTTTGTCGCCCAACAGGTCATTGGCACTGGGCATCTCTACCATGGTCATCGGTTCTACCATCGGCAGAAATCTTGATGTGATTTTCTCCTGCTTGATGTCGGCATACGGAACTTGCTCAGTAAGTATGTCAAGCAACACAAAATCCTCATCGTTCGCTGTGCGGTGTATGGGCTTGTAATAGAACTTGTAATGCATCTTCGGCACCTTGGCCACACCGTTGCGTTCCTGTGGCTCCACCCGAACAAAACCTTGCTTCTGAGCAACGGCTTCCAGCGTTTCCGTCAGATGCACAGGAACATCCGGCATGATGATATCAATGTCTATCGACATCCTCTTGCTGGATTTAGTCAATAGCATAAGCGAAGTACCGCCTTTGAAAACAAACGGCAAGCCTGCCGCAGCAAGTCCTTCAAGCAAGACGAATGCCCTGATGGTTTTCTCAACCAAAGTCATGTCAGCTTTGCGGTTCGCCTTGGATACTTTTTCTATCCAATGAATATCAATAGCGTTATAGTCAATCATAATTCTAAACTTTTTATAAACTCTTCAATTTCAGGTTTTTTACCTCGTCTTGCCGCATATCTAACCACCTTCGTCATATTGACGGAGTATTGGCTGAAGATATTCCTGTAGATATGCGTCAGCTCGTTACCTTGGTAAGCTTTGAACAGGCGTTTGTCACAGAAAAGATCCACCAGAATCATTTCAAGCGAAGGGACTTTCACTCCCTCAACCGTTTCAGTCGGTGCCTCCGAGACCATGTTCTTCACCACCACAGGCTTTGTGTCGCTCAGATACAGATAGTTGTCAATCACATCATCTGTCGGGTTGTAATACACATTTTTCATTTTCTCCAATAGGAAATGAAAAACCGATTCGGCGGCATCCTTTTCAACAGCAACCACATAAAAGCCTTGAGCGGTCAGATGCTGTGAGAAATTGTTGATTAAAGCTGTATCCCAAAGACAAAACTCAGCAAACGGGAACTGCTTCCCGACAGTCTTGGCCAGTTTTTTCAGCTTTGCATCTACAACTGGATTATACGAACGGCTTTCCCCAATCTTGAAGACCCCTTTTGAAACACGTGACAACACTCCGTCTTTCACCAACACATACACGCGCCAGTTGATGGAGGAGTCCTTCAGATCAGGTTCCGATTCGCGAAACCAAGCCGCAATATCAGAGGTCTTGAACAACCCCATTGGCATGAAATGCTGTATTATTTCATTATTCTGTATCATTCTTTCCATAGCTGTTTTTTTCGTCTGCAAAAATACAAATTTTTGGCAATATCCGAAAATATTGCCAATTATTTGCAGAATAAAAATTCACCACCCCATCCCCGCCTCGGTGTTCCCTGCGTCGCCGCTTCTTGCGCCTGCCTTGGTGTGCGCAAGGCTATAACGAGCGTTGATGAAAACAAAATGCTGAGCTCCGCAAGCTCCGTGCGCTTTTGCTTTCATCAGCGGCCTTGCGCAACACCGCCGCTTCCTTCGTCTGTCCCGCGACACTCGTTCCGCTGCGCTCCACTGGCGCGGCTCCAGACGAGCGTCAGCGGCTCCAAGGCCAGCCGCTTTCGTGGCTCCTTGCTCGCTCGGGGCTTTCTTGGCCGCCCCCGTACCCCCTAAGCGGTTCTCGTTCCTCGCATCTCTTTGTCGGGTGCAGCCGCGCCCCTTTAGTTTTGCGCCCCTGCTTGGTCGCCCGCCCGGCGGTTCCCTTGTCGGAGCGCTAAAGCGCATCGTGTTTCGCCCCCTCATCGTTGCCACCTCTCCCCGCGATGGCAATACTGGTGCCTGCCCTGTCGGGCGGGTCGGGCTCCCTGGCGCGAACGGGGCGCAGTCGTTCTCATCGCAGTCGTAGTTCTTGGGCGCAGTGTTTGTCGTTCTGCTGAAACTCCCGCGTGATTGGGCCGCAGGCGCTTTTCCCCCTTTCGGTTTTTCCCAACGCACGGCACGCAGGCGGCTCGCCTGCTCAGTTCCACCACTTACCCCTCCAACCACCCTAAGTTGAAAGTTCAGAAAGGTGTCGCTCCGCTAAAGCTCCGCTCTGGGCGACCACCATCAATCCCCTCCAACCACCCTATGTCGAATGTTCGGAAAAGGCCGCTCCGCAAAGCTCCGCTCTGGCCAACCACCATCAATCCCCACCAACCACCCTATGTCGAAAGTTCGGAAAGGTGTCGCTCCGCTACCGCTTCGCTCCAGTACCACCATCGTCCCCAACCGCCACCCTAAGTCGAGAATTCGGAAAGGTGTCGCTCCGCAAAGCTCCGCTCTGGTACCACCATCAACCCCCACCAACCACCCTAAGTTGAAAGTTCGGAAAGGTGTCGCTCCGCTACCGCTTCGCTCCAGTACCACCATCGTCCCCAACCGCCACCCTAAGTCGAGAGTTCGGAAAGGTGTCGCTCCGCTACCGCTTCGCTCTGTACCACCATCGTCCCCAACCGCCACCCTAAATCGAAAGTTCGGAAAGGTGTCGCTCCGCTCCGTATCACCGTCACAATTACCCTCTGCCAAAAAAATCAATGATATTTTACTTTTTTTCAGCAAAAAGTCGTTATTTTGCAAACACAAATCATAATAAAAAAATGAAACAGAAAGGAATACTATTAGCGGTCTTTTGCATTCTTTTTCAATTGTGTTATAGTCAACATGTTACGTTTTTAGGTGTGCCTATCACAGGAAGCAATTCTTCGTTTTCTGCGAAGATGGTACAGAAAGGATTAGAGTGTTTCGGCGATCAAGATGAAAACTATTATTTTGACGGAACATTTGCTGGGTATAAAGGATGTTCTATTGTCGCTGTATGCGAAAACAAAAAAGTTTATAAGGTTGGAGTTATTTTCCCTTCAAGTACTAATATGCAAGAAGTAAGAAAAAACTATAGTGACCTGAAAGCTTCACTGATAAAGAAATATGGAGAGCCTACATATGTCAAAGATGCCCCTCCTCAATATACCTGTACTTATGGAATTGTTGTCAGTCCATATAATTCCTATGGCAAAGCCATTGATGATTTTTCTGACAATGTTGAATTAAAATGTGGAGCAAAATGGATGCTTAAAGACGGTTGGATTCAATTAGAAATAATGTGTAGAGATGGGGGCGTATTGTCAAATGAAGTAGTCCTTTTGTATTTTGACAACGCAAGTTATAAACAAGCTGCTGCATTCAAAGAAAAGGCCAAAAGCGATTTGTAACCTAAACGATTATTCTTATCCTCTTGGGTACGGTGCCTAAAAAAGCCAAGCCCCTAAATAAACTACGTCCCGCCGTTGCGGGTCTCCGTTTGCCGTTAGGGAACTTGCTTTTTTAACCACCTCGTTGACGACCTTGGGCGCAATCGTCTCAATTCTTCAGAGTGAAGAAATAGAAAAGCCCTACACCATCATGGCGAGGGCTTCCCCGAAAAAAATGAAAAAATGTATTTTTTTTGATGATGACTCCGTCTATTTCAGCTCGAAGTGGCACTTGTCGACGAAGGTCTTCCAATTACCACCCCAGACGATTTCTGTGTCCTGGTCTCTGGCCACCTGAAACATCAGGTCGGCCAACTCTTCGAACCTGGACCAATCCACCTGCTTCCGATTCATCGTCAGAGGGTACAGGTCAACCGCTTTCCCTGTGAGGTGCTTGCTGTTCATCGTCCGTGACTTGCCCTGCCTCACATACTCGCGCTGCTGCTCCTTCGTTCGCAGCCCTTCCGACACGTTAAACGGGTACGGGCAACGCGCAGCGCACTCGATCACGATGGCCTTCAGGCGTTCATCCACGCCTTCCAGCCGTTCCATTGACAACTTTGAAAGTTCCATCTCGCACCTCCTTATCTGTAGGCATCACGCTCGTATTTGCTCATCCTTCGCCATTCCCAAGGGGGAACGGCTCTGTCATCGCACCACAAACCCAATCCGGCCAGCTTCGCCTCAGCTTCCAGCTGAGCGTAGCGCGGATTGCCGTCGACCTCCTTATAATGCCAAGCTAAACCCTCCTTCAGCATTTCCGCGCCGATGTCAGCGCCGTCCTGATAGGTCGTCGCTATCCATCGCCCGTACATATCTTTTTGCTTCAGCTTCAGGCCTACGGCCTTCCCGCTGATGAGCCACTGCAGATGCAGTGTGGCCACATCCCCGTAAAACTGTCCGCGCTCAGGCGCGTCGATGCCGTTGATACGGACCACAATCTTGGTCAGCTGCTGCGCCCACGGATTTACACCTGGGTTGCCGTCATTATCCAACCGGCCCTCAAAAGTGTCGCCGTCGATGACTCGGCTCACCTTCAGGAACACTTTCACGCTGTCACTTCCCGAAAGGCATCCGGTTACACTTGCCCCCATGCGGCTCATCGTCCCCCTCTGAGAGGGGGTGGCCGAAGGCCGGGGGAGTCTGCTTTCTGTCTTCTGCTGGCATCCGCAAGAAAGCATAAGAAGCGCAACTGCCAGCACCATTAGTCTTTTCATAATCCAATTGTTTTAGTACCAGCGCAAAAGTATTACAAATAATCCCCACAAAATCCGATCAAAATCGGTCAAAATCAATCAAAAACAATCAAGAAACCACCCTTCCGCCACAATCCGCTTATTTTTGCCCAACCGTCACCAAAACAGGCGATTAACGCCGCAGAGGAAAAACAATATAAAGATTATGATCTGCAGCGCTGCCCATGATGGTGACGGCCAGTAATTAACTCATTTATTAACCCCTAAAATTCAATTATCATGGGTAAAATCAAGCAAGGAATCCTCGGAGGATTCAGAGGTAAAGTCGGCACCGTCATCGGTGCCTCGTGGAACGGCATTTCCTACATGCGTGGCATCGCGCAATCCGTCAGGAATGCCAACACCGCCGCACAGCAGACGCAACGCGGCTTCTTCAGAGAGCTCCTGGACCTCGTTGGCCAGTTCTCCAACGAGCAGCTGGAGTTCCTCTTCCCGTCTACGCCCAAGGGCATGACGCGCCGCAACATGCTCCTTCAGCAGTTCGCCGAAGGCAAGGTCATCGATGGCGACACCAAGACCGTTGACCTCACCGAAGTCAAGACCGTCGGCAACGCTCCCACGGCTGAACTGCCCGCCGTCACTGTCACCGCCGCAGGTGAGAACCTGACCATCTCCTGGAATGGCGACACCGATGCCCGCACCGCTGCCGCCGCTGAATACCCGACGGTATTCGTGGCGAACACCACAAAGAAAAGAGTCTTCCTGGTCAACTCCACCACGGCCCTCGGCGCAACGGGTGAGGCCTCCTTCAATGTCGGCCTGTCCGCCTACGGCGAAGCCACCGACACCTTCTGCGGCTTCATGCTGCTCAACGGCTCCAAGATCGCCCTCGTTGGCTTCGGCACGATGGCAGTCACCAAGCGTCCCGCCCGTCCGCCCAAGAAGAACGCCTAAACCTTCTTCGGACACACGCCCAAAAGCCGCCCGTCAGGACGGCTTTTTTAGGGCGGTTTCTGGTATGAGTCAGGTATAGACCAACCATATACCAACGATATACCAACTATACAAAATCAAAATCGTGTTCCAAACCACCTAAAAAACATCAAATCATGGGAAAAATCAAACAGGGAATCTTAGGCGGATTCAAAGGCAAAGTCGGCACCGTCATCGGTGCCTCGTGGAACGGCATCGCCTACATGAAAGGCCTTCCACAGTCCCAAAAAGACCCCAAGACCGCTGCACAGATGAGGCAGCGCACCTTCTTCAGGGAAGTCCAGAACCTCGTCGGCCAACTGACCACCGAGCAACAGAAGTTCCTGATCCCGGCAACACCACAAGGCATGACGCGCTGCAACATGCTCGCCAAGCAGCTTGCGGAGGATCCTGTTGTCACCGACGACAGCAAGGCTGTTGACCTGGCCAACCTCAAAACCATCGGCGACGCCCCGACCGCCGACCTTCCTGATGTCACCGTGTCGGCTGACACCTTGGAAGGGTCGCCAGTCCTGAAAATGCAGTGGGCCTCCGAAAATGGTTGGCGCAGCACCCATGCCGACGAGTACCCGACCATCTTTGTGGCCAATGTCACGCAGCGCAAGATCTTCCTCATCAATTCCACGGCGGTAGTCGGCGCATCCGGTGAAGCTGGCTTCACCGTCCCGCTGTCCGTCTACGGCGAAGCCACCGACACTTTCAGCGGATTCATGCTGAGCACAGGTCGAAAGATTTATCTTGTCGGTTTCGGCACGTTGGGGGTCGTAAACCGTCCCGCCCGTCCACCAAAGAAAAACAACTAATGTCTAACCCTTAAAACAATAAGACTATGGGAAAAATCAAACAAGGAATCCTCGGCGGATTCAGAGGAACGGTCGGCACAGTTGTCGGCTCCTCATGGAATGGCATTGCCTACATGAAAGGCAAGCCGCAATCGGTAAAGAACCCCAAGACGGACGCACAGCTGCAGCAACGCGGTTTCTTCAGGGACCTGCAGCAGCTCGTTGCCCAACTCAGCGATGAGCAGCTTGCCTCGCTCTTTCCTACGGTCATGCGAGGCATGACCCGCCGCAACATGTTCACGCGTCAACTGGCCGCTGCCGCTGCCGTCACTGGCGATGTGAAGGCCGTCGATCTGGCACAGCTGGAGGGCATCGGCAACGGCGAGCGCATCGACTCGCCGATGCTGGAAAGCGTTGTCTCACTTACAAACGACGTGAAGGACTTCTACGCCGAGCCTGCCGCAGCG
>CACYHX010000043.1 GCA_902774365.1 uncultured Bacteroidia bacterium | reverse complement strand
ACAAGAAGAACTGATGGAACTCTGCTTAGAAACGGGATGCACCTCGCTGAACCATGTCGGCGAGGAATTATGCGGCGACAATGTGGCCTGCACCGTTAAGGACGGCTTCACCACCCTCGTCTTGGCTGACGGTTTGGGTAGCGGCGTGAAGGCCAACATCCTTTCCACGCTCACCTCGAAGATCCTCTGCACGATGGCCGCCAACGACATCGACATCTACGAATGTGTGGAGACCATCATCCAAACCCTTCCGGTTTGCTCGGAGCGTGGTGTGGCCTACTCCACCTTCTCCATCATCCATGTGAACACCGAGGGCAAAGGCATCATGTTCGAGTTCGACAATCCCGAGGCCATCTATTACCATCGTGGTCAATGCCAGAACTTCGAACGTACTGAGCTTGATGTGTGCGGAAAGAAGGTGTTTCGCACCGACTTGAACCTGGAGGAAGATGACATCATCATCGTCATGTCCGACGGCACCATTCATGCAGGCATCGGACAAATCCTCAACTTCGGTTGGGAACGTGACCAAATCATGGAGCACCTCAACGCCAACATCACGCGCTCAATGTCAGCCCGTGCCGTGGCCTGCCTCTTGGCATCGGCCTGCAACGACCTCTATGCCGACAAGCCTGGCGACGATACCACCGTGGCCGCCGTCAAGATTCGCAAGCGTTTGGATGTCAACATCATGGTCGGCCCGCCCGTCGACAAGGAAAAGGACGACTTCTACATCGAGCAGTTCTTGGCTGGTCCATCAAAGAAAATCGTTTGCGGTGGCACCAGTTCCACCATCGTGGCACGCCACCTGAAAACCGAGTTGAAGACCAGCTTCGATTTCCCTGACAAGGAAGTGCCGCCCATCGGCTACATCAAAGGCATCGACCTGACCACTGAAGGCGTGCTCACCTTGCGCCGACTGATGCAGATGTTGGAGAAATACATCTCCATCTCTGACCTCACCCCCAAGACCTTCACCAAGAAAGACGGTGCCTCGCTCCTCGCGGATTACCTCTTCGAGCGTGCCACCCACATCACCTTCTTCGTCGGGCAAAGCGTTAACGTGGCCCACCAAGGGCTGCCCATCGACACGACGATGAAGATGAAAATCGTGGAGAAAATTGCCGCCGACCTTCGCAAGATTGGCAAGATTGTCGAATTGAATTATTATTGAACCCCTTTCACAATACCCAAAACAAGATGAACTCACAAAGGATTTTTGACACCGACGTACAACTCGTCAAATACAAAGTGCTGAAAGAAGTGATCAGGCGTGCCTACGAGGGCGGATTAGAGAACGCTTACATGGAAGTGCCCAAGTTGCTCAGCCCCGGTCCGAAAGCCGAAACGCGCTGTTGCATCTACAAGGAACGCGCCATCCTGCAAGACCGCATCCAAATGGCCATGGGTGGCGACAAGAGCAATCCCAACGTCATCGAGGTCATTGACAGTGCCTGCGACGAATGTCCCATTGACGGCATCTATGTCACGCCCGCCTGTCGTGGCTGCATGGTGCATAGTTGCAAGGAAGTGTGCCCCAAGGACGCTATCACCATCGTGAACCACCGTGCCACCGTCGACAAGGACAAGTGCATCGAGTGCGGCAAATGCACCCAAGCCTGCCCCTACTCCGCCATCATCCTGCAACACCGTCCTTGTATGGTGAGCTGCAAGGTAAAGGCCATCTCCATCGACGAGAACAAGAAAGCCAAAATCGACAACGAGAAATGCATCTCTTGCGGTGCCTGCGTCTATAAATGCCCCTTCGGCGCCATTTCGGACAAGTCGCTCATCCTCGACATCATCGACATCCTGAAGAAATCGGAAAACAATACCAAATATAAGGTGTATGCCGTCATTGCGCCGGCCATCGTCAGCCAATGCCGCTTCGGGCGCGTAACGCAAGTCGTTACGGCCATCAAGAAATTGGGGTTCCATCATGTTGTGGAAGCCGCCCTTGGTGCCGACATCACCCTCTATCGTGAGGCCCAAGAATGGAACGAGAAGAAACTGATGACTACATCATGCTGTCCTTCGTTCGTAAGCTTCGTGGAGAAAAACTTCCCCGAACTGAAGCAATACATCTCTTCCTCGGTGTCGCCCATGGTGGAAACCGCCCGCCTCATCAAGAAATCCGACCCGACGGCCAAGGTCGTCTTCATCGGTCCCTGCACCTCGAAGAAGCTGGAATACAGATTGGAGAAGACTGGTGGTGCCATCGACAGCGTCATGTCGTTTGAGGAGCTGCAAGCCTTCGTTGACGCTCGAGGCATTGACACCACGCAGATGGAAGACTCCGAGCTGAACAACGCTTCCTACTACGGCCGTATCTTCGCCAAGTCGGGGGGTATCGCCCATGGCATCGCCGATGTGGCCAAGGAAATGGGTGTGGAAGGCGTGAAGCCCATCGCCATGAACGGCATCGCCGAATGCAAGGCTGCCTTGACCAAGTTGAAATTCAACAAAGCCACCGAAAACTTCTTCGAAGGCATGGCTTGCGACGGCGGCTGCCTTAATGGTCCGGTGTGTATCACCCACAGCCCGCGCAACGTCGTCGATGTCGACAAATACGGCAACGAGGCCAAGGAAAAGACCATCTTCAATACCGTAAAGCTCATGACGGAGTTTTGATGAGATTTCATTTTTGTATTATTGTCCGAGGGTACGCCAATTCTGGTGTACCCTCGGGTTGTTTTTGGGCAAGGAAACCAAACGCGAGGCTATGGATTTTACGCAATTGCACTTCAAAAAGTGCAGTTTTTGATTAAAATTGCACTTCGCGAAGTGCAATTCTGTTCCAATTTGGATGTTCGGGTTTGTGTATTGAATCCATGCTTGGCAGTTTTTTCGATTGATGACACATTTTTGAATGAAATAATTCCTTATTATTGCACCATAAAAAATAAAGCACATGAACAGACTTGAGACATACAGCAAGGCAGTAATTCCTGATTCGCCGATTGCAGTTGCTGATTTTCAGAATAAATGCCAGAGGAACTGCGGAAAGCCTTGCCCGATATTGAGGAACTGAAGAAACTGCTGTAAAAGAGAAACTACTATGATGATAGAACATAACACCAACTACGCTTATAAACTGAAATATGTGGAGAAACCAACCTGTTCAAGATTTGCAACCTTGCAAAAATCAAAACTATTAAGATAACCAATGTATTTTTGCATAACTATGCAGCGATATTATAAAATTGGCTTTTTGCCGAAACATAGAATTCAATGAAGTTATACTAGATATTAGTAGATTAGCTTAAAAACACCATAAAAGTTGTATTTATATGAAATACCAAATCCAACAAATATCGTACGACTGTCGTACTTTTCAAAACATCGAAGAGTGTACTTGGAATTTTTCCACATCGGAAATCAACACAGGTAAGGGTTTACTTAAAATACTCGGTTTCCAAGAAGTCGAACAAAATAGTCAGGTGGGTGTTCAAATGAATGTAGATGGATGGCTCAACTTAAACGAATATTACGCCTTTTCTCCCTTTGATGGACCTGTCTATGTGCGAACACTCGCCATAATGCGGCGTCCGCACAATGTTTGGCTATGGGTTTATCTATTCAACGATAACGGGCAACCTGTTGCTGTTTTTTGTGGTTCAGAGGGGATAAATGATACAAATAGTTTTGCTATGTATGTAAAAGAATTGAAACGTATGGCTGATGGTGGTGTGGTTGACGCTATTGATGATTTGGTTGCAGATGATTTCCCTGAAAACATTACTCCGTCTGCTGAAGAAAGAGTGACTGGTTATATCCTCGCTGATGGCAAGAAGTATAATGGATGGGGATATTACCACAATCAACGATTTGTTCCCCATGGCTGTGGTAAAAAGTTTTACACAGATTTCAATGTATACGGAAACTTCAATAGGGGTGTCTTGAATGGTCCGGCTATCAATAGCCACAGTGATTATATGTATACGATGTTCTTTAAGGAAAACCGAGGTAATGGATGGGGGTTATGCATTAATGGAGGCTTCCTTGTGGAGTTTGGCTATTATGAGAATAGTAGACTCAAAACCGACTTGTTAGATTTTGTACAGTGGTACTACGAGGAAATACTTGGCAAGTCAGGTCGCACTGATGAAAAAATGATGACTATGTACACATCCAAAGAAACCAAAGAGGTTTCCACTTTACTTATAGGTTATGCGCCCAAAATAATCTCTGATAGCATTACATTATCTTGCGTGGGTTTCCGTTTCAAAATAGACGGCTCTGTTTGGGTGGGTACAGGAAATCTCAGCAAAATGACAGGTGATTATATGCATTTCAGATCTGATGGATGTATTGACATTGGCAGATTCGATGATGGTATTCTTTTAGAAAGGAAGCCTTTACAGGATCTTATTGACATTTATTTCGGCACATACAGAATAAGCGATGACATTCCTTTCACCACCTCTTTAAGAAACAGTCCTGGGTCTTCTTTCCAAATTGGATGCGAATCTGAAAGAGAGCACTATCGTAACATCAAAGAACCAATAATTGATTTCAGTTATTTTACGGGAGATTTTAACTACTCCAACGATTTACCATTTTAGCTACATTTTTTGAACACGAAAACCGCAAAATAAAAAATTATTATATGATTGCAGATTGTCAACTACAATATTATTGGGATACTTATAAAGATTATAAATTAGTTACAATTCTCCCCGATGGCACTCATGAGGAGCCAATTACTTTGCACGCTCTTTACGACAAGTGGGAAAAGCACATGGAATTTCGTAAAGGCATAGAATACTTCAAAGAATACTGTGAAGATGCCATGCTGAAACTTTCTGGTAATAGTGATTGGGCATACATTGAATATGCTTTTATGAGAATACAAACGTATTATTTGTATAGCTATTATGAAGATGCCCCAAATGCACCATGGTATCATCCATGTTTTGAGATTTTGTCACCAGCGGGAGGTGTTGTCAGAAAAATTCCGAAAGAGCGATGGAAGTTCTGGGTTGAAGCAATGGGGTATTAAAAACGATAATTACTAAGTGAAATGCACCAACTTAAAACTTTTCTATCCCAATTAACGACAAAAACCTTTTATGGAGAAGAGATTCACAAAGAATCCAATGACTATTTGTGTTTCTTGGATTTCATCGATAAGTTCTGTAGGGCAACGAATAGAACTATCTTATTTAGAGGAAGTAATCCTTCAACCATATACAATGCTGAATTATCTGAATTAAAATGCTTTTCGGAAAGAATATTCATGCTTGGCGAAAAAAGCCATCATTTTGAGACCAATTCAGACGATGGAATATCTATTGAGGATTGCTCCAATCGTGTTTTTGGAATCATCTTTGACAAGTTTCATGGTGATGTTTGTCCTAACAAAAACCAAAAAGTTGAGTCGTTTTTGAATAATAATACTGAAATCAAAGAATTCTTTTCTAATGTCGGCAACAGAACAAGATTTGTTTCCATTATAGAGAAACAAAACGAGCCAAGTAAATCACACATTAAAGACTATTATTTCTCTTTATTACACACAATGAATGAGATTATTGCAATCAACACAAAAAACAAATCCATAAAAAAGAATAGTTATTTTATATCCGCAACGACAAAAATAAAGATTGCGAAACAATTCAGGCATAGAATAATCATAGTAACTTGGATTCCATCATGTGAGCGAAACCAACAAATTATAAAATCCTGTGATGTAAACAAATACGATTACTTCATCAAAGAAATAGGATTGCCCACTTATCATGTTTCACCCTATCCTTATCAAAGTGAAATCTGTATAAAAGGAGGAATTTTACCACATTACATTATAGGCTTTTCTTACAAAGACTCTTTCATTGTTAACCCTCATCTACTGACACAAATTTCTGCTTCTTATGATTTTGAGAGTTTATTGAAAGATGGAATAAGTATAAATCAAACCAGTTTTGACGATGAATTTCAGAAGACAAAATATAAAGAAAGATTTCTTTGCATTGACGGGTATTATCTTGAATATTAAAATCAACAGAAAAAAATGGACGACAACGAAAAAGCATTGTTCCACCAATTTGAAATGGCTTCTCATTCTGAAGGCTATGCCCAATTCCTATATCAGCTAATGGGCGGTGGCATTATCACAAAAGACCAAGCAAGAGAAACAATGGAATTCTTCAAAGCGCAAATGAAACGCAATATTGAAAGTAATCCAAATTTGACTCGGGAACAAAAGGATAATGAGATTTCGACTAGAGAAGCTTGGTTTGAAGCATCGAAGGCATTATGGGGATTATAGATTTAGCCAACATGTCAACCCTTATCTTGATACTTGCCGCATCCGCCACTATATTTCTCGCCTTGCTGTTTTTCAAGCGTGTGAGAAAGGCCAGGCACAGAAAAGATATTTCTTCGGCTGAACAGCATGACACAGCCAATGAACAGACATTTCTCCTATTCGACCTCAACCTGCCCTTCACTCCCGAAGTCCACGATGTGATATATGTGGAGAACGAATACTACCCCACCATCAATGAGCATATCCAAGAACACTATGAGGAGATCCAACAGCAGTTCCTTTCTAAAAAGGCGACTTTCATCTATTTGCCAAAGCTATGCGGTCAGGAGGTTTCCAAAGAAGTGCTTCATTACATGTTTCCTTTTCTGCGGCAGGAATCCTTGTTTGTAAATGGCGACCTGACCATTGAAACGCTGAAAAGCCACATTCTTTCAGGGAGCATTGAAGGCCCCGCGCTGGTTCATTTCGTTCAAATGGAGGCTGAAAATCCCAGCAACTACTATTACACCTATCGTCCGCTTGTGGCCGATTCATCCGTTCCGCTCTCCGAACAATTTGAAAGGTATCTGAAACATCTTACATTCAGTTATCGAGGAGAATCGGGAACTTCTTTCAATGCTTTGTCAAAGCCTAAAAACGAAGATGATGTTGCCGACCATTACTTTAATGATGGCAGCGACAACATCTTGTTTGCGGACAAAAGCATTGATGATTTGACAGATGAAATACGGCAAAGAATCATCGAATTACGGAAAAGAGGTGTGCAGTTACACCTATTGAATGAACTTGTCGAGGAGCAACCCACTTTGAGCCGCTTGGTCATTACCAAAGATTTCAGGTTTTTCCTTCCTGACTACAACAACATGGAAATCACCATGTCGCCACTCCCCAAAGCTGTTTATCTGCTTTTCCTAAAGCACCCTGAAGGCATTTCTTTCAAACAATTGCGCTACTATTACACGGAGCTTCTTGACATTTATAAGCAAATCAGCAACCGTGTCATTGAGAGCAACATAGAAAACAGCATCCGCGACCTCACTGACCCGACCAAAAACTCCATCAACGAGAAATGCGCCCGCATACGAGAGGCTTTTCTTAAGCAGTTTGATAGTGCCTACGCTCAACATTACTATATCACAGGCAAGCGTAGTGAACCGAAGAAAATCACCCTGACTCGCGAATTGGTAGATTTGCAAGCCTTGTAAAAGTCAGATGTGCTTTTCGGATTGAAGTATTTTTGCGCTTGAAATAATCGCATAATACATCAACCATGGAAGAATACAAAGACGAATACACCTCTTTTGAAGGAGATTCGAGAACAGGCACGGTCTTGGGCGTATGCTTTTTTGTGGCATTATCCATATATTCTGATTACGATCTTATCACTTCAGCCTCTGTCTACTCGTCTGTTTTGGGCATTGTCTTTATCTCGGCAGTATCTTTTTTTATTCTTTCAAACCGGCCATTGAAAAACATTGAAGTCCTGGAACGGCGTATCTGTAGGCGACTCGACAAGCAGGGCTATCCTCACGAAAAGAAGGAAGGCACATTGTACATCACAAAAAACGACCATCGTTTTCGTGTTCATATTGCGAATGGCTGCGACAATAGAATCAAACATTTGTACTTTTTATATGAATTTACCGATGACAATTTCGAGAAAGTGAGCAAGGAAGGTTGGACGCGAGCCGCAAACTCCATCAATGCGAACAACACCAGGATTACTTTCATTACAATGGAGGATTATTTCTGTTGTTGCTACCAAACTGCAATCGGAACTTCAAATTGCTTCATTAAAGAATTTGAACAAGCGTATCAAACTATTGGTGGAGCTATGAGTGATTACAATAAGATTTATCCGTATATTGAACGAGATTATCCCAACACCATTTCAGAGCATAAAACCTGCATTGGGTTCAAATAATGAAATATAACTCTATACATGAAAACATTCAAACTAATAGTTGCATTGGTCTTTGTTGCGTTGTTGCAGTGGTCTTGTGGGGACAATAATCCCACACAACAAACGATGGTTAATGATACAGAAAACAATACCGAAAAAAGCATGAGGTTACAGAATGAGGGTGCTGATTGTTTCGATGTATCACACTACAAAAATGACACAAGTCGCCAAACAAAGATTGGTATATATGAAAAATGGTTCGTCTATGACCAGCCTATCAATGGCTACAATGTCAAGATCCATTGGCTTTGTGACAAAGCACAACTCTTTTCCGGGACGGGCTATTTTTATTTCTCAAACTCCGACACGACGAAAATGCTAACCCATGAAATCAATGTGGACATTTGGTTTGACGAAACACGATTGGAGGAAAGTCCAGACACGATAGTTCTAAATCAGTATTATCAAGAATCAACGCAGCCCTATTTGGATTGGAGAGCCATTGTGGGATTTGCAGATTACAATTTTGATGGCAAAAAAGACCTTGTCATTTGTGGCTCTCCCAGGCCATACAGAGAGTTAGATAAGGATGATTGGCTTGACTGCGAGGATTTTACTTTCTATTCGGATTTCCCTGAAGGCTTTGTGCAAATCCACAATGAGCCTTTTTACAGATTATCCACTGGAGCCTGCCGGACATATTGCAAATTTGACCCAACCAATGAAACCCTATTGTTGCTTACAAGCGATGGGGCTTGTTGCTCCGATTCCACGACTTACTATTTCCGTGACGGCAGCCCTTATAAAAGTTTGGAGGTCAAGCATGAACAACAGTTGGACACAACAATTAACGAAACTACCATATTACACTATGGGACATCGAAGTTCAATACTATTATTGGCACCGTCTTTGGCGTATGCTTTTTTGGAGCATTGTGCATATACTCTATTTATAAAACAAACGTATTATGATTCCAGGAGATGCAAAAATTATCAAATGTCCATTTTGTGGCGCAAAAAAGGAATTGATGACATTGTTGTCAGGTAATACCTTTAGGGCTCGATATTGGTCTGATGGGAAAATGATTGCTGAAATGTTACCTCAAGTGTCTCCTGTTCAAAATTGTCCAGAGTGTGGAAAGTACTACTTTGAATTCTTACAACCTTATGAATATGGTGAAGACAGTTCTTTTAATCTTGGAGAAATGTCATACCGAGAATGGAAGGAAGCTTATTTTCAATTCTTAATTGACAAAGACCATGAAGATCTCATGCAATCTGTTAAGTTTTGGTTGATTCAGGCCTATAATGACAGCTTTAGGGATAGTTCCGAACCAGCTCTCCCAAAAGAAGAGGATGTTTTTGTTGCAAGCATCATCAATGAATATGTAGAAAAGCAGAATTGGAGCGGTAACAACTCGCTTCTAGTGAAAGCAGAGTTGTACCGAGAAGCCGGAGAGATGGAAAAATGCTCCACGGTCTTATCTGAAATCGACCAAGAAACGCTTCAAGATTTTGAAGCAAAAATCTTTGCAGCGATTAAAGAAAAGATGGAACAAGGAGACAGAAGAGTGTTTGAGTTGTCTTTTTTATATTGATTCTAAAACCAAAACAATAACAAAATAATTAAGAAAATGCAAACAAAACAACCTGATGGCGAAGGCTCGTTGGATTATGACGAGGCCTTGGACATGCTTAAAACGTCGTTGTCGTTGGAAAATAACCCAAAATACATTCCGCCCATTGAAACCGAACCCACGTTTGGCACTTATCCTTATTGGTGTCTGAGTCAAGCCGCGCGGATTTTGTGGACTAAAGTGGAAGAATGGGAGACAAATTTGCAAAAATTTCACTTCGTGACAAATGATGAATGGCCTTTCGTTATAGCTATGTTGAACGGCATGTCGCAATACGAACTACAGATGTTTGCCGAGAATATGCCGGATGGCAGTATTAAATGGCAAGCCGAACGTTTGTGGTACCGGCTTTATTCCAAGGAAAGAAAAGAACCTCTGAGAAATGAAACCATTGATGATTTGATAGTGAAGTTTCGTAATGAAGATCCAAACGAGTATCCCAGTGCCAGAGACAAACTTATGACCCGATTTGGGGTACAATCGTATGTCGAACAAGTCAAAATCATCAAAGCTTTGCTCAGGGGTGAGGATTGCGACCGAGAATGGTGCTACGAGACAATGAAAACATGGTGGAGTGACGAACTGATCCTTGATGTCCAAAGAGTATGGGAAACCTTCCATGAAAAGGAATGTGCCAGTATTGTTGCCAGAAAACTTCCCTCAAGTTATGTCATCACCCATCGCGATGAACTTGAAAAAAAGGATTATGCTTCGGTGTGCCTGCGTTTATGTACCGATGAGAACTGTCAAGTTGATGATACGCGACTCAATAGGACGGAATTCATCGAAATCGTAGCTCATAACCACTGGAAGATTGACGACATCGATGCCGACGAATTGCTTTTTGGCTATCTGTTGGAAGTGTTGAACGGTAAGGTTAGCTATTGCATCGACCACCATAAGCATAACGCAACATTTGGTTACTTCGATTATTCCATACAATCTGAAAGGATGAAATATAGACCCCGCTTGTTATTCATTAAATCAATAGAAGAGTATGTCATTGCCTTGGGAAAAGCGGGCAAAACCAACACGATTGTCATGTTTTATCGATGGAGCAAGCATGTAGAGCAATTGCTGGATGACTATCTCTCCGATTTTGCCATTGCCGAGAAGCTATCCGGGTTGATGAAGGATGACTTCAGAGCTTATCAGGATTGGATTTGGAAAACCTTTAAATCCTTGGCCCTGCAAAGCTTCCCATTTGATGTCAATGAGTTTCGGAACACACACAACAAATACCATTTTTCGAATCATGATAAATCGTATTATTATGGGCGAAATTGGAGAGAAGACATGTTTATGGGGATTTTTAAATAGATTTAGTGATAATTTCTTATCTTATTGAAAGCAAGATAAATGAAAAAGGAAGTTGTTTTATTCTTGTGGTCTATTGTACTTTGTGGTATAATCTTAGATGGATAATAGGCAGTAACTTTGCAAGGTCGCAAGACAAACGAGCATGTCTTCATCCAAAACATATATGAAACCACGGAAGAAATCCATGAAAGTCATTATCATTTGCTTGGCTATCATAGTTGTGCCTATCATAATAAAAGCCATCTGGGTCGGCATCGCCACAAGGCATAACGGCGACTTTGAGAGCGAGAAGGCTGACATCATGGCGCGGCGGGACTTTCTGATAGAGAAAGTGATTACCAGTCCGCAAAAGCTTATCGATGAAATGCCCGCCATCGTCCGGTCTCAGTTCCAAGGGGAGTGGGCGTTGTATTCGTGCTCGATGCTGTCGGCAGCGTTGGTGAATACCACCTTGATATACGATGAGGATAGGGAAGCGAACATTGCCCGTATCGACAGCCTCATCCAGATGGTCATGTCGCCAGAACTACGGGCTTACGACCGCGAGCGATGGGGCGAAGACCCGTTTGGTTTTGACACCTCCACCCAACAATTTTCGCCGATTTTTGCAAAGTGCAGTTTGCAAATTTTACAATATTTTGTCGATTACATTCGACAATTTTGTGTTTTTTGCTGGCGAAAACATTCCATAAACACAATAAAAAATCGCGCTTTTTTCGGCGCGATTCTTATTATTTCCTGTCTCTCCCAAACAATGCCCCAATCCAATGCCTATTAAGCCTTGAGATGTTCTGCCGCTTGATGAGTTTCGGGCATTCGGCCTCGCAGGCATAGGTGTTAGTGCAGCTGCCAAAGCCCAACTCGTCCATCTTGCAGACCATTTTGTGAACGCGGTCGGCAGCCTCGATTTTGCCTTGGGGCAACAAGGCCAAATGGCTGACCTTGGCACCCACAAACAGCATCGCGCTGGCATTCTTACAAGCAGCCACACAGGCACCACATCCGATGCACGAAGCTGCATCCATAGCCATGTCGGCTTTATGCTTCGGAATCGGAATCGTGTTTGCATCAGGTACGCCACCTGTGGTGGTGCTGATGTAGCCTCCCGCCTGGATGATCTTGTCGAAGGCGGAACGGTCTACCACGAGGTCACGAATGACCGGGAACGGTTTGGCGCGCCAGGGCTCGATCCAAATGTCATCTCCATCATGGAACTTGCGCATGTGCAACTGACAAGTGGTGATGCCGTCGTCGTTGCCATGCGGGCGGCCGTTGATATAGAGTCCGCACATGCCGCAGATGCCCTCGCGACAGTCGTTGTCGAAGCACACGGGGTGGGCGATGCGGTCGTTGATGAGCTGCTCATTCAGGATGTCGAGCATCTCGAGGAAGGAGCAGTCGGGCGAGATGCCTTCCAAAGGATAGGTCTCGAAATGACCCTTGGCGCGGGCGTTCTCCTGACGCCAAATATGTAATGTGAACTTCATGGCTTACTTGTAATTACGGTTTGCGATTTGGATGTGTTCATAGACCAGCGGTTCCTTCTCCATGGTCTCGGGTTGACCGTGGCCTTGGTATTCCCATGCGGCGACATACATGAAATGCTCATCGTCGCGTAGGGTCTCACCATCTTGGGTCTGGTGCTCGGTGCGGAAATGACCGCCGCACGATTCCTCGCGATGCATGGCGTCATCGATGACAAGTTGAGCAAGCTCGAAATAATCTTCAAGTCGGTAGGCTTTCTCCAACTCGGGGTTGAACTCATTGGCGGTGCCTGGAATGAAGACCTTTTTCCAGAACTCGTCTTCCAATTGTGAGACCAGCTTCTTCGCTTTGGTGAGGCTCTCAGTGTTGCGGGCCATGCCGCAGTATTCCCACATGATCTTGCCTAAAGCCTTGTGGAAATGATCCACGGTCTTGTCGCCTCCAATCGTCATCAATTTGTTGAGACGTTCGCGTACAACCACTTCCGCTGCATCGAATTCTGGCGTCGTAGCCGAAATCTTCCCCACATAGATTTGGTCGGCGAGATAGTTCTGCATGGTGTAGGGCAAGACGAAATAGCCATCGGCCAAACCTTGCATCAAGGCGGAGGCGCCGAGACGGTTGGCGCCATGGTCGCTGAAGTTGGCTTCGCCAGCGGCAAAGAGTCCTGGGATGGTGGTCTGCAGTTCGTAGTCGACCCAAAGGCCGCCCATGGTGTAGTGGATGGCGGGATAGATCATCATCGGAGTCTCGTAAGGGTTCTCGTCCGTGATCTTTTGGTACATCTGGAAGAGGTTACCATATTTCTGTTCCACGACATCCTTGCCCAGACGTTGGATGGCGTCGGCAAAGTCGAGGTAGACGGCATAACCTGTGCCTACGCCATAGCCGGCGTCGCAGCGCTCCTTGGCGGCACGGCTGGCCACGTCACGAGGAACAAGGTTGCCGAATGCGGGATAACGGCGCTCCAGGTAATAGTCACGATTTTCTTCGGATATTTCGGTGGGTTTCAGCTTCCCAGCACGTATGGCTTCGGCATCTTCCTTTTTCTTGGGCACCCAGATGCGTCCGTCGTTGCGCAGACTCTCACTCATCAGGGTGAGCTTTGATTGATAGTCACCGTGCACGGGGATGCAGGTCGGGTGGATCTGCACATAGCAGGGGTTGGCAAAGGCTGCTCCCTTGCGATGGCACACCCATGCCGCGCTGCCATTGCTGTTCATGGCGTTGGTGGAGAGGTAATAAAGGTTGCCGTAACCGCCAGTGGCGAGTACCACAGCATGAGCAGCATAGCGCTCCAAGTCGCCGGTGACGAGGTTGCGGACGATGATGCCTCGGGCGCGGCCTTCCACCACGACAAGATCCATCATTTCGCAGCGCGTGTGGAGTTTCACCGTGCCTCGGGCAATCTCGCGGCTTAAGGCACCATAGGCACCGAGCAGCAGTTGCTGGCCCGTCTGGCCTTTGGCGTAGAAGGTACGGCTCACTTGTGCGCCGCCGAAGGAGCGGTTGTCGAGCAGACCGCCGTAGTCACGGGCGAAAGGCACACCTTGTGCAACACATTGGTCGATGATGGCGCCGCTGACCTCTGCCAGACGGTACACATTAGCCTCACGGGCGCGGTAGTCGCCTCCCTTGATGGTGTCGCGGAAGAGGCGTTCCACACTGTCGCCGTCGTTTTGGTAGTTCTTGGCCGCATTGATGCCACCTTGGGCAGCGATGCTGTGGGCGCGACGTGGTGAGTCTTGGATACAAAAGATGTCGACATTGAAGCCCATGGCGCCAAGCGAGGCGGCTGCCGAGGCGCCAGCCAGTCCGGTGCCGACCACGATGATGTCGAGTTTGCGCTTGTTGGCCGGGTTGACAAGCTTCTGCGAGGCTTTATAATTGGTCCATTTCTCAGCGAGCGGACCAGCGGGTATCTTAGAGTCTAGTTTCATTTTTTTCTTTTTTTTGACTTCGAGACTTCGAGACACGGGACCTCGGGACGATTGTCCCAGTCTCGTAGTCTCGCGTCTCGCAGTCTCGTGTCATAATTATAGTCCGAAATACACCCCGATGACCACGACAGCGAACATCAGGCACACTACCCAGGTATAGATTTGGCCAAGCACCTCAATGGCTTTGCCGTATTTGTAGTTATATAGTCCAAAAGTCTGGAACACGGCTGCAAAACCATGCCGCAAGTGGAACCATACGACAGCAAAGAACACCAAATAGGAAATGACGATGTGCAAGATCTTGAATTTCTCGCGGGCTTGGTGGTAAAAGTCAGGCTCGACTTCAATTCCGGCAGCCTCAAGCACAACCTTGTCTTCTTTGTCGAAGTTGGTGAGCCAGTTGTCCTTGGCGGAGTATTCGCCGTGTTGTTCGGCATAGTTGAATGCGTCGGGTTGCGTTGTTTTCAAGGCTACGACATCTCCCGTTTTGGCCATGTATTTCCCTTGCACCAAGCCGGTTTTCACGAAATAGAAGTCAGTGAAGTGCATGATGAGGCAAACGAAGATGAGGATGCCCGTCCACACTTGCAGTTTGGAACCAGTGTGCGTTTTGGAGCGTTGCGGCTTATGATAGCCTTTGGGTCGGGCCATCTTGTTGGTGACGGCCAGCCAAATGGCCAAAACCACATGCAGCAACAGTGCAGCAAAAAGGCCTATCTCCAGCACCTTGACGATGACATAGGTGCCCATGAAATGACAGAAAGCGTTGTACCACTCGCCGCCGTCATGTCTCAAAATGAGTAGGTTGGCGCTGGCGTGAAACAGCAGGAAGAAACTCAAAAAAGCGCCCAAGGCACCGACGAGAATCTTCTTGGAAATGGAATGTATCTTTGGTAAATTCATGATGATAAAATATTTCAGTTGATTATTTCTTAGGTGCTCCTCCACCAAAGTCATCATACAAGATGTTCTCGGGTGCCACACCCAAATTGTCAAGCATATTGACCACGGCAGCGCTCATCGGGCCGGGACCGCACATGTAGTATTCGATGTCCTCGGGAGCTTTGTGGTCTTTCAGATAGGTGTCGTACATCACATTATGCACAAAACCGGCAGTATATTTCACGCCCTGTGCATCGGCAGTTGGGTCGGGACGGTCCAAAGCCAAGTGGAAATGGAAGTTGGGAAAGTCTTTCTCGAGTTGCAGGAAGTCTTGCAGATAGAATACCTCGTTCAAGGCGCGGGCGCCATAGAAATAGTGCATCTCGCGGTCTCTTACATTCAAGGTACGGGTCAAGTGCATGATTTGTGCCCTCAAAGGCGCCATACCAGCGCCGCCACCAACCCAAATCATTTCGGGCAATGGTGTAGGGCTGTCACACTGTGGCAGCCGTACATTATTGGCCGAATGTTCTTTCACATGGAACTCGCCATAAGGTCCTGACATGATCACCTTATCACCAGGTTTCAACGAGAAGATATACGAAGAGGCAATGCCAGGATTGACATTCATGAATCCCGAACGATCGGGTTTGAAAGGCGGCGTTGCGATGCGCACCGTCAGCATGAAGACATCGCCCTCGGCGGGATAGTTGGCCATCGAATAGGCACGGACAGTGGGTTCAGTGTTGACGCATCGCAGGTCAAACATCTTAAATTTCTCCCACGAAGGCAGGTATTCCTCCCCTATCAGTTCCTTGTCGAAGTCGGCATAGTTTATGTCGAACTTCGGTATCTTGATTTGTGCGTATGAGCCAGGCACGAAGTCCATGTGCTCGCCAGCGGGCAACTGCACCTTGAACTCCTTGATATAAGTGGCCACATTGCGGTTGCTGACCACCGTGCATTCGTATTCCTTCACGTTCAGAATCGACTGCGGCACCACGATTTTCAGGTTTTCCTTCACCTTCACCTGGCACCCCAAGCGCCAATGGTCTTGAATCTGCTTGCGGGTAAAGAATCCTACTTCGGTGGGCAGAATCGTTCCGCCGCCTTCCACCACACGACATTTGCACTGGCCACACGAGCCTTTGCCACCACAGGCTGAAGGCAAATACACTTTCTGTTCAGCCAGCGTGGCAATCAGCGTATTGCCAGTCGGAACGGTCAGCACTTTGTCGTCGTTGATGGTGATTTTCACCTCACCTTGGGGCATGAGCTTGTTGCGCACCCATAGCAACAGTGCAACGAGCAGCAAGACAATGCCTAGGAAAACAATAATGCTAAGTAAAATATTGGTTGTAAAATCCATAATATCAAATTTTTATACCCATAAAGGCCATGAAAGCGATACCCATCAAGCCAGTGATGATAAATGAGATGCCTACACCCTGCAGACCTTTGGGAACTTTGGAATAGCGCAGTTTCTCGCGGATGGCGGCGATAGCCACAATGGCCAGCAGCCAGCCAATGCCTGAGCCGAGACCGAACACGGCGGCCTCTCCCACATTACTGAAGTTGCGCTCCTGCATAAAGAGCGAGCAGCCCAAGATGGCACAGTTCACTGCAATCAGCGGAAGGAAAATGCCCAAGGCGGAATAGAGCGACGGCGTGAAGGTCTCAATCACCATCTCCAGAATCTGCACGATGGCTGCAATGATGGCGATGAAAAGGATATAGGTCAGGAAGCTCAAATCGACAGAAGCCAATTTGGGGCTGATCCACGACAAAGCCCCAGGCAAAAGTAGATATTTGTTGATCAGATAGTTGACTGGAACAGTAACGACCAACACGAAAGTCACGGCCAAACCCAAACCGGCACTGGTCTTGACGGTCTTCGACACGGCAAGATAAGAGCACATGCCCAAGAAATAGGCAAAG
>CACYHX010000042.1 GCA_902774365.1 uncultured Bacteroidia bacterium | reverse complement strand
CTGGGCCGACTTCCAGAAGTTCATCATGGGTGAGGTGCGTTACAACTCGCTCGTGAAGACCTTCCCCGAGGAAGCCAAGGAACTGTTCGCCAAGACCGAACAATTCGCCAAGCTCCGCTACGAAGGCTACAAGAAGCTGAGCGAAGGGAAATAAGATTTTCTAATCTAATGATTGTAGAGACGGTGCGTGCACCGTCTCTACTTTTTTTTGTCACAATAAAACCCATTAAACCGCGTTATCCAATAACTGATTCTAAAATCAATGATTATGAACAAATTCAAAGGATTATTGGCCGCATTGCTTGTGGCAGTGCTTTTCACTGGATGCACAAAACGAGAGGAGAATGTCATGGTTTTTATGCATGACGATAGTGGTTCGGCGCGTTTTTCCAAATCTCTCGTCATTTATGATGCCGATAGGCAAAATTCAGCTCGGCTCTTGGTCGGGTCAAACGATTCTGTTTATTTGAAGAAGTGGACGGAGCAAAACTTCGAACTGATACCTGTCAAGTATGGCCAAAGCACAAAGGATGTCTTGGATGCTCGTTTCAAGACAACAAATTCGAGTGCTACAAAAGCAGTTGAGGCCTCGGATGGTTCCGATACAGAGAGTTTGCAGATTTTTACGAAATTTGAAAGCCAATCTTTGCAAGACGATGTGGAGAAAGTAGTGCTTTTCGAGAAACTTCCTGTCAAAGATATCTCAGAGGGATGGATTTATTTGACACATTATTCCAAAACCTTGCTGCCTGGAGATTCCATCACTTGTTTTGTTTATGGCGTAAATCCCGATGTGTATGGTTATTACGGTCTGGAGATGAGGGCTTCGGAGAATGATATGTGGTCAACGGTGGTTTCAGAATGGAAGCAAGTGGAATATGGGAAGTCTTTCGTTCACGGACTGCGCAATGCTTACCAGATGAAAGCCAGCAAAAAAGTCTATGGTGCTTCAGAATCCGTGATTGTTTTGTTTGATTAAGGATTGATTGCGATATGCGGCTGCCACAATGTGACAGCCCTACAGCTCAGGGGTGAAATCGCCCCGTCGGGCTGTAGGGCTGTCGTATCACGGCAGCCGCAATCATGAAAATTGAATAATTGTTTCCGCCAAATTGTATTGTTATGAAAAATCAATACCTTTGCAGAAAATTGACCGTCAATGCCATACAATCTACCACAACGGAAATCGCCGCGTGCCACATGGCACGATTACAATAGCGGAAGGTATTTCGTGACCTTTTGCACGAAAAACCATGATTTGTATTTTGGCGATGTGGTTGATGGTCGGATGGAATTGTCGGAAATGGGGGAATATGCATTGCGTTGCATCGAAAAAATCCCTGAAATCAATGATAATGTCGCCGTTCCTGAATTTGTGGTGATGCCGAATCATGTTCACATGATTGTTATTATTGACAATCCAATTGAATGGCCTGATGATGAACAATTGTCAAAATTCTACCAGCGGCTGCCACAATGTGACAGCCCTACAGACCCAAACGGAAACATGATGCATGAATCTGGGACTGTAGGGCTGTCGTATCACGGCAGCCGCTGTGACGAACCAATCATTGACGATTCCCAATTAAACAAAAACGAAGAAATGCAACGCCGTTCCCATTGTTGCGGGCGGCTGTCGCGTATCATTGGACAATACAAATCCGTTGTCACCAAATACGCCAACGAACACGATATTTCATTCGCATGGCAATCCCGCTTCCATGACCATATCATTCGGAATTGGACGGAAATGAACCACATTGCCCAATATATCCAACATAACCCTATGAAATGGGAATTGGATCGGTTTTATAAAAAACGTTGATTTATAATATGCGGCTGCCACGATGTGACAGCCCTACAAACCCCATGGGAAACGACAATCCCGATGGTGGGTTTGTAGGGCTGCCGTATTACGACAGCCGTATTGATGTTAACGGTTTTGTGTTTTGCGGCTGCCACGGTGTGACAGCCCTACAGTCCCAGGGCGAATTTGTCCCGTCGGGCTGTAGGGCTGTCGTACCACGGCAGCCGCAATTAGCGTCACGGCCACCGTAATTCCCCATTCAATCCTCAACCGTAATCATTCCATATTATAAGTGTTGATAGTCCCGATGGCCTCTTCCAAAACCATCTTGATTATCTTGCCGTCGCTGAGGCGGTAGGTCAGCACGACCGATTTGTAGCCGCCCTTCGGCACTTTGCCGTTGGCGACGATGGAGACGGTCTTTGTGCCTTTTTCTTCGGTGACGGTCAGCTCGGCGTTGTTGTCGGTGGCGGCTTGCTCCCAATTGCCATTGAGGCAGTTCAATAGCGTGGAACGTTGCAGCCCGACCATTTTTACCTTGTTGGCATCGAGGTCGGCTTTCTTGCCGTCCAAGTTGATTTTGACCATGTTGCCTTCGATGATGAAGTATTCGCCTTCAGGCTGGGTGTAAGTCATGGTGAGGTGGTCGTTGCCGTCAAAAACGATGTGGCCAGCCTTTTCAGTGGTCTTGCCGGATACTTTCAATACCTTGGTTTGGGTGAAATCGGTTTCGATGTTGGTTTGCGCAAAGGCTGCCACGGAGAGCAGCAAAGCGATGATAATCAGTGAAAAATGCTTCATTTTTGTTTCTCTTGATAAATAGATGCCGTAATTATGCAAAAAGCGTGCCTTTTTATTGACGCGTCGCGTTGTTTTTGTTTTTCAACACACTGCGTTTGTACCAAGGCCACTTCATCAGCTGCCAGAATACAAAGGGCTGCAGCGAGTAGGAGATCATGATGGTCGAGGCCATGCCGATGAGGGTGCTGAGACCGATGGAACGGATGGCAGGATGCACGGCGAAGAGCAGCGACGACACCACGATGACGAGGATGGCCGCCGAGAAGAAGATGGCGACCTTATGCCACGAGAGCATGTCGCGGTTGCCCGTTCGCGCATGGGTGAGCAAGCCTTCCATGATGAAGATGCTGTAGTCGACGCCCACACCGAAGATGAAGGTGGAGATGACGATGCTGATGAGGTTGAATTCCAAGCCGATAAGGGCCATGTAACCCTGCACCATGAACCAGCTGAGCACCATGGGAAGGAACGACAGCAGGGCGGTGATGAGGTTGCGGAACGACACCAGCAGGATGATCAACACGAACAGCGACGAAATCCAGACGGCGATGTTGAAGTCGTCGTTGACGACTTCCACCATGCTCTTGCAGTAGTAGAACGGCTCCAGCACAAAGGTCTTGGGGTTGAGCACCAAAACGTCGGTCACGATGTCTTTTTCGTCGAAGGTCATAGAGACGTCGGTGAACACCATGTATTGGTTGTCGGCGTTGCACTCGATGAAGTTGCCGAGCATGTTTTCGGGCACCACGCCGCTTTCGAGCAGCGAGGCGGGCTCGTAGTCGGCGTCCAGCAAGTCCTTGAATTCATAGAACATCATCGGGTCGAGGCCAAAGTCAAAGGCCCCCTTGTCCACCAGACGGATGGCTTCGTTTTTCCTCTCTTCGGTCCAGTAGGCGTTCCAGGCGGCAATGCGTTGCTCTTGCTCTTTCATGGTGACGAAGAGCTTGGGAATCATGTCGGTATAGCTATGCACATACCCTTGCCGTTTCAACGAATCCAAGAGGACCATCAGCGATTTGTCGGCTTCCAAGGCCTCGTCGATGTCGGTGCTCACGGTGGCAAAATACAGATGATAGAATCCGTCGTTGTTCTTCTCGCTGAAGAGTCTTTCGGCGGTCACTTCCTCGGGCGAGTTGTAGTCGAGGTTGCGCAAGTCGCTGTCGAACTTCACCTTGGGCGAGAAGATGATGCCTATGACGACGATGACGATGATGAGCGCAAGGAACCAAGGCTTCCTATCGAAGGGCAGGTTGTTGACGCGTATGATGCGGCGGAAGGTCTTGCTGTCGGCGTCGGCATGACGCTTGGGCAGGAAATGGGGCAAGAAGATGAGGGCGAAGAGGGTGCTGCCCAGCAAGGCGAACGAGGCAAACATGCCGAAGTCGCGAAGTAAGTCGCTTTCTGTGAAGAGCAAGCTACAGAAAGCGCCTACCGTGGTGATGCAGCCCAAGAACACAGGCGTCGACTCGTCCAATAGCAGCTTTTCGGGATCGCCGACGAAGAAGTGGTGGATGAGCACATGCAGGCAGTAGCTGATGCCGACACCCAGCACGATGGCGCCTATGCCCAAGGCCATCAGCGACATGCCGCCCTTGATCCAATAAATGCAGGCAAGGGAGAACATCGTGCCATAGAGTATGGGCAGTAATAGCTTCCAGATGAATGGGAAACTTCTGAAACACAGACCAATGACTATCAGGATGAGGACGATGGAGATGCCCACCGTGACCATGAGGTCTGACTTGATGCGGCTGGCATTCGACACGCTGCCGATGGGGTCGCCGTGGGCGTGTACCTTCACGTCGGGATGCGAGGCTTCAAATTCCTTTTGGGTGCGTTTCAGCATGCGGCTGAATGCGGTCGATGACTTTGAGTCCAAGGAGCGGAAGGCGGGGGCGAGGTAGGCCAAGGCCACGGTGCTGTCGGGGCAAAACAGATGTCCGTCGATGAGGTTGAAGCCGCCAATGGCGCCTTCCATGGCATCGCCGATGATGGCCTGACGCAGGTTGAGCGGGTCGTAGGCGATGGTTTGGGTGATGTCGCCCGTCTCGTCTTCCATCATCTGCTCGTAGTTGACCCACATCTGCGCTTCCACGGCCTCAGGCTGCATGGCGTCCTCAAAAGCATGGTATGCGGAGGTGTCGACAAAAGAGGGTAGGTGCTCCAACATGAAGTCCAAACCATTGATGGCCAACTCGGGCTCCAATTTGTATAAAATATTGGAAATGAAATGACTCGTTGAGTCTTTCTCGAATAGCAGGTCGACGAATTCGTCGGTCCGTTCGCATAACACCTCGGGTGAGAGTGGCTCATCGGCGGAGGTCACCTGGATGTAGATTTTGTCCTTCAACTGGATGGAGGTGAAGGCCAGCTGGCTTTCGACGCTCGAAGAGGGGAGGAGCCTTGAGATGTCTTCCTCATATTTAAGCCTAAGCCCGAAGAAAAGGAAGACGAGCGTAGTAATGGCCATAATGATGTACATCAGCGCCTTGTGCTCGCTGAAGTAACGGTATATTGGCAAAAAAACTTTATGCATTTGTTGTCTTTATTATAATTTAGGTATAGAAATACCTCATTTTTTTCATCGTAGGTGATATTCCGTCTTTTCAACCCAAAAAAGCCAAGGCGTTTCCACCTTGGCTTTTTGTGAGATGCATTGTAAGCGTCTTATTCTTGTCCAGCGGGTGCTTCACTTTCGGCAGGGGTCTCCATCGTTGCAGCCGGAGTTTCAGCGGCAGGAGCGCTGGGCAGCACGGTTTCGATTTGCGAACTGACTTCGCTCTTCGGGGTGCCTTCTTTGTTGCCTTTAGGCAGGGTGATGCTCGAAATCAGGCAGAGCACGACGAGCACGCCAGCCAAAGTCCAAGTGGCTTTTTCAAGGAAATCGGTCGTCTGACGAACGCCCATCATCTGGTTGGCACCTCCGAAATTGGAGACCAAACCGCCACCTTTTGAGTTCTGAACCAGAACGATCAATCCTAATAACACACTGACAATCAGGATTAAAATTACTACTAATGTGTACATTTCTATTGATTTAAGTTTGACTTTCTTTTATCCGTTCAATTTGGGCTGCAAAATAACGACTTTTTTCTGGATATTTCAAGCCTAATTTTTCATAAATTGATATTGCCTTGTCAAAATACCCTTGTTTTTCGTAGATTTTGGCCAAAGTTTCGCTCACGATGTTCTCTTGGTCGATGATACTGTTTTGCGCCACCGAGATGGGGTTGTAGAACTCGGCCTTGGGTCTCGAGATGCTTGGGTTCTCAAGTATAAACTTGTCTATCAGTTCTTTACGCGATAACTTCTTGGGAGGATCCTGCTTCGCCTCTTTCTTTTGCTTTTCTTCTTCAATCTCTTTCAGGCGGTTGGCGATGATGGCTTTCAGCTCGTCAAGCGACTTACGTTTTTCGTCCAGCAAGGCCATCTCGGCGGAGAGCTCTTCGCGGCTGCCGCTGAGGTCGATTTCGGGGATGATGAACACTTTTTCGCGAATGATGCCCGTGTTTTGCTCTTCCTTGGTCTCGATGGGTTCGATGTTGGAGAAGACGTTGTCGGTGGGTGCCGCCTCGTCGGGTAGGGCTGGAATCTCGGGCTCGCTTTCAAAGCGGTGCTTGGCAATCACGGTGAACAGGCGCAACTTGTCGCGGTTAGGCATGATGGCAGCCGTGCGTTTTAGCTGACTAGGGTATCTAAAATCGTCGGCGTTTTGGTAGGCAACGGTCAGCAAGGCCTGCCCGATGGCGAAATAGGGATAGTCCGCCACGAGTTGCTCCATCTCCTGCACCACCTCGCCCTTCAGCAGCTCCGGCCGTGTCATGTATCCTATCAGTTGCTTGCCGTCCATCTTTTCAGTTATCAGTTGTTCAGTTGTTCAGTTATTCAGTTGCCAATTCTCAATTGTCAATTGTCAATTCTCAATTCAAATTTCCTCCTTACCAATTCACCAAAGCCTTATTAAAAATATCCTCCACCAGTTGTTCGATGATGGTTGCGGTCAGCTCCTCCTGCACCGAGGTGAGCTCTTGGTCGCTGGGGTAATCTTCGTAGCGTGAGAAGGTCTGTTCAAAGTCTTTTGTGTCGTCGATGCGGCTCGTAAATCTCACTTTTACCTTGATAGTCAGGCGGTTCATGGCAGCGGTTTGCCCAGCGGTGATGGCTGTCGGGGTGGTGGTGTAGTCCACGATTTCGCCTTCAAAAGCCAAGTCGCCGCCTGTTTCAACCAGGTCTAACGTAGTTTGGTTGGTCATGGCGCTGCGCAGGGCCGTGGTGAGGTTGTCGCTCAATAATGGGTTGACGAGTTGGGCGTGGTTGGGGAAGTAGTCCACCGAGACGGTCTTGGCCTCGGCCGGTATCGACGCTCCCGAGAAGGAATAGATGCCACACCCTTGGCAGATATAAGCCAAAGCCAACACCAAAACCGCTATCTTCGCCTTCATTCTCATAGGTCTATGCCGTATTCGTTGATTTTCCTATATAAGGTGCGCTCGCTGATGCCTAAGGCTTTGGCGGCGTCTTTGCGTTTGCCTCTGTGGGCCTCCAATGCCTTGATAATCATCTCCCTCTCGTGATGTTCAAGGGATAAGGTCTCAGTTGTTGTGCCAGAAGTATAATGTGTTTCTTCGGCAGGGACGAACTCGGCAAACTCCGGCTCGGTCTCCTCGTGCTCGCTTTGGTTGACGCGCGTCACCACGGTGTCGCCAATTTGGGTGACAGGGCTGCTTTGCACATAGTTCTGTTCTACGGGACGACCGGCATTCATGTTGTTGACTTGTGCCCGCAACTCTGCGATGTCTTTCTTCATGTCGAAGAGCACGCGGTAGAGCAGGTCGCGTTCCGACATGCCATCGGGAGTCTCTTCGCGCGGTAATAAGACAGGTAGGCTGCTTTGCGTCTTGACTGGCAGGTACTTAGCCAGAGTCTCGGGTGTGATGGTCCGTTCGGTCTCCATGATGGAGATTTGCTCGGTGATGTTCTTCAGTTGGCGCACGTTGCCATCCCAGCGGTAGTTCTCCATCATCTTCATCGCCTCGGGGGTCATCGTGATGGCGGGGATGTGGTTGCGCTCGGCGAAGTCGGCGGCAAACTTCCGGAATAACAGCGGGATGTCGCCCTTCCTTTCGCGCAGGGCAGGAATATGGATCGGAATGGTGTTCAGCCTGTAATAAAGGTCTTCGCGGAAACGCCCTCTTTCGATGGCCAAAGGCAGGTCGACGTTGGTGGCGGCCACGATGCGGACATCAGTCTTCATCACCTTGCTGCCGCCCACGCGGATGAACTCGCCGTTTTCGAGCACACGCAGCAGCCTCGCTTGTGTGGAAAGCGGCAGCTCGCCGACTTCGTCAAGGAACAAGGTGCCTTTGTCGGCAATCTCGAAGTAACCCTTACGCTCGCCGACGGCACCGGTGAAGGCGCCTTTCTCGTGACCGAACAGCTCCGAGTCGATGGTGCCCTCAGGGATGGCGCCGCAGTTCACGGCAAAGTATTGCCCGTGCTTGCGCGCGCTGTTTTGGTGTATGATCTTCGGAAACACGTCCTTACCTGTGCCGCTCTCGCCCGTGATGAGCACGGTGAGGTCGGTGGCAGCCACCTGTGCCGCGATGCCGATGGCGCGGTCTAACTCAGGGTCGGTGCCGATGATGCCGAAGGTTCTTTTTATTGCTTGTACGTCCATTATCTCAAAACTCCTCCCAACTGCTGCTCAAACGCGCCTTGGATCTTGCCCATGGTCTTCTCAATCACCTTGTCGGTGAGGGTGGTGGTGGGCGACATCAGCACGAAGCTCATGGCATATTGTTTCTTGCCTTCCGGGATCTTCTCGCCTTCATAGACGTCGAAGAGGCTCATCGACTGCAGGATCTTGTTCTCGGCGGCCATGGCGACTTTCTTGACTTCGTCGAAAGTGACGTTCTTGTCGAATATCATGGCGAGGTCGCGGCGCACGGCGGGGAACTTCGACAGCGGCTCGAAATGCACTTCCTTGGCCTTGGCCAGGCATTGCATCATCACCGTCCAGTTGAAGGTGGCGTAGTAGACGTCCTTCTTCAGGTCGAAGTGCTTCAAGGTCTTCTTGCTGAGCTTGCCGAGGGTGACGATCTCCTTGCCATCGATGCAATAGGTGGTCACATAGTCGAAATGCGGCAGGTTGGCTTCCTTGGCTTCCAAGGCCTTGAAGTCGAACTTGAAGTGGTTGAGCACGCCCATGACGTATTCCTTCAGGTCGAAGTAGTCGAGGGCCTTGCTTGGGGCGTTCCACAACTCGGCTTGCTTGTTGCCGGTGAGGAAGAGGTCGAGGCAGGTGTGCTCGGTATAGGGCTTGAGCGGCTTGGTCTCGTCGCCGACTTTGCTTGCGTCGAAGAAGTAGACGTTGCCGAACTCAAAGAACTTCATGTCGCTGACCTTGCGGTTTTGGTTGAAGGCGATGCTCTCCAATCCGCCCCACATCAGGGTCTGACGCATCACGTTGAGGTCGCTGCTCAAAGGATTGAGAATCTTCACGTTCTGGGCAGGGTCGAAGGCGGGGAAGGCCTCGCTGTAGGCGGCCTTGGTGAGCGAGTTGTTCATGATTTCGTAGAAGCCGTTGGCGACGAGCATGTCGCTGATCTTCTGCTGCATCTTGTCGGCGTCGGGCTTGGTGGCGCGGCTGATAGAGGCATGGATGCGGCTCGGGATTTCGATGTTGTCGTAGCCGTAGATGCGGAGGATTTCCTCGACCACATCGGCGGGACGGGTCACGTCGACCTTGCTGGTGTGCACGTCGACGACCACATGCTTGTCGTCTTGCTCAACGACTTGGCACTCAAGGCTCTTCAGTATGTTGACGGCTTGGGCAGGGTCGATGACCTTGCCGGCCATTTTGTTCAGGTAGTCAAACTTCAAATCCACACGGGCAGGGGCGAAGTCGCCGTTCTTCACGTCTTTGATCTCGGAAGAAATCGTTCCACCGGCCAACTCCTTTATTAATAAGGCGGCGCGTTTCAGGGCGAAGAGGGTGATGTTGGGGTCGGCGCCACGCTCGTAGCGGAACGAGGCATCAGTCTGCAGGCCGTGGAACTTGGAGGTCTTGCGGATGCTGGTGGGGTTGAAGTAGGCACTCTCGAGGAAGACGTTAGTGGTCTCCATGGTCACGCCCGACTTCTGTCCGCCAAACACGCCAGCGATGCACATTGGCTCTTCGGCGTTGCAAATCATCAGGTTACGGCTGTTGAGTTTGCGCTCCACGCCGTCGAGGGTGACGAAAGGCGTGCCTTCAGGCATGCATTTCACCACGACCTTCTTGCCCGTGATCTTGTCGGCATCGAAGGCGTGCATGGGCTGGCCGACTTCCATCAGCACGTAGTTGGTGATGTCGACGATGTTGTTGATGCTGCGGATGCCGACGGCGGCAAGGCGGTTCTTCAGCCATGCCGGCGATTCGCCGACTTTCACGCCGCTGACGGTCACGCCAGAGTAGCGCGGACAGGCTTGTGTGTCTTCAACGACCACTTCGATGTCGTTGTCGTGGTTCTCCACCTTGAAGTCGTCCACCGAGGGGCGGATGAGGTAGTATTTCGTGGTGTTCTCTCGTTGGTTGAGGGCGGCCACGAGGTCGCGGGCCGAGCCGATGTGTGAGGTGGCGTCGCTGCGGTTAGCGGTGAGGCCGATTTCGATGGTATAATCCTCTTCCACAGGGAAATAGAACGAGGCGGGCTTGCCCACTTCATAGTCGTCAGGCAGCACCATGATGCCATCGTGCGAGGTGCCAAGTTGCAGTTCGTCTTCGGCGCAAATCATGCCTTCCGAGACCTCTCCGCGGATTTTGCCTTTCTTGATGGTGATGTGTTCATCGCCAATCCAGAGTTCGGTGTTGATGGTGGCCACAAGCACCTTCTGACCAGCTGCCACGTTGGGCGCGCCGCACACGATGTGCAGGGGTTCTGCGCCGCCCACGTCGACGGTGGTGATGTGCAGGTGGTCGGAGTTGGGGTGGTCGATGCAGGTGAGCACCATGCCCACGACGACGCCACGCAAGGCGCCTTTCACCGACTCAAAACGCTCGAGGTCTTCCACTTCGAGGCCTGTGGAGGTCAAAAGTTCGCTGACCTTTTCGGCCGGATAATCGCAGTTGACGTATTGTTTCAACCAGTTATAAGAGATTTTCATTTTATTTGTATTTGTTTAATTTTCAATTCATTGTAGAAAAATGCGTCACGTAGTTTGCCTATTTTAGGCTAATACGAAACGGCAAAAATACAAAAAACTGACAAAATGTCACGCGGTTTTTTGAAATCATAGTAAGAATTTCAAAACTGCGGAATTTTTTTCCGCGATTTTTGTGTGTATTTGAAAATAATCATCGAATTTTCATGAAAAACTATCATATCCGATAATTATTTGTAACTTTGTCAACCTTAAAACAGAATTATGGGTGCTTTCTTTACCAAAAAACGTACAATAATAATTGCTTTGGCAGTCGTTATCATCGGGCTTGGTTACTACTATGTCCACAACAGGCTTGATGGCCTCAATGACGACGACACCATTATGGCTTATCGGAGCCAGTCAAACGCCTTGTTGGGCAACGCCGAGTGGCTGTCGTTTGACATGCAATGGGAACAGTATTCTCAAGGAGATCTTCTTTGGACGATGACCCATCATGTCATACTACACTATGGCCACAATCAAGATATGGTTTTTGTTGACGACCCATTCCATTACGAATATTTCAAAATAACGAAATCATCGGCTGATATTATTGATGAAGGCGAAAACAAGATTATAACCTATAAAAAAAAGTTTGGTGGCCAATACACAGACATGGGCGTGTTTCAACATCTTGGAAATTACATCGAGTATCTATGGTATTATATAATGCCATTTCGCAATCGTTTTGTCTTGCCATCTGCTTTTAGTTTAAAAGAGTATGCGGATTTGTGTAATGGAACGGATAGCCTCAGAGAATATTTTGGACATGGCGGAAAAGGATATGTTACTATCAATTCGACCAGAAAAGAAGTGACGCATGAGATTTATTCATACGTCAATAACAACACCAATGTTTTGGATAGCATACGCATTAATCACATCGTTGATAATGAAATAAGTAGCCAACGTATTATTAGAATCAGCAACTTGCGCTTCGATAACCGGCAGCAACATGTAGATTCATTATTCAACCTGGATAGTCCAAAGTATGCAAAATTCAGTCATCACGATGATAAGAATCCAGAAAAACCGTGGACTGATAATCATGAAATTAACGACAAAGTCTTGCAATTCCCTTTGGTGAACCTTGATGGAGATACTACGACTTTGGCAGAAAACAAAGGATGGGTTTTGCTCAATGTGTGGACGATTAATTGCGGCCCGTGCATCGAAAACCTACAAAACTACGGGCATGAGAAAGATTCTTTGGGCTATCGCGTTTTAGAGTATGAAGGAATCAAGATTATGGCCGTCAACCAGTCGTCGGACAATATGGAACTCATTAGGATTATAGGGGAGAAGGTTGGGACCACTGATCTCATGTATTCAGGCAAAGGATTGTCGGGTGTGATAGAGCTTCCCTATTTAGGATATTATTACCTTATCTCGCCAGACAAGCAAATTGCCTATGAATCGGGTCATTTAGGCGACTACTCCGAACTCCTCGAAGCCAAAGCAAACTACGAGAAGCAGAAGGGGAAATAAAGCCCGCCATTCTTTGTTCCTTTCTGCATGTAATGATGTACACCGTTTTAGAGTGGTGTATTTGTTGTATAGTGTAAAAAATCAAAAATTTCATCAAATAATTATCGAATTTCGATAATTATTTGTATATTTGCAGCGTCATGACACCAAAAATGTGGGCTGAAAAGCTTGCAAAAGAAGCAAAACAAACTAAGTATCAACAAATTAATTGAAAGGAATTATAAAAATGAAAGACAAAACCCTCGAAAACATTCGTTTGTGTTGTTATTTAGCCATGGCCTTTTGTGTTGTCTGGGCTGGCGTTACAGTGAGGTATCTCATTGCCGATGTGTTAGGATATAATACTTGGTCATATCCCATTGATTGGTCGGAGAATACAGCGCTAAAAGTCATCATGCTCGCTTTTTATGTATTGGGTGCAATTGCGATGATAGGCTTGTGTGTCAAAGCAGTCCTGAATACGCTCAAGGGGCTTCGCGAAAACACCGTTTTCCCAAAAAGTAACGTCAAATTGATGTTTTGGATTGCCTTGGCAGATTTCATTTACCTTTTGGGCTTCAACAATTTGAGCGTCCTTTGGAATGACATCCTTTTCCAACTTCCACACACTGTATTTGTCACGCCTTTCTTCCTGCTCTTCTTCGCCTTCATGTACAAAGTGGCCGCTGATGCGGTGGAGGAAAACAACCTAACCATCTGACGCTATGATTATCTTGAATCTTGACGTAATGTTGGCCAAGCGTAAGATGCGCTCCAACGAGTTGGCCGAGCGCATCGGCCTCACCCAAGCCAACCTCTCCATCCTCAAGACGGGCAAGGCCAAGGCTATCCGCCTCAGCACCCTTGATGCCATCTGCCGAGAATTGGAATGCACACCAGGGGATATTCTGGAGTATAGAAAAGATGAAAATACTTGAGCCATGAAAAGATGCAGATTGGTTTTGTTGTTTGGGGCAATGCGAGAAATTCTATCGCAAGCTGCCTAAGGATTTTGCCTTCACGCCCTTGGTGTGCGACGAAGAACAATTCAGGCAAGTCAGCAACCTCGGCGCTGACTCAATGCAGATGAAGGACCTCTACCAGCCGCTGAAAATCATGTACTTCCACGGCGACACTTTGGTCTCGTATCACATCAATTGCTATTGCCCGCCAACGCTCGGCTTCAACCTGAATTGGAACTTCAATCATCAGTTTGATGAGTTCCCGCCAGCCACCACCGTGCCGCTTGAAGGCTACACGGTCACACGCGCCAAAATGCAATCCGTTTTTCCCGAAATCAAAGGAGATTTGGGCTACACGGTGCTCGTCTTTTGGACCAATATGCTGCACAAAATCTCCAAATCGGAAATCAAGACGGTATATAAGAACTTGAAGAAGTTCGGCCATTTGAACGATGCCGAAGTCTATCTCATCAACAACGACATTCCGCTGTCAGGATTGGTCACCCAAACGGAGTGATTGCCTGCCTTAATCGCCGCGTGGCGCTCAGAACAAATCGGAATGGGTGCCAGTGTTGAGCATCAAGAGGGTAAGTTGGGTGTCGTTTTGCTCCCAAACAAGTAGCCAGTCCGGTTGGATATGGCATTCCCAAGTGTTGTTGCCTTTGAAGCCTGAAAGTTTGTGAGGACGGTATTCTTGAGGCAATGTCCCCGTTTCCTTCAAGATGTCCACGATTACAGCAATTCTTGACACGTCAAGTCCACGCTTGGCACATCGTTTGACGGCATGTTTGAACTGGTTGGTAAAAATAACCTCGTACATAATTCATTCGTCTAAGCATTGGCGAATAAGGTCAGAACCGTCTTTGGCATAATAAACCCTTCCCGCCTCGACATCCTCGTATGCCAGTTCTATGCCGCTTTTTCTGCGGCGCCGTGGGGCAAGTTCAACGCCTTCCATGGAACGGAACAACTTCCGCAACATCGGAATCAGGCTCTCGTCAGTTACATTCAAAGTGAGTTGTGTCATGGTTTGCTCTCCTTTTGTTTTTCAATGCGCAAAGATACGCAATATCTTTTAGTTTCAGGAGAAAAAAGCCGAAAAAAACAACTTTCCCGACCTCTTTTGCCGTAGGTTCGGAAAAATGCGTTATCTTTGCGCCCAAATATATTAATGTAAGAATGGCAGAGAATAACTATTCAACCGACTACACCGACCTCCGGCTCATCCATACCTCACGCTATGGCAACAGCCGCGTCTATACTGCGAATTGCAACGGTAAGAAAGTCATCGTCAAGGCTTTGAAGGAAGAGTACGCCAAAGATCTCGCTTGCAAGGAATCGCTGAAACAAGAGTATGAGACCACCTCTTTCCTCGAAAACAAATATATCCGTAAGGCCCTCGACTTCGTCCAGATTGAAGGCCTGGGCGACTGCATCATCTTCGAATACATCGATGGCAAGTCGCTGGCCGAGCATGTGCGCGTGGGCACACTCTCCGAGAAACAGGTGAAGAACATCCTCGCCGAAGTGTGCGACGGCTTGTATTACATGCATCGCAACGGTGTGGTGCACTGCAACCTCAGCCCCGAGAACATCATGGTGACGGCCAACGACTGCCGCGCCCGTCTCATCGACATCGGCGTGCCCGAGACCAAACAGGACGCCGACCGCGAACTGCTCATCAAAGAGATGGAGTTCGTCGCTCCCGAAATTATCAAAGGCGAGGAGATCGACTCACGCTCCGACATTTATTCCTTGGGAAAGATCATGGAGTTCATCGGCGAGCGCAACATCTCCAAGCAGTTTGGCGCCATTGCTACCCATTGCACGCAGTTCTCGCGCGAACAGCGTTACGACAACATCTCCGACGTGCGCTCGGCCATCTCCAAGGGCCATAACTTTGTGAAACTCATCGTCTTCGTGGTGCTGGCGGCTATCTTGGCTGTTTTGGCGGTCATCTACGTCCCCAAAATCAAAGCCAACGTGGAGAAGGAACGCGCCGAACGTCTGGCTGTGGAGTTCTCGCGTCAGGTGGATAAGATGAAAGGCGAGTTGCCCCAGCTGTGTGACAAGTATGCGCTGAAGTCGCTGGACGAGCCTATCACCGTCGACTGGTCGGAAGACAGCTTGAAGCTTGTTGAGAGCTTGGCGCAGTACCTGGCCATGGATGACTACAAGGCCAAAGCCATGCAAGCCATCGAAAGCCAGAGGGTGGGCATCGAGAGCCGCCGTCAGGCCGACTTCGACCAGCTGCTACTCACCGAGTTCAAGTCGACCAACGACAGCATCGCCGTGGTGATGCGTACGGCCTTGGAAGAGCCTACCGACGCCCTCTTGCTGCAAGAAGCCAGAAAATGGTACGACACCCGTGAATGACTTTTGTGAATCTGCATTGAAATAATCCAACCAAATTGGAGTTATTGCTTTAAAACGACAACGAAGTGCAAAGAAGAACCAACATATTTGTGGCGATAGGCTGTGTCATCGGGCTGCTGCTGTTGAGTGGTTGCTCCACAAAGAAGAACACGCTGACCCGTCGCATGTACCATAACCTCACCAGCCATTACAACATCTATTTCAACGGAGAGATGGCCCTGAAGGACGGCGAGAAGCAGCTCCGCTCCCAGGTGAAAGACGACTATAGCAAGGTGTTGCGTGTCTACAACTACGGCACACAACAAAACGGCATGTCGATGAACTCCACCATGGACCGTGCCCTCGAAAAGACCGCCATCTGCGTGCAGAGACACTCCATGAAGTTCGGTAGCCGCGAGCGCGTGAGATACATTGATGACGCCTATCTGGTGATGGGCAAGGCGCATTTCTTCAAGCACGACTACATTCCCGCCAAGCGCACCTTCGACTTTGTGGCCACCGAATATGCCTACAACAACATCGCCCTTGTGGCCAACATGTGGCTCATCAAGACGTACATCCAAACCGAGGAGTACCCCAAGGCTGTGGCCATGATCGAGCAGCTGATGGCACGGTCGGCAGGAGTGAGCAAACAACCCAAGGAGCTGGTGCGTAACGTGGACTTCACCATCGCCGACTATTACATCGCCACCAAGGACTATAACAACGCTGTCAGATACCTGAAGAGTGGCGTGGTACTCAACAACGACCGCGACCTGCGCACCCGTGCCATGTTTATCTTGGGACAAATCTATATGCAACAAGGCGACGCGGAACGCGCCACGGCACAGTTCAAGAAAGTGATCAAACGCAACCCCGAATACGAGATGGTGTTTGAGTCGAAGATGAACATGGCCAAGATGGGTAACGCTAATAACGCCACCGAGCTATACAAGATGTTGAACAAGATGCTGCGCGACTCCAAAAACGAGGACTTCCTCGACCGCATCTACTACGCCATGGCTGAATTGGCGTTGCGCGAGGGCGACGAAGATAAGGCCATCGGATACCTCAGGGAATCGGTGGCGGCCTTCAAGGACAACCAAATCCAAAGGGCCATGTCGTCGCTTAAGGTGGCGTCCATTTACTTCGAGAGAAACAATTACGAGATGGCACAGGCCTACTATGACACTGCCGTCACCAGCATGGACCGCGAATACGAAGGCTACGACAGCATCATGAACATCTCGCAGACGCTCAACGAACTGGTGATGTATGCCACCACCGTCCACGACCAGGACAGCTTGCTGCGCGTGGCCTCCATGGACTCAGTGTCGCGTAACAAACTCATCGACAAAATCATCGCAAAAGTATTAGAAGAGGAACGCCTTGAACGCGAACGTCAACAGTATGAGGAACAACTGGCGATGATGGGCTCCACGACGACCCAGTCGAAAATAGACGAAAGGCAGCAAGACCAACAAAGCACTGCCACGTGGTATTTCTATAACCAAGCCACGGTCTCGAAGGGCATGACGGAGTTTACTCGCAAATGGGGTATGCGTAAGAACGAGGACAACTGGTTCATCAGCGACAAGCGCAGCCTCCTCAATGCCTTCAGCGACGACACCGAATTCGAAACCACCTCATCGGGTAAGGCGGGCAACGACTCGTTGACGGCCAACTACACCAACCACGACCGTGGCTATTATCTGCAAGACTTGCCCTTCACCGACGAACAGAAGGCCGTGGCCGACTCGCTTATCGCAGACGGTCTCTATCATCTGGGCTTCCTCTATATGGACCGCCTCTCCGACCTGCCGCGTTCCATCGAGTCGTATGAGAAACTCGACACACGCTATCCCGGCAACGAGATGGAGCTTCCGTCGTGGTATGCATTATATAAGATGAACAAAGACCTCGGCAACGAAGAACGTTCATTATATTATAAAGGCAAGATCTTCGACAAATATCCCACCTCGAGTTACGCCGAGTTCATCAACGACCCGACCTATTTCGAGAAGATGCAAGCCCAGGAACGCGAGGCCTCCGACTTCTACACGAAGACCTACAACGCCTTCGAGCAAGGACAATACTACCGCGTGAAGATGAACACCGAACGTGCCATGGAGCTCTATGAGACCGACACGGCCTTCATGCCGCGCTTCGCCTTCCTCCATGCCGTTGCCGAAGGCCGCCTCGTCGCCATCGATACGATGGCATACGAGCTCTATGCCTTGGTGCGCGAATATCCCAACAGCGGCATCACGCCATACGCTCGTCGTGTGCTGGAAGAGGTCAACGAAGAGTATCATCTAGGCATGGTGCTCACCGAAATCGACAACAAGAATGGCGGAGATGAGCCTATAATTAAAAAGGAGGAGAAGGCTCCCTATGTCTACGAGCCCAACAGCCAGCATTTCGTGATGATTGTGTGTAACTCCGTCCAGATGCGTGTCGACCCGCTGAAAGTGCGTATCAGTGACTTTAATAAAAAAGAACATCGCACGCGTACCTTCAATATCAACAGTGTCATCCTCGACGATGCACATACCATCGTGACCATCGGCAACTTTGACAACGAAAGACAAGCCGCCGACTACATCACCTCGATGTTCCTTAACGACTATGTGTTCGGTGGCATCAACAAGGGGCTCTACACCATCACGCCCATCTCAGGCAAGAACTATCCCGTCTATTACAAGTTCAAGAACTTGGACGAATATATACAATTTTACGAATCCAATAAACAATAAAGCTATGGCAATAATGGAATCACAAGTACGCAACCTCATTGGCACAGGCACTACCATCAAGGGCGACATCGAGTCGAACGGCGATATCCGCATCGACGGTCACCTCATTGGCTCGCTGAAGTCGAACGGCAAGGTCATGATTGGCCAGACTGGCGTCATGGAAGGCGACCTCACCTGCAAGCAGGCCGAGGTGTCGGGCGTGGTGAAAGGCACCATCAACACCGAAGAGCTGACTGCCTTGAAGGCTACCTCGAAAGTGGAAGTCGACCTCAACACCAAGCAACTGCTCATCGAAGTGGGCGCCCAGTTCACGGGTAAGTGCAGCATGGGACAGCAGTCTACGGTGGCGATGCCCAAGCAAAAAATCGGCTGATGATGGACGATAAGCTTAGGAAGCGTTTCGGATACGAAGCCATCGAACAATACGACACCGAAAGGCTGGCCAAACTTCAGGAGCATTACACGGCTATCCTGGAGCTTTTGGGCGAAGACCCTCAACGCGAAGGTCTTCTGAAGACGCCTTTGCGCGTGGCCAGGTCGATGCAGTTCCTCACTCAGGGCTATGAGCAGGACCCGATGGAAATCCTGCTGTCGGCGAAGTTCAAGGAGGACTACCGCCAGATGGTCATCGTCAAGGACATAGAAGTGTATTCGCTATGCGAACATCACCTCATCCCGTTCATCGGGAAGGCGCATGTGGGTTACATCCCCAATGGCTACATCACAGGGCTGAGTAAGATTGCACGCGTGGTGGAAGCCTATTCGCGCCGCCTCCAAGTGCAGGAACGCCTGACCACACAAATCAAGAATGCCATCAATGAGGCCTTGCATCCTTTGGGCGTGGCTGTCGTCATCGAGGCCAAACACCTCTGCATGTCGATGCGCGGCGTGCAGAAACAAGACGCCGTGACCACCACTAGCGACTTCATCGGCGCCTTCGAGCGTGAGTCGACCCGCGAGGAGTTCTTCCAACTCATAGGATCAAACCTGCATTGAGTCTTCAAATCTTTGAATCTTTGAATCTTTGAATTTTAAATTTTGAATATACAATAATGATAAAAGCATACGTTTTCCCCGGTCAAGGAGCCCAGTTTGTAGGGATGGGCAAGGACTTGTACGACAAATTCCCGCAAGCCAAAACCATGTTTAAGAAGGCCAACAGCATCCTGAAATTCAAGATTACGGATGTCATGTTTGAGGGCACTGACGAGGACCTGCGTCAGACCAAGGTGACCCAGCCGGCCATCTTCCTCCACTCAGTCATTCTGGCTTCCTTGCTAGAGGATTTCGACCCCACTATGGTGGCAGGCCACTCGTTGGGTGAGTTTTCGGCTCTCGTCGCCAACAAGGTGCTTGGCTTTGAAGACGGCCTTCGCCTTGTGAGCAAACGTGCCATGGCCATGCAGAAAGCCTGTGAGGCCCAGCCCGGCACCATGGCCGCCGTCATCGGCCTGGAAGATTCCGCTGTCGAGAGCATCTGTGCCTCGGTGAAGGATGCCGTGGTGGTGCCCGCCAACTACAACAGCCCTGGTCAGATTGTCATCTCCGGCTCGATGGAGGGCGTGGAGGCCGCTTCCGAGAAGCTGAAGGAAGCAGGCGCCAAACGTGTGTTGCCGCTGAAAGTGGGCGGTGCCTTCCACAGCCCGCTGATGGAGCCAGCCCGCGTCGAACTCGCCGAAGCCATCAACGCCACCACCTTCAACCAAGGCATCTGCCCGATTTATCAGAACGTCACGGGACAATCGGTCAACGACCCCGAGATCATCAAGAAAAACCTCATCGCCCAGCTGACCTCGCCCGTCCTGTGGACGCAGACCATGAGTAACATCCTGGCCACCGGCGTGCGCTCCGTCGTGGAGGTAGGACCGGGCACGGTGTTGCAGGGACTGTTCCGTAGGGTGGACAAAAACCTGGAATTGTCAAGCGCAACGGTTTGATAGACAAGATACTCCATGGAAAACAGACCCCGTTCCCTTTGGGTTGCCATCCTCTTTTTTTCTGGCATCCTGTTAGGCCTGTATGTCAATAAAGGCGTAAACAAAAAAGTTAACGTCGAAGGCGGCAGCAAGTTCGACGAGGTGATGTGGTATGTCGGCAATGACTATGTCGAGACCCCCGACACCCACAAACTTCAGGACGAAGCCATCGCAGCCATGATGGAAGAACTCGACCCGCACAGCGCCTATATCTCTTTGGATGAATTCAACGAGGTGAACGACCCGCTACTGGGCAGCTTCGACGGCATCGGCGTGCAGTTCCGACTTGAAAACGACACCATCGCCATCGTCAATGTCATCAAAGGCGGACCCTCCGAGAAGGTGGGCATCCTCGCCGGCGACCGTATCATCTATGTGGACGACACCCTGGTGGCAAGCAAGAACCTGAAGAACGAAGACGTGATGCGCAAGCTGAAAGGGCCGAAGGGTACCAAAGTCAAGGTGCAGGTGCTGCGCCGTGGCGTGGACGGCCTCCTCGACTACACCATCACGCGCGATGCCATCCCGACCTATAGCGTCGACATCGCCTACATGCTTGATGAAAACATCGGCTACCTTAAACTCAGCAAGTTCTCGGCCACTACGGTCAAGGAATTCAAGAAGGGCATCGCCGACCTCAGGGAGCAGGGCATGAAGCAACTCATCTTCGACCTGCGTGGCAACACGGGTGGCTACCTCGCCGCCGCCGTCGACATCGCCGACGAGTTCCTGCCCAAGGGCAGCCTCATCGTCTATACCGAAGGCCGCAATCGCCCGCGGCAGTACATGAATGCGCGCCGTCGCGGCATGTTGGAAGACATGCCCGTGGTGGTGCTCATCGATGGCGAGTCGGCCAGCGCCAGCGAGATCGTTGCCGGCGCCTTGCAGGACAACGACCGTGGCACCATCATAGGCCGTCGCTCCTTCGGCAAAGGGCTGGTGCAAGAGCAAATCATGCTCTCCGACGAGTCGGCCATTCGCCTCACCGTGGCGCGTTACTACACACCCACGGGACGATGCATCCAGAAGCCCTACAGCGGCAACAAAGAGGAATATCTCCTCGAATCCTACGACCGTTATGAGAACGGGGAACTGTTTCATCCCGATAGTATTCATTTTGCTGATTCACTGAAATTTACGACGCCTAAAGGCAAGACCGTCTACGGCGGTGGTGGCATCATGCCCGACATCTATGTGCCTCTCGTCGACGACAGCACCGAATACTACTTCAACCGCATCGTCAACAAGGGATTGCTCTATCAGTATGCATTTGAGTACACCGACAAGCACCGTGTTCAGCTGCAGCGCTACAAGACTGTGGAGGCCTTCGACCAAGGCTTCAAGGTGACCGATGCCATGTTCGACGAGCTGGTGAAAAGGGCAGGGGAGAAGGGCATCAAAGGCACCGAGGAGCAGCAGCTCGTGGCGCGGCGTGAGGCCGACATCCTGTTGAAGGCTTACATCGCCCGCGACCTCTTCGACGACGCAGGGTTCTATCCCATCTATGCACCTATGGACGAGGTGCTACAAAAGGCAATAGAGCAACTACAAACCAGCGTCCGGTAGGCTTCCCCCTCTGAGAGGGGGTGCCGCATAGCGGCGGGGGAGTAAAAAATGCCTCCCGAGCCCGAAGGGCGGGGGAGTAAAAAATGCCTCCCGAGCCCGAAGGGCGGGGGAGTAAAAAATGCCTCCCGAGCCCGAAGGGCGGGGGAGTAAAAAATGCCTCTAACTAAAAACAAAATCCTATGTTCTTTCGCGACATCACCCCTGAATATCTTTCAAGTCAAGGCATTAACCCGGAGGGCTTGACCTATGGTCCCAATTTTTTGCCGTATAATCCTTATTTGAAACAGTTTAGCCGTGATTTGCGAAAAGGCTATCAGCTTGCTGAGGTCAAGATGTGGAAATGTTTGAGAGCAAAGAACATGGGCTATGCATTTCGCCGACAATATCCCATATTGAACTACATCGCTGATTTTTATTGCAAGCAATTGAATTTGGTGGTTGAGATAGACGGTTATTCACATTTTTCTGCTGAAGCTCAAGAAAAGGATGCTGAGCGAGACAGACAGATGCGTGCGATAGGTTTGAAGGTGATACGGGTAAATGATGGAGAGGTAAGGAAAGATGCTGAAAGAATTGCTAGCTGGATCATTGAGCAGGCGGAGATGAAATAGATAAGTCCGTTCTGCATCCGTTCGCCCCGGTAGGCTTCCCCCTCTCAAGAGGGGGTGCCGCAAAGCGGCGGGGGAGTAAAAAACTAGCCCAGCTTGGGTCTTTTTTACTTCCCCCCTGCCCCCCTCTCAGAGGGGGAAGCGCAAAGCGACGCGGGAGTAAAGCAACAATGAACTATCCTGAAGTCAGTTTACATAACGAAAAAACCCGCTGAAAATCAGCGGGTTTTTTAGTTTTGTGGAGCATAACGGAGTCGAACCGATGACCTCTTGCATGCCATGCAAGCGCTCTAGCCAACTGAGCTAATGCCCCTTGTCTTTAACTGCGTTGAATCTTTCGATTTGCGGCTGCAAAAATACAACTTTTTTCAATACGCCAAACTTTTTTGCGAAAATTTTTCCATTTTCTTCAAAAAAAACATCTTCAGGGGGCCTTATTCCCCGTAGGGGAATTTTTTTTCAAAAAAATGAAAAAAATCTCATTTTCGACTAAGGGTAAAATCGAAGTTATTAGTCATACAGATGTCTAGACAACAAAACAAACGCGTTTGCTATGCATTCGAATGCAATTTTCATGCTTAGGAAATTAGCTGCCATCGTGCCTAATGGGACGATGCAATTCGCATTTATAGTCAACGAAAACAATTCAAATCAATCAATTCACTTAATTATTAACCAAATTCAATTCATTATGAAAAAGAAAGTATTTTCTTTGATGATGACGCTTTTGCTCGCCTTCATGGGCGTGGCGAAGGCGGATGTAGTTACCATTGGAGATGGTACGGGTACGTACTATTATGCCCCGTACAATAGCCTTTGGGGCTACTCGTTCGTTGAGCAGGTTTACACTGCCAGCGAGATTGGGACTGCCGGCACGATCAATGCCATCAGTTTCAACATGCAGAGCACTTCTGCCTCGACCAATCAGGTGGACGTGTTCATGAAGAATGTCACGAGAAGCAACTTCTCGGGCAACACTGACTGGGAGACCGTCACGGCCAACGACATGGTGTTTAGCGGCACCGTGACGTTCAACTCCGGTTGGACGACCATCACGCTCGACACCCCGTTCGCTTACAACGGTACAAGTAACCTGATGATCGGTATGCACGAGTACACCTCGGGCTACAGCACCCGTTACTTCTACTGCACCGACGTGGCGGGAGGTTTGATTTCGGGTCACAGCGACGGTGAGAACCCCAACCCGTACAACATGGGTTCGTTTGGCGGCACGACGTATGTGCAGAACTACCGCGCCAACATCCAGATCGACATCACTCCTGGTGAAGGCGGCGATTACGAGGCTGGCCTCCACACCCTGGCCTACTACGATGGCGCTGGCGCTATCGAAGACCAAGAGGAACTGATCGACGTCCTCCACATTGTTCGCCCCAACGGCGCTTGGATGGAACCCTATCACTTCAACCTCTACAACGATGGCGCTGCCTCCGTTGAGGTCCTGGTGATCGACTTCCTCCACAACAATGGTTACTTCACCATGGAAAGCGAAGTTCCCTTCACCGTTGCCAACAACGGTCGTCCTGGCGTTGACCTCTACATCAACACCAACGATGAGTGGAACGACACCGAGGCTATCAACAGCCTGCTGGCTGTCAACACCAACGAGCGCAGCACTCACCTCTATGAGATCATCGCTGAGCCTTATCAGCCCTACTGCCCCGATGTGGTCGAAAAGGCCTACAACCTCGGCAACCTGACTCAAGGCATCGAATGGAGAGAGTACATGTCCTCACTGTGGGATGGTCCTCAAGGCCAATTCGAGTTGCACCCCAACTACGACATGCCTGACTTCGAAGAGAACATTCCTGATGGCTACGACGCTGTCATGAAGTTCACGGTCGACAGAGCCATGAGCCTCAACGCTCGCGTGGTCGAAGGCTACGAGAACGGTAAGGTGGCCCTCTATGCTGCCGACTTCGGCGGTCAGCCTGGCCCGATGGCCGACAACTACTACGACGAGCGCCCGATGGATGGCGGCAGCAGCACTCCTGCCGGCCCCGGCTTCGAAGCTGTGATTGGCAATGAACAATCCACTTCTTACTTCAGCTATTTCCCGTTCCACGTCTTCTTCAACTACTCGCTCGGCGAGTGCTTGCTGACGGCTGCTGAGCTTCAGGGCTCTGGCGTGACCACCGCCCCGATGACCAGCTTGAGCTGGGATGCCTATAGCGTAACCTCGAACCAACAGCAACACAACATCAAGATTTGGATGGCCAACGTGAGCGACGCCGCTCTGACCACCACTTCTCACAACACCAGCGGTATGACTCTCGTCTTCTCAGGCGACTATCCGCTTCCCACTGTGGGCTGGAACGAATTCGTGTTCAACCAGAACAACTTCGCCTGGGACGGTCACAGCAACATCCTGATCGTTTGCCAGAGAAACAACGGTGCCTACAACGGCCGTGTTGAATGGCGCAGCCACAACCCCGGCTTTGTTGCTGTTAGCTATGACTACACCGATGGCTCTGCCTACAACTGCGAAAGCCAGACCTACTCGATGATGACCTCCAGCACTTCTCGCCCGAACATCAAGCTGAGAAGCAATGGCGGACGCGACAACCGCGATGCCTACACCTACGGCTTCGAAAACGGCCTCGATGGCTGGACTGCCCTTGATGTCAACGTCGATGGCGGTACTTGGGTCCACAGCAACAACAATCCTGGTGGCTACATTGATCCCTCAGATGAGCCGTATTATCCTGCCCTCGCCCATACCGGCACCGGCTTTGCTATGTGCTACTCGTTCGTTGATTATGATGGTGCTTACGACACCGACTCATATCTCATCAGCCCTCAGCAGTACACCCTCGACAACAACTCGTCGATTTCCTTCTGGGCCGACAACGCCAACGATAACTATCCTGAGAGCTTCTCGGTCTGTGTTTCTACTGCAGCCAACCCGACTGCCAGCAGCTTCACCCAGGTTTGGGGTGGCGAAGCCAAGGCTGGTTCGCATGACAACGCTACCGTTCGTGCTACGAACAATCGTTATGAGAACTGGCGTTCACATACTGTCAACTTGGGCGCTTATGCTGGCCAAACCGTGTGGATTGCCTTCCACGATGTGAACTATGACGAGTATGAAATCTGGATTGACGATGTCACCATCAACGCTGCTTCTGGCACCACGCCTCCTACTCCTCCCACACCTCCCACTCCGGATGTTCCCGAAGAGTTTGCTGAGTTCAGCGCTGGCCCGGTCATCGAGAACCTGAACGTGCTGCCTGGCACCTACTACCTGGTGGCCTCTGCAACTGAAGCCGACTTCGAAGTCGAAATCAACGTCACCGACCTGCCTTGCGCCGCTCCGGCCGTTGCAGTGTATCCTCTCGACAATGCTGAAGGTATCGCTCCTACGGGCGTCGTCCTGCAATGGGCTCTCGACCCGAACTGCACCGAGTATCGTCTTGTGTTCAGCAGCACCTACTGGCCTGAAGACAACGACCACCATCCGTCAACCATCATCACCGAATGGACCAACCAGCTGGCTACCTCTTATGCCCTGCCTCCGCTGTGGAACAACACCAACTACTTCTGGCGTATCGAACAGCGCGTGAACGGCGGCGAAGAAAACGGCGGCTGCACCACCGTTGGTAATGTGTTTGGCTTCACCACTCACCTCAATATTCCGCAGGCTCTGCAGGCTAACCCCACCGAGCTCTTCGAAGGTGAAACCACCACTTTGACCTGGACGGCCATCCAAGACCGTACCTATCGTCATTACAACATCTATAAGGATGGTGAACTCATCCACAGCACTGCCGACACTCCCGACCCGACCAGCAACTGCACTTGGGTCGTTCCCGCCTCCGAGCTGGAATACAACATGGACGGCTATGTGTTCTATGTGACCGCCCTCTATGACGAAGGCGAATCTGCTCCTTCCAACTCTGTCGAGGTGAAGGTGAGCGGCTACAGCGCCACCAACGGCATCAACGGTTATGTGTACGAACAAGACTACGAGACCCCGATCCCGGGCGTCACTGTCACCGTCACAGGTACCGATGAGTTTGGCGATCCTCACACCTACGAGGCCACGACCAACGCTGATGGTTACTACGAGATGCAAGTCTATGTTGGCACCTACACCACCGCCATCGCCACCTGCCCTGGCTACCAGGATGCCACTCCTTACCAGAATGGTCCTACCTTCTCGGTTGCCCACGAGGCACACCACGACAACATGAACTTCATGATGGACGAAGAGTTCAACATGCCTGGCATGGTTTGCGCCGAGACCGTCTACGTTCCTGGTGTTGAAGGCGACACCCTCGTCCATATCTACTGGACCAGCCCCTTCAGCGCTTCTTCCAGCCCCTTCGAGGTTCAGATTGGTGAAGGCACCAGCACCACGGGTTACTTCCCGTTCTACACCTTATATAATTATAGCGTCGCCACCGCTCTCTACACTGCTGAAGAGCTGACCGCCGCTGGTGTGACCAATGCTCCTATGACGAGCTTGAGCTGGTATGCTACCAACAGCATCAGTGAAAACCAGACGGGCATCACCATCTGGATGGCTAACGTTGACAACACCACTGCTCCTACCACCTCGCCTCTTGCCTCTGGCATGACCAAGGTCTACACGGGCAGCCTGAACCAACCCACTCCTACCGGTTGGGTTGAATTCACCTTCAACGAAGGCACCTTCGCTTGGGACGGCACGAGCAACGTGATGATCCTCGTCCAGCGTAACTGCGGTGACTGGACCAGCTCCATCCAGTGGAGATACACTGCCACTAGCTTCAGCTCGATGAGCTATGTCTACACCGACAACGCTCCTTACAATGTGGAGACCACGACCTACGGCCTGAGCACCAGCACCAACCGCCCGAACATCATCATGAAGGGTGGCAACCGCGGTACTGCCGAACTCAGCCGTAGCCTGCACCACTACAACGTCTATCGTACCGACTGCTACAACGATGGTCCTTACAACAGCGACAACACTGAGTTCTTGGCCACCGTTTGGGTGCCTGATACCGCTTACTTCGATGTCAACTGGCCCGATGTCGAGCCCGGCGTCTACAAGTGGGGCGTGAGCGCTGTCTACCAAGGCAACCGCACCGTTGACTATCCTTGGGAAGAACGCGAAAGCGAGATTATGTGGCATACCGACTGCGCTCCTTGCATCGACAAGGATATGCAGACCGATATCACTGTGAATGTCATTTGCAACAGCGCCGACAGCCCGGAGGGCACGGTGGTGAGCTTCACCAACCTCAACGAAGGCGAACAAATGAACCACCCGCAACCTTCCATCACCCTCGATGCCACTGGCTACCAAGCCATCAACCCGTTCCGCAAGGGTGACTATAGCGTGACTGTCTATCTGCCTGGTTACGAACTCATCGTCGACGAACCCGTCCACATCTGGGGTCACACCGACCTCCGCTATGTGTTGACTGAGATCATCTACGGTGTGAAGAACCTCTACGTGAGCCGCACTGGTTGGGCCATGTGGGATGCCGAGACTTGGGAAGACTATCCGATCCCGAGCGGCGGTGGTACCACCAGCTCCATCATCGACTTCGAGACTGGCGACTTCAGCCAATTCGCTTTCACCAACAGCGTCACCTATCCTTGGACTGTTGTCAATGAAGGCCGTGGCTACTGCATGAAGAGCGGTAACGGTGGCGTTGCCAGCAGCACCTCGTCCATCGAGGCCTCTGTGAACTACACCCAAGCTGGCACCGTCGAGTTCGACGCGAACTGCCAGGGCGAAGGCACCGGTACTTACTGGGATCACTGCGACTTCTACGTCGACGGCTCCAGAGTGCTGTATGCAGGAGCCAACCTCTCCGGCTGGAACCACTACAGCTACAATGTTGCTGCCGGTCAGCACACCTTCCGTTGGGAATACACGAAGGACAGCTCAGTCAACCCGACTGGCGACTGCTTCAGGGTTGACAACATCAACTTCAACATGGGTGGCCGTAGCGAAAGCGCCGACCGTCATCTTGAAGGCTTCAAGATCATGTGCACCAGCATCGATGGTCAGCCGATCTTCAACCACAACACTCCTGTCTATCGTCCGTTCTGCCAGCTGACCACCGTTGATCCTTGGTCAGGCCAGCCCACCCTCATCGAAGGCGAGCACTACCTGGTGAAGGTCAGCACGATCTACAGCACTGGCGAAAGCGACTGGTGCGAACCTGTTGAGTGGGTCTACGAACCTTGCGACCACTGGGGACCTGTTGACGAAGTTACCGTCGGCACCAGCACCCAGGGTAACCACGTTGAGTGGGTGTTTGAACACGGTTTCAACCCGTACGCTCCTGAAGGCAGCGGCCAAGGTGGCGACGCCAGCTCCTTCATGGAAGACTGCGACGCCGGTATGCCTGCTGGCTGGACCAACATCGACGCCGACGGCGACGGTAATGTTTGGGTCTCCAGCATGACTCCTGGTATCTACCACAACAGCGGCGTTGACCTGACCGGCACCGGCCATAACGCCTCTACTGCCTATGTGATCTCTGGCTCTTATGCCAACCAGACGGGTGCAGTCCTGTATCCTGACAACTACCTCGTGTCGCCTGAAGTGACCCTCGGTGGTTCGTTCAGCTTCTTCGCGTGCGCTCAAGACGCCAGCTACGCTGCCGAACACTTCGGTGTGGCCGTCTCTACGAATGGCAGCACTTCTGCAGCCGACTTCACCACCCTCCAAGAGTGGACGCTGACTGCCAAGAACGTTGGTAGCGTGATGAGCGCTGGCCGTAGCGGTGCCAACCGTGCACAAGGCAACTGGTACCAGTACACTGTCGACCTGAGCGCCTATGAAGGTCAAACCGGTTATGTGGCCATCCGTCACTTCAACTGCCACGACCAGTTCATCCTCAACGTTGACGACATCTCCATGAACGCCGAAAACGGTGCTAAGGGCGGTGAAATCGGATCAGCTCAACCTTACCAGATGGTGGGTGCTAACCTCGAGTTCAACCTCAACAGCATTCCGAACTACAACGAGCGTGTGTACTTCCTCTACAACCTGTATCAGGACAGCCGCTTCGACGTGGTCAACGCCGAAACCACCGGCCGCTTCCTCGTCAGCGCTGATGAGGCCTACACCGACCTCGATGTTGAAGAAGCCTTCAACGACTTCCGCGAACAGAACGCTGCTCAGTTTGCTATGATTGACAAGGTTCAAGCCGCTCAACTCGCTGGTGAACTGAAACCCGCTCTGCCGAGCGAATTCATGCAGTCGCTCTTCACTTACGACTACATCCGTTCGCGTGAGAACGACATGTGCGCAACGTCAGATCCTATCTGCTCCGACAGCACCTATGTCTTCCCGGCTCCTGTTGGTAGCCAGACCTCTGAAAGCGGCCCGGACTACGACTGCCTCTACACGCAGCCTCGCCCGGTGTGGTACCACTTCCGTATAGCTGATCCTGGTGCGATCCAGATCTACATGCACAGCAATCCTCAGATCGACATCGACTTCTGCTGCTGGGGTCCCTTCGACGACCCGGTCACGCCTTGCCCCTATGGCTTGACGGAAGACAAGGTTGTTAGCTGCAGCTATTCTGCCAGCTGGAATGAGACCTGCGACATCCCTGCCACGGCTCAAACTGGTGAGTACTACATCCTGGTCATCACCAACTACAATGGTGGTGCTACCAACATTACCTTCAGCCAGACCGGTGGTTCTGGTACCACTGACTGCGGTATCGTTCCTTCGACCGATGTCGACATCCTCGGCTTCCTCATCACTCAAGATGGCGAGTACGACACCATCGTCGGTCCCGACGTGCGTGAGTACACCGACTTCGGTGAATTTGGCGAGCACGAGTACTGCGTCCGCCCGATCTATCCTGGTCTTGCTCAACTGCCCGACAGCAACTTCTACTTCTCAATGGGTTGCCCGGTGTGCATGAGCACCAACGGCGAAATCGTCGAGACCTGCGATCCCGGCAATGCTATCTATGCTGAAGTCAACAATACCGACGACCAAGTCCGTATCTACTGGGATGAACAACCCGAACCTCCGACTCCGGCCGAAGGCACGACGTTCGTCTATGACTTCGAAAACAGCTCGCTCGACGGTCTGACCCTGATCGACGCCGACGGCGACGGCAACAACTGGATGCTCGCTAGCGTTGCTATGAGCACCGGCTACGGCCACAACGCTTCGGTCGACATGATCCTGTCGAAGAGCTACGACAACAACACGGGTGTTCTGTATCCTGACAACTACATCGTGTTCCCGATTGCCACTATCGTTGAAGGTTCGACCTTCAGCTTCTGGGGCTGCGGTCAGGATGCCAGCTATGTCGCTGAGCACTTC
>CACYHX010000041.1 GCA_902774365.1 uncultured Bacteroidia bacterium | reverse complement strand
GTCCTTATGGGCGTTGGTCACTTCGAGGTAATAGCCAAACACATTGTTATAACCCACCTTCAGCGAGCTGATGCCCGTGGCTTCCATCTCGCGACGTTGTATGCCCATGAGGTATTCCTTGCCCGAGCGCGACAGGTTGCGCAGGTCGTCCAACTCTGGGTCGACGCCATCGGCGATATAGTTGCCTTTGGAAAGCAAGGCCGGGGCATCAGGGTTCAAGTCCTTCTTGATGCGCTCACGGATGGACGCACAAGGGTTGAATTGCTCGGCAAACCGCAGCAAAGCAGGATGTTGACTCTCCTCACAAGCCGATTTCAAGACTTCGATTTGGTCCAAGGCACGCCCCACCTGCAATAGCTCTCTCGGATTGACTCTCGACAATGAAACCTTGGAGATAAGTCGCTCCAAATCACCAACTTGACGAACGGCATCCTGGAACTTCTGAATCTGTTCGCGGTGTTCCACGAAATAGCGCACCACCTCATACCTCGCCTCGATTTGCTCTTTGTTCTTCAACGGCAGACTCAGCCAACGGCGCATCAGTCGCCCTCCCATCGGCGAGACCGTCTTGTCGATGACGTCGATTAAAGTCTTTGCGTTAAGATTGGATGTGTGCAACAGCTCCAAGTTACGGATGGTGAACTTATCCAGCCACACATACTGCCCTTGGTCGATGCGGGAGAGCGAGGTGATATGGTTTAGTTTATCATGTTGTGTTTCAATCAGATAATGGATTGCCGCACCAGCCGCCACGATGCCTTTCGGGAAGTCGTCGACGCCAAAGCCTTTCAGCGACACCGTATGAAAATGTTTGTTGAGGATCTCGTTGGCATAATCGTCGGTGAAGACCCAGTCATCGAACACGGTGAGGTAATACTTCGCGCTGAACAGGTCGATGAAGTCCTTGCGCTTGTTGCGTTGCACCAAAACCTCGGAGGGATTGAAGCTCTGCAACAGCTTGTCGATGTATTCGTTGGTGCCTTGGGTAAGGAGGAACTCGCCCGTCGAGACATCCAAAAAAGCCACACCTGATATCTCCTTTTCGAGATGCACCGAAGCCAGGAAATTGTTCTCTTTCTGTTCCAGCACATTGTCGTTATAGGTCACGCCTGGCGTCACCAGCTCCACGATGCCACGCTTCACCAGTTTCTTGGCCAGTTTCGGGTCTTCAAGCTGCTCACACACAGCCACTTTCAGTCCGGCACGAACCAACTTGGGCAGATAGGTATCCAAGGCATGGTGCGGAAAGCCCGCCAATTCGATGTCGGCAGAGGCGCCGTTGGAGCGTTTGGTCAACACAATGCCAAGAATCTTGGATGACTTCACCGCGTCTTCGCCGTAGGTCTCGTAGAAGTCGCCCACGCGAAAGAGCAGCATGGCGTCGGGGTATTTCGCCTTAAAGGAAAAATACTGTTTCATCAACGGGGTTTCGGTCGCTTTGTCTGCCATAGGAAAATCGGAATTGAGGGGTCAAAATTACAAAAAATATCCGCATCAACGACAGACCCAATCTCTTTTTTCGCTTATTTTGCCGCCCAAACGAGAAATCATGCGCAAACTCAGTATGGACGAGCTGCACCGCCTCAGCAAGGAAGACTTTGAGCGGGCCGACAAGCTCCCTATCATTATAGTTTTGGACAACATCCGTTCGTTGAGCAATGTGGGGGCCTTCTTTCGCACAGCCGACGCCTTCCGCATTGGGGAGTTGCTATTGTGCGGCATCACGGCCTGTCCGCCCCACCGTGAGATCCACAAGACCGCCTTGGGCGCCGACGAGACCGTGAAATGGCGTTATTTTGAAAGCACCGAGGCGGCGTGCCAGGCCCTAAAAGCCGAAGGCTACAAGATTTTCGCCGTCGAGCAGGTGGAAGGCAGCGTGCCTTTACAAGAATTCAAATTCGAACTGAAGACTGCCTACATCTTGGGCAACGAGGTGGAAGGCGTCAGCGAGGAGGCTTTACCCTATTGCGACGGCGCCATTGAACTGCCACAGGAGGGCACAAAACACTCCTTAAATGTGTCGGTTTGTGCCGGAATTGTCATGTGGAAGGCGTTTGAAATGCTGAATTTGGGAATAAAATAAGGGCGTTTTGATGGTTTTTTGGCCAAAAACAGCGAAAAATCGTATTTTTTTTCAACATTTTGTGTTGACAATTGAAATATTTCCTATTTTTGTCGCTAATTAGTAAAAGAATAAAGTTTAGAAAACAACAATAACTAATCAAATTACAAACCTAACACAATTACATTATGAAGAAACATTTGACTATCTCAAAGCTCATGATGCTTATCGTCATGGCTATCCTTCCCTTCAGCATGTATGCCCAGGAGGAAGGCAAAAAAGAAGGCAAAAAGCAATCCAAGCCTACCGAAAGGTATTGGTACATCCAGGCTGACGGAGGTCTCTCCATCAACCACGGTGACCTGGCCAGCTACAATGGTGGCATTTGGGACGATTGGAATCACTTCCAGACCTCGTCTTTCCAAAACTTCACCAAGAGCTGGAACGCCCACTTCGGTTTTGGTTACCAATTCAGCAAAGTCGTTGGTTTTAACATCAAGGGCGGTTATGGTCTCATCAACGGCCACAAGCATTTTGACAAGCAAGGCAACATCCAGTACCTCTATATGCTTGATCCAGAAGGCAACCGTATCGGTTATGATGAGGAGCATCCTTATGCTGGCACCAAGCACGACCTCGCCCTCGACAAGACCGATTACATTGAGGGTAGCTTGAATTTCACCTTCAACCTCTTCAACATGTTCAAGTACAACCCGAGAAGAGTCTTCAACCTGATTCCTCACGTTGGTATCGGCGGCATGTATTACAAGGCTGGTGAAGTGGTGAGAATGAACTACGATCCGCAAAACTCGGACAGCGAAGAAGTGATGTACACTGTGGCCCAAGCCAGAGACAAGCGTCAGCTCCACTTCAATGTTCCCGTTGGTATGGAAGTGAACTTCAACATCACCCCCAAGTTCGACCTGTTCTTGGACTACACCTACACCTTCACTGGCACCGACAATCTTGACCAAGTTTGCAAGTTCAACGAAAGCGGCCACGTCATCAACGACAAGGATATGTACAGCCAATTCAACCTGGGTCTGCGCGTGAAGTTCAACGATCCTTGCGACATCGAAAAGATGGCCCGCGAGTCGAAGAAGATCACCTACCGCGTCAATCCTGACCCGCTGGTCGAAGGTGAAGACGGCAAGGTTTGCTTCGATGTCATCGTCACCATCCCTGGTGAATACTTCGAAAAGAAGGCTGTCATGAACCTGAAGCCTTACCTCACCTACAACGGTGGCCAAATCGACCTCGATCCCATCACCTTCGTTGGTGAAAAGGTTAAGGGCGAAGGCGACTTCCGCGTCAACTACAAGGAAGGCGGCGAGTTCACCAAGCACTATTGCAAGGACTATGTGCCTGAGATGGAAAACAGCGAACTCATGGGCGACCCGATGTTCTATGTCTACGACGGCACCATCTATCCCACTCAAGAAGAAATCGTGAACAACACCTACTTCACCACTGGTGCTACCGAGAAGCTGGCTGACGGCGTCATCCCGATGAAGAAAGAAGAATGGGTTGACCAAGAAGTCACCGAAACCGTCGAAGAGATGCAAGCTATCAAGAAGCTCACCTACTTCTTCAACAAGGACAAGTCCAACATTGCTGACAGAAAGAAACTCAACAACGAAGCCGATGCCGCTTTCAAAGACCTTATGAACGCTGGCGTGACCGAGTTCGAAATCAGAGCTTGGGCATCACCTGAAGGTGAAGAAGGCCACAACAACGAGTTGTCTAACAACCGTAGCACCTCTGCTGAGAACCAACTGAAGAAGCTTGCCAAGAAGACTGACATCACCGTCACTGGTAAGGGCTATGGCGAAGACCTGAACCTCTTCATCGAACTCGTCCAGAACTCCGACCTGAAGGACAAGGATGCCATCCTCAACAACATCAACAATGCAAGCAACAAGCAGCAGGCCATCAAGGAAATGTGCGACATCTATCCGCAACTTGAAAAGAACATTCTGCCTCAAATCCGCCGCGCTGAAGTCTACGTGAATGAGCCCGTCCAAAAGACCATCACCAAGACCATCAGAGTGAAGGTTGAGAAATAAGAAACCTGCTCTTGAAAGAAAAAAGCCGCTCGATTGAGCGGCTTTTTTTGTTGTCCTTTGTCAAAAATAAAAAATCACAAGGCCACTCGGTGCAGCCCTATCTCATAGGGACGATCTATCACCTCGATGATGCGCTGGTAGTCGCGTTCATTGGCCACGAAATCAAGACGGGTGGTGTCGAGCATCAGAATCCGCATATTGCCTTGCTGCTGGTTGAGGAAATTCAAATATCCCTGCTGGATGTCGGTCAGGTAGTCGTCGCTGATCTCCTGTTCGTAGCTACGCCCACGTTTGTGGATGTTGGCTTGCAACCGCTCCACGTCAGCATAGAGATACACCAACAGTTCAGGCTTAGGCATATCGGAAAAGATGATGTTGAAGAATCGCGAAAACAGTTGATACTCGTCCTCTTGCAGGTTGTTACGGGAGAAAATCAGCGACTTAGCCACATAATAGTCCGAAATGATGAAGTCTTGGAACAGGTCGAGCATACCCAGCTTGTCCTTCAACTGCTGATAACGCAAAGCTAGAAAGGTCATCTCCAACTGGAAAGAATACTTTTCAGGCTCCTTGTAGAACTTGGGGAGAAACGGGTTTTTGTCGCCCTCAAACTCCTCCAACACCAGTTTGCCGTTAAAATCATTGGCGATACGGGTAGCCAAAGTCGTCTTGCCTGCCCCTATGGTACCTTCTATGGCAATATAATTGTATTTCATATCATTCTTCGTTTTCAAGTCGTCTGACGAGTCCTTCGTCGGGACAATGTTGCAACAGTTCGGCTTGGGTCAGCTGCAGGACGGGATGCACAAAGTCGGGCGCCACCTCACACATCGGCACCAAGGCAAACCGACGCAGGTGCAGTCGCGGATGCGGGACGGTCAGGGTCTCGGTACAAATGACATGGTCGCCATAATACAAGACATCCAAGTCGGCAGTACGGGAAGCGTAGCCCTCTATTTCAGGATGGCGCACCCGTCCCAACTCCCTTTCGATGTCAAGCAACTGCTGCAACAAAGCTTCGGGGGCCAATCCCGTTTCCACAACGACGACCCTATTCAGAAACCACCTTTCGGCTTCGAAGCCCCAAGGCTCCGACTCGTAGGCAGCCGATACCTGCACCACATGGCCACACCTATTATTAATTAATAGGCATGCCTGGGCAAAAATCTGGTCACTGTCGCCCATGTTCGATCCAAAGAGGATGTAACATCTTTCCATCGTCAAGATTTTCTGCAAAGGTAAGTTTTTTTTATGTACCTTTGCGGTCCAAACTAACAAAAACACATCAATATGAAATTTGGAAAAATCTTATTGGCTGCCTTCTTAGGCACCTTGATTGCATTGGTTATCAATTTCTTCATCAAAGTCGGCGTGATCTCTTCCATGATCTCCAGCTTCTCAAAAACCGAAGCGGAAAGTTCCACCACTGTGAAACCCAATTCGGTGCTTTACATGAAACTCGACTATGACATCCCAGACCGCACTACAGACAAGGGCTTTAGCGCATTCAATTTCAGCTCCATGGAAATGAGCGACGGAACGGGCATGAACGAAATCTTGCGCAATATCGAGCACGCCAAGACCGACCCTAACATCAAAGGCATCTATATGGAACTGAGTAGCATACCCACTTCCACGGCTACCTTGCAGGAAATTCGTGCCAAGCTCCTCGAGTTCAAGGAGTCAGGCAAGTTCATCGTCACCTATGGTGAGAGCTACAGCCAAAGCGCCTATTACATGGCCTCCATTGCCGACAAGGTCATCCTCAACCCGGAAGGTGCCCTTGACTTGCACGGCATGGCATCGCAAATCATGTTCTACAAACACCTGCTTGAAAAGCTCGACGTCGAGATGCAGATTGTGCGTGGTCCCAACAACCGCTTCAAGAGCGCTGTGGAGCCCTATTTCCTCGACAAGATGAGCGAGGCCAACCGTGAGCAGATGGACAAGCTGCTAGGCACGGTATGGGGACAGATCCTCCAAGGCATCAGCGAGAGCCGCAACATAAGCGTGGAGCAACTCAACCAGATTGCCGACAACCTTGAGACGATGTTCAACGCCCAAAAAGCCTTGGACTATGGGCTGGTCGACAACCTCTATTACAAAGACCAGGTACTAGATGAGCTGAAAGGCCTCACTGGCAGCAACAAAGACATCAACGCCATCGGCAATGCCAACTACGCCAAGTCATACAAAGACAAAAACGTCAGCAAGAACGAAGTGGCCGTCATCTACGCCTCGGGACAAATCTTCGACGGCAAGGGCGATGAAGAGGCCAACATCTATTCCGAAAACCTCTCCAAGACCATCCGCAAGGCCCGTGAGGACGAAAACGTGAAGGCCGTCGTGCTACGCGTCAACTCACCTGGTGGCAGCGCCGTGGCTTCCGCCATCATCGGCCGCGAGCTCGACCTCACCAAGGAGGTGAAGCCCGTCATCGTCTCGATGGGCAACTACGCCGCTTCGGGCGGATACTGGATTTCGGCCAAGGGCGACTACATCTTCGCCGACCCCACCACCCTCACGGGTAGCATCGGCGTGTTTGGTACCTTCCCGAACGCACAAGGCTTCCTGAACGACAAGATCGGCCTCACCTTCGACGTGGCCAAGACCAACGAAAACGCCGACTTCGGCAGCATCACCCAGCCGCTCACCGAGTTCCAATACAGCAAGCTGCAAGAGATGGTAGTGAAGACCTACGATGACTTCACCAAACGCGTTGCCGAAGGTCGTGGCTTGACCCAAAGCTATGTCGACAGCATCGGACAGGGCCGTGTATGGGCTGGTGCCGACGCCATCGGTTTAGGTCTCGTCGACCAACTCGGTGACATGGAAGACGCCATCGCCTACGCCGCACAGAAGGCTGAACTCGGCGACGACTACAAGGTGACCGAATGGCCCAAGCAGAAGGACTTCGTCACCCGCATCATGGAGTCGATGAACAGCAATGGTTCTGACAAACTCGACGCCGCCATGCGCAGCAAGCTCGGTGTCTACTACAACTACCTCCAAGGCATAGAGAACCTGCAAAAGAACACGGGCATCCAAGCGAGAATGCCTTTTGACATGGTTATAGAATAATCAAGACAATTATGATAGAAGAAACGGGGCTCACTTTCTGGGCCCCATTTTTTATTTATCGTACTCCGCCAAAACTTCTTCCCGCTCAATTTGCCTCTCGCCCCAGTCATCCATGAGGTGTTGGAGTTGCTCTTTCTTTTGGCCGTAAGCCCAATACCAGTCGTTGTCAATCTTGATGTCGGGATGCTCGTCGGGATGGGCCATGATGGCATCTTGTTCGGCTAACTCGGCTTCCAACTTGCCGATGGCTTCCTCAAGGCGTTGTATTTCCTTGTCGACCTTGCGAAGCTTGGCGTCAATCTGCTTCTTGCGCTCGTAGTTGATTTTGTTCTGCGAGACAGGTTCGGCAGCGACTTTCTGAGGCTGCTGCTTGGCGGCTATCTCCAACTCCTTCAAGTGAGTGAGGTTCTTTTGTTCCAAAAAGTCATAAATGTCGCCAACATACTCCTTGATGTTGGGCTTGCGGAATTCGTAGACCTTGTTCGTCAGACCTTGCAGGAAGTCACGGTCGTGGGAGACGATGATTAAGGTGCCGTCGTATTGGATTAAGGCATTCTTCAGGATGTCCTTCGAGAGCATGTCCAAGTGGTTCGTCGGCTCGTCGAGAACCAACAAATTCGTTGGGAAAAGCAGCATCTTGGCCAAGGAAAGACGAGCTTTCTCGCCGCCAGAGAGCACCTTCACCTTCTTGTCGATGTCGTCGCCACGAAAGAGGAAGGAGCCAAGCAAAGCCTTCACCTTCAGGCGCATGTCGCCCACGGCCACATCGTCCAAAGTCTCGAAGACGGTCTTATTCATGTCGAGCATGTCCTGCTGGTTTTGGGCATAGTAGCCAATCTTCACCTCGTGGCCTAGTTTCACTTCGCCTTCGTGGTCGAGTACGCCGCAGATGATTTTGGACAGTGTGGATTTGCCCTCGCCGTTGCGTCCAACAAAGGCAATCTTCTCCCCTCTCGGAATCAACAGGTTGACGTCTTTGAGGATGACTTGGTCGCCGTAGGACTTGCCCACATGATTCAGCTCCAGCGTCACCTTGCCAGAATGTGGCGCAGGCGGGAACTTGAAGTGGATGGCGGTGCTGTCGATGTCGTCGATAACGATTTCATCCATCTTTTCAAGCAGCTTCACGCGGCTCTGCACCTGTTTGGCCTTGGTGGCCTTGTAGCGGAACCGCTCGATGAACGCCTCGATGTTCTTGATTTCGCGCTGTTGGTTCTCGTAGGCCGACCGCTGCATGTCGACACGCTCCTCGCGCAGACCGACATACTCGGAATACGGCACCTTGTAGTCATAGATTTTGCCATTCGAGATTTCCACCGTGCGTATGGTGATGTTGTCGAGGAAAGCTCGGTCGTGCGACACCATCAAAATGGCGCCGTAATAGGCTTTCAGGAAACCTTCGAGCCACTGGATGGACTCGATGTCGAGGTGGTTGGTAGGCTCGTCGAGGAGGAGCAAGTTGGGCTTCTTCAATAGGATTTTGGCCAGCTCCACGCGCATCTGCCAGCCGTTACTGAACTCGCGCATGGGGCGCAGCATGTCCTCGTGACCGAAACCCAAGCCGACCAAAATCCGCTCAGCTTCGCCTTCGATGCTGTTGCCACCCAGCAAGGCCAGACGGTCGTTCAAGTTGTTCAGCTTAACTATCAACTTCTCATACTGTGGACTTTCATAGTCGGTGCGCTCAGCCAGTTCTTGTTGCAGGCGTTCGGAGTCACGTTCCAGCTGATGGTATTCGTCGAATGCGGAAAGCGCTTCTTCCAAAACGGTTTTCGTGCTGTTCACGTTCTTCTCCTGAGGCAAATAACCTATGGTAACGCCTTGAGGAATGATGACATCGCCTTTTGAGGGTTGTTCCAACCCACAAATAAGCTTCAGCAATGTAGTCTTTCCCGCACCGTTCTTTCCCACGAGGCCGATACGGTCTTTCTCGCGAATCAAAAAGGAGATGTCGGTGAAGAGGTCTTCACCGGTGAAATGCATGCTGAGGTTTTGGATTGAAATCATCGTGGGCCGTTTTGCGGCGGCAAAGATAAGGATTTTAAGGCAATGCTCAACGGGAGAGCACAAAACGTCGCGTCACCGCTCCGCTCTGCGACATCACCCGCACCCAGTACAAACCATTTCCAACCCCCGACAAATCCAGCTGCACGACCTCGCCAGCAATTTCTTTATCAAGCAGCTGCTGCCCCAAGGCATTGTAAACCATCACCTTCTGCATACCTTCCTGTTCGATGGTGATTTGCCCGTTGGAAGGGTTGGGATAGAGCTTCAGCGCAGCCTCTGCCCTTTCCTCCGTCGACCAGTTGTCGTCGACATAGACATACTGCACATCGGGGTCATACAAGGCCGTGGCGAAGTCCGACTCACAGGTCTCGCCGTCGTCAGAGAGATAGACGGCGGTGAGGCGATAATAGAACCCGACATGGTCTTCATCCACCAGCACATCACGATATTGATAGAAGGCCTGACCCTCGACGGCGGGGATAGTCGCCACCTGCTGATACTCCATGGGGTTGTACCCACGATAGAGGTTGTATTGCTGCAAGGCATAACCTTCGGCATCCAAGGGACGCATCCTCCCCGAGCGGTTGGAGACGAAAGCACGCAGCATCCAAGTGTAGTGCATGTTGAACACGGCCAAATCCAGCCAATGCTCACCGTCGAGCGAGACCCAACGCCCATTGGGGTTGCCTTGGTCGGCACAAGCAGCGGCCGGACGGCTCAGCCCTTGCTGTCCCACGACAATCCATAACGGCTCGTCCTCTGGGATTTCAACTGCAGAATTGATGGTTTCCTCATGCCAGTCGTGGGCATTGCTCAAGGTCATGTTTTGCGACCACACCAAGGTGCGCGGTGCCGTTTCGCCACCCACATAAACCCACAGCTGATAGGTGCCCGCCCCCACATCGAAGAGCGAGATTTTCTTCAATGCAGTGCCAGCATAGTCTTCCAAATCAGCAGCATCGAAGCGGATGCTCCAGAAGATGATTGGCTCGTTGTCACTGCCCAAGGAACGTTTGTAGACGCCATCGTCGTAATACAACCAGCTTTGGACTGGGTCAGGACGTTCGCCCCATGAGATCAAGGCGCCATAGTCTGTTTCGCTATGGTAATAGTTCTCACCCTCCAAGTTCACCGGCGGATCGCAGAACAGCGGGAACGAAGCCACGGCACATTCCTCGCACGACATGGAGTAATAGTCGCCATCCATCGCGCCGTAATACACCAAACGCAGGCAGTAGGTCACTTCGCCGTGCATCACCACTGTTGGGTCGAGATAGGTGTTGCCTTCCACAAAAGCGAGGAACTCGCCATCACGGTACAGATGAGCGCCTAAGACAGAATCGCCCTCGGGCACCTCCCACGAAAGCAGCACTGCGTCGTTGTTGATCGACCACTGTAAGCCATTAACGCTTCCCTGATAATCGGAACAGGGCCAATACACCCATTCTGCCGAAAACCAAGCACAGGTGTCGGAGAGATAGACGGGACGCACCTCGGCCCAACAGGTGTCGCCAGGCAACAATTCACTCACTTCAAACTGGAAAAACGGTAGTGTCACACGGCCAGTTGGTTGACCGTTCAGTCTCAACTCAAAATATTGCAAGTCGCGAAATAACGTGTCGCTCAACTGCCACATAGCGAAACCCGTGGACGACACATACAAGCTATCGATGCCATAGACGGCTTCCATAAGCTCAATGTCAACTTGCTGTGGCTCTAGAACCGACAGTTCAGAGACATAATCCACATAGCCGTCAAGATGTACACGTAGCTCGTATTGGTCGCGATAAACGTCTGACAACAGCAAGTGTCCGTTGGCATCGGCTGCGGTTTGATAGGTATGACCAGGAGAAGAAAGCGTCACCACGGCACCCGAGGCGGACATCTCCGTATTGGTGGTAATGTTCGCTTCAAACGTGGTCGTCATGTCCTTGTCGAGCAGCACCGACCAAGTGGTATCGGAGAAGGGACGGTTGCCCTCGTAATAGCACGTCACGCCCCAGCTGTATCTTCCCCATGGCAGGCCACTCCACCTCGTATCCATGTAGACCGTATCCGTCAGATGCGAGGCCAACAGCACCGGGGCTTGGTCGGCACGACGGCGGTACAAGTCATAATAACGTAGCGAGCGTTCGCCCTCGGAGGCCTCTTGGCCAAAATAGATGGCATCCACATAGAAACAGTCGTCGCCGACATCTGTGGAATTGTCTTTTTGGTAGGTCCAGCGAAACACATGCTCGCCTTGGGTAACAGCGAAGACGTAATGCGTCCAGTCCACCTCGCCGGAAATCTCCATTTTCTTCACGCCATCCAAATAGAAACTACCTTTATCCCAGTTGTTTTCCGACGAAATCCTGCCATAAAAGCTCATCTCGCCGTTGAAAGGAATGAAAACCGACACTTCGATTTGTGAAATTCCATTGCTCACGCCTTGACAGGACGACCGCATACAATAACTGCCTTCACAGGCCCCCTCGTCGCTAATGGTCCAAGGATAGGGTGAAGCATTGACCCAATTGACTTTGCTGAAATCACCCGTCTCGAAGTCATCGTACAGCACTGGGTCGTGCCGCGACCAGCTGACACGCACCATATCGGCGGAGTATAACCTTGCCGCAACATAATTTACGGGGGCGACAACTTCATGCAAAATCAAATTAATGTTAGCTATTTCAGGATAGGGATAATACAAAGTGTCGTATTGTCCCGTTGAGGCGTTGTAAACCAAATACAGAGAATCGCAAATGCCCGTCAGCGTATCACACTCCACAACCAACGTATCGTATTCGAAGGGGAGAGAGCCGCTATCCACCCATAAGGAATCTATCCAAGAGGCCGGTTGATACCCTTCAGCATAAGCCGAGACCCAATACATGCCATCGTTGACGACACGCTCGAAACGCCCAGATGCATTTGTTTCAGCTTGATAATCAACTATATTACCCTGGGCATCCAGTCCCGAAAAAAGCACCGAGACGCCGGCAATGGGCGTCGTATGGTCTTGCTCAAGTATTCTGCCACTGACCACAGCTTGGCCTTGAACCTGATGAAACGACATCATGGCAAACACCAAAGCGGCAAATATCGTCAGCAACTTATTCATTTTCTGTTATTTATCGTTTAACAAATTTAACCATCAAGGTCTCGGTTGAGTTGGACAGACGAACGAAATAAACGCCCACTGGCAAATCGGCAACTGCAATGACACACTCACCCGACAGGTCAGTATGCATCTTCCGCTCTCTGAGCAAAGTCGCGCCCAAGCTATTCATTACGCTGACCACGTATTCAGCTTGTTCCTCCAAGCCGCCAAGAGTGATTTCCTCTTCCGCCGGGTTAGGATAGATGCTGACTTCTCGCTCCACCTCTTGTAAGCTTTGTGGCCTCATCTTCACTTTGCCTTCCTCCACATAAAGATGGAGATCCAAGGCAGAGGGCTGGTCGGGCGAAAGCGTAATCTCTTCACACATTCCACGACCATAGCGTGGCAAGTCGGCCATCACATAATAGGTGCCAAATGGCAGATTCCTAAAGTTAAACTTGCCCTCGTGGTCGGTCAAGGCAAATCCCAACACCCGCTGCTTGTTGGCGTTGAGCAACAAGATGCCCACGTTGGAGAGACCTTCGGTGCAATACGTGTCGGCATCGCCTTCGCGCAGCCACGATTGGCAATAGAAGTCGCGTGGCTTAAAGGATTGGACAGGAAGCTCAAAGACACCAGCGATGCGGCCTTCACCCAAACTGAAGCCCGACTCACGCACCGGCAGTTCGATATCCACATCATAAACGTCCCCATCCACCTCTATCATGTTCGACTCGCCCCATTGCCATTCACCAAGATAATAACATCCCGCAGATTCCACGTCCACCGTGTCGGGGAAGGCATACAGGATATAGGTGTCGGGCAGCAAAGCCACAAAGCGGAAAGCGCCTTCGACATCGGAGACGGTACGGTAAAACCCAGACATAAATTGGTTCTCGTCGCTCAACGAAGCGGCAATCACCTGAGCATTAGGAAACTCCGCACCTTTCAGCCAGGTCTTCCCTTCGAGGGCAAAGACCTTGAGCAAGTCATAATGCACCCTACTGGAGACATGACCGCACACCGACCAGGCTTCCAAGACCAAATCCACATAGCCTTGCTCCCGATCTTGTTCACCAAGATAATATAGGGTATGCAGCGTATGGATGTCGCCAAAACGCCCATCGCCCAACGAATGCCAACGCAGCGAATCATAGTTGTATGCCTCGGCGCGGTCGAGCAGTATAGGCAAGTCCATGCCGCTATAATAGTCTTCACCGGCAAATACGCTCAACTCCTTGTGGAGCACCAGCTTCATGGCATCTGTCTTCACCATGCCGTTGCTGACGACTCGCAACGTCAGCGTCACCTCTCCCGCCTCATAGTCGGCCTCAGAAGGACGATAAGAAGGTCGCAGCGACAAAGAGTCAGTAAAATGACCTGTGCCGGAGGTGCGCCACACAAAGCCGCTATAGGTGTAGGGGATGTTAGCGGAGTCGAGGGTATAGCTCGGCGTGGGAGCGCATAACGAAGCATCGGGACCCGCATAGGGGTAATAAGAAGCGAAGGCGTAGGCACTCTGGCCCAACGACGCATACACCGAGGGGTCAAAGTCACGGTCGCAGGCCACCACGGCCACATTGTTTCCAGCCTGTTGAGGCGTCAGCATGCAGGAGTTTGCATAGATGGCACCTGTATGGTGGGAGAACTTGTAATAGCTGAAATTGCCGTAAAACAACATATAGTGGTCGACGTCGCTCTCAGGATTCTCTTCCCACGAAACGCGCCAGCGGTTATTCACAAACTGTTTCTTCACCTCAAAGGGAGGCGAAACGGGAGCGGTAGTGTCGCACTCGGTCAAGTAGCCTTCGTAGATGATCTCGCCCAACGTAGGGGTGTCATGCTTGTCAAGGATCACCGACTCGATTTCTGCCACCGAGTCAACATCCCAATAGTTGCCGCGCATATCAATATCCTCGGCGGAAAGGTTGGCAAACAAGATGTCGTCCTTTTTAAAATGCAAGATATTATTACCATTCATCCTCGACCGACCCGAAGGGAAGCTGATGACTTTGTTCTGCGCCTCGCTGATGGTGTTGCCCTCAAAGACTGCCGTGCCAGCAGGAAGCAGGTTGGAGAGCACCAGGCCGTTGTCGTAGAAGGTGTTATTCTTAAGGTACAGGCGACATACGCGCATCATGCGAACTGCTTCGTCGTTGCGCCAAAACACATTGTTGCGAATCACCAAGGAGTCCATGGCTGCCTTTATGCCATACGAAGAATAGCCGCCACTTCCTGGCACGTTGGAGGAGATGAGGTTGTTTTCGATGAAGTTGACAGCTACCTGGTCGGAGATGCCGCCTACCGTCTCAAAACTGATGGCCGTTGCCGCACCTTCAAAGTAGTTATCCGAGACATGGTTGTTGTTGCATTTGAAGCCATATCCCACATTGGAAATCTCAATATTAATCTGACCTTGGTCGAAAATATTGTGGGTGATGAGATTGCCCGTGCTATGGGTGGCTCTCGCTTTCAACTCGACCCCCGAGATGCATTGGGAGAAGAAGCAGCTGTCGACGCTGCAGTCGGTACAATCAATGATTTCGATGCCCTTACCCGCGTAATAGTTCTTAAAAGAGCAATGGCTGACAGAGACTTGCTCGCAGTTTGTTGTCGTAAGGGCCGTCAGGGCGCCCACAAATTCAACATAATGGAACCGTATCGAGTCCTCCAACGAGACATTTTTCACTTGCACTCCTGCCCAGTCTTGCGAAAACTCATAACACATGAGGTAAATGGAGTCCCGCTGCTGTCCGTCAAGAAAAAGACGCCCGCCGTCCACACGCAAGGCGGCGGATTGGGCAAAATACATCTTGGTGCCAGGGGCTATACGCAGGTCGCCGCCTTCAACCACCGTCAACGACTCATTCACCAGATAAGCCGAATCATCGCCCAACTTGGGCAGCACCAACAGCGTATCCACCACCCCTTGGATGGGAACATAATGCTGCGCCATGCCCATCATGCCTTGCGCCAGCAACAGCAGAACAAGAAGACATCTTATGGGTCTAAACACTTTCATGGCTTAGAAATAATAAATGAGTCCCAAACGGAAATCAACGGAACGCATCTTTAGGTCAAAAGGATAATCGACACGATAAAGCGAGCCGCAAGTCACGCGGTAATGCACTTCGGGAACCAACTCAAGGCTATTGGCAACCTTGAAGGCTGCACCCAAGCCGCCATAGAAGGAGAATCGGACAGGCTGCACCTGCGACCTTTCGATGGAGGTGTGATAGGGTGGTTCGTTGGCCATAAATGAGCCCCCTTGACCGACGAGGACATCCAACGAAAGACCTGCCTTGACGAAAGCCCTAAAATGCTCCATCCTGACAAAATCGAATGAAGCGAACAGGCCGACATTCAAGTAGTCGAGACGATTCACATCGCGATAGGCGTAGTTGGTGATGGTCGGAGGAACGTAGATAGAATCCAAAACGTATTGGTAGGTCGTGTCGCCAGCGGGATGAACGGTATAATAGGTGTCGAGCGTGTCGCTCACATAATAGTCGCCCGAGTGTTCCGTCTTTTCAAGCAAGAAACGATAGCGCACCGAGCGGTAGACCAGGCTCGCGCCAACGCTCAGTCTGTTAAACTTATAGCCTCCGTCCACGCCGACAGCAAAGCCTGAACTGGGGAGGATGTCGACCGAGCCGTCTTCGATTTCCGGCACAGCGTTGGCATGACGGAAATAAGGGGCGGCCAAAGTCAACGAGGGGCTGATGAACCATCCGGTATCCTGGAAATGAGGACGGAAAAACTTCCAACCCTCATATTTCACCTCGTAAACAGTATCCGTAACGACTTCATGCCTCACCACAACTGTCGTATCGTGACGCATCGTGGTACGGATAATCTTCACGGTATCAACGATAAAAATCGTGTCCGCGGTCTTACTAGGCACCACTTCTTGTTGTGGATCAATGATGACTATTTGTTGTTCGGCAGGCGGTGTCACCACGGCAACGGGGTCGTTCACCAAGACTTGATTCTTACGGATTACATACTGCTTGCCGATTTTCTTGAAGCCGTAGTCGGTGCCTTTGAGCAAGTCGGTCAACACCGCTTCTATCGATTTGTAGGAGCAGGAATACTTTTCAATTTTGATTTTGCTCATTTCCGCTTTGCTGAATGCGACATTGATTTCGTAATCGGCAAACAGTTTTTCCAGGGCTTTGTCCAAGGTACACGACTCCACCGAAAACGAAATCAAGGGGTCGAACGACTGGGAGAAGCCTCTTTGTGGTACGGTAAAGGAAAAAAGGAGCAATAGTAGTAGGGAAAGCATAGATGGTATCAACCGCCGAGCGGAAAGTTTCCCATGAGTTATATTCAAGATGTGAAATTTCATTCCGATAGCATCTAAACAGGCTGCTAAAGTACAACAAAAAAACGAGAAAACGACTAATTTTCTCCTAAAAGCTTAGAAAAGGGAATGAAAAGGGTTAACGAATCAAGTAAACGCCGTCTTGCTTGGTGAGGGTGAAATCGAACACCGCGGCAATGGTTTCAAGCACCTCGTCGATGCTTTCCTGGTCGCTGAAACGCGCTGTAAGCTTTTCCGAAGCATACGCCTCATCAAGTTCAATATCAACCTCATAGACATATTCAAGGGCGTCTACGATGGTAGAAAGGACGACATTGTTGAAGTCGAGCACGCGCTCAGTCTTCAGTTCCTCGGCTTTCACCTCGCCATAGGTCATCGTCTTCAGCTCGCCTTGGGCGAGGTCCAAGACGCCACGTTCGCCGGGAAGGACTTCCAGCTGTGAGGTTACGTTCCCTTTGCCGTCAAAGGCCGTCATTTTCACCCTGCCCGTATAAAGGTCGACAAAATACTTGTCGGCAGCGGCGTTGGCGCTCAGCAGGAAAGAGGTGCCCAACACTTCCACGTCCATGCGGTCGCAATGGATGACGAAAGGTTTCTCTTTGTCGGCGACGACATCAAAGCTGGCCACGCCAGTGAAGTTGACGGAACGTGTTGAATTGACGAATTCCTTAGGATAGCTGATTTCGGCCTCGCCATCGAAAGTGACTGAAGTGCCATCGGGCAGCAGCATCGGCGTTTCGATGTTCTGCTCGTTTGATGCCACCGTAACGGTCGAATTTGAAGGTCCGGTAACAAGAAAGCCTAAGAACAAGGCGACTACGAGAGCGGCAGCGATTCCGGCCACATACTTATAGTTTCTGCGCAGCCAAGGCATTTCGACCGTCTTGGTCTCTTCCTGTGCATCGATTTTCGCGTTGATCGCATCGAGAGCGGCGTCAATGTTGAGCGCAGCATCGTCGGGCATGGCGAAATCGGTGAGGTGCCAAACCTCATCAGCCTCCTTTTGCGACTTGAAGTAAACACGGTTTTCTTCCGACTCGACGACCCACGAAAGCAGTTCGAGAGCTTCCTCGGCTGGGCAATTCCCATCGAGATAGCTCTTTACCAAAGTTTCATATTTATTGTCAACCAGGTTCATCTAACCGTTACTACTTCAAATTTACACCTATATGACTAATAACTTTGATTTTACCCTTAGTCAAAAACGAGAAATTTTATACTTTTTTTTGAAAAAAAATTTGAGATCCTTCGACAAATACAGGAATTGCCTTTTTATTGACCCCAAGATCAAAAAAAGGGATTAAAGATACGCCTTCAGACCGTCTTTCAGCTGCTTAATGGCGGCACTCATCTGGGCCTCGACGGTCTTTTGTGAGATACCGAGTTTTTCTGCGATTTCGGAATATTTCAACCCGTCGTAACGGCTGGCAAGAAACACCTCGCGACGTTTTTCCGGCATGTCTTTCAGGATTTTCCGATACGACTCCTCCAGGTTGTTGGACTGCAGCGTCTCCGACGGGTCAGTGTTGTCCGACTCTTCGGAAAAGACTCGGAGGTTAGCTTCGGCGTGGGACCGCTCTTTATTAATATAGGTAAGGGCGGAGTTGCGCACCGAAGTCAGCATATAGGACTCAAAAGAGGTATTGAACGAAATCTTCTCACGATTCGACCATAGTTTAACAAACAGGTCTTGGACAATCTCGGAGGCGAGGTCGGAGTCGGCGACATAACGGATGCAAAACCGAACCATTGGAGAATAATAGCGGCGGAAGACCTGGTTGAACGACTCGCGGTCGCCAGCCTTCATTTTCTCGATTTGGATATTGACTTGATCTTGATCCATTAATTCATGTCGCGAAAAGAGGGTGCAAAGATACGAATTTCTAAAACACAAATCGCCAAATAATCAACGAAGCCATCATTAATACCTTATTAATATCCCTATAAACCACAAAAAACGAGTCAACAGCCCGCTATAATTAATGAAAAAGTGAATTGTTGAGAATTAATGTAAAATTCTAGAATATTGTTTTTCAAATAGTTACAAAACAAAAGGCGACTTTTTTGAGAAAAATATTGAGAAAAAAGAAAAGAAAGCCTTGACCGATTGAAAAAAGTTGTATTTTTGCAGTCCGAAAAAAATGAGAGTCAGTATCTAATTTAAAGATATCTAGAAATGTACGCAATAGTAGAAATCGCAGGACAACAGTTCAAAGTTGAGAAGGGTCAGCAAATCTTCGTCAACAGACTGCATGAAGAAGAAGGAAGCAA
>CACYHX010000040.1 GCA_902774365.1 uncultured Bacteroidia bacterium | reverse complement strand
GGTGGCGAAATCGTTTCCGGCAAATGCTGTTGAATCCGAAAAAAGATTTCCGGTAAGTTGCATACCATCGCCCGAGTCGCCCGAAAAACGGATGACGACGTGTTCAAGGGCTACAACCTTACTTTTTGCTGTCATGATTATTGATTTAAAGATTTAATATTCAAGATTTAAAGAATTCAAGATTAGCTTTCAGCTATCAGCAATCAGCTTTCAGCCGGTCTAAACCGAGCTGATGGCTGACGACCGATGGCTGACAGCTTCTAATTTCGCTGCAAAGGTAAGTAATAAAAAGGTGCAAACCCAAAGAAAAACGTGTTTTATTTTCCTTTTTAGAAGCGATTTCACACCGTGTTAAATATCAACGTCTTAACCGCTATTGTTATTTAGACTGATTAAAAATTTCTGTTTTGGGCTTATTGGAATGAAAGTTGTAGTATTTTTGCGGCACGAAAAACGAAAACTCAAAACAAACCCTTAAATTAAAAACATTATGGCTTACAAAATCACAGACAGCTGCGTTGCTTGCGGCACTTGCATTGACGAATGCCCGGTGGGCGCCATTTCGGAAGGCGACATCTATGTCATCGACCCTGACACCTGCGTTGGTTGCGGTACTTGCGCCGGCGCTTGCCCGAACGAAGCAATCGTTGAAGACTAATCGAAAGAAATGACAACACATTAAAAAAAGGAAAAAGCCTGCCAAAAACAGGCTTTTTCTATTTTTTTGGCAGTTTTGAGCAGTTTGGCAAAGATTTTGTTTATCTTTGCCTCGTTCTTTGAGAAAAATCTTTTAAACAAATAACTTAATTACTAACTAAAATCATTACAAAATGAAGAAATTAGCATTAGCACTTGTGTGCCTCGTCAGCGTTGCTTTCTTTGCAAGCTGCAACGAACCGGTCGCCAACCCGGAACCTTCAATCGCCATCATGACTGGCGAGAACTACATCTCTGATGGCCAAACCATCGACCTCTACCAGGAATACAACCTCGGTTTCCGCGTTGCTTCCAACAGCCAGACCTTGAAAGAATTGGCTTCGTTCAGCCTCGTGACCAAGTATTATCAAGGCACCGCTGAAGACGTAAGACCCGAAATCATCGGCGACACCACCATCACCATCAGCGGCAGCGAGTTCGTGTATGAAGAAATCGTGAGTTACGAACTGGCCAAGAGTGAGATCATCGGTAAGATTGAATACGTCGCTACCGTCTTCGACAAGGACAACAACATGAACACCACGACTGTTACCGTCAACCTCAACCTGCCCGAAGAGCCTCTGAATGTGGTTGATTTTGAATGGTATCGCCTCGGTAACGAACAAACTGGTCTTGCAGAGTACGGCCTTGTTTGGGACCAAAACGCCAAGTCTCCCTTCGCTCAAATCAAGCCCATGGACGGCGTAATTCTTTACAAGTTCGACAGCAGCGTTTGGGACGAAGTTACGTTGCCCAGCCAAAAGATTGCCAAATTCTCTGACGGTGCCACTACCGCCGCTGTGTACAACAACGTGGACGTGAACCAAGGCGCCATCTACGATGATGTCATTGGCACCCGCACGACAGACGGTCAGTACCATCTCATCCATGTGACGAGCAGCAGAATTCTTGCTTATCAAGCCCCTTATGGCACCCCGTGCTACATCTATGGTCAAGCCAAGTAAGAAATCTTAGATTTCGTAACAACCAAAAAAAGGAGCGTCGTTCGGCGCTCCTTTTTTTGTCACTCTGCAAAAGCGTGGCTGATCTTTCTATTGATTTGCAATAGCCGTTTCTCGTCGAGCTTGATGACGGCGCGGTCGTAGGTCATCAAGCCGTTGAGCTCGGTCTCGCAGTCGGTGGTCTGCGTGTAGACCGCTGCCGAGAAGCCTTGGAAGGCCATCCTATACAGCATCTCGGCATATTCCACATAGGTGTCGGTCACCTTCTCCTCGGTGTCGAACTCCACATAGCCCCAGCCTTGGTCTTTCACCCAGGTGTGGCCCTCCACCTTGCGCCCGATGCCGCCGTACTCGCCGAGGACGGTGGCACGCGTCGGGTCGTAAAGCCTCAGCTTCGGCTCGGGATAGTTGTGCAAGTCGAGGATGTCGCCACATTGGTAGAAGTTGCCGCCCGAGGCGGGGTTCACCAAGCGCGTCGGGTCGAGTTTCTTGGTCATCGCCGTGATTTCAGGGGTCTTGAACTGTCCCCAAGCCTCGTTGAACGGCACCCAAACGCCGATGCAGGGCACCGACTTCAGGCTGTTGATGATTTCCGTCCATTCCTTGATATAGCACTCCTCCGACTCAATCGACCGCATACTTTCGGGGCCTTGGTAATACTGATTCCGCTGCCATTGGGGACTGCGACCGCCACTGGGCATGTCCTGCCACACGATGAGACCGATGCGGTCGCAGTGGTAGTACCATCGCGCCGGCTCCACCTTGACGTGTTTGCGGATCATGTTGAAGCCCAAGTCTTTGGTCTTCTGGATGTCGTAGGCCAGGGCCTCGTCGGTGGGAGCCGTATAGAGACCGTCGGGCCACCAGCCCTGGTCGAGGGGACCATAGTGGAAAATTGGCTGGCCGTTCAAGGTGAGGCGCACAATGCCGCTGTCGTCGCGTTGCGTGCCGAAGCTGCGCATGGCAAAATAGCTGCTCACCTCATCGATGACCTTGCCCTTGCGCAGCACCTTCACCTTCATGTCATAGAGGAAGGGATGGTCGGGCGTCCAACACAGAAACCCCTCGGGCATGTTCACTTCCACGGCTTGTCCGTTGATGGCCTTCGCCGTGGCCACGGGTTGGCCTTCGTACGACACCTCCACCTGATACAAGTCGTCCTTGGTGGCGTTGGTGAAGTCCACCTCCACCTTGACGGTGGCCTTGTCGAGGTCGGGCGTGGTGACAATGTTTTGGATGTAGTCCTCAGGCACATATTCCAGCCACACCGTCTGCCAGATGCCAGTCACCGAGGTGTAGAAGATGCCTTCAGGCTTCAGCACTTGTTTTCCGTGAGGGATGTAACCGCTGTCGGTCGGGTCCCACACGCGCACCACCATCGAGTTCTGCTTGCCTTGCAGCGCTTGGGTGACGTCGAAAGTGAAAGGCGTGTAGCCTCCTGTATGCGAACCCACTTTGATGTCGTTCACCCAGACGTCGGTCATCCAATCGACAGCGCCGAAATGCAGCAGGATACGGCCGTTTTTCCAGTTGCCGGGCACCGCGAAGGTCTTCTGGTACCACAGCGCCTTGTCGGGGCCGACTTCCTTCTGCACGCCCGACAGCGACGACTCGATGCAAAAGGGCACGAGGATGTCGCCTTGGTATTTTTTGGGCACCTTCTCCCCTTTCGCCGTGATGGCGTACTGCCACAGGCCGTTGAGGTTTTTCCATTCGGGACGCACCATCATCGGGCGCGGGTATTCGGGCAGCGCATTCTCGGGTGCCACCTCCGAGGCCCAACGGGTCTTGATTTTGTCGCCCGCAGGAGCATATTGGGCAAAGGCCATGTCAGCTAATAGCATGGTCATCAGTAGAAGTTTGATTTTCATATAGTTAAATTATTGTTCAGTCATCGGCCATTTCCTTGATGAAGGCTTCGCATGCAGAGACCAGGCTTTGCAAGGCACAGTGCATGAGCGTATTCACGTCGGGAGTGGCATCAAGGACCTGTTCGTAACACATCCACACCGAAGCGCCTTTGTCCTTGCCGTCTTCGTAGTCGTAGAGCACCGCCTTCACCACCTTGTAGTTCCAGTTGATGTTGTTGCACGCCATGATGGCTTTGGCGAAGTTGTCGTCGGTGACGTCGAAGATGCCAGGCAGGGTGAGGCGGAAAAACAACGGGTCGTCGGCGTCGTTCCAAAACAGGAAGTTCCAGCCCTCATAGGTGAAATTGAGGCCCAACGCGTTTTTGGTCGCAACGACACCGCGCGACTTCAGGTATTTCGACACCAGCCCTTTGACGTTCATGGCAATCAGCTTTTGTTGAATCCGATGCGGGTCTTGGTGGAATAGGTCGGGTTCTTGTATTTCAGCACGTCGACGAGGATCTTCTGCGAGATGGGCACGTCGTTGTAGGCGGCGGTCATGGCGGCTTCGTTGACGGCCTCGGTGATGTCACCAGCATTGAAGTCATCCGATATCCTGGCCAGCTCGTCATAATCCAGTTCCTCGCAGGGACGGTCTTTCAGGTGATCCATGAAGATGTCCTTGCGTGCCTCGAAGTCGGGCTGCGGCACAAAGAACACGCGGTCGAAGCAGCCCACGCGCATGATAGCCTGGTCGATGAGGTCTGGACGGTTGGTGGTGGCCACCACGAGGATGCCCTTCTCGGAGCAGTGGTTCAGCATCCCGAAGAACGCGGAGATCTGAGGCGTGATGTTGCCTTCCTCGCCGTCTCCGTTGGGGTTGGGGGCGATAAACTCCAACTCGTCGAAACATAGCACAAACGGTGCCTTGATTTCGGCGGCATCAAACACCCTTTGAAGGTTGTCGAGCACGCCTTGCTGATAGATATGGCCCATCTCCACGCCCTTGATGATGGAATAGTTGAACCCCAGCTCTTCGGCGAAGCTCTCAAGGACGAGACTCTTGCCGCATCCGGGAGGGCCATAGAGCAGCACGCCGTTGATGGCCGGCAGCTTGTACAATTTGGCCTTATCGGGGTTCTGTAAGGCAAAGAGCACCTCCTTGCGCAGCTGTTCCTTGAGCTCATCGCGACCCGTCACGTTGTCGAAGCCGCTGCCCGAGCCTTTCTTGAAGGTGATGATGGGGGCTTTGTTGTCCTGCTCTTGCTCTTCCTCTTGCTGAGTATTGGGTTCGCCCTCTTCCATCTGCTTCGCCAGTTCGGGCATCACCTGTTGCATCAGGTCTTGTGCAAACTCAGCCGCCGAGCCGAAACGGTCTTCGGGGTTCTTGGCCATGGCCTTCAGCAGGATGGCCTTCATGTAATTGGGCAGCTTCACCTCATCGGTTTCCAAGATGAGGTCCTGCTTCCTCGATTTCTTCACTGCATCGGCAATCTTTTTCTTGTCGCCGTTAAGCAACCGCAAATCCATGTCCTCCCAAGGCGACTTGCCAAACATCAAGAAATAAAGCAGCGCGCCCGTCGAGAAGATGTCGCTCTTCACCGTGTAGACAGAGCGGAAGGTCTCAGGGGCACGGAAATAAGGCATCAGGTCCTCGTCGGCGAAGGTCGGGCGGCCTTTCACCATGTAGGAGATGTGTCCGAGGTCGATGATGGTGGGCATCAACATGCCGTCGTCAAGTTCCTGCAACATGATATTCGACGGACGTATGTCGTTGTGTATCAAAGCACGGGAATGGATGAACGACAATCCGCTCAGCACGCAAAGCGTGATCTGCACGGCGTCTTCAAGGTCGAAGCGACCTTCATTCCTCACGGCATCATAAAGTGTTATGCCGCGATAGAACTCCGTGACGAGATAATGGTAGACGACATTGCCTTTTTTCACCTCGCCGTTGTCGACATAGCGGACCACGTTGGCGTAGTCGTCGCTGTTGAGTTCCTTGCAGAGCTGAATCTCATAGACCTCCTTGCCCTCGAAGAGCTGTTCGCGCGGGATACGTTGGAGCTCGTAGATCTTCATGAAATACATCATGTCGTCGGGGCCGAGCACCGAATACGACTCAGCCACAGCGCCTTTCTTTATGAACGAGTTGATGACATACTTGCCAATCTTCTCCCCTTTCTTGAATGTCTCCATAGTGAAAAATTTATTGGGCAAAGGTCACGATTTAATTTGAAACATACAAGAGGCGAGGCCATATTTTTCTCCAAAAAACAAAAAAGGACCGCTTTCGCAGTCCTTTTTGCTTTCACAGAGAGGCTTCCTTATGCGTCGATGTTGGCATAAGTAGCGTTCTGTTCAATGAACTCGCGGCGCGGGGCCACTTCGTCGCCCATCAGCATGGAGAAGATGTGGTCGGCCTCCATGGCGTTCTCGATGGTCACCTGACGCAGCGTGCGGTGCACCGGGTCCATGGTGGTCTCCCAAAGCTGCTCGGGGTTCATCTCACCGAGACCTTTGTAACGCTGCACGTCGTAGCCGCTCACCGTACCGTTCTTGGTCAGCTCGGCCAGCTTCTCAGTACGTTCCTCGTCGGTCCAGCAGTAGCAAATCGGCTTGGTACCACGTTTGATGAGGTACAAGGGCGGGGTGGCGCAATACACGTAGCCGTTCTCAATCAGCTCACGCATGTAGCGGAAGAAGAAGGTCAGAATCAGCGTGGTGATGTGGCTACCGTCGACGTCAGCATCGGTCATGATGATGACTTTGTGGTAACGCAGCTTCTCGAGGTTGAGGGCCTTGCTGTCTTCCTCGGTGCCGATGGTCACGCCAAGGGCGGTGTAGATGTTCTTGATCTCCTCGCTGTCGAACACGCGGTGTTCCATAGCCTTCTCGACGTTCAGGATCTTACCACGCAGCGGCAGGATGGCCTGGAAGTTACGGTCGCGGCCCGACTTGGCGGAACCGCCTGCGGAGTCACCCTCAACGAGGTAAAGCTCGGTCTTGGAGGGGTCGCGTTCGGAGCAGTCAGCCAGCTTGCCTGGCAAGCTGAAGCCTGACAAGGCGCCTTTGCGTTGCACCTTCTCGCGGGCGTTGCGTGCCGCTTGACGTGCCTGGGCGGCCAAGGTCACCTTGTCGAAGATGGTCTTGGCTTCCTTGGGGTGCTCTTCCAGATAGTCGGAGAGCTGTTGTCCCACGATGCTGTTGACGATACCCATGACCTCGTCGTTGCCGAGTTTGGTCTTGGTCTGGCCTTCAAACTGAGGCTCCGGCACCTTCACCGAGATGACGGCAGTGAGACCTTCGCGGAAGTCGTCGGGCGAGATCTTCACCTTCAGCTTCTCCAGCTTTTCCAGCAGGCCGCTCTTCTCTGCATAGGCGTTGAACGAACGCGTGAGGCCCGAGCGGAAGCCCTGCAGGTGGGTACCACCTTCGATGGTGTTGATGTTATTGACATACGAGTGAAGGTTTTCCTTGTACTCGTTGTTGTATTCCAATGCGATTTCGACCGGCACGCCATTACGCTCGCCCGAGATGGAGATAGGCTCGGGGATGAGCTTCTCGCGGTTGGCGTCGAGGTAGGCGATGAAGTCGATGAGGCCGTTCTCGGAATAGAACGTCTCGCTGCGGAACTCGCCGTTTTCCATCTTCTCGCGCTCGTCGGTGAGGGTGATGGTGATGCCGTGGTTGAGGTAAGCCAGCTCGCGCATGCGGTTGGCGAGGGTGCTGTAGTCGTATTCCGTGGTCTGGAAGATGCTGCCGTCGGGTTGGAAGGTGATGCGGGTGCCGTTCATGTCGGTTTTGCCCACCACTTTCACGTCGTAGAGCGGCTTGCCACACTCATACTCCTGTTTGAAAATCTGGCCTTCGCGGTAGACCTCTGCGGTGAGGTGGGTGGAAAGGGCATTCACGCAGCTGACGCCCACGCCGTGCAGACCGCCGGAGACCTTATAGGAGCCTTTGTCGAACTTACCGCCGGCGTGCAGCACCGTCAACACCACTTCCAATGCAGAGCGGTGCTCTTTGGGGTGCATGCCCGTGGGGATACCACGGCCGTTGTCGAGGACGCTGATGGCGTTGCCCGGCAGGATACGGACGTCGATCGTGTCGCAATAGCCTGCCATGGCCTCGTCGATGGAGTTGTCGACCACCTCATATACCAAATGATGCAAGCCACGAAAATGGACGTCGCCGATATACATGGCCGGACGCTTACGCACGGCCTCTAGGCCTTCGAGGACCTGAATCTTACTGGCACCATATTCTTCGCTTGCCAATTCTCTTTTTTCTTCTTCAGTCATTTTCAGTCAATTATGGGTTTTCAATTAAAAATGCAAAGATACGACTTTTTCGCGAATCCTGCAAGAAAAAGTTGAAAAATTTGTTTTTCGGCAAAAACGGCTCTACGGGGCTAAAAATGGGCAAATTTTGAAAACAACTTATTATCTCACGCACGCGGGAAAGGAAGAAGGGCTTTTGAAATAAAGGCGTTTTTAGAGCCTCTGGCAGGCTTTTGTCATCCTCTCAGATTTACACGACGCCTGCCGCTTATAGATTCCCGAGGGAATGACATAAGCAGCAGGCGTCGTGGGAACACAAAATCAGAATCTCAGCTTCACACCGGCGAAGAATTGTATGCCCGTGACGGGATAGTCGTAGTACAAATGGTACTTTTGGTGCGCCACGTTATCCAACAGTGCAAAGGCTGTGATTTGGTCGTTCACCTTGTAGTCGGCACCGATGCTGAGGTCAAAGACGTCTTTCAGCTTTTGCGCCGTATAGGTCAAGCCATAGTCACCCAACTCGGGCACTTTGGCATAACGGCCGCCTTGGTAGAGGAACGTGGTGTTGAACGAAAGTTTATCATTCAACCCATATGTCAGCTTCAGTTTACCTTCCGTCGTGGGACGATACCAGGCGTATTCCTCAACGGCGGGATTGCAGTTGTTGTAGGCAAAGCCCAGGTCGGCGGTGAGGCTGTTGCGCAGCTTCACACGGACGTCGGCCATGACGGTCACCAACTGGGTCTGGTCGCACACCAGGTCATAGCTGTTCCAAATCGGGATTTCGAAGCCTTCGGGGATGGGGAAGATCATGTTGACAGGGCTCCGCATATACAGCGGGTCGTTGTCGGTAAGGCGATAGCGCACGCCCAGATGCACGTCCACGACGTCCACGATGTTGGTGCGGATGCCACCGTCGAAGCCAAGCTTCACATTAGGCGTACACAGCGATGGATTGATACCAGGGTTGACAAAAGGATTGTCGTTGACAAGGTCGCTGAAGCGCAACAGCTGACGGCCACCATTCAAACCAGCGTAGAACTCGAGTTTGTTGTTCAGGATGAAGAGACTGGCTCTCACGTCAGGACGAACGGCCAAGAAATGGTCGTCCTCCGTGTATTTGGTGGTGCCGTCGAGACGCACACCCAAGTGCAGGCGATAGAACCCACCGCTCATCTCGAAGAACGGATTGACGGCAAACAAGACGCGGGACACATTAAAGAAATGCGGCTCTTGGCCCATGCAATAGTCGTATTGGAAATCCAGCTTGACGCCCACCTTTTGCGGATGGCTCTTGTCGCCCCACCAGTTGTCAGCATAACCCAATGTGTAGCCCAAGTCTATGGCATGTTCCCTATTGAACATATAGAGATAGTCGAGATGTCCGTCATGGCTGAATTCGCCAACGCGCGTCGTGGTAGACGCAAGTCCGAGATGGCCGCCGATGGTGTTGTAGGTCTGGCGTGGACAAGCCGCTGCTATTTGTTCGGGCGTCAAAGTCTCAGGGATCTCCGCCAGGTTCATGCCATAAAAATGGTACATGTCGTTCTTAAAATACACGCCGCCGTCCAACTGGAGGCCATCGAACTTACTCGTTGACAGGCTGATATCGAAGGCGTTGTTCATATAGCCCGAAGGCGCATAGTCTTTCATCTTGACCCACGACGAGTTGTGTTTTACGCCCACGCCGAGGCCCAAGGTCTTGGTGAGCATGGAGTTGTGCTTATAGAGGAATATGGGTGAGAGTCGTGTGCCGATGCCAGCCATGAGGAAGTTCTTGGTCGGATCGACCAGCTTGTCGTTCTTGGCGGCATAGCCCGTCGGGGCGATCTTTTCCAGGTCGAGGGAGAACTTCTGCTTCGCTTCCATCGGGTTGACTTCCGTGCTAGGGAGGTCGTACGACGGTTGTGGCGTCTCCGGGTTGAGTTGGAGCTTGCTCACTTTGTTCACCTTGGGACGGTATTTGCCTTCCACGGTGACTTGTTCGTCGTGTTGGGCGTAGGCGGTGACCGCCAGGATGGCGAGGATGAGGATGATTATTGTTCTCTTCATATCTTTGGTGTTAGAGCAGGGACTCACGTCGCCTGCTTACTGGTATGTCGTCCCTACGGGACTCATTCTGGTTCTATAGGTTCGATGCCGTTGCTGTTACTTACTTTGGGTTCCTTGCGTTCCACCTCTGCGAACTTGGCGCGGGCTTCTTGTTTCAGGTCGTTGCCTTTGTAGTTGTCGATGACGCTACGGAGCGTCTCCTTGGCCTGGAAGTAGTTCTCCTTGGCCACATAGACGTCGGCGAGGGCGATGAACGACTTGGCGACCCAGTAGTCATACTTCGAGAAGTTGTCGGAGATGTTGAATACCTTGTTCTCGGCTTCGTCGTACTGTTTCAGCTTGATGGACGCCACGGCGGAGAAGTAGGCGCTCTCGGCACCATACTCCGACTTGTCGTTGCGCGCGCTCTTGTCGAGCTTCTCTATGGCCGCAGCATAGTTGCCTTTCTCGTAGTACGACTTGCCCACGATGTGGTTGATCTGGTTGACTTGGTCGTCGGTGAGGTCGCGCGACTGGCGCAGGCTCTCGCCCATCTCGATGGCCTTGTCGTAGTTGCCCATGAAGAAGTTGCTCTTCATGCTGCCTTCGAGGGCCTCGAGGCGCTTGAGCGGCTCCTCTGTGATGCGTGACAAGCGTTCGTAGTACTCGCCCGCCTTCTTGTAGTTGCCTTGTTCATACTCGATGCGGGCCATCTTCAGCAAGGCGTTGTCGGTGTAGTCGTTGTCGGGTTGCGACAATATATAATTAAGGTGCGTGACGATCTGGTCTTCCGGACCTACCCTCTCGGCGCATTCGTAAGCGTAATAGTGTGCCTTGAGCAGGTAGGCGCCTTTGCGGAAGTTGTCGAAGTAATACTGCAAGGCCGTCTGTGCCTTCTGGTACTGCCCGTCGAGGAAGAAGTTCTCCGCGTTGGCGAAAGCCAAGGAGTCTTGTTGCGTCACCTTCACCTGGCCACCGTTGGCGTTGACATAGCCGAAATACTCGTCGAGCTTGTTCTGCTCCATATAGATGCTGCGGATGATACTCAAGGCCTCGCGCGACTCGTCGGTGTTGGGATACGAAGCCACCAGGTTCTTCAAGGTGGTCAGGGCTTGGTCGTATTGGTTGTTGTTGTAATAGATCATGCCGACTTTCATCATGGCCTGACGTGTGTAGCTCGAACGTGGGCGGTCCTTGATGAGACGGTTGAAGCTGGAGATGGCGGAGCGCTTGTCGCCGTGCACGAGATAGGTGTTGCCGATTTCGAACAAGGCCTGCTCGTAATAGGGCGTGCTGGGATAGGCCTCCAGCATGTCGTTCAGCATGGTGATTTTCTGGTTCACGTTACCTTTGGCGCCATAGCATAGTCCCTGCTGATAGAGGGCATAGTCGGCGTTACGCTTGCCGATGCGGGTGGCGAGGTCGTAATAGTTGATGGCCTTGTCGTAGCTGCGTTCCATATAGAAGCAGTCACCGAGGCGGATGTAGGCGTCGGTCTTAAGGTCGTTCTGCTGCCTGTCGTCGGCGAGACGGATAAAATCTCTGAAATGCTCGGCGGCAGCATCGTAGTCGGGCTTCTGGTAGTAGATGTAGCCCAAGTCATAGTCGGCGAGGGTGTACTCCGGCAAGCCTGAGGCGGCGCTCATCTCTTTGAACTGTTTCAGATACTTACCTGCGTTGGTATGGTCGCCCATCTGGTAGGCCGACTCGCCCATCCAGAAGCAGGCCTCGGCCTTGTTGGTGGCCGTTTGCTTGCCGTTCATGATCTTGGAGAAATAAGTCTGCGCCTTGTCGTAGTAGCCTTTTTGGAAGTTGTCGACACCCGTGGCATACAGCAGGTCGTTGTAGACGTTCTGCAGTTGGCGGCTCTTGTTTTTCATGGCCTCCAGGCGGTCGAGGGCCTCGTCGTTCTCTTTCGCATTAAGGAGCAGGTAGATGCTCATCTCCTCCGCTTCGGCCTTACGTTCCGACCTCGGATGGTCGGCGATAAACTGGTCGAGCAAGCCCACGGCCTCGTTGAAGGGGTCGGCACCTGGGATGAGACTCAGACGGGCATAGTCGAACAAGGCTTCTTCGCTGATTTCGGGGTCGAAGCCGGCGGCATAAGCATTATAAAAGGCGCTGCGGGCATATTTCGGCTCGTCGGTCTTGGCATAGCACGAAGCCAGATAATACGAGGCGTATTGTGCGAGGATGTCGTTGTTGCCTGCCACTTTTTGCAAGTCGCTTATAGCGGCCTTGTAGTCGCCTTTCATCATCTTGCTGACGCCCATCTGGTAGTAGGCCTGACGCGAGATGCCGCGCGACTGGTTCTTGATGTAGATCTGGTAATATTCCAATGCCCTGTCGTAGTCCTTTTGCTGGAAATAGGCATCGGCAACGATTTGCGCCATCTCGCCCTTGCGTTTCTTGTCGGCCTTGCGGATATACTCAGGTCCCTCCTCTATCACCGTCTGGTAATCGCCTTTGAGGTAGCTGATCTGCATGATATACGAAGGCACCACGCTGGCGTAGTCCTTATGGGTGCGCAGGCGGCGAAAGTTATCCAAAGCCTCATTGTACCTCTCCTTGACATACTGGATGTGAGCATAATAATAACGTGCCGGCTCCTGGTATTTGCCTTCGTTCATCATCAGGCCGTGGAAGAGCGGCATGGCCTTGTCCAAGTCGTTCGACTGGAAATAGGCATAGCCCATGTTGAACTGCATCTGCTGCGCCTCGTTGGTCGTCAGTGCCAAGGCATCGGTCTTTTCGTAGATGGCCAAGGCTTCCTTATACTTCTTGTTTTTGAACAAGTGGTTGGCATACAAGAAATTGGCATGGCGTGCCCAAGTGCTACCCGGGTTGTCGTTCACAAACTGCATCACCTTGGCGGGGCCGTCGGCATGGCCGAGATAGAGCGAGCTGACTGCCTCATAATACTGGGCATCGACGCAGCGCTGCGACTTGGCGTCGGCAGCTTGAAGGCGGTATTGGGTGAAGGTGGAGAGGGCCGCGCCGTATTCCTGGTTCTGGAACAGCAGCACGCCTTCGTTGAAAAGGGCTTCGGGGTCGTAGTTATCGATATGCTTTTGCGCTGATGCAGAAACGGTTAGCAAAAGCATCATTCCTAACATCAAGCCGATCTTAAGTCGTGATTTCATAAGTCAAAATTTGGGACGAAATTACAAAATTCTCTCTTTGGTTCGACAAAAGCCTCAAAATTCATGCCGAAGGACAGATAGAAAACGAAATCAGCATGGTTTTATTATCGGTTATGTTGGTCATAATGGAAAAAGCATTACTTTTGCAGCCGATTTGTGGTGTCCTTCGCGGACTCAATAGGGAATCGGGTGAGAATCCCGGACAGTTCCCGCTGCTGTGTTGGTTACAACGCTTGCCATGAACGTCACTGAAAGCCTTGTCTTTCGGGAAGGCGGCAAGAAAAGACCTCAGTCAGAAGACCTGCCTCAAGTCATGAAACAAGGCTTCCGGGAATTGGAGCTGGGATTCTATTTATAACAAGGTATGCCCTACGTTTGGGTACTATCTTCATTTTAGGTATTCCAACATTTTTCCAGAAGTTTTGAGGCAATAAACTAAGTGTCAAACCCATAGAGACCATTTTGTGCATTATAAATGCGTTTTGAGTAACTAAAACCACTTTTTGATTTCATGTTGTTGGCCGGCGGCGGTCACGGCTGCCGTCGGCTTTTTTAGTTTTGTAAACAAAAGTTCATAATTATGAGAAAACAATATCAAGCCGTCACGGCTGAGGAAGCCGTCAAAGTCATCAAGTCGGGCGACCATGTCCACATCAGCTCGGTGTCGAATGTGCCGCAATGCCTCGTCAAAGCCTTGTGCGACAGAGGACGTGCCGGCGAGTTGAAGAACGTCTACATCCATCACCTGCACACCGAGGGTGCCGCGCCTTACGTCAACCCGGAGTTTGAAGGCATCTTCCAACACAACGCCTTCTTTGTGGGCGCCAACGTGCGCGAGAGCGTGCAAAAAGGCCTTGCCGACTACATCCCCGTATTCCTTGGCGAGACCTCGAAACTCTATCGCGAGCGTTACATCAAGTGCAACGTGGCCATGATCCAAGTGTGCCCTCCCGATAAGTTCGGCTATGTGTCGTTAGGTTCGTCGGTCGACGCCACCCTGGCCGCCATGGAGAGCGCCGAGTTCGTCATCGCAGTGGTCAACAAGCACGTGCCGCGCACCTTTGGCGATGCGTTGGTTCACATCAGCAGGATCAACGTTTTTGTTGAAGACGACTCACCCTTGCTCACCGTCGACATGCCCGAGCCCAACGAGGTGGAGAAGACCATCGGTCGCTATTGCGCCGAACTCATCGAAGACGGTGCCTGCCTCCAGATGGGTATCGGTTCCATACCCAACGCCATCCTCTCATGCCTCCACAACCACAAAAACATCGGCATCCATACCGAGATGTTCTCCGATGGCATCCTGCCGCTAGTCAAGAAAGGCGTCATCACGGGCGACAACAAGAAACTCAACAAAGGTAAAATCGTTTCCACCTTCGTGATGGGTTCAAAAAAGATATACGATTTCATCGACGGCAACCACGAGGTGCTGCTGATGGACGTGGAATATACCAACGATCCCTTTATCATTGCGCAGCAGCCCAAGATGACTTCCATCAACTCGGGCATCCAGATCGACTTGTCAGGCCAGGTATGCGCCGACTCGTTGGGTGAGCGCATCTATTCGGGCGTGGGTGGACAAATCGACTACGTCTATGGCTCCTCACGTGCCAAAGGCGGCAAGGCCATCATCGCCATGCCATCCACCACGCGCAAAGGCATCAACAAAATTGTTCCCGCCTTGGACTTAGGCTCTGGTGCAGTCACCACGCGTAACCACATCCATTGGTTCGTCACGGAATATGGCGCGGTGAACCTTTACGGACGTTCGCTTCAAGAAAGGGCCAAGCTCATCATCTCGGTGGCACATCCTCAGTTCCAAGAGATGCTCGACGAAGCTGCCTTCAAACGCTTTGGACCGCATTTTCATTATTTGTGGAATAGTATTCTATAATTGATACCATGTTCAGTAGCATCAACTTCGTAGAAATCTTCGGCGCCTTCATCGTCATGGCCGCCATCATAGACATCTTCGGCTCCATTCCCATCTTCGTCAGCATGAAGGAGCAAAACAAGACCATCAAGGCGGGACAGGCTTGTTTGACAGCGTTAGGGTTGTTTCTGGCCTTCTTCTTTGCAGGCGATGCCTTGCTCAAGCTGTTTGGCATCGACACGGCTTCGTTTGCCGTGGCGGGTTCGTTCGTGTTGTTCATCCTTGCCGTTGAAATGATTCTAGGTCGCGAAATCATCAAAAACGACGGTGGCAAGGGTGGTGCCAGCATCGTGCCAATCGCTTTCCCCTTGATCGCTGGTCCTGGTGCGCTGACGGCACTGCTTTCGCTGCGTGCCGACTACGCCGTCGTCAACATTATCATCGCGTTGTTGCTCAACATCCTGCTGGATTACATCGTCATCAGCCAACTCGACAGGATTCGTAAGCTGTTGGGTGAGAACCTGATTTTCATTCTGCGCAAGTTCTTCGGCGTCATCCTGTTGGCCATCGCTGTCAACATGTTCGTCAACAATATTTCGGTCATCATCCGCAATGTGATGAAATAAACACTATCTTTGTCATCCCTAAACAAACCAGTTGTCATCATGATGCAGCTTTTCACCGGTTCGGGCGTCGGCCCCACCATCCTTTATCTCGCCCTGTCCATCTTCGTCGGACTGCTTTTGGGCAAAATCAAGATTGCCAAAATCTCGTTGGGCATCACCTGGGTGCTCTTTGTGGGCATCGCTTTGAGTGCCTGCGGTATTACGTTGAACCACGACATGTTACATGTCATTAAGGAGTTTGGCTTGATACTCTTTGTGGTCGCCGTGGGACTGCAGGTGGGCCCTGGGTTTTTCAAGTCGTTCAAGAAAGGCGGTCTGGCGATGAACCTGATGGCTTTGGTCAACGTGGCTTTGGGTGTGCTGATTACCGTCATCATCGCCAAAGTCGCGCACCAGGACTTGGCCGACATGGCGGGCGTTTACACGGGTGCCATCACCAATACGCCTGGCCTCTCGGCGGCCCAACAGGCTGTCACTGATTTGGGCATCGAAGGTGCCTCCGACCGTTTGGCGGCAGGCTATGCCGTGGCCTATCCCCTTGCCGTGGTGGGCATGATTGTGACCTGCATCCTGCTGCGTCCGCTCTGCCGCATTGACCTGGCGAAAGAGCCTACCATCCTTGAGACGACTTCTGTTGCGCCAAAGGCGGACAAGAAAGGCAAAGGCGGCTTTTTGCTCATTCCCGTTTTCGTCATCATTGCCCTAGGCATCATCATCGGTTCCATCCCGATTCCGGCGGGCATGAAAGCGCCCATCAAACTCGGTTTGGCGGGCGGTCCCTTGGTGGTGGCCATCATCGGCGGCTGGCTTGGGGTGAAGAAAGGCTGGTTCACCACCGAGTTCACGGAAGGGCAAGGCGTCCATGCTTTACGTGAGGTAGGCATCGCACTCTTCCTTGCTGGTGTGGGCCTGGGCGCAGGTGGACAATTCGTTGCGACTGTGCAAGAGCATTATATGTGGGTCGTCTATGGCGTCGTCATCACCATGGTGCCGCCCATTTTGGTGGGTCTTTTCTGCCGTTTGGTGCTGAAGGTGAACTACTATACGCTGATGGGCTTCATCGGCGGCTCACACACCGACCCTCCCACCCTCGCCTTCGCCAACACCGTGGCTCCCGAGGGCTGCAAGCTGCCCAATATGGGTTATGCGACGGTATATCCGCTCACCATGTTTTTGAGAATCTTCACGGCGCAATTGCTGGTGTTGCTGGCGGTATAAAAACAAAGAAGTCCCGCCAGTGGGACTTCCTGTTAGATGGCGATACAGGCGAATAAGCGGGATTCTGTTCCCCTTGCGGGGCGACTGTCATTTCTCTAGGCCTGCGGTCGCCCGCAGGCTCAAGCGCCCTACCCTGAGACGACGGACGAGCAGCCCGTTCGAGGCCGAGGCCTCATTGTCTCTATACTTGGACTTGCAGCCCATAAGGTTTACCCCGGCGGAATGTCGCCACCCACCGCGTGAGCTCTTACCTCACGTTTTCACCCTTGCCTCGAAAGGCGGTATATTTTTCTGTGGCACTGTCTGTTACACTTGCGTGTACCTTCCTGTTAAGAAGTATGGTGCTCTGTGCTGTCCCGACTTTCCTCGCGCCGGCTTTCCCGACCCGCGACAGTCTGCCTGAATCGCGGTGCAAATTTACTACTTTTCTTGTATATGGGATTGTCCTTCGGACAAGAAATATGAAATATTCAACGAAGTTAAATCTTTCAAAAATCGAGACAAAATCTATTTAATTCGTATAAAGCGAGGTTTTTCGGCATAATCCAACATGATTTCCGAAACCGAGAACCCCATCTCACGACAAAGCGAAAGCATCTCTTCCCCCATCCTTTCGTTGATTTCGAACCAAACCTGGCCCTCGGGATTCAACTGTGTTTTGGCCAAAGCCAAGATTTGACGGTAAAACCGCAACGGGTCGTCATCGGGGACAAAGAGGGCGGTTTCGGGTTCCCAGTCGAGGACGTTGGCTTCCATAGCGGCGCGCTCGCTGTCGCAGACGTAGGGCGGGTTGCTCACCACCAAATCGACTGGCTGGTTGAAATAGTCGGATTGGGGGTGCATGACATCGTCGTGCACGAAAGTCACCTTCACGCCATTGCTTTCGGCGTTTTCCTTGGCGACTTGCAGGGCTTCGTCCGAGACGTCGAAGGCGATGACTTCGGCGGCGGGGATCCGCTTGACCAAGGCGATGGCGATGCAGCCCGAACCTGTACCGATGTCCCAGATACGCAGGGGAGGATTATCCTTATATATAGCAGCCATAGATTCCCTCTCCCGCACATGCCCTCGTTGGAATGACATGGCTGCCGATTCCACGCTACTGCACATGCCCTCGCAGGAATGACATAGGAGGCTAGAACATATCTTCTGCACCAGTTCTTCCGTCTCGGGGCGAGGGATGAGCACGGCGGGCGACACCTTTATTAATAGGTCGTTGAAGCGTGCCATGCCCGTCACGTATTGCACCGGCTCGCCAGCCAAAAGTCTTCGCACCGCCTCTGAGAGCAGGTAGTGCTGCCGCTCGTCGATGCAGAGGTTGGGTTCCATCAGCTGGCGTTTCAGGTCGATGCCGAAGAGGTCTTCGAGCAGGATACGCATCAGCTGCTCCGCCTCGCGTTGGGGGAACTTCGCGGACAGCTTCTCTATGAAGAGACGTTTCGTTTTGCCAAGGTTGAAACCAATCATAGTGCAAATTTACGAAAAAGCCTGTCCGATTTAGAAGTTTTTTATGTATTTTTGCAACGATGAAACAATTATGAGCAAGTCTATTATCGATAGAATCAATTACATCGTGGCTCTGATTACCGAGTTTGCCATCGCTCATCACATCACTAACCAGCAGGCCTATCAATATTTACAACAGTACAAAGGCCTTGATTTTGTGGAGAAGTTTTATGATGTGGAGCACACCTATTCCTTTGAGAACACGGTGGAGGACTTGACGCTCTATTGCAAACGAATGGGAGGAAATTTGGCATGATTATATTGGGAAACCGACATGCTTTTATTCGCTTGATTCCAACATTTTATCTTTAAAACACCATCCATTCAATCTGCGAAACGCAGATTGCGGCAATGTTTTTGCTATTTATAATCCGTCTAAATTACCGTTTAGCCCCGAAATAAAACGAAAAGTCGAACAATGTTTGCCCAAAATTCCCTAATTTCGTGGCTCATTAAAAACAGAACACAACAAATTCTAAAATCAAATCAATATGGCAAAATTCAGAGGAGCCATCGTCGTTGACATCGAGCGTTGCAAAGGCTGCGGCGTATGCATCACAGCCTGCCCATGCAAAGTCATCGAACTGGCAAAAGAAGTAAACGGAAAAGGTTACAACTACGCATTTATGGCCAATCCCGAAGCCTGCATAGGCTGCGCGAGCTGCGGCATCACCTGCCCCGACGGCGTCATCAAGGTCTACAAAAAAGCCCTGTAATCCAACCAATTGTCTAACAAATCAAAAAATCTTACATAATGGGAGAATTAAAACTGATGAAGGGTAACGAGGCATTGGCCGAAGCCGCCATCCGCTGCGGCGCCGATGCTTATTTCGGATATCCTATCACCCCCCAGTCGGAAGTGATCGAGTATCTGTCGGAACAGAACCCTTACGAACGCACCGGTATGGTCGTTCTTCAA
>CACYHX010000039.1 GCA_902774365.1 uncultured Bacteroidia bacterium | reverse complement strand
AATCTCCCCGTTCTTCGTGACGGCAACACTTCCCATAAACTTGTTGTTTTCTTCAAGTATATCAAAGTAATTATCCAACTTTGCCTTGTCGAAAAGATCTTGTGCAAATACGCCGCCACTTACTATTAGTAAGAGCATAAGCGCTAATAATTTACGATACTGTTTCATATAAATAAATAGGACTCCTTTTTGACATTTTCGCGACGTTCCATCCGACTCCGCCGAAGTCCATTGAACAGAACCAGAAGAGAACGACGCTGCAAATTTACGTAAAAGTTTGTTTTATAGTGCGCAGGCCAGCGTTGTTTATACATATGTCTAGTATGTGGAGGCTTTTTTCCAAAATTGCAAGGGACATTGGATTAATTTCAAAATCCCGCCAAATCCATAGTCACGGTAGGAATCAGCAGCAAGGCGCCGATAATGACCAACACAAGGATGAACTTCCAGATGAAACGCACCCATTTCTCCCAGGGGATGCGGGCCACACCGAGAGCCGCCATGAGCACCCCACTGGTAGGGGTAATCATGTTGGTGAAGCCGTCACCAAACTGGAAGGCGACCACCGTAGCCTGGCGCGAGATGCCGATGAGGTCGCTGAAAGGCGCCATGATGGGCATGGTGATGGCGGCCTTGGCCGAGCCACTGGGGATGACTATATTAATCAAGGTCTGGATGCCGTACATGATTTCAGCCGAGGCGATCTTGCCCATGTTGCTCATCGACTTGGAGAGGCCATAGAGGATAGTGTCGATGATGCCGCCGTCCTGCAACACGATGACGATGCCACCTGCCAAACCCACGATGACCGCCGCCGAGAGGATGTCGCCCATGCCTTCGAGGAAGAGCTTGGCGATGTCGCTGGCGCTCTTGTCGACGGACAAGCCGCTGGCGATGCCGAGCACCAAGAACAACGAGGCAATCTCCATAATGTACCAATCGTAGCCCAACACACCGACCACAAGGAAATACACCGTGGCAAAGAGCAGGGTCAACACGAAATAATGCACCGTCTTACGAAGCGTGATAACGCTCAAGAGGGCGAACAACGCCGTGCCGATGGGCAGCAGCGGCAAAGTGGCCGTGCTGTTCCCGATTTTCAAGGTGGTCATAGGGTAAAGCACAGAGAACACAATCAATACCGCCATCAGGAAAGCGAAGACAAACCATGCCTTGCGAGGCGTGTAACGCTCCAACTCCTCTTCTTTCACCTCTGCCGACTTGCGCCAGTAGGCGTCATCCTCATACATGATGGACGACTGCGGGTTTTTCTTCACTTTGTTGGCATACCACAGCACAAAGATAATGCCCACCACCGTCAAGATGGCCCAGCAGACGGCGCGGTAGCCGATACCCGTGAACAAAGGTATTTCGGCGATGCCTTGCGCGATGCCGATGGTGAACGGGTTGAGCATGGCGCCCGAGAAACCGATGTGCGCCGCCACATACACCATGCAGAGTCCCACGATGCTGTCGTAGCCCATCGAGACGGCCAAAGGGATGATAATCAAGGCAAAGGCGATAGTCTCCTCGCTCATGCCGAACACGCTGCCAAAGAGGCTAAACAGCAACATGATCAGGATGATGACGATGTTGTTCACCCCGATTTTTTGCATCAACTTATTGCGTTCCAGGCGTTTGGTAAACCTCAAGAACGACATGATGCCCATGTCGATGGCCTTGCTCTTGTTCATGATCCAGAAGGCGCCACCGATGATTAATATGAACACGATGATGTTGCTCTGCTTGACGAAGCCCTTGTAGAAGGCAGAAAACACCTGCCAAGTCTGCGGCTCGGCATGAAACTCGGTGTCCGCCGGCAATTGGTCTGCATAATGAAACGTCATCACCGTCTCATCCCCTACCTGCTCCGTGACGTATTTCCCCGGCGGGATAATCCACGTGAGCACCGCAGCGATGACGATGATAGCGAAAACGATAACGAAGGTATGTGGTACTTTACGCTTTTTCATGGGCTTTCATTTTGAGGCACAAAGGTATTGAAATAATCCTTATTTTTGCGGCAAAATTATCAAAACACACTAAAAATGAAGAAAATTCTGACCCTCGTATCGCTGGCTCTCGTCATGGTTTTTGCCATGCCAGCCCAAGCACAAGAAAAGAAGATGTTCACCCCCGAAGACGCTTCGTATAACAACCGAGCCATCTATGCCCAACGTCCCAACCAACTGAAATGGGTGGGCGACTCCGACATCCTGATGAAGGTGAAGGGCAACGAGATCATCTCCATGATGCCCGGCAACAAGAAAGAAGCCACCTTCCTAACCCTCGACGAGTTGAATGGCTACACGAAAGGCGAAGGCGTCAACGACTTGACGCGCATCCCGCAGCTGACCTGGATCAATGACTATCAAGCCTATTTCTATGCTTTGGGCGACAATGGCATCACACTCAACAAGATGGACCTCAAGAAACGAACCATCAATGCCATCACATCCGTCCCGCAAGATGCCGAGAACCAGAATATATGCAAACCCACATTGAATGTGGCCTATACCATCGGCAACAACCTCTATGTGGCTAAAGGCGACAAGCAAATCCAAATCACCGACAACCCCGAAGGCGTCATTGCCGGTCAGAGCGTGCACCGCAACGAGTTCGCCATCAACGGTGGCATCTTTTGGTCGCCCGACGGCAAACTCCTCGCCTACTATAGCATGGACGAGCGCATGGTGACCGACTACCCGCTGGTCGACATCAACGAGCGCATCGCCACGGCCAAGCCCATCAAATACCCTATGGCCGGCATGACGAGCCACCAGGTGACGCTGCATGTCTACAACATCGCCAAAGGCACTGACATCGTAGTCAAGACGGGAGAACCCGTCGAGCAATACCTTACCGCCATCACTTGGAACCCCGACAACAAACGCATCTATATCGGCGTGCTCAACCGCGAGCAGAACCACCTGAAATTCAATGAATACGATGCCATCACGGGCGACTTCATCCAGACCATCTTCGAAGACCGCGACGAGCAGTATGTGGAGCCCCAAGGTCCCGCCTACTTCCTGCCCGGCAACCGCGACCAGTTCATCTGGAAGGCCCAACGCGATGGTTATTACCACCTCTATCTCTATACCATCAGCAAAGGCACTTGCAAGCAGCTCACCCACGGCGACTTCGTCATTACCGACTTCAACGGCTTCTCGAAGGACGGCAGCAAGATCTACTACCGCTCCACCGAAGTCAGCCCGCTCGAACGCCATTGCTACATGATGGACATCAAGAGCGGCGCCGTCACCAAACTCACCAAGGAGCACGGAACGCATGACGGCATCCCCTCTGGAAACGGCAAGTATTTCCTCGACTTCTACAATAGCACCGACGTGCCTTACAACGTGGATGTCATGGATGCCAAAGGCAAGTTCGTCAGCCGCCTGCATGAGGCCGAGAACCCCATCAAAGACTACAACATCGGCAAGACGGAGCTTGGCACCCTGAAAGCCGAAGACGGCCAGACACTCTACACCCGCCTCATCAAGCCTTATAACTTCGACGCCTCAAAGAAATATCCTGTCGTGGTTTACGTTTATGGTGGTCCCCATGCCCAACTCATCACTGACGAGTGGCTGGCTGGCGCGGGCATCTATCTCAACTACCTCGCCCAGGAAGGCTTCCTCGTCTTCACCCTCGACAACCGTGGCTCCGCTGACCGTGGCGAGGCCTTCGAGCAGTGCATCCACCGCCAATGCGGCCAACTCGAGATGCGCGACCAGATGGTGGGCATCGAATGGCTGAAGACCCTGCCCTACGTCGACGCCAACCGCATCGGCAGCGACGGTTGGAGCTATGGCGGCTTCATGTCGACCTCGCTAAAGATCAACCACCCCGAGGTCTTCAAGGTAAGCGTGGCAGGCGGTCCCGTGCTGGATTGGAAGTATTACGAAATCATGTACGGCGAGCGTTACATGGACACCCCCGAGGAGAACCCTGAAGGCTATGAGCTGGTAAGCCTCGAGAACAAGACCGACAAACTCGAAGGCAAGCTCCTGATGATCCACTGCACCACCGACCCCGTGGTGATGTGGCAGCACAGTCTCGTCTTCGTCGAGAACTGCATCCACAACGGCAAGCAGTTAGACTATTTCGTCTATCCCGGCCACGACCACAACGTCTACGGCATGGACAGGGCGCATCTGATTACGAAGATTACGCAGTATTTCAAGGATAACCTGTAATGAAAAAAGCCTCAGCGATTGCTGAGGCTTTTTTCATACTGTTTCTATCGCACCACAAATTTCCGCGTCACATCGCCTACGGAAATGAAATACATGCCTTGAGGCAATGACGAAACATTAATTTGTTGGTTTTCAGCCGTGATTTGGCCTGTCAATAGGGTTTGTCCCATCAGGTTGGTGATATGGTATGTTTGGTCTGGTAGAGACGCGATTAATCGCGTCTCTACAAACAAAACGCCATTGGTCGGATTAGGATAAACATCGAATTGGTTTTCAGCAGATTCCTCCACACCGTGTACCTCCGAATAAATCGCGTCGCAGTCCTCGTCACCGTATTTGAACACCAGTTCGCCTTCGCTCCAATAGCAACGCATACCTTCCACGCGCATTCGGTCGCTGTCGCCCATCAATTTTTCAGGGAAGAAACTGGTGAGATGACCGATGCCACAGACGATATTACCGCTGAAGAGGTCTTCGGGGTCGCTCACACGCAGCATCCGCCAAACCCTGCCCTCATATTCGATTTCTTCCACCGCATCCACATGCATGTCGATGGCTCTTGTTCCGACAACGATTTCCCAATAGTCGCCCACCTCGGCTTCGTAGTCATACAGCACGGTGAACACTTCCAAGGTCTTGTTCCACCAATACACCTTGCCATCGCGCTCATAGACATATTCGTGTGTCACCTCGTCGCGCAATCCCTTGTCGTAAAGCGTGTTGATTTTCACAAGGATATGCGTCGGCTCATCGTTGATGATGGTGTCGCCAGCCTGATACATGTATTGGTAGGTGATGCTACCGTCCTCGTTCTGGATTTCGTAGTACCACTCGAATTGGGGTTGTTGTGGCTGGCTGCCTGGCACATAATCGCAATCATAATCGCCTTCGTGATAAAGCAATTCGCCGTCTTCAAGATAGCATCTCATATATGCATATTCTGTGCCGTCATAAACAAATTCATGTGGAAACAATCCCTTTTCATATCCTATTCCCTCTATGATTCGACCATCGTAGATTAAAAAGCCCTCATCGGGGATATAACCCGTCACATATTGGGTGCGGTAAGTATGACCGTTCCAAGTCACACTGTCAACGCTCTCAACCGTCACAAGACACGTGAATCCCTCCTCAATATCGCAATACCACGTATCACCCTCTTCGGCATTGAAATCATACATCACCGTAAAGGCATCGGTTGAATGATTGTACATGTAAACGACACCGTCCTCCTCATAAACATATCGATAACCATCAATAACGCTGCACAAGTGTCCCTGCACCACTGCTTCACCAGTCACAGCATGTCTAATGTAATAGAAAGGTGGTTCCGTAATCGGCCCTTGAGACCAGACATGGAAATACCATTCCGCGCCCAGCGGAGCAAATGAGGAAGGCTCATTGATGAAATACGGATCTCTATAGATTAATTCCCCGTCTTGATAAACCTCACCCAAATGGTAGGCAGAACCGTCCAAAGGGAATGCTTGGATAGCATACAGCAATCCATAATTGCTGCCAATGCCTTCAATCCAATTCCAGTCATGAGGATGATCGCCTTCCTCGCAATTACTGTCAAACCAAAAACGATTTCTCATGCTTCCGTTAATTCCAATCTCGTCAATATCAAATACTGACATCCAATATTGTCCTTCATATTCAAAACCATCACACACGGAAAGTGAGAAGTCATAAATGAGTCGTTCCGTATTCGGTTCCATATCCAAATACAAATACTGGGGCACATTTTCCTCCGAGAACAACCTAAAATACCATTTGCCATCTGTTTCCACACGAATACCGCCAAAGCAATCCCCGTCGATGACGGTTCCAAAAGACGTGCATTTAATCACTTTATGATAAGTTGTGCCGTCCACAATCGTATCACCTTTTATTCCAATCTGGATATAGGGTGCCCAATCCAGATACAGGTTTCGGTAATAGATAGCCCAACGCATGTTGTCATACGGAAAATCTTCTCGAATATGGTCTGCATCCGAAATACTCTTCCAATACTCCCCGCCGCCATCGAAATACAGATGGTTGTCATACCCTTTGATAAGGAAATAAGCATCGCCGCCTGGAGCAATATCAACAAGGGGAAGATGCTCTCCTATCTCTGTGAAATGCTCGCCATGGTCGGTGGAATAGGAAAGAATAGCCTGATTCCCCACGAAGTGAGGCCTGTACACAATACCGCCATCACTGATGGCCAATGTCGTCCCATCGAACAGATAGAAACCTGGAGTGTGCTGGAAACCGGCACTACTTCCGTCAGCATTATAGCCACAAGCCACCACATTGCCCTCAGGGTCGAAGGCCATGTCCTTAATGTTAACACCCCCTGCGGCAACAAATTCCCAGTTTTGGATGTCGGATAAGGTGGAATGGGAGATACCGCCATCTCCTCCAAGCGTCGTCAAGCCCAGGTACACATCTCCATTCTCATTGACCAAAAGGTCACTAATTGCTGGGCCATTGTCGGCATTCATAAAATCTGGAATCCAACCCTCCCAGGTCTCACCTCCGTCAATAGAATAATTGATTTCCCCATTCTCAGCCCAAACCACCATAATGTCGTTAGTTGGGACGCAAAGACCTGCTTTATCAGGCATCGCGCATGAGGAAATCGATGTGGTTTGCTGCCACGTGTCGCCGTTGTCGTCGGAATACACTATGGTCTGTTGGTTGTCGTTAAAGACGCAAATTCTTCCTTCAGGGCTAACCGCAAAGCAATGCTGGTTGAAGTAACCACTGAAACCAGTTTCATAGCCCAATACAACTTGCCAAGTTTCGCCCTCATCTTGCGAACGCAAGAGGCCGCTGTAGCCACCCATGGCATAAAGGTCACCGTTGGAAGCTGCACCGAGAATCGGGCTGTTGCTGCTAATAGGCTTCCAAACATTTTGCGCCCCAAGGATGCCTATGCATCCGAGACAAATCGCTAAAGTTAATATTAATCTTTTCATTGTCGTATGTTTTTGATTGTTATCCATTTATTTGATTCGGTCTGTAGGGCTATCGTACCACGGCAACTGCTGTGACGTTTCAGCGTGCGGCTGCCACGGTGTGACAGCCCTACAAGACCATGATTATCGCACCACAAATTTTCGTGTCATGTCGCCAATGCTGATGAAATACATGCCTTCGGGCAATGACGAAACATTAATCTGCTGGTTTTCAGCGTTGATGTTGCCGGAAAGGACGGTTTGACCCATCAGATTGGTGATATGGTAGGTTTGGTCTGGTAGAGACGCGATTAATCGCGTCTCTACAAACAATACGTCATTGGTAGGATTAGGATAAACCGTGAAGGCCCCTGAGCCTGCCGAAGGACCATCCTCCTCCACACCATGTACCTCCGAATAAACCGCGTCGCAGTCCTCATCGCCGGGTTTAAAGACCAATTCATCCTCAATCCAGTAGCAGCGCAGGCCTTCCACACTGATACGGTCGCGGTTGTCCATCAGCTTTTCGGGGAAGAAACTCGTCAGGTGACCGATGCCACACACGATGTCGCCGCTGAAGATGTCGTCCACATCGCTTACGCGAAGCATCCGATAGGTCTTGCCTTCGTATTCAACGGTTTCCACGGCGTCAACGTGCATGATGAGGGTTTCCGTGCCGACCTTGGTGACCCAAGTGTCGCCTTCTTCGGCACCAAAGTCATACAGCACGGTAAATTCTTCCAAGGTATTGTTCCACCAATACACTTTGCCGTCGCGCACATAGACATACTCGCGCGTCACCTCGTCGCGTAATCCCTTGTCGTAAAGCGTGTTAATCTTCACAAGGATATGCGTCGGCTCATCTTGAACAACGGTGTCACCTGCCTGATACATGTATTGGTAGGTGATGCTGCCATCCTCGTTTTGGATTTCGTAGTACCATTCCGAAGGGAAAGCAATCACATTGGGAATGTCGTTGGCATTGGGGATGCTTTTCCAGTATTGGTCGTTGCCAAAGAAATACAGATGATTGTCATAGCTTTTGGAGAGGAAGCCGTCTTCACCACCAGGGGCGGGTGCCGACACAGGAAGGTTCTCGATGGTGTTGTAGAAATGCTCGCCGTGGTCTAAAGAATAAGCCAGAACCACATTGTCATACATGGTCATAGCGGTCTTGTAAACGATGCCATTGTCGGCAACGGCCACACGATTGGACCAAAAGGCATAAAACCCCGGCACATGCTCGAAGCCCGAAAATTCGCCTCCGAAATTCACGGCACAAATGATATTGCCCTCGGGGTCAAATGCCATGTCCTTTATGCCAACATTCTCAAAAGCAGCAATTTCCCAATTCTGCATATCGGAGAGGGTTGAATGATACACGCCGATGTTAGGCCCGATGTAATACCAGACACTGACATACACATCACCGTTTTCGCTGACGAGGAGGTCGCTGATTTCTTGGTGTTCTTCCATGAATTCAAGGCCTGAAAAGCCCCATGTCTCGCCACCGTCAAGCGTCCAAAAGATTTCCCTGTTTTGAGTCCATCCCACAACGATGTCATTGGTTGCAGCATATAGACCTGCTACACCTATCAAACCACACGAGGATATTTGGTTGGTTTGCTGCCATGTGTCGCCGTTGTCATCAGAATACATGACCGTCACCGTATTATTATTGAAAACAAAAATCCTTCCTTCATTGCTGACGGCGAGATTTCCAACACTGCCGTCGAACACAGTTTCCCATGTCTCGCCATCGTCTTGCGAACGAACCAACGTGGAAGGATAGACATCTGTATTTCTACAGAACAGGTCTCCTTGCGCATCAGCACCTAAAAATACTCCAGGTATTTCGATAGGCTTCCAAAGGCTATGCGCCACATTGCCGCCGTTTGAAAGGCCTCCGGCAATAAAGAAGAAAAAACCGCTTCCTTCGCCTTCGGAACTACGACAATAGAGGTGTGTCACGGTTTGCTCTTCAGGGAAATTGACCAAAGAGACCGCAACCTCAAGAAAACCACCCGCCGGAATTTCATAAGGCAGGCTGTGCGATGGCAGCATTTCAAGATAGTTGGTGCCGTATTCGCGAATCTCATAGATGGTGATGCTTTGCAGGGCATTGGTGTTGTGCAGGTAGAAGGATTGCGTCAAAGGGGTGTTTTCATCGAAAGTAATCCCTTGCATAGGTATGTATTGCAGACCTTCATCCCAGGCTTCCTCGTTGACCTTGACGATGACATGCTTGTAGCCAATCGAGGTGGCTATGGTGACGTTGTAATTGTTATAGCCTTTGTATCCGATACTGTTCACTTCCACTGTCACATTCATGGTTTCATTGGGCTGCAAAGTGCGTGGCAAACCTTCATAGGAGAGTAGCACCACATTGTCGTCAGGTTGCACATTGATGGATGAAACGGTGACGGCATTGCTGGTTCGGTTGCTAATCGTGAAAACTTGCGGCACGGCAGGCTCGTCAAAGGTCAGCGTTGCTGGTGATACCTCCAAAACGCCTTGCTGCCCTGTTACGATATAGCACTCATTATACCCTAGAGTGGTATTCTGCCATATCAAATCGCCGTCCTCATAATAACAAAGAAGGTCTGTCGAGCCTCCCATCAAGAAAAGAGAACCCGAATTGATGATACCGTAAAGGCTGCCAATACCTTCAATCCATACTTCCTGTTCACCATTACCAAAAGGATATTCCAACACGATTTGTTGTCTTGGCTCTTCATTAACGAGGATTTCTCCCTTTTCGACAACGACCATGCAACACTCATAAAACCCATAGTCACACATGCAAATGGTATCTCCAACTTCCATTGAGAAATCATACAGGAGTTGTTCATCAGAAGTGGAAGGTCTACGAGAGAAGACTTGTCCGTCCTCGGTTTCTCTGAGAAAGCCCCAGAGATTCCAACCTGTAAGGTCTTCGTTCCTTGTCGCGTACATCACTTTGTACGGCACGCCATCCACCAGCGTATCACCTTCGATTTTATAAATGTCGGTATACCTGTGCGGCGGCTCCGGCGGACTCCAAGGATAGGAAAACAGCACATTCCATTGTTTTCCATCCTCGACGATAGGATGATAGTCTTGTGCTTTCATGGTCATCCCGCCCATCATCATCAGGGCAATCAATGTGATAAAGCTAAGGTTCTTCATAGGTCTAATTATTTGATTGTTAATTATTTGATTTCTTTTTATCACAAAACCAGCAAAACTCTCAAAACCATATTTTGGCTGGGGGAAAGCGGCCAACCGGCCCGCTTTCCGGCGGCAATGCGGTTGCGTGCCGCCACGCGCTTTTCTTTGGACTTATTCATTGTTTTGCAGGTTTTGTATGTTTTGTGATTAAACGGCATTTACTATCTCTTCGAATGACCGGTTATCATCCCCGAGGTCCATCTTCATCTGTTTTATGCGGGTTTTGCGTTTGTAGTAAGAGTCGGTCTGGGTGTCCAACAGGATGGAAATCACTTGGTTGGAGAAGCCGTTTTTCGAGAGACAGCAGATGCGCACGTCCCACTTGCTGAGTTTGGGATAGAGTTGCAACAGCCGCTGCGAGAAGCCGTCGAAGACCAAGTCCGTCAGGCTGATGAAGTCGTTCCAGTCGTTGTCTGTCAGCTCGAAGTTGAGCGAGTCGTTGTTTACTTCTTCCGTGAGGGCTTGCGCGGTGACCATGATCTTGTTTCGCGTCATGATTTTCTGGATCGACATCAAATCCTTCGGTGGAAGGGTCTGCTGCTGGCGGCGCAGTTCGTCGTTGGTGCGGATAAGGTTCTCCATGTCGCTCACCAACTCGTGGATGCGGTTTTGGTCGCGCTCCACCTGCCGCCCGAAGTGCTCCATCTCCAGTTTGTGGTCGCTGATTTTCTTCCTCACAATCAAGAGGATGACGAGCAAGGCTATCACCGCCAAGGCGATAATCAGATAGAGTTTCAAGTCGCGGGTGCGGTGCAGACTCTCCAACTCGCTTTGTTGGGCTTTCAACTCATATTCCGCCTTGATTCTTTGCATGGTCTCGCTGGAGTGCTCCGCGTCGGCTTGCATCATGTTCGCGGCAAATTGCTCGTGGTATTTCACCGCCTGTTGGTAATCGCCCTCGCTGTAGGCGATGGCATAAAGCGTTTGGTATACCGACATCTTCAGTCCAGCACGCTCGCTGCGGAGGGCTTGGTTCAAGTAGGACTTTGCCTTCTCGTTTTCGCGCGTGTAATAATAAAGGATGCCCAAGGTCATGTGGGCGATGTCGGTGTCGTTGTCATCGAGTCCGATTCCCAAGGCTTGGTTGACGCTCTCGATGCCTTTGGCGAAGTTGCCCGTCTCCATATAGTAGTCGCGGCCCATCTCGAGATAGAGGTCAGCAAGCATAGCTTGGTCGTTGATGAAGGTGGCCACGCGGAAGGCCGAGTCGTAGTATTGTTTGGCTTGGGTAAATTGCTCCTGTGCCCGCACCGCCCGACCGCTGTTGCGGTAGGCGTTCATCATGCCTGTAGAGTCTGCGGTTTGCTTAAAACAAGTCAGTGCCTGCTGGTGTTGCTTGAAGGCATCCTCAAAAAGGCCGTGCTTAAGGTACATGGCGCCAAGGTTGTCGCAGAGCTGACCTTCCAATTGGACGGTCTCGGCAGTCTTGTCCGAACGCTGCACCAGTGCCAGCCCTTGCAGGAACTTCTCGGCGGCCTCTTCCGAACGACGTTGCTCGCGCAGTTGCACACCTTCATTATAGAGGGTTTGGGCTTGCTCAAGGCGCTTGGTTGGGCTGTCGCAAGAAGCCAATGCGAGGCAAGCGATGGCTATTAAAATCAACGAGTGTAAATACGTCTTCATGTCTTTTTCGTTTTTTCATCGCAAAAATATACAGAAAAAACGTTTGTCAAGAGGCATGAGGCTCCCTGTGGGGCTATGTCCCTACTTTTTTGGAATGTCCCTATTGGTTTTTATTGAAAATCAATTATGTAGCAAAAAATAAGGAAGAGGCATGTCCTTACTTTTTTAACGACCTCATCAGAAATACGTCTCTACAGCAAACCGGAATTGCTCGATAAAAATCTTCTTGAACGCCGAAATGTTGTTTTGCTCGTAGAAAAGCAACATGGCTTTTTTGTAGTCGATGCTATCCACTGTCCGGAACGAAATGGGGCAGTAGCCATTGGCGATGAGCATGGCATTGCTTGTGATGCGGGCCACCCTTTTGTTGCCATCGTTGAACGCCTGGATATACGAAAGCAGGACCAACACAAAGAGTGCCTTTTCAAACACATTGTCGCGGCTGTTCACCAAGTCGCAGGTCTGTTGGAGGGCCTCGCGAATTTGAAATTCGTTATCAATCGGTCTGTAATTGGTCCCCGTGATGCCTACACGGCGTGTCCTGATGTTTCGGTCAACACCCAATTCCTTGACGAGCAGGCTGTGGATGTCCTCAATGTGTGAAATGGTAAGTCGCTCCAGATAATCGGGATGGGCCACGATGAAATCGAGCGCGTCCTTGTGGTTGAGTAACATGATGGCCTCTTCCTTGGTCTTTCCCGAGGCTGTCTTTTTCTCCTTCAGCAAACGCTCGGTCTCTAAGAGCGAATAGGTGTTGCCTTCAATTTGTGACGACTTCCAGCTGAGATCGATACCCAATCGTTCCATCTCCTTCCGCTTTTCTTCATCAGTGAGTACGGCGAAATTTTCTGAAAACTGGTGTTGCAAGGCATCCAGTTCCAACATTTCGGCTTCCGTGAAAAGGCTCACTTTACTTAACACATTGGGAATCAAGTCAAAATTGTAACCTGTTTGTATTTGTCGCTCATCCACTTCCTTACTGAAATATTCGTCCAAATCCACTGGAGCGAATAATGATGAGGCGTAATATTTGGTCGCCCGCGCCTTGCCTTTCGAATAAACATAATACTGCGCCACCAACTCATTGATGCCACGTTTCACGGTGGCGAGACTGGCTTTGTCGGATAAGGCATCGGCTATCTGGCCTGACGATTGTCCGGGATGTGCTTGAATATAGGTTATGAGGTCGTGGTTGTCCATAGTCATTCCAAAAATCGGCTCACAAAAATAAGAAAAACCCTTCAAATCGGCGCAAATGTGAGCCGATTTTTGACGTTTTTTGAGCCGATACGAAGAAAGCCTCCGCATCAGCAGAGGCTTTTTCACTATCTAATAATATCTTGGGGAATCTATCAACTTTGAATGACTTCCTTTTTTCTTTTTCCCGTCATAGCGGACTTGATCCGCTATCTCCCACGCTGAAGGTCATCACTTCCCGCTCAGGAGATTGCGGGTCTTCGCCCGCAATGACGGGTATGGTTTGGAGTTAGTCATTCTAGTTTTAGAAATACAGGTCTCTCTCTCCTTTCTTGATGCGCTCGATGCGGCTCTTCAGCTCGTCCAAGAACTTCGGGTCGATGTTCTTGAAGTTGTTCTCGATGCACTTCCAGCCTTTGGCAGCGACTTCGGGAGTGGCGTAGTCCACCAAATATTCGCTGAGGGTGAGGATGGCATTCGGGGTGCAGTAGCGCTTGATGAAGCCCGGCACACTGAATTCCATGAAGTGCTCGCCCGTGCGACCCAGACGGTAGCAGGCCGTGCAGAAGCTCGGGATGAAGTCGTGGTCAAGGAGCTTGTCGATGATGTCGCCTAACGAGCGGTCGTCGCCAATCTTGAACTGCTCGCGGTGCAGGTTCTGGTCCTCCTGCTTGTCGCTGTTCTTCTCCTCTTCCTCGTGGTGGTATTTGTAGTCGCCAATCTGCAGGTTGGTGCCGCCGTCGATTTGCGAGATGCCGTATTCGATGGCCTTGGCGCGGAAAGCGGCGTCCTCACGGGCGGTCAGGATCATGCCCGTGTAAGGCACGGCCAGACGGAAGATGGCGATGATCTTCTCGAAGGTGTCGTCGTCGACGAAATACTTCTTGTCGATGTTCAGACCCGAAGCGTCCTTGATGCGCGGGAACGAGATGGTGTGCGGACCCACGTTGAAGCAAGCCTCCAAGTGGTTGGTGTGACGGATCATAGCCAGCACCTCATAACGCCAGTCGTACAAGCCGAAGAGGATACCGAGGCCGTTGTCGTCGATGCCGGCCTGCTGGGCACGGTCCATCGAGGTCAAGCGGTAGTTGTAGTCGCCCTTCTTGGTGTTGGCGGGGTGGTATTCGTTGTAGATCTCGGGGCAGTAGGTCTCCTGGAAGATCTGGTAAGTGCCGATGCCCGCCTCTTTCACGATGCGGAAGCCTTCCACATCCAAAGGAGCGGCGTTGATGTTGACACGGCGGATGCTGCCCTTGCCTTTCTTGGTGGCATAGGTCACCTTCACGGTGTGGGCGATGTACTCGGGCGAGTATTTCGGCGACTCGCCATAGACGAGGATGAGGCGCTTTTGGCCATCATCTTCAAGAGCCTCCACATTGCGGATGAGCTCTTCATCGGTCAAAGTGGTGCGGATCTGTTCCTTGTTGGAGGAACGGAAGCCGCAATACACGCAGTTGTTGACGCAATAGTTACCCACATACAGCGGGGCAAACAGCACGATGCGGTTGCCGTAGATGCGGCGTTTCAGCTCGCGGGCGCCTTCCTTGATCTCTTCCACCAGCGCGGGGTCGGTGGTGTTGACGAGGACGGCGGTCTCCTCCATCGTCAGGCGGTTCTTGTCCAACGACTTCTGAATGATTTCGTGCACACGCTCAGGGGTGCTCTTGGTGTTGTTGATGTAGTCCCAAATCTCTTCCGATGAGATAAACGGGCGGTTAGGCTCGTCGGGGATACGACATTTTTCGGGATGGAATTGCATATCAGTTTTTAGTTTTAAGTTGTTCAGTTGTCAGTTGTAGGGCTGTCACTGTGGCAGCCGTACATTTTTAATTATACACGTTTTTCAGCAGCGCCGACTTCACCTCGATGCCTTCGATGCGACCCAACTGGCCTGTGAGGGAACCAATCTCATCGGTGGTGCCTTCAAAGATGACGGAAATGATGCTGTAATTACCACGGGGAAAGCCTTGGCGGCAGATGATGATGCCAGCGTGACGAGATAGCACCGCGTTGACTTGTGGCGCGGCTTCACGGTTTCCCACATAAATAAGGACTGAGCCTATTCTCCTTTCCATTTGAATGTCCTCCGGATCAGATGATTATGATTCCCGCAGTGGCCTTGATGTCAACGCATTGTCTTCATCTCAGCGATAGTGCGGCTTGGTTTTGCGGCTGCAAAATTAATGCTTTTTTTGTTTCGGGAAACAAATCTGCTGCAAATCTTACAAAAATATCAATACTCCACCTTGTCCTGCTTCGCTTCCCAGGCGCGGAAAGTTTCAAGGGCCTCGTCGCGGAGCAAAGGAATAAACGGCACGGTCCGCTCCCCATAATGTTGCTCCAACTCTTTGTAAATGAAGTCATCAGCGAAGTTAATGTCGGCGGCATCCTTCTTGGTGTTGCCATAATAAACCTTCTTGATGCGAGCCCAATAGATGGCGCCGAGGCACATGGGGCAAGGCTCGCAGGAAGTGTAGATGACACAGTCCGACAGGTCGAAGGTGCCCAGCTTGCGGCAAGCCTGCCGGATAGTGTTCACCTCGGCATGGGCCGTGGGGTCGTTGTCGCAGGTCACGCTGTTCGAGCTGCCAGCGACGATCTCTCCGTCCTTCACGATGACGGCACCGAAGGGACCGCCTCCGTTTTTCACGCTCTCGTCGGCGAGGCGGATGGCCTCGCGCATGTATTCTTTGTCTTGTTCTGTGATGTTCATGGCTGTGTGTTTTAAGAGCAGGGACTCACGTCGCCTGCTTATTGATATGTCGTCCCTACGGGACTCCTTTATTTTCTGTAACGTGCTTCCAACTCTGTGCGATATTTATCTGCAATCTCCTTGGCCAAAGCCATGCCATCGCCTTCCGGTTCGGCGCTGAACGTGCCGAGACGCTCACGCCACCACTGGCCTTCGTACTTGCAGATGCGCTCGTGGTAAGCTTTCTCGTCGAAGGGCTGACCTGCGTCGATGGCGGCATCCACATCCTTGAAGAACTCCTTCCAGCGGTAAGCGTAGTAGGTCGCAGTGAGACCCGCCCAGGCGCGGCTGGCATATTCGTTGAGCAAAGCGTCTTCCTCTCCCCATGTGGTGATGATGTTACGGGCGTTACTCTCGAAGTAGTCCTTGTCCTCTTCCGTGATGCCAATAGCCCTCGCGTCACGAATCCATCTACCAACAAGGAAAGCGCTTTCCGTGGCCAAAATCTTATCCGTATCGTCAAGAATATTGGTCATAGTTTGCTCAATCTGATGCAACGTCTCGTAGTCGCCTTCACGGTAGGCCTTCACATAATCGGCATAGAGGTCGCTGAAATAGTTACCCAACAACTGCCTCGTGATGTTGACCACATCGAAGTGACGCGTGCGCGTGTTACAGTCGGCAGCCAGAAGGTCATCCAAGGCATCCAACAAGGTGATATTGTTGTATTTATAGGTCGGAGCAACGTAATACTGGCGGTATTCATCAATGTCACCCATGGTCGGCCTTTGGTTGATACGGACGGTCTGACCCGGCGACGACACCTTATTATATACACTGTCGGCCAACAATGTCCAAGCGGCACGCATGGATGGGTCTTCCTTACCGGCACGTTGGTCGGCGAGACACTTCACCCAGGCGTCCACATCTTTGGTGAGCGGGTCGTCCCAAGCCTTCTCAAAGACATATTCATACATGAAGGGGTTGCAGTCGAAGCCCTCCAAGGTGGAGCCGATGCCGATGAAGTTGTCGCCACCTCTTTCAAAAGCCCTTTCGATTCTCACATTCACTGTGTCAAGGTTGCCTGCCAGCATAGAGTTGCCGCCGAAGTTGCCGAGGTAGCACCAGATGTAAGGCACGCCATAGTAGGCATTGGTGCGCTCCCACACGGGTTGCCGTTCACAGTAGTAGTCGAGCATGATGTGTCGGTCTTTCGGCATGGAGGTGATATAGGCCTCGATGCGGTTGTCGACCTCCCAGTATTGGCGCTCGTTCCAAAACAGCCACGCCATCTCGAGCCATTTGGCGTCGGGGTCAGCGGCTTCGAGCGACTCATAGACCTGACGACTCACGCGACTCAGGTATTCAGGCTCCCAGCTGGGCGGGATGAGTTCGTTGAAGATGTCGATGCCATAGATATGGTCGGTGCCATAGAACTCGGTCTGCTTGTCGATGAATCTCTTCTGGATATCGGTGTACAACGGGTCGAGCGGGTCGAGGAACTTGCACCAACAGATGCTGTCGAAACCTGCCCAGTCGCCCAACGAAGCCAAAGGTGCATCAGGGTAAAGCCTCGTGATGCAAGGCGGCACGTGACCTGCGAAACCTGGCAACACGGGTTTCATATTCAACTCACGCTCACGAGCCACAATCTGCTTTTGAAGTTCCTTCTGATTCTCGAGCCACGACATGGGCAGCGGTCCACCCCAACGGTCGATGTTCTGCATACGGTGCCAAGGCAGGTGCGCCGGACCTGTGAAGTAGCTGCGGATTTCTTCGTCGGTGAGGCCCAAGTCGCTCCACACTTCGTACCAAACGGATTCTTGTCCCGTAATGGCCAAAGGCAGATTAATGCCGTTGAGCGCCATCCAGTCGATGAAATGCTCCCACTGCGACCAGTCCCACCAAGGCAGGGTGTAACCGAAGGTGCAGTAGTTGAGAAAGAAACGGTCGGGCACGCGGGCACTTAAGCTGACCTTTTCGGGCACTGCTGGCATCGTGGCAGGAATCTGCAAAGGCTCTTCTTTGAACCAAGAATACTGAGCCAAGCAATAATACTTCAAATAATGGTTCAGGCCCACGGCCATGCTGTTGGCGTTGTTGCCACGGATAACGAGGTTCTTGCCCTTTGTCTCGAGTTCAAAGCGATCGACGGTGTCGTTTTCGAGCCGTTCGAGAACGATGTTTTCGGAATACTCAGGCACGACACGGTTCACCAGTCCGCGCATGGCGATGACTTCGGGGTCGGTTTCAGCCTTTTTGGTGCAGGAAACGCACAACATACAGCTCAACAATGTGATGAGAAAGATTTTTTTCATTTGATAATGGTTTTACTTGAGGCAAAAATATGGAATTTGTTGTTATCTTTGCCGAAAAATCAGCCCGATGCGAAAGAATTGGTTATTGGTGTTTTTTCTCTTGCCCGTCCTTGCCGCATGCAACAAGTACGAGTCGCCTTCAGCGAGTGGCGACACGCCCCTGCCCCATCACGAAGGCCCTGTCTATCACATCGGCGATTATTTCCACAACGACACTTTGCAAGGCGTAGTGTTTCTGACTTACGGCACCTCCAATGGGTTGATGGTCAGCCTTGAGGAGTCGTACTTGCCTTGGTGCGAAACCAACTATGTCAACAGCCTGACGGGAGCCACCAACCCTTACGACGGCTGGCGCAACACCAACATCCTCATGGCAAACTACGACCTGAGCCATTACCCTGCCATACGATGGAGCCACCAGCGAAACACCTGGCACCTCGTACATCAGAACTTCCTTATCACGTCACGGCAATGGTTTGTGCCTTCGAGCGGCGAGCTGAACAAATTGCTACAAAACCAAGCGGCAGTCAATGCCACACTTGACTCATTGGGCTATCCGACTTTGGAGGGAAAAACCTATTGGTCTAGCACCGAACTGGGCACAAGGAGTGCTGCCGCCCTGCGCGAGCAAGACAGCAGCATTGTCGTTTTGGAAGCCGTGAAAGACCAGGTCTTCTATGTAAGGGCTATAAGGAATTTTTGAGATCATCAAGGCTTCAGAAAGCATGTCATCCCTACGCTGAACCGTGCGTAGGCATGGGATCTATGCTTTCGGAAGCCTCCCATAGATTCCCGCCATCCCTGCATACCCTCGCTGGAATGACATGGGAGGCTTACTTCTTCGCCACGGGGTCGCAGGTGAGGCCGATGCCCAGTTTCTTGAAGATCTTCTGGTCCACCTCGCTGAGCATCGCCGTGCTATGCACCTGACAGCCTTTCAGTTGCGGCAGACACTCAAGGGCTTTCTTGCAGTTCTCGTCCCAGAGGCTGAGCATGGAGAGGGCCACTAATACCTCATCGGTATGCAGACGTGGATTCCTACCGTGCAGGTAGTTCACCTTGGTGGTCTGGATAGGCTCAATCATGGCCTGAGGGATGAGTTTCACCTCATGCGGTATCCCTGCAATATGTTTGGTGGCATTCAGGATCAAGGCAGCGCTGGGGCCGAGCAGGTCGCTGGTGTGGGCTGTGATGATGGTGCCGTCTTCCAATTCGATGGCGGCAGAGGCCACCCCTTCTTTCTCCTTGCGTTCCTTGGCGGCGATAGTGGTCTTGCGGTCAGCAGTGCTGATACGAGCCTGCTTCATCAGCAAGGCAATCTTGTTCACCTCGCTCTCGGTGCCTTTGCCCTTGGCCAGATTACACAAAGCAGTATAATAACGGCGGATGATCTCTTGCTTCGAGGCCTCGCAGCACACGGCATCGTCGCTGAGGCAGTAACCCACCATGTTGACGCCCATGTCGGTCGGCGACTTGTAGGGGTTCTCGCCGTAGATGCTCTCGAAGATGGCATTCAACACGGGGAAGATCTCGATGTCGCGGTTGTAGTTGACGGCGGTCTTACCGTAGGCTTCCAGATGGAACGGGTCGATCATGTTGACGTCGCTGAGGTCGGCAGTGGCGGCTTCGTAGGCCACGTTGACAGGATGTTTCAGCGGCAGGTTCCACACGGGGAAGGTCTCAAACTTGGAGTAGCCCGCCTTGATGCCGCGTTTGTTCTCGTGATAGAGCTGGCTGAGGCAGACGGCCATCTTGCCGCTGCCGGGGCCAGGAGCGGTGACTACCACCAGCGGCCTCGTGGTCTCCACATAGTCGTTGCGGCCGAAGCCTTCCTCCGAGTCGATGAGGGCGACGTTGTTGGGATACCCTTCGATGATGCGATGATAATACACCTTGATGCCCATGCGTTCGAGACGCTGACGATAGGCATCGGTGCTGGCCTGACCGTTGTAGTGGGTCACCACCACGGAGTTCACCATGAAACCACGGCTCATGAACTCCTCGCGCAGGCGGAGCACATCCACATCGTAGGTGATGCCCAAGTCGCCACGCACCTTGTTTTTCTCGATGTCGATGGCGCTGATGACGATGATGATCTCGGCAACATCAATAAGTTGGGATAGCATCTTCAGCTTACTGTCGGGCTGGAAGCCGGGCAGCACACGGCTGGCGTGGAAGTCGTCGAAGAGTTTTCCGCCGAATTCGAGATACAGCTTATCACCGAATTTCGCGATGCGTTCCTTGATGTGTTCTGACTGGATTTTGAGGTATTTCTCGTTGTCGAACCCGTATTTTTTGGTGGTTTTCATAGTGCCTAGGAATTAAAAA
>CACYHX010000038.1 GCA_902774365.1 uncultured Bacteroidia bacterium | reverse complement strand
AGTAGAAATCGCAGGACAACAGTTCAAAGTTGAGAAGGGTCAGCAAATCTTCGTCAACAGACTGCATGAAGAAGAAGGAAGCAAGGTTTCTTTCGACAAGGTATTATTAATTGGAAACGAAGGTTCGACGAAAGTGGGAGCCCCGACGGTAGCCGGCGCCAATGTCGAAGCCACGGTGCTGCAGCACTGCAAAGGCAACAAGATTATCGTTTTCAAGAAGAAGAGAAGAAAAGGATATCAGACGTCTAACGGTCACCGTCAGTATCTGAGCAAGATCCAGATTGAAAGCATCACTGAGTAAAAACCCGAAAAAACTAAAGAGATATGGCACACAAAAAAGGCGTTGGTAGTTCTGAGAACGGTCGTGAGTCAGCTAGTAAGCGACTCGGAGTGAAACTTTTCGGTGGACAAGCCGCCATTGCTGGCAACATCATCGTCCGTCAGCGCGGCACGAAGCACTATCCCGGCAAGAACGTCGGCATGGGCAAAGACCACACTTTATATGCTCTGTGTGACGGCATCGTCGAGTTCAAGAAGAAGAGAGAAGGCAAGTCCTATGTCTCCATCCTTCCCGTCGAAGCCGAAGTCACCGAATAAGCAATTCGCATCATAAAAACGAATCCCGACCATCGTTTGATAGTCGGGATTTTTGTATTTTTGCACTCCATTCAAATCAAACACCTACATGAATCCGAGATTAATGACAAAAACGATGCTCGTCAGTGGCATAGTCGCCTTAGGCGTGGCATTAATAGGCTGCAACAACACACCTGTAGCCAACACTGACAGCAAACCCGAGACCAGCATAGACAAGCCCGAGACCAACATAGACAAAATCGAAAGCTTGCAAAAACAAGTGCGAACCGACTCAAAAACCTTGGACGACATCGAGGCCCATGAGTTTGTGACCCTCCAAAGAGACTTCATGGCCTGCGACTCGATGCTGCAATACCTGAGCCAAGAGCAGGTGGAGCAGTCATTCGAAAAGTTACAACTGGTGCAGGCCTACATCGAACAGTTCAAGTTCGCCAAGCCATTGATGCAGGCCAACATGGACACCACCCTGCACCAACTCGACCGCCTCAAGGCCGACGCCGAAAGCCATTACCTCTCCGACTCGTTGGTGACGGTGTATCTCCTTGAAGAAACCGAATTTGTCAACAAACAGAGCAACCAAGTGCGCTACTTCCAAGACCGCTTCAGCAAATGCAAACAGGATTTGGACGAATTGAAAAAAACGAGATAATAATCCATGAAACTGCGCTGGCTCTTCCTCATCCTCATTAATGCCGCTTTCCTCTTCCAGGTGAGCGGGCAAGCCGTGATAACACCGAAGAAGGAAAAGGACGCGCGTCAGAAGGAACAATTCCAAATCGACGAGCAGCTGGCCAGCCAATACTATCGCGACCAAGACTACGAAAAAGCCCGCGACATCTACAAGCAACTCTTCGAAAAGTCGGGGCAAACAGGCCATTTTCAGATGTATATCGATTGCCTCATCTTCTTGAAAGAGTTTGACAAAGCCGAGAAAGAGTTGAAATCCTATGCCAAGAAACACCCCAACTACTACCGTGCCGACACCGACGCCATCTACATCTACACGCTGCAAGGCAAAACCGACAAGGCAAAGAAGAAGTTCAACGAGGTCTTAAGCAACCTTCCTGAGAACCCCAACACTATCAGAAGCATCAGCTACGCCCTGCAAGCCCGTAACCTCAACGAGATGGCCCTGGCCGTCCTCGAAAAAGGCAACGCCATGTTCGAAGGCAGGGAGACCTTCTACATGGAGCAGGCCAACCTCAACCTTTCGGCGGCCAACTACCAAGAAGCATTCCGGCTTTATTTCAAGGAGTTGGAGACTCATCCAGGACAATACGACAACATCCGCAACCGCCTGCAGACCATGCTGTTCTATGACGTCAACCACAGCATCTCCGACGACTTGCGCATCGCCTTACTGAAACAGACCCAAGAGAAACCCGACAACCTGGAGTTTGCCCAACTTCTCGTTTGGTTTGCCCTGCAGCAGGAAGACTACGACATCGCCCTGGCCCAATGCCAGAGCATCGACCGCAAGACCCACGACCAAGACGCACAGATCAACAATCTGGCAGGCATCTGCCTGAACAACAAGCAATACGACATCGCCAAGGAAGGCTACAACTACATCATCGACAAGGGCAAGAGCAACCCCTTCTACGGGCAAGCTATTACCGGCGCCATCAAAGCCGACTACCAGAAGCTGAAAGCCGAAAACCACAGCGACACGAAGGCCTACGAGCGCCTTTCCAAACGCATCGACGAAGCCTATAGCGACATCAGCACCTACGACTTGGCCAAGCTCACACTCATCCAAGCCGACATCATGGCCTATCATCTCGGCCAAACCGACCAAGCCATCGCCTTGCTCACCAACACCATCGCCACCGTGAACAACAAACAAGGTCAGGCCGAGCTGAAGCTGGCCTTGGGAGACATCTACCTCCACAAAGACGAGGTCTGGGAAGCCACGCTGCTCTACAGCCAAGTCGACAAGAGCCTGAAGGAAGAGCCGCTTGGCCACGAAGCCCGTTTCAAGAACGCACAACTGCGTTATTTCATCGGCGAATACGAATGGGCCCAAAGCCAGCTGAAGGTGCTGAAGGCCGCCACCTCTAAGCTCATTGCCAACGACGCCATGACGCTCTCACTCGTCATCAAGGACAACCTCGAAGCCGACACCTTGGGCGTGGAACTCAACCGCTTGGCACGCGCCGACTACAGAATCTACCAACAACGCGAAGACGAAGCCCTCGCCCTGCTCGACGACATCATCGCCACGGGCAACGAAGTCAGCAAGCCTCACGCCCTGTTCCGCAAAGGCGAGATTATGGAAAAACGCAAGGCCTTTGCCGACGCCGAACAGTTGTATTTGCAAATCGTGGAGCAATACCCCGTGAGTTACATGGCCGACGCCGCCCTGATGCACGCTGCATTAATTGAACAAAACGAATTGAAAGACAAGGCCTTGGCGGGAGAGCATTACGAGAAGCTGATTGACGAATACCCAACGAGCATATATACCGCACAAGCGAAGAAAAACTATAGAAAGTTATGAGTGAGGAGTGAGTAGTTAGGAGTATTGGCTGTTGAGCTATTAGCCATTAGCTGTTTGCTGTTTGCTGTTTGCAACGTCGAAACTGCTAATGGCTAACAGCTAAAAGCTAACGGTCAAATAAAAGATGGAACTATGTACAATGAAGTAAAGCCGAAAAAGAGTTTAGGCCAGCATTTCCTGACCGACCAAAACATAGCGAAGCAAATCGTGGAGCAGCTGTCGCCCGACGTGGAGAGCGTCATCGAAGTGGGTGCCGGCACGGGCGTGTTGACCCAGTATTTGGTGCAAGATGTCCTCGACAAATTCCATGTCATTGAAATCGACAAGGAGTCCATCGCCTATTTGGAGAAACATTTCCCCATGCTCGGCGAACGGCTCATCGAAGGCGACTTCCTTCGCACCGACCTCAGCCAGTTCGGACAGCAAAACATGGCCATCATCGGCAACTTTCCTTACAACATCAGCAGTCAGATTTTCTTCCAAGTGCTGAAATACAAGGAACAAGTCATCGAAGTGGTGGGCATGGTGCAGAAGGAGATGGCAGAACGCATGGCCGCCAAAGAAGGCAGCAAGACCTACGGCATTTTGAGCGTATTAATGCAAGCTTGGTACGACATCGATTACCTCTTCACGGTACACGAGAACGTCTTCAACCCTCCTCCGAAGGTGAAGTCGGCAGTCATTAAGATGCGGCGCAATGCCGTCACCGATTTGGGTTGTGATGAGAAGTTGTTTGTGAGCATCGTGAAGCAGGCCTTCAACCAACGCCGCAAAACCATGCGCAACTCGCTGCGCCCGATGCTCAGCCCCGACATCATCGAAAACGAGGTCTTTAACAAACGACCTGAGCAACTTTCGGTGCAGGAGTTCATTGACTTGACGAATTTGATTGGGAACAAGTAAGATGCCCTAATATCGCCTCTTAACCTGCTCATACAACTCATTATAATCAAAAAGGTGATAATTGCCCACGGCAACCTGACCATACAGCCATTCAAAGAAAGCTTCATAGTCGTCTGCCGTCAAGGTCTTTGCCTTTTCGGCAATCAGATCCTTGATATGTCCATTCCAGGCATCGATGGTGTAGCGCGGATAGAAGCCGTTGTCAAGCACTTTCACCAAAGAGTCAAACGAAGTGATGGCATTAAGCATCCGGTCGTCATCCTTGGTTATCATCCTTTCGTAATCAGCCCGTAATTCATCATAGCAGGCAACCACTGAATCCATCAATGGTTGTGGCAGATGCCACTCCTCGTCCAATCGTTTCCCACAAAGCACAATCTTCTTGGCAATTTTGACAGCTTCCGTGGTATTGCCCTCAAAAACATAACCAGCCAAAACCTCCAAATCCCTTGGAAAAGGATAAGGGCCGCCATCCCAATAAAAAGTAGGAAGTTGTGAAACATCCTTGTTCTGATGATATGCCTCAATAAAAGCATACATGTTTGTGTTGTTGATGTAATAGTTATTCAAATAATCCAAAGAGAGAGGTGAAATCTTCAAAGAATCAAGACCTTTATCTGAAAACGCTTTGAGATAGTCTTCTATAGGTCCCATGTCCATTAAGAGCCTGCGCTGATTGACTCGCTTCGGGTCGATGATCGGGAAGAAGTAAGTCACCGAATCAATTGTACATAGTTGAGTCCCATAAATCTGAGGCCTGCTCTGTTGGGTCAGATAACGGTCTTCCATATAAGCCAATGAACGCCTTTCAGCATTGTTGTCCATAACAGCCTGCTTATATTGTTGCAGATACCAAGGCAAGAAAGACTGGGAGTGCTGGGCAATAAGCCAAGCACAATTAGCAGCCTCCCGCCCTACCAGCTCCCATGTCGGGAAACCATATTGCGCTATCAATGCCTTAAGTTGGGCAGTATTGACTGAATCAATGACGGCCATTTGCCTCCACTGTTCCTCGGATTGCAGGTTTCTTCTTATGGCTTGGTCTCTTGCTCTCAACACCTTCAAAGAATCGGCGAACGGCTGACATCTTTTGCTTTCCGCAAGGCCAATGAGTGAATCCAACTCTGGCCAATAAGGTCTGTCTCGTAATCCAATCTCTTCAAAAAACCTTTGGTTTAAAGAAAACCTTTCAAAACCTTTATTTTCCACCAACCTAAACAGCAGTTCCTTGTTCTTAACGGTATCTCTTACTTTCTCAGCCGAGACATAAAACTGCCATAAATCATAGTAATACACAATAGTATCCACCGAATCCAAGGCCAAATAAGATGCATACGCCGAAGAGAAGTCAGCCGAATTATAAGCTTGTTTGGCGGTAAGGACAATTTCTTCCAATGTCGGTGACTTTTGGCTCTGCCCGAAAGCCTCGCCCCCGAAAACCATCATCAGAAACGCAAGCAGGGTTGTAATTCTTGTTGCTTTCATAGTGCTATAGTTTTCCGTAACCTTTTTCTCATCAAAGTTCACAACTTCCCCTCTTTCCTCAAAGCATGCCTCACGGTGAGGAAAGCCGAGGTGCAACCCACCACCAGAATCGTGGCGAAAATCAGCAGCACGTCTTTTAATTTCAAAAGCACCGGATAGGCATCCACGACATAATTGCCGCCTGTGCCGAATTTCACGAAACCGAACTGCTGCTGCAACAGCACCAAAATGATGCCCAACAGCAATCCGATGATGCCTCCAGCAACGGAAATCAGCAATCCTTCATTCATGAAGACGCGCTGAATCAGGCGGTTGTCGGCGCCCATCGATTTTAGGATTTCCGTATCCTTGCGTTTGTCGATCATCAGCATGGAGAGCGAACCGACCACATTAAAGGTGGCCAAAATCAGGATGAAAGTGAGGATGACATAGACTGCCCACTTCTCGGAACGCATGATTTTGTATAGCGTCTCCTGCTGTTCTTGCTGGTTCTTCACGGAGAAGTCCTCCCCTATGAGGGCAGTCACCGATTTTTTGACCCTGTTCGCATCCGCATTCGGGGCAAGAAACAGTTCTACATTAGTCGCTTTATTCTCATATTCAAGCAGTTCCGAGAGCCAATCGAAAGGCACGAGGACCAGTTTCTCGTCTTGTTCCTGTTCGGTGGAAAAGATGCTGCGTATGGTCAGCACGTCGGAGTTGAAACTATTTTCGAGGCTCATCTGCGAGGCGTTGCCGCGCTTAGGCACATAGACGCGCACCATGGCGTAGGGATTGTAAGCATTAATGCCGAGAGACCAGGCCACGCCCGCGCCAGGGACCGCAAAATCATGTTCGTCGTCATCAGAAAGCACCAAACCATCATCGCCAAAGACGATGTCATTAATGCGGTCAATCTGTTGGTACTCAAGCTCAACGCCCTTCACTTGACCGATATGCTGTTTGTCGTTGGCACGAAAAAGAGCGTCTTCGGTAATCGTAGGAATCACATATTCAATACCTTGAATATCCTTGACTTGACCTAAAGGAAACGCCGTCAAGTCGATGGTCTTGCCCTTCACAGGAGAGATTTGCAGGTCGGGCGTGAGACGGCTGTTCATCGACGAAATGACCTTTTCCAGTCCATTGAAAGCCGACAGCACCACGATAAGCGCAAACGAGCCGACACTAATACCGAGGATGGAAATCCACGTGATGATATTAATGAGGTTGTGGCTCTTTTTGGCCAGCAGGTAACGGTTTGCTATGAACAGCGGCAGTCTCACTTTTCTGGATGCAGCAGGTTGTCGATGTTTTCTATATAGTCGAGCGAGTCGTCCTCAAAGAAGCGCAATTCCGGCACGACACGCATCTGATGGCGGACACGATTGCCCAAAAGTCCACGAATGGCCTTGGCATTTTGGTTCACCTCCTCGACCACCTTTTTCTTGTCGTCGACGCCAAAGACGCTTAAGTACACGTTGGCATAGCCGAGGTCGGAAGTGACCCTCACATGCGTCACGGTAATCATCAGCATCGGGACTGCAGGTTTCAGTTCCTTTTGAAAAATATCACCTAATTCCTTTTGTATCAGTTTATTTACTTTTTCTAATCTTTTGCCGTCCATCTCTTTTCAGTTGTCAGTTATCAGTTGTTCAGTTATCAGTTGAATAGAAATGCAAAAATAGGCAATTCTTTTGAAATCGTCTGGAAAACCATGCAATAATCTGAAAATGTTTATATTTGCCGACCCAAAACCTCCATTAATCACAAAATACAACAACATGAAAACATTATTTAAATCCGCAATCGTCTTAGTTGTGATGCTTTTGTCGGTGTTTTGCTATGGGCAGGACAAAGCCACCAACTACGTTGAGAACGAATTCATCATCTGGCTGGAACAGGGCGTTGATGCCTCGACCTTTGCCGCCAATTCCAATACAGGTATTACGCCCAAGCGACTGCTGTCACAAAGACTGAATATCTGGCTTTTCGAAGTTACAGACAAGGCAGTATCACGAGAAATAAAGATGGAACGACTTGGGAAGAATCCCGATGTTCGCGTCATCCAAAACAACCATACCAACATCACGTTGCGTGAAGCTATTCCTGACGATCCCTACTTTGACCAACAATGGGCTCCCGCCATTATGAACCTGCCACAAGCATGGGAGGAGTTTACCATAGGTGGCGTCACGGCGACGGGCGACACCATCGTGGTGGCCGTCATCGACGGAGGCATGGATTGGACCCACGAGGATCTTCATTGCTGGGAAAACAGCCACGAAATACCTTACAACGGCATTGACGACGACAACAACGGCTATATTGATGATTATTATGGCTGGAATGCCTACAACCACAATGGAATTGTCGGTAGCCATCGCCACGGCACCCATGTGTCAGGTATCATAGGAGCCGTCGGAAACAACGAGACTGGCGTTTGCGGCGTGAATTGGAACGTGAAAGTCATGCCCATTGCCGGCAGTTCGGGCAATGAGTCCATCGTCGTGGAAGCCTACTCATACGCTCTGGAAATGAGGGCGAGATACAACGAGACCAATGGCGAGGAAGGTGCCTTTATCGTGGCCACCAACTCGTCCTTTGGCGTCGACTATGGAAATCCTGACGATTATCCCATCTGGTGCGCCATGTATGACGAGATGGGCGATGTCGGCATATTGAGTTGTGGTGCCGGCCCCAACCTGAACGTGAATGTTGACGAAGTCGGCGACGTGCCTTCCGCCTGTCCCGGAAATTACCTGATTGGCGTCACCAACACCACTTCTGCCGATGTGAAGTACGGAGGTGCCGGGTATGGCATTAACAACATAGACATCGGCGCCCCTGGCACCAGCATCTATTCCACGGTTCCTAACAACGGATATGGCAATATGACTGGGACTTCAATGGCCACCCCGCAAGTCTCTGGCACCATTGCGCTGATATATGCCGCACTGACCGAGGACATGATGCAAGACTGCAAAAACGACCCCGCCAACTTTTGTCTCACGGTAAAACACCATCTCTTTAACGGTGCCGACCATCTGGCATCACTCGATGGCTTGGTTGCCGATGGAAGACGACTGAACGCCTATGGTGCAATCGAAAGCGCCTTGAATGGCAGCGTCACTCCTGAATTAACTGGCGAGGTCAACATAACAGGAGCGCCTTTCTATGGAGAGACCTTGACAGCCGAAACGAATTTGGGTTCTACACCATTCATTCCTGATTTGGGCGAGTTGCATTACCAATGGCGGAGAGACACCACGAACATTGAAGGAGCTGTCTTTTCGACCTACACTTTGACCGAAGACGACATTTTCCAAAACATCTGCGTGCAAGTCACAGCCGAAAACTGCATGGGAGTCGTAACTTCGCCGCTTTTCGGTCCCATCAAAAAGGCGGAACAAGCCAGGCCCGATGCACCGCAAATGGAGAGCAACACCGAAACAAGCATCACCCTCGTTGCCGTGGAAGGCTGCGAATACAACATTAATGGCGGCGAATGGCAAGATTCTACTCTATTTGAAGACTTGGTGCCAAACACTTCATACCTTTTCACGCAACGCAAGAAGGAAACACGATTGCAATACGCCTCACCAATAAGCCCCGAAGCGGTGTTTTGCACGTTGCCTTACGACCATGTCTGCGAGAACCAAAGAGACACCTTCAAAGTCTATCCTAACCCTGCCAAGGGATATGTAATCATTGAAGGCACAGGCACTTTAACCATCACGAATACCCTCGGCCAAACCATCATGACCAAGGGAATCAAAGGCAAAGAAAAGGTGGAATTGCCTCAAGGATTGTATTTTGTGACCCTGGGTAGCGAAACGCATAAGATTGTGGTGGAATAAATGTATGGTGCTGTAGGGCTGTCATGAACTGATAATGCGTGGTATTTCGAGAGATTTTCGTAATTTTGCGGAAATTTTTTGACAAAATCATAGGCATCGTGATGAACGCCCTGCACCTACGGCCTTGTGGCCTGTTTCGTATCGGAAACCGAAAAGAACAAACGAACATGAAGAAAAAGCGCAAAAACATTTATATTCTCCTAGCACTTTTGGCCGTTGCAGTGCCTGCTTTGGCCGTTTTTACGGGAATGGATTTGGACGCCACATTGGCCAACCTACGGCGGGAGCTGAGCTATGACTACCAGCAAATTGCCCAGACACAAGACGAATTGAAGGAGTATTACGACGGTCAACACAAGCAGATGGTGGAGATTGCCAAGAAATGCAATGACCAGTCGCTGATGCTGTATTCCCAAAAACAGGACTACACCTTCGACATCAGCTATGCATTGGAGAAGGTGACCCAGGAATACGAGGACTTCAACAAGAACCGCACCCCTTACGACCGCATCGTGAACAAGTTGAATATCGAAATCAACCGCTATGCCCGACTGATTGAATCGCTTCGCCGCCTTCCTCCCGAGTTGAAGGAGGTGGATTTGGTGCCCGACAGCCTTGCCTATCATAACGACTCGCTGGATGCCCACTTGGAGCACAACGAAAGCCTCTTGGAGCAGAAGCTGTATAATCAGGTGGACCTAATCATGGCCATCATTGCGACCCAGGACACAATGACCAACGACTCGTTGGCTCTGGGAGACAGCCTTGCCAGTTTTATTGATACGGCAAAAGCTCTTCAGTCGCACAGCGAAATCCTCATGGAGGAAAAACTGCCTGAACAGGAGACAGCCGTCGTTGACTCGATGGCAACGGTGCAGGACACAACGGCCATAGAGGGAAGCACTTCGCCGTTCATCCTGAGTGCAATAGGACAGATGGAACGCGACTCGTGCATTTTCTATGCTTCCCAACTGCTGAGAATCTATGCCCAGACACGCGAAATAGTCATGGCCGATAGCACTTACTACATCGAAGCCTGGCTACGCATGAAGGAATCCTACGACTATGCACAGGATTACTACAAGATCCTTCAGAAAAACGTGTTCGTGGAGGGCCAAACGCCTTGGGGACAAATCCTTAAAAATCCTACGGTCTACTGGCAACAAGCCAAAGCCGCAATGGGAGAGAAGTTTTCATCGACTTTTATCCTGGATCTGTCAGGACAAGATGAATCAGAAAGCATGAGCAAGGACAGCCGTATCAACAACTCGGCAACGCTGTTTTGGATGGTGGTTTACGTTTTATCGTTCTTTGTCCTGTGGGGCATTGCTGCCCTGTTGATGCTTCTTGTCTATCGTTTTGTAAAACCATTGCAGCAAGTAGCTAAAGAACAAAGGCGCTATATCGCCCTTTTATTAGGTTGTGTCCTATTTATCGTCTTCAGTATTGAAACCACGCTTGACGACAGGGCGACCAAATCCATCTTGCTGATGCACACGTTCATCCTGCTGCTGATGGCCATCACGATGGCGCAACTCATCCGCCTGGAGCCTAGCAAACTAAAACATGGCATCAGAAACTACCTGTCCACTATCTTCACGGCACTCTTCGTCATCGGTTGCCGCGTGCTCTTCCTGCCCAACGCTTTCTTGAATTTCATCTTCCCTCCCCTTTTGCTGCTGTTGACAGTATGGCAATTGATTACCAATTTGCGACGGAGCAAGAAATCGGATCGTGCCGATGCCATTATTGGATGGTTCTCCCTAGGCATTACCGCTGTCGCCATGTTCTTCAGTTGGGCTGGCTACATCTTCTTGGCGCTTATCATCTTGGTTTGGTGGTATTTCCTGCTGACAGCCATCCTTGCCATTGTCACGATAAACCACTTGCTGTATTTGTACAAAGAAAATCGGTTGAGCAAAAGAGTGGAAGAACACAAGGCCCAGATTACCTATTTGTCGGGTCCGGCCAAAGATAAACTATTGTTTTCCGCCACATGGTTCTACGACCTTATTCATGATGTGGTTGTCCCGCTGTTGGTGCTGGTGTCGTTCCCATTGTGCATCCGCTGGGCGCTGAACATCTTCGAGTTCAACGACTTATATCGTCAGATCTTCGTGGAGCCTTTCATCCAGCATGAAGGAGCAGAAGGATTTAGGGTTTCGTTGTATTACCTATTGTTCCTCACAGGGCTGTTTTTCGTGTTCCGCTACCTGAACAAGGCCATCCACACCATCTGGCAACAAGCCCAGTACAATCGTTTTCTCCGCAAGTACAATCGCAAATCCATCCGCAACAACGAAATCAACCTTTCGTTGGGCAACAGCCTCATCACTGTCTTCGTTTGGTTTGTCTACGTCTACATCTTCGTTGTCACCTTGCGTGTCCCCACCAGTTCGTTAGGCCTTATCGCAGGCGGCTTGTCGGCTGGTATCGGTATCGCCTTGAAGGACATCATCAACAACTTCGTTTACGGCATCCAACTTATGGGCGGACGCTTGAGGGTCGGCGACTGGATTGAATGCGACGGTGTACGCGGTGCGGTCACCGACATCAACTACCAAAGCACACAGGTGGAGACCATCGACGGCGTCACCGTCTCCTTCCTCAACTCAGCGCTCTTCGCGAAGAGCTTCACCAACCTCACCAAGAGCAACTCATACGAATGTCTCAAGTTGCATGTGAGCGTGGCCTACGGCACCGATTTGCAGCGCGCACGCGAAGTCCTTGTTGAAGCCATGCAGGTGATGCGCACCAAAGACGCATACGGACGCGAAATCGTGGAGCCGAAGAAAGGCATCTATGTGGTGTTTGGATCCTTTGGCGACAGTGGTGTCGACATCATAGTGAAGCAATACGTCTTGGCCGCTGAGCGCGTCGCCTACGCCGACCGTGCCCCTGAAATCATGTACAACGCCCTGAACGCCGCCGGCATCAAGATCCCGTTCCCGCAGCGCGATTTGCATATTATCAAGGATGATGATTCCGATGAATGATGTTAACCTGTAGGGCTGTCACATCGTGGCAGCCTCATTGGATAAATTCCATGCGGCTGCCGTAGTACGACTGCCCCACAGATACACAAAATATATTTATTCCCGTCGTTTCGAATCCATGATGATGGTCACGGGGCCGTCGTTGAGCAGTTCCACGGCCATCATGGCACCGAACTCGCCGCTTTGTACCTCGCGGCCCGAAACCTCAGCGAGGCGTTTGAGAAACAATTCATAAAGCGGAACCGCCTGCTCGGGACGGGCAGCACGGATGAAGCTCGGACGGTTGCCTTTCTTGGTCAAGGCGTGAAGGGTGAACTGGCTCACCACAAGGAACGAGCCTCCAACTTGGTTAATGTCGAAATTCATTGAGTCGTTGCCGTCGTCAAAAATGCGGAGTTTGGTGAGTTTCTGGCAGAGCCATTCCACATCCTCTTCGTTGTCGGCCTCCTCGATGCCCAGCAGAATCAACATACCAAGTCCGATTTCCGACTTCACCCTGCCGTCAATCGTGACGGAGGCATGAGTAACTCGTTGTGCAACAATGCGCATAGATTTAATGCATTAGTTTGAAAATCATCTCTCTATACAAATCCTTCTCGCTCGTGTCGCCGCTGTCGTAGCCCTTGGATTTCATGTCGAACTCGCGGAGGATGGAGATATTGCGGATGCAAACCTGAGGCGGATAATTGCGCGCCGCCGTTTGATAATCCCTTACAAAATACGGAGCCACGCCCAACACACTCGCCAGATTGCCTTGTGACTTGTCCTGTGTGTGGTGCAGTTTTATCAGCTTCGCGAAGAAGCCATACAAGCTTATTGCAGTGACCAACAGAGGATTCTCTTTCGTGTTGTCGCCGAAATAGTTCACGATGCGGTTGGCTTTCAACACGTCGCGGTTGCCGATAGCGTTCTGTAACTCAAAGACATTGAAGTCCTTGGAGATGCCGATGTTGCGCTCCACGTCAGCGTCGTCGATGCTCTTGTTTTTGGGCAGGGCTATGATGAGTTTCTTCAGCTCGTTGGCGACCTTATGGAGGTCGGTGCCAAGGTAGTCGGCCAGCATCTGCGTCGCCTTGGGCGTGATGGAGTAGCCTTCGCCCTTCAGGTAACTCTGTATCCAACCCGGGATGTTGTAGTCGCGCAGGGCTTTCGACTCAAACCACACACCCATCTTGTCGATTTTCTTCGCCAAGGTCTTGCGCTTGTCGAACTTCTTGTATTTGTAGACAAAGACGAGGAGCGTGGTGTCGGGGAGGGTGTCGAGATAAGGCTCAAACTTATCCAAATCCTTCACGTCCTGTGCCTCCTTGACGATGACCACCATACGGTCGCCCATCATCGGGAAACTACGGGCGTGGTTGGCGATGGTCTCCACATCCACGTCGCGGCCATAGACCACAATCTGATTGAAGGCACGGTCGGCCTCATCCAAGGCCTCGTTCTCAATGGTGTCCGAAATCATGTCGATGAAATACGGCTCGTCGCCCGTCAGGAAATAGATGGGCGCGAATTGCTTCTGATGGATTTCGTTAAGGATTTGGTCGTAGGTCTTCAAAACTTCAAGTGCTTGACGGTAATACCATTGTTGATGAGTTGTCGCAGAGAGTCGATGCCGATGCGTAGGTGTTCGCCAACGTAGTTCTTGCTGACTATCTTGTCGCTTTCCTCTGTCTTCACGCCTTCGGGCACCATGGGGTTGTCTGACACCAACAGCAAGGCTCCTGTCGGGATTTCGTTGTGGAACCCGACTGTGAAAATGGTTGCCGTTTCCATATCGACGGCCATGCAGCGAATCTTGCGGAGATAGTCTTTGAATTCGTCATCGTGTTCCCAAACGCGGCGGTTGGTGGTGTAGACAGTTCCCGTCCAATAGTCACGACCATAGTCACGAATGGTGGTAGAGATGGCCTTTTCAAGGCTGAATGCTGGCAATGCAGGCACCTCAGGCGGGAAATAGTCGTTCGAGGTACCTTCGCCACGGATGGCTGCGATAGGAAGGATCAAGTCACCGACCTTGTTGATTTTCTTGATGCCACCGCATTTGCCGAGAAACAACACCGCCTTGGGTTGGATGGCACTCAGCAGGTCCATGATGGTAGCGGCATTGGCGCTGCCCATGCTGAAGTTGATGATGGTGATTTCGCCATCGGTGGCGCAAGGCATGGAGCGGTCGCGCCCAACGACTTCCACGCCTTGCCATTCGGCAAAACGGTCCACGTAATTCTGGAAATTGGTCAGTAGGATATACTTTCCAAACTTCTCCAGCGGCAAACCCGTATAGCGTGGCAGCCAGTTTTCAACTATTTCTTTTTTGGTCTTCATTTCGATGAATATTTCTGCAAAGGTAAACAAATTTCTTTTTTGTGAGCATAAATGAACTTAGTTTAAAACTAGTTCAACAGCAAACGCAACAAATACACAGATGCTGACATTGGGAATGAAGAGAAGAATAGATGGTAAAAGAAAAATACTTGCGACCAATAAATAAAATATCTATTTTTGCAATGCAAAACACATCAATCGTATGCAAACCACAACGACAACTATAAGGCAAACTAACACAACCACTTCTTCTCGCCAAAAGAAAAAAGCTTACCCAAAAACCTTGAAAGGATGTTTCTCATTTGAGGAATTTCAAGACCTGTTGAATGAGAAAATAAGGGAGCATTATGAAAAGGTATGAAATCCAGATTCGTAATGTAGTAAAGAAAGACATTGAGCAAATCAAGGATTTCATTGTCGAAAAAAACAGCCGCGAACACGCTGAGCGTTACGCGGCTGAACTTTATGCGGAGATGCTCTCTTTGACTTTTCTTGCGGATAGCATAAAGGTTACCGAGTGGAAAATTGCCAAGAAATACAGCAAAAGCAAAAGAGAAAAAGTTCTTGTAACCCACAACAAAAAGTGGAGCATCTTTTTTCATACTTATAGAGATAAAGTCATCATTGACAAGATTTTGGCCTCAAAATTAGTGAAAGAATAAAAATGACCCGATACCCCGTAAAAATACTAATGGCCTTCGGCTGCACCTTTGAGCCTGGAAGCGACGAGATTTTCGAGTGGCTCATGAAGAACGGGTATCCCGAGCTCGGAGCCTTCAGCCGTGCCATACAAGGCGAAGCCAAAGCCAAGGAATGGCTCTTGAAGAACGGCTTTCTCCAACTGGTGGCCATCGACAGCGTTATCGACAAAGACGAGAACGCCGAGGAATGGCTACTGAGAAACCATTTTGAGGTCGACCTGGCCTTTGCAAGAGCCATCAATTGCGACGACGACGCCACGGAATGGCTAGAGAAAAGGGATTTGCAGGTTTTTGTCATTATCGCAAAAAAGATTCGCAAATATCTGGACGACAAATATTTAGACTATCATAAAATCCATTTTTAATTTCAAGCGCATTTTTTTGAGCCACATTAAGAAAAAAATCCTACCTTTGCAGCCAATCAAAAAGAGTAAGAATTAGAAAATCATACTACAATGAAAAAAGGATTATCCATCGTCATCAACATCGTCCTGTTTGCCATCATCGTCCTGTTAGCATGGCAAGTCGTCAAGAGCATCCAGGCTCCCATTAAGTTCAACCACGAACAGAAAGCCCGTGAGGCCAAAGTCGTTGAACGCCTCATTGACATCCGCAATGCCGAGGTGCTTTACAAAAACGCCACCAGCCAGTACACGAACAACTTCGACTCTTTGATTAAGTTCTGCCAAACGGCCGAAATCCCGATTGTGAAAATCGTTCCCGACCCGACCGACACCACCTTCACCCGTACCATCAACGACACCATCGGTTTCGTCATGGTGATGGACTCGCTCAAGGCCGGCCGCGATCATTTCAACATCAACGAGCTGAAGACTGTGCCTTTTGGAGCCAACAACGAGCAATTTGAACTTGAAGCTGGTAACATCAGCCGTAACGGTATTGATATCCCTGTCTTCGAAGCCCGCACACCTTACGAGGTCTATCTGGCCACTCCGGGTGCCGCCTTCAACGAGAAGGAATGGAAGCAGCGCGTCGACAACGCCAAGGCTGAGAAAGAAAGCATCAACCGTTACGCCGGTCTGAAAGTCGGCTCGATGGAAGAAGCCTCTACCGACGGCAACTGGGAGAAACTCTAAACCGTTAGGATGAATGACGGCATCCCTGAATCCTTATATCTCACAGTTCGGTGAGGAGTTTGATGCCGAGAAGTCATCGCAGTACAGAATGGCCATCCAATGCGCATTGGGTGGTCTTTCTTTTGCCCTTCTCGACACCACGACCCGTACCCTCGTCGGCGTGGAGTTTTACCAGTCGGATCTGCTCACCGACAGCGACGATCTCTTCCGCACCTTAGAACGCGCCTTGGAATCCAAAGGATTGAACAACAGCAGTTTCCAATCTGTAATCTGCATCGTCGACAACCGCTACTGCGCCCTTGTCCCAGAGCCGTTGTTCAACGAAGCCGACCAAACCAAATACCTCGACTTCGGCTTCCAAATCCCTGAAGGCTATGCCGTCGTCTCGGAGCTTATACAGTCGGTGCCCTGCCACCATGTCTTTGCCCTTCCGAAAGCACTTCAGGACAAGATACAAGCCAGATGGAAAGAAGCCGTCATCACTCATTCAAGCAGCGTCTTCATCGACAGCATAATGAAAAGCGACACAAACCATGGTGTTTTCGTCCAAGTCCGCAACCGCGACTTCGACATGCTCGTCAAAAAAGAAGGCAAGTTGGTCTTTTTCAACAACTTTAAGTTCAACACCAAAGAAGACTTCGCCTATTTCCTGCTGTTCGCCATGGAACAAAACGGCTGCTCGGGACAAGATACACCCGTTTGTTTCTCGGGCCTCATCCGTCCCGCCTCCGACATCATCGACCTCTGCGGACGCTATGTAAAAGACATCCATTTTGTGGACGACCCTCATCGGCTCACGGTCAGCAAAGCCTTGAACGAAGTACCGTACCAGTATTATTACACCCTTTACCAAGCACTGCAATGAGAATCATAAGAGGACGATACCAACGTAGACAGATTACAGCACCCAACAACCTGCCTGTGCGCCCCACCACCGACATGGCCAAGGAAAGCCTGTTCAACATCATCGAGAACCACTTCGACTTCGAAGAAACCGAGGCTTTGGACCTGTTTGCCGGCACGGGCAACATCTCCTACGAACTCGTCTCGAGAGGCTGTCCCAAGGTCGTGTCCGTCGACCAAGACTTCGGTTGCGTGAAGTTCATCCGTGAGACCGCCAACAAGCTCAACATGAAGGAGTTGCTTGTCGTCCGTTCCGACGTGTACCGCTTCCTCAGCAAGCACCAGATACAATACGATCTCATCTTTGCCGACCCGCCTTATGACTGCGAGCATTATGACACCTTGGTGCAACTCATTTTCGAAAACAACCTATTGCGCGAAGGCGGCATGTTTGTCTTGGAGCACGACAAATACCAAAACTTTGAAGAGCACCCGCACTTCATGGAGCAAAGGCATTACGGGAAGGTAAACTTCACCTTCTTTGCGCAGACCATCGAAGAAGAAACTGAGGATTAAATATACCCGAAACGTTTTCTGACCATCTCCTTCTCTTCGTCGCTGCTATCGCGGAAGAGCGGCATCACTTCGTCCTCGGGGAAATCGGTGAAGGTAAGGAATAGCAGGCTGTCGAGGGTGTCGTTGAAGTCAGGGTCGACGTTGAAACAGAGGAACTTGGCGTTCAGTTTCAGGTATTTCTTGAACAAGGTAGGCAGACGGTACTGGCCATTGCTGAGTCGGAACATGAACTTGTCGAACTTGTCGATGCTGTCCATATTGTTTTTCATCAGCACGTCTGCATCCACCTTGAGGAAGTCTTCATGGAACGGCGTCATCGGCGTGGCCATATGGGCAAGCTCTTCGCTCACGGGATGCTTCTCGGTGACGTATTTCACGATCATGCTCATGTAGAACTTAGGATACCACGAGCTGATGCTTACAGGGCCGATGAAATGGTTGATTTCGGGATAGCGTACCACCACATCCGACAAGCCTCTCAGCAGCAACACTAAAGGCAGCACCTCTTTCTGATAGTCGAGGGAGACAAATGATCGTCCCAACTCGATGGTGTGACTCAGCCTTTCGGAGAATGCCTCGTTGATGTTCACCAAAGTGCTGACATAGAAGCCTTTAATGCCAAACTTGGGAATGATTTCGCTGCCGATGCCCAAACGATAGCAACCGGCAATCTTCTGCTTCACATTGTCCCAAAGGATGAGGTGCTTGAAATGCGAGTCGAACTCGTCCTGGTCGAGACGCTTGCCCGTGCCTTCGCCGATGGCGCGGAAAGTCTCCTCACGCAGGCGCGCTATCTCGTGCATCAAGTTGGGGATATCCTCATAGTCTGCCAGATAGCAATCGTAATCGGAAGCGGAATAGAGGAACGACTTCTCGCGGATAGCTTCCAACTCTTTGAGCATCAACGACAAATCCGAAGGAGCGTCAATCTCCTCCATCTTCGTTTCTTTTTTCTCTGCCACGGCCGCAGTCGGGATGTTGGCCTCAAGAGCATAGGAACGGCTACGCAGATAGGCTGCCAGGTCTTTAGGATTCTCGTATGCCTCTACCTCGGCAGGCAGGATGGGCTTGCCGATTTGCAGTTTGATCCTTTGGCCGTGCTTGTTGATCAGCTCCTTGGTCAGGCGCGCCGTACCCATCATGGGATGAATTTTGTCGACGGCATAGAACAACTTCGAGTTGCGCCCCTGCCAAAAGACGGGGATGACGGGCACGCCAGCGTTCTTGATGATGCGTGCGATGGAAGTGCTCCACGGCAGGTCCTCGGGGTAATCATGTCCATGATAACGCGACACCTCGCCAGCGGGGAAGATACCCAAGCCGTTGCCGGCAGCGATATGTTGGATGGCACCTTTGATGCCGCCCACGCTGCTCTTCCACTCGGGGTTTTTCTCGAATGGGTTGACGGCGAAGAAGCACTCCTTCAGGTTGGGGATATGCGACAGGATGAAGTTAGCCATGACCTTGAAGTCAGGACGCACCTTGGCGATGGCGCTCAACAGCATCACGCCTTCGATGGCACCAAAGGGATGGTTGCTGACCACAATGAAACCGCCCTCTTTAGGAATATTCTCCAACTGCTCGGGAGCCACATCAATGCTGATGTTCATATTCTCCAGCAAGTGGTCGGCGAACTCACGGCCTTGATAATCAGCGGCTCCGTCGAAGAGACGGTTAATCTTGCCGAGGCGGAGGTATCCATAAGCCAGCCCTGCGACGCAGGTGCCGAAGAAGCCTTTCAGGCCCAAGGCGTTTTTGAGATCCGATGTGGTGACTACTTTTCGCATGATTATGGGTAGACGCGCTATTATGTTTCAAACGGCAAAGATAATGTTTTTCTCAATTGTAATGTCAATTTTCATAGAAAAACGGCATCTCAGGCGGCCCCTCATGGGAGAAATGCGTATTTTTGCACTATGGTAATTCTATTCAATAAGCCTTTTGGCGTCCTCAGCCAGTTCACGCCCGAAGCAGGACACCGTGCCCTCGACGAGTTCGGTTTCCCGCCCAACGTATATGCCGCCGGTCGACTCGACCACGACAGCGAGGGTGCCTTGCTCCTCACCGACAACGGGCCGCTCATCAAGAAGCTACTGGACCCGAAGTTTGAGCATCCGCGTACCTATCTGGCACAGGTGGACGGACAAATCACTCAAGAGGCTGTCAGCCAGTTGAAGAGAGGCGTGACCATCAAAGGCTACCGTACCAAACCTTGCCAAGCAGAAATCGTCGAAGCACCCGAAAACCTATGGGAAAGGGTGCCTCCCATCCGCTACCGCGCCAACATCCCGACCAGTTGGGTGCGTCTTACCCTCATCGAAGGCAAGAACCGGCAGGTGCGCCACATGACCGCTGCGGTAGGATTCCCCACACTACGGCTCATTCGCATCCAAATTGGCAACATCCCATTGGGTGACTTGCAACCCGGCGAATGGAAGATGGTCAACGAACGGGTAATTTAAGAACAAAAAAAAGTCCGCAGACATCTGCGGACTTTTTTGCTTGAATAGGGTTGCAACATCAAGCGACGTCGGCACGAGCCATGGCGTCTTTGTAGTACTTCTGGTTGACGAAGACGTCTTCCTTGTACGGGTTGATGTGACGTTTCTTGGAAACCGAGATGATGTAGCCAAGAGCAACGATGTTCACTATCAGAGCGAGTGCGCTGATCACCATCATCATGGTAGGATTGGCCGCCACGACGGAAGGATCTACCGTAGTGCCCACAACGCCGTCAACGGCAGCCTGTCCGCCC
>CACYHX010000037.1 GCA_902774365.1 uncultured Bacteroidia bacterium | reverse complement strand
CCTCGATGTCCTCTTGGTGTTCCTTTTAAAAGGTTCCTTCCCTCGCGCCGCTCCCGCGGCGCAGGTATCTTGTGCTGGCCTCAGACTTTCAAAGAACTTTCGCTAAACCTCTTTCATAATCATTGTCTCCCCTTCGTGTTTAGCGGGTGCAAAAGTACTACCTTTTTCTAAACTGGCAAGCACTTTTTTCAAATATTTTTCATCTTTTTTCCATCACACTGACTATCAGCGAGAAAAAAGTTCATCATGTTTTCATTTTTCTTGGTTTTAGGGTGGTTTTTGAGAGAAAAACGAGCACTTGGGGCGGTTTTCGAGGGAGTTTTCACGGCCATAGGAAGGTATTTCTTCGACTTTTTCGAGGAAAAAGCGGCCGTGAGAGGCTTGGTTCGAGGGACATGAGAGGCTTGGTTCGGGGGACACACATTATTATATATATAAGGGGACGGCTTCCTGATAGATTTAGCTTCGCTGAAATCATAGATATTAATATTAGTCAACACAGAGCGTTTGCTCCAAAAAAACAGTCATTATTGAGGATGCCTAACTTTGATTTTGTATTTTTGCAGGCTCAAATCCGACAATTATTAAAACTTAAAACCATGACAAAGAAAATCATTTTGGCAGCCTTCGTCGCTGCGATGGCACTCACCTCATGCCACAAAGACCCCACTCCTACTCCTGACCCCGAACCGCAGACCGTGACGCGATTAGCCAGGGAGGAAATCACCGCTTCGAGCGCAACACTCACAATAAATTCGTCTGCAAACTACATCTGGTTGGAGAACGGTAACCTGATGCGCGTTTGCGACACAATATTAATGCCCACGGGAGCCATCACGACCCAAGAAAGGATGGTTTACGAAGGCGGCAACATCGTGAAAGTCGAAGAGGAAAGCGGCAAGTGGTCGAATCACTTCACCTACGAAAATGGGCTGATCGTGAGCTTCCTCAACATTCACCAAGGCGACACGGCTATTTGGGGCACGGCTTCTTACAATGCCGATGGTCTTGTGGAGGAGATCCTGTGTCACGCCGGCATAAAGACGACCAAGTGGCACCTGACTTGGGTGGATGGCGACGCCACCGAGGTGGTGGAAGAGATACTGGCGCCTGAAGATATGGTTGGCACCCATGTTTACACCTACGAGTACGACAGCAAGCCTTGTGTTTATACCGGCTTCCCCATGGCCTATACCATCTTCGACGGCGACGGCATCCGTGTGGCCATGCGCCAATCGAAGCACAACATAATCAGAGAAGGCTACACCTACTGCTACGACCTCGAAAGCGGCCTGTTGATTTCCGCCGACGCGGAGAACGACTCCGTGTCATACCACTACATCGACCTGATGATGGAATAAGGATTCGCCGACAGAGCGATCAATAAGTGACGACAAAAGCCGCCGCAAGGGACCCTTGCGGCGGCTTGTTGTTTCACATTAATTCAATATATTTGCAGCCGTCAAATAATTAGGCACATTATCAAAGATTATATGATGAGAAAGGCATTATTATTCTGTATTTTTTTGATGAGCGCTTTCTTTCTGAGCGCCCAGAACTACGCCCTTCGGCAGAACACGATGAGCAAGCTTTCCATTGCGTTCAGCACGCCCAAATTACAGAGCCAGGTGGTGAAAGTCGGCGACGCCAGCTATTCCACCCTCACTATGGATGGCTATGACCACTCCTCAAAGGTTGGTTTCCCGTCATTGCCCGAACTCACCAAGTTGATCGAAATCCCCGTATGCGATGAGATCAACGTCCATGTTGTGTCGGCAGACTATGAGGAATACGATGCGGCCGCCTTGAATGTACTTTATCCTGTGATGCCTTGCCAAGGGAGCTGCCCAAAATCCGGATCGGGAGAACGCCCCTTAAAGAAGGACGAAGCCGTTTACCGCACCGATGCTTTCTACACCTCACAGCCAGAGGTGGTCACCGCTCATAAAATCGGCACCATGCGTGATGTAAACCTGGCTAATGTGGTGGTGAGTCCAGTGGCCTACAACCCTGTCACGGACAAGATACGGGTCTATAGCCACATCGAAGTGGAAATTACCTACGAGAACACCAACATTCCGGCCACTTTGGAGATGAAGGACAAATACTATAGTCCTTTGTTCCACGCTGTCGAAGAGGCCGTCATCAACCCGATGAACACGCGCAGCGAGTTCGACATCACCCCCATCAAATACCTGATCATCGCCCACGACATGTTTGCCGACAACGAAGATTTGTTGTCTTTTGTCCATTGGAAAAAGCGCATCGGCTACCTTGTGGAAGTTGCCTACACGAGCACCATCGGCACGACGACCACAGACATCCAGAGCTATATCCAAGCGGAGTACGCCAATGCCACGGCTGAGAACCCGGCGCCCACCTTTGTCCTGCTCGTCGGCGATGTCGACCAGATCCCCACTTTCACGGGCACCCAGAACCACAAGACGGACTTGTATTATGCGACTTGGACCAGCGGCGACTATCTGCCGGACTGCTACTACGGCCGTTTCTCGGCACAGAACATCGGCCAGCTGCTTCCACAGATCGAGAAATCTTTGATGTACGAGCAATATACCATGCCAGATCCGTCTTACCTGGGCAAGGCCGTGTTGATTGCCGGCAACGACGACATGTGGGCACCCACCCACCTCAACGGTCAGATCAACTATATCTTTGACAATTACATCAACACCTCCTCCACCACGCACAACTACACCACGGTGTACAAGCATCTATATGACTGCTCCGGCGAGGCTGCGACGATCCGTCAGGAGATTGGCGACGGATGTGGCTGGGCCAACTACACGGCACACGGCTCCGGATACGGTTGGAACGAGCCCGCATTCACCTGTGACCATATACCAAACATGACCAATGCGGGTAAATACGGCTTCATGATCGGGAACTGCTGTTTGTCCTGCACATTTGGAGACCCTGAGTGTTTTGCCGAAGCGCTCTTGCGTGTCCCCGACAAGGGAGCAGTCGGCTATATCGGCGGTTCCGACATCACTTATTGGGACGAGGACTTTTACTGGTCTGTCGGCTTCCGCAGCGACATCAACGCCAACCCGACTTACAATGCCAACGGTCTAGGTAGTTACGACAAAATCTTCCACACGCACGGGGAAAACCATGATGCTTGGGCCACCAGCATCGCGGGCTATATGACCGCCGGAGATCTAGCGGTGGAAGGTACAAGCTCGGATTTAAAGCAATACTACTGGGAGGCTTACCACCTGATGGGAGACCCTTCCCTGAAGCCCTATATGGGTATTCCAACCCACTTAACCGTCAGCTCCGACGATGTCCTCTTGGTGGGCAGCACCAGCTATGATTTGCAGACCGTTCCTTACGCATACGTGGCCCTGACCCATAACAACGAGTTGATCGCAGCCGCCTTCACGGACGCCTCCGGTTATGCCAACCTCACCTTCAGCGCTATCGACATCCCAGGTGATTACGAGTTGGCGGTTTCGGCGCAGAACCACATCCAATTCTTCAAGAATGTGCAGGTCATCGACCCGTCGGGACCTTATGTGGCAGTCTCTTCTTTCTCTTTGTCTGAGTTCAGCATACCTCAACCAGGCTCTACGGTATATATGGATGTTGCCCTGACCAACTATGGTGTGGCCACGGCTTACGACATCACCTCCACGCTCAGCAGCAGTTATCCTGGCATCGACATCCTCCAAGACAACGTGAGCGACAGTAGCTTGGCCGTTGACTCCACCAACATGCACCACAATGCCTTCATCATCGCGTTGCCTGCCGATGCGCAAGATGGCGACGTGATTCCTTTTGTCATCACCACCACCTTCGGCGAAGAGACATCCACCAAGATCTTTACGATAACGGTTGTGGCTCCATTATTGTCCATTGATGATGTGACCCTTCAGAACACAAACGGGGCACCTGCCTTTGCTCCTGGCGACACGGCCAATGTGATGGTGTCCTACTCCAACATCGGCCACAGCACACTGCCCAATGCGGCTCTGCACCTCACCAGCCATTATAGCCTGGTGACCGTGATTACCCCAGCCTATAGCATCACGGAGTTCCCTGCAGGCGCCTCCGCAACCGCCCAGTACCAAGTATGTATTGACGCCTCCGTCCCTAACATGACAGCAGTACCTCTCTATGTGAAAAGTGTGATTGGCCAGAATATCACCGTCGACACCGTCTTCCTGACCGTTGGCGATGTCATGGAGACCTTCGAGACGGGTGACTTGACCGCCTTCCCGTGGCAGACCAACGACAATCCTTGGTTCGTCACCGATGAACAACCCTATGCCGGTAGCTACTGCATCCGCTCCAAACAGGACCTTGACGACAACGCTCAATCTGATTTTTCCATCACGGTCAATTGCTCTGTCGCCGACAACATATCCTATTTCCGCAAAGTCTCTTCTGAAGATGGCTGGGATTTCTTCAAGTTCTACATTGACGACATCGAGATGGATAGCCAAACAGGTTCCACCGATTGGTCGCAGGCCTCGTTCCCCGTCGCTCCAGGCACACACACCTTCAGGTTCAGCTATCAGAAGGACTCTGCCATCAGCGGCGGTAGCGACTGCGCTTGGGTGGACAACATCGTTCTCCCCGGCATTGGCTCGCCGTGTGTGGAAGATATTGATGACCCTGTGAGTGTTGAGACCCACGAGGAGATACTTGTCAGTGTGTTTCCTAACCCTACTACGGGCATGCTTCATGTGAGATGCGCTGAACCGATACAGCAAATCGTGATCTACGACTTGAGTGGTCGCCAGGTCATGAGTTTCCAAGGACAGGTCAAACAGTGGAATGCCATCAATGTCGACAGCCTGACCCATGGAGTTTACTTCATTCGTTTCCTCACCACCGACAATCAGTCTTTCGTCTCCAAGTTCATCAAGCAATAACTGGGGGTGATACGGTGGCAGGCATCTGTGACTGCGGTTCGCTTTTTCCCCTTCCTTTTCTCTTGAAAGAAAAGGAACAAAAGTTCAAGGCCGCCTCCATCGGGCCTCCCCACGGCTGTCTAAACGCCTGACCCTCAGGTCGCGGAGTGCCTTCTACGAAGGCAAACGACAAGCGCCGCTCCGTGAGGGTCAACCGTTTAGCCATCCCTTGCGGGCGCTTCCCCGCCCGGCGGCCCTTCCTCCCCGCCCAACCCAGTCGGTCTTTGGCGTTCCCACGCTCTTGGGATTCGCTCCTGTCGTCGCTTCGCGTCATCGCGAGGCACGAAGCGATCCATTTATGATAGATTTATGTAAGATTTGTTTCAAAAAAAAATAACAGCATCAATTTCATTCCCAGTTACTTACCCGACAGCAAACGACAACAAACTTTCACAAGTGTATCGCAAATGGACGGAGGAGAACCCAGACAAAAGAGTATACAACCGCTCGTTGAAAGATTATATCAACATACGCTATCTTTCAATAACCGAGACCATGCGTCATGCCTCAAAGAATTATTCTTCGACCTTGGCTCTTCTGCAATTGGACACCATATTACGATATGCTGTGGTTTATGGAAAGCCCAAACCTCCGAAGAAAGGGGTCGCCAATCAAAAGATATTCTCCTATATGCTGGAAATGCACTATGAATTGATAGGCATTGGCCTTGTAAAAATGATGGTAGGTGTGAAACGCACAAGAGAGAAGATCCAGTATTGCATTACTGCAATAGAGGCATAAAAAAAGAAATCGACAGGTTGGCTCGCTCGAAAGGTCATCACCAAATTGTGGACGTCAACGGACTGTTCCCCTATTGATTTCTGCCTGCAAAATTACAACTTTTCCACAAACCCGCAAGGGAATGGATGATATTTCTATTTCACCGTGGCACCAGCAGCCATGTCATGCCGACGCCGGCCTGCGCGCTGGCGGGCATCTGTGGTTTTCTTGTCCTTTTGTCTTGAAACAAAAGGACCAAAAATTCAAGGCCGACATCAAGGGCCTACCGCACTAGGCAACCGCTCCTCCCCCATGTCGGCCATGGCCCGCGCACCCAACCCGGTCGGTCTTTGGCGTTCCCGCACACGGCACTAGGAAAGGAAACTGCACTAATGGACAACGCTCCCGCCCCTAGCCGTCATCGCGGGCCTTCCCCCTTTCAAAGGGGGTGCCCGAAGGGCGGGGGATTAAGGTCCCGCGATCTCCTACACTCTTGGGACTCACTCCTGGCGTCGCTTTGCGTCATCGCGAGGCACGAAGCGATCCATTTATGATAGATTTATGTAAGATTTGTTTCAAAAAATAACAGCATCAATTTCATTCCCAGTTACTTACCCGACAGCAAACGACAATAAACGACTACAGTCGACTACAAACGTTTGTTCAACGGGTTGGTTTTGACAAATGGCGTTTCTTTGCGATAACAAAACAATAAAAAAAAAAAAAAATGGAGCAAACAAAACAAATAACCTTACCCGAGTTCATCGAGACCAATCTCCAAAGGACAAAACAACTATTCAAGATTCCGACCGACCCGAACAAAGAATTCAGAAGCGAAAGGAGAATTGTAATCAGAGAGGCTTACAAGCTATTGCTATCAAAGCTATACAGCTTAGAGCACATAAAAAAAGCGTGTAGTTAATCCATGCCGAAGCCGATCTACACGTTTTATGATGAATGCGCAGTAAATCCATGCAAAAGCCGATCTGCGTTTCACGCTGCAAAATTACAACTTTTTCATAAACCCACAAGGGAATGGATGATATTTCTATTTTACCGTGGCACCAGCAGCCATGTCATGCCGACGCCGGCCTGCGCGATGGCGGGCATCTGTGGCTGCGGTTTTTCTTGTCCTTTCTTCTTGATAAGAAAGGACCAAAGAATCAAGGCCGACATCAAGGGCCTACCGCACTTGGCAACCGCCCCTCCCCCATGTCGGCCGGGCCCGCGCGCCCAGCCCGGTCAAGGTTTGGCGTTCCCGCTCTCGGTGTCCGTTGTTGTCGCTTCCTTTCTTTACGGCACGCTCCCGCCCCTAGCCGTCATCGCGGGCCTTCCCCCTTTCAAAGGGGGTGCCCGAAGGGCGGTGGATTAAGGTCCCGCGATCTCCTACGCTCTTGGGATTCGCTCCTGTCACGCTCTTGGGATTCGCTCCTGTCGTCGCTTCGCGTCATCGCGAGGCACGAAGCGATCCATTTATGATAGATTTATGTAAGATTTGTTTCAAAAAAAAAAGCATCAATTTCATTCCCAGTTACTTATCCGACAACAAACGACTACAGTCGACTACAAACGATTAATCAACGGGTAGGTCTTGACAAATAGCATTTCTTTGCGACACAATCGAAAAAATATAGAAAATGGAAGAGTTACAACAAGGAGCATTTGGGCCCATCTACACACAATTCGAGAGCCAACCGAAAGAAGCCATGACCCACCTATGCAATGTAAAAGAGCTACTTACAGCATTCGACCTACGCCCCATATCAAGGAAAAACCCGCAGCGGGCAAAAGAAATGAAAAAAGCCCCTAAAAGATAGGAGCTTTTATTCTTTGTCGCTATCTCCGCAAGGATACTCGTAGGATCGATTTTACAGCCAGCCCTGTTTACTGGCCAACGACATTGCAAAATTACAACTTTTCCACAAACCCGCAAGTTTTTTTCTCTAACCGAAATGAACCGAACCATGCCCAAACCCTTCGGATGCTTCGGATGGGTTCGGTTAGAGATTGTTTACCATGGCACCAGCAGCCATGTCATCCCTGCGCTGGCCTGTGCAGTGGCATGGGATCTATGCCTGCGGATTGGCCGTGCCTTGTTTATGCCTTGTTTATACCTTGTTTATGCCTTGTTTATGCCTTGTTTATGCCTAGTATATGGGTAGTATGTACTCTGTATGGGGTAGAGTGTGATATGCGAGCTGCCATGTCATGCCCACGCTGGCCTGTGCGATGGCGGGCATCTGTGGCTGCGGTTTTCTTGTCCTTTCTTCTTGATAAGAAAGGACCAAAGAATCAAGGCCGACATCATCGGACCCAACACACGAAGCGGACGCTTCCCCGCCATGTCGGCCGGGCCCGCGCGCCCGACCCGGTCGGTCTTTGGCGTTCCCGCTCTCGGTGTCCTTAAATGGGCTTTACCCCAGCCTCCCCAGCAGTGCCAAGGCAACGGCCCAGAGGACCGTCCACAGCGGCACGAGGATCATGAAACGGTTGTGCTTGGTCTTGTGCCGGAAGAGCATCATGCCCATCCAGCAGCCCAGTCCACCACCTAGGCGCGCCACCCACAGCAGCACCCGCTCAGGGATGCGGCGGCTTCCCTTGTGCTTCGACTTCGCCTTGTCCACGCCATAAAGGACGAAGCCCAGGAGGTTGATGAGGAGGAGGTATAGGAGGAGAATTGGGGGCATATCGTGATGACAGAACGCGATTCCCAATTGGGAAACGGTTTATTTATTAGTTCACTGAATTCAGAGCTGCATCTCCAAAATGTACCTTTGAAACACCCCAAACATCTTCACTCCCGCCTCGTTCATGAACCTAAACTCTGGTGTTTTGTCATTTATATCAAAAGTGCGGAATGCCCGCTCGTCCTTGATGCGACTGGCCTTTTTGTCGGACAAACGCTCCCATACCAAGGGCCCGCCATACTCTAATTCAATAGTAGACTTGTTGGCGTATAGATAGTCAAAAATACGTTTGTTTAGTTCTGCATCTTTCGTTTCGATATAAATCTCTACTCTGCCATAATCCACACCGATTACAGCGTTGATATTGATAGCATAGGGTGTCTTCAAACTCTTGTTAATCCAGTTGGCCGTTACTGGAGCTATCTTCACGAACACTCCTTCATTGTTCTCGCAATAATCAATGAACTCCGTCCAAAACGCTTTGCGCTTCTCATATCGAGCGGGGCCGCTGCTTTCATCAAAATCAGCAGAGTCCTCTTTCTTTGGAAGCAAACCGAATGAAAGTTCATCTTCATCTATGCCATAAAGCTTGAATAAATTTTTTAAAATGGACATCTTGGTCCAAGTACTACTGGAAGGGCAAAAATATAAGCCATCAGCAATCTTTCGATAGTTCTTAGAGACAGCCATGGTATCGAACCAAACATTCTTTTTGTTGAATGCTTCTTGATATAGAATGGCTGGATTTATCATGAAGAGCTTATTTGTCATCTCCATCATCATATCGGACCATAATGATACATCTTGACGCTCTTCTTTGAAAGTGAAGTATTGAATATCCCTATAAGTAGCGACACCATTGTCTTCTGAAAGGAATACCACATCGTCCTCTTGCTGCGCAGGAATAAACGATGATGTCGGATATTTCCAGATATCCAAAGCCATCTCAGACAATTTGGCTTTCCGCAATTCAAGCTCTTCTTCACCCCATTTCTCAAACTGGGAAACATAATGGTTCAAGCGGATGCCGCTGTCAAGGAAGCCGTTCTTTATGGTTTTCTTTTCTTCGAAGGTCCTGTTACTGTAACTGGAATTGTAGCCAGTCAACGTTAGGTTGGAGATAGTATGCAACCATCTTTCATGGATTGCCTCCCAATCATCTCCAAGCGACTTTTTCCACATCGTACTCAGCGTTTGTGGCATAATGTGTTCAATGGTGAGTATGCCTTTCTCAAGATTACCTACAACATCATTCATTTCCTTGCTGCTTCCATTTTCAAGACGCTCAAAGATGTATTCTTTGTTTTTGGCTCGCATTGAATAGATATTCTTCGTCGTGAAGCCATTAAGGAACTCATCGTCTTTAGGAAATGCTCCTGAGAACTTCCTATTTTCTAAGAGATAAATCATTACCGAGGAGTAAGTGTCTGTTTCTCTCTTGTTTTTAAGGATGGAATCGTGTAGGGTTGCAAAAATTTTGTTGAGAGCATTTGTAGGTAGGTCACACATCAAACGGCGGAAAATAAAGATCTCAACACAGGAAAACACATTGTATATTTCCGAACCACCCAACCCAGTTTCCTTGGCATAAGCCAAAAAAGCCATCAAGAACGGGTACGCAACCGTCATATCCAAAAGGTCCAGCCGTTTAGCCGCCTCATTTGCTCTTTCATCACCCACATTGAATGAAACGATGTCCTTATAAGCGTAAGCGTACACCAGCATATCCTGAAGCACGGATTCAATGTCACCATTGGTTTTGGTATAGGACTTGAAAGCGGGGTAAATGCCTTTTAATGTAGGGATAGTTCTCTGTTTGATGGTCAAGTAGTTACGAACAAACATATCCAATTCATCGCGGCTGCATTTCTCTATCTTGTTCCAGTATTTGTCGTAGTAGTCTTCCTGAACCTCTGGCGTAAGATTCATCAGCACATAGTTTCGAATCTTGTCAGATTCCGTCAAGTCCAATCCAGTGGAATTGAGACTTTCAAAGATAAGTTGTGGGTTATCGCCATGTTGAGGTTCCAATTCAATATCGATAATCTCAAGGCTATTGACAGCTTGGAATAGTTCGTCCACTGTCAGCTCTTTGTAGTTGACAATCCTGTCGTAAAAATACCGATAATTTATGGTAACTTTGGATTCCTCGATATAATCAGTTTCCTCGTTGTAAATAAGCTTATCGAAGGCGACACAGTCGTCTCGGAACGGCTTCAGTCGAACCTTTCGTTCCGTTTTGTCATATTTGTCAACGATGAAATCCTCAAGTCGCAGGCGGAGGGTACTGTCATTAGTTGAAACCGCTCCTTTTTTCAAAGCATTGATCATCGCTATCAAAATCAGCGACACCGTGGTGATTCTTTGTTGTCCGTCAATCAGGACCACCTCGTCGCGACTATGGGCGTATGAAACAATGCTGCCAAAGAAATGCGACTCTTTTCTTTCCTTGATAACATTCACTAGGTCATCGAACAACTGTTTGCAGTTTTCCTTTTTCCAATCGTAGTTTCTTTGATATACAGGGATGATGAAGCGTTTCTGAGACCCATCCAAAAACTTCATCAGGTATGAGGCATTTCCTTTCATGGCATAAATAGTGTTGATTCAAAGTGGCAAAGATAATCTTTTTCTTGGCATCACTCCATTTTTCACATTCCTTATTATCTTTGCATAATCAAATCGACAATCAATGAACCCCAACACCGAATTTGAACTATTTACGCGCCACATATACCAAAAACTTGTGAACAATGATGTTCTCAAGCCAACACTAGTACAACATAATGTGAAACTGAAAGGCAAATCTGGATGCGAGCACCAAATTGATGTTTATTGGGAGTATGAAATTGCCGGTAACAAACACCGTGTTGCCATTGAGTGCAAAAACTATAATTCACAAGTTGAAGTTAGTAATGTACGTGATTTTAAAGGAGTACTTGATGATTTAAACAATGTAAATGGCATAATGGTATCCGCACAAGGATATCAATCCGGGGCAAAGAAGTACGCAGAGGAATATGGCATTTCATTAAAGGAATTACGAGCACCAAATGGGAATGATAAAATAGGCGAAATCGTATTTGTTTTCCAATCCAACATCAGGCGCCTTCTTTTTCTAGTTGATGAGGATTGGGCTATCCAACACGACCTTGACTTACAGAAGTACCGTGAACGCCTTGCTTCTGTCTCAAATAAAAGCCCTGAAGAATATTGGGGAGGGCTGCATGTCTCTTTTGACACTAAAGACGACATCATCAGGAACTCTCACAATGAAAAGGTCTCTTCACTACAAGAACTTGAAAAGCAACTTCCCGACAATCACAAACCTAACGATTCATTCGTTTTTCCTTTTGAAGATGCATGGATTGAATCTCGCCATTGGGGACCCATCAAAATCCTTGAGGTGAAATACGAGTTTATAAGTGAAAATACAGAAAACACCTTTGCTCTGGCCGCAGAAGACTTTGTGGCAGGCATTTTGAAAGACGCTATCAGCGGAGAGACACAATACGTCTCAAAAATATAAAAAAAGTGACATGATGTCACAACGGCCACTGACATATCGTCTAGAAATGTGCTTGGTATATAATTTGAAAAAACAGCAGTGCTTTTACCAGCAACATCAAAATTTATTTAATAACAAAAAAACAAATAAAAATTATGTTGATCACAAAAACAAAAATCAGAAATCCCGAATTATACATCTTGGGAATCAAACAAGGAGACTTCCTCTATGTTACTAAAAAACTACAAGGAATCGACAATAAAAAACTCAAGAAAATCGGATTCCCCGAACAAATTTCAGAAGGAATCAAGATTCTTGGTCGAGGAATTGGACCTGTTTCAAGGTTCAACAATAATGGTAGTTTTATTCCATTGAAGAACCTACCAAAAGAAACCAAATATCGGTCTGCATGCATAAAAGACTGGCATGGAGATTATCATTTTGTTGATATTCCTTACAAGCGTTATCAACGTAAAACCATCCCTGCGCCTGAGTCAGAATTACTCATACAAAAAATAGGAGAAGAACTATATATTGTATCTGACAAACTGAAGTATTCAAACGAAAACTCAATTCAGATTCGCCATGTAATAAACTTGTTTCTTGAATACTTCGGAGAATGTGAAATCTTAAACGAAAGCTTACAAGTTGCATTTCACGATATCCCAACTCGGCGTGTCAATTGGGAAATGCTACCCGAGGGTGAATACCCATGGAACAGGATTCCTTCGGATGGTATTAAACGAAATGGAGTATTAACCAAAATCTATCAGAAGCATACTTTTGACACCATTAGTAAATATCATCCAACTAATTTGACTATTGGAATGGGAGGTTTTAGAGGTTACATCGCATTTCATTTTCCAGACAAGGGCTTTGTGCTTCTTGAACACATGTTATACGGGAATGCCACTTACGTATTTGACAAAGATTGGGAAACGCTTTCCCAATTAACAAAAAAAGAAATAATCGATGAGAATCTTTGTAAACGGCGAATCATACATCAAAAAGGGTGGGAAAACGAAATACATCAATTACTAAAATAAACATTTGTGACATTTTTATGGCGGTGATACTATTTGCCGCCATTTTTTAATTCAAAAATCATTCAAATAGTTACATCCAAGTATCTGATAATGAAACCCAAGAAAAGACATAAAAGCTTGTTCCCGAACTGTTACTCACTAATAACAACATCTTTATGCATCATCCACTAATGACTTAAAATAGGGAATATTGGTTTTGCGTCCATATTCATTCAATGACAATAAGAATTGAATTTCTACATCTGCTTTATAGCCAGAAAAAACCGTTTTCATAAAGTCAACCACTACCAATCCAAACATCATAAAAAGTCCAAGGTTCATATTGAGCGTCTCTATTGTATTATCAGTATAAGTTGGTTGGACATAAAATCTTTTATGAGCCTCGTCGTCCATATTATAACCCAACAAATCTAGAGAATTAAAACTCGCATTATGAGCCACCTGACTCCATAAACCATAGTACTCTTTCAACCATGGAACATGTTTCATTTGAGGAACTTTTTTATCAAGCTTTTCCAATTCTCCAACATCTATTTCCTTTAATCTGGCTAACAATTCTAATTGTTTTCTCATTAAAGTAGCTGCCTCAATAATCTCACTAGACATAATTAGTTCATTGATAACGTAATGAGTACGCATGAATGAGACTATCAGCAACAGCTTATACTGTTCCTTTTCATCCACCAATTCTACACCATTCATCTTATTTGTGATAATAGTAAAAAAATCTATTGTTTTATCCATTATCACTTTTACGTCTGGATAATCTTCTAAAATACGTTTTTCCGCATATTGTCTTGCGTCAATCAGTTGCTCTCTATATGGCATATTACCCAAATTATAATTCGTTATAATTATTATTGTCTCAAAAAACCTTATTCTCTACCCTATCCAAACCAACTCTATTTTCCAGCCGATGCAAGTTTATAATCCTTTATGATTCTCTCTTTGTTTTTCATCACTTCTTTCCAGATGGTTTGTCTTATATCCTCAATCCAGTTGTCTTCAATAGCTCTTTTAATTAACTTGTCAAATAAATAATATTCTTTCTCAGCACCAATCGGTTCTAACAAATTACCATTCTTGTCGAAATCAAAATCGCCGATATCATATACGAAAGGATAGTCTCTATATCTATTAAAATAGCCCGAAAAGGTTGTTTGTCTCATTGTTGTATAATCCATGAATTTATAACCATACCAAACATACCTTTCTTCTTTATTTAACCTTTCATGTGTTTCACAAATTTTGGGTCTAATACATTCAAATAGCATGTATTCAAAGTACGACAATGCTTCAGCCCATTTTTGTTCTTCAAACATTTCATACCACTTTTCATCAAGTATTTTTTGCTCTAATGGCTTTCTCTCACCACCCAGGAGCATATTATAGCCTTTGGCAATATTTGCAGAATCGTACTCTGAAATATATTTCCGTTCTAATTCATTTAGCTTCTCAATGAGCAATGTCGGTTTCTTTTCATCAACCTCGACCTCTTCCAATACCTCGATTTTGATATTCTCCTTTCCGTATTTGTTGATTGCGGCATCACAAACCATTTTTGAGTGAAGCCTTTTTGAATTACTCACATGCTCTTGCCACCGTTTCTCCACACTTGTAGTGGTTTGCCCGATATATACCTTGCCATTAGGGTAAGTGTATTTGTATATGTATCCCTTTAGCGACATACACTTGTTTTATTTCTTCATCACCCCAAACAACTCCTCCACCTTCGCCACTATCCGCTTCTGCTCGGAAAGCGGGGGAAGAGGGATAATCCATTTTGCTGTTTTAGTTAGATTCAAAAATGTTTGATTAGTAGAACCGTCGGCAGAACGATTGATATCTACAAACTTTACACGCAAGTATGCCAATATATATTTTGCAGTTGCTTCATATAATGTCCTTAACACAAAAATGTGCCCATCAGTAAGAACAGGTGTCTCACTATATGATGTATAGTATATACCACTTCTGCCTAAGGTGCCATTACCAAGAGTATTTAGAAGAACATCATGATCTTGAAGGTATTGAATCTGAGAAATGCTCTTAGCAAATTCTTCTGTTCCATATTTAACAAATCTCATTTCAACTCCGTTCCACTGATTGCTTTGTTGTCCTATGATTTTATGTATCGTAGGAGTTTGAGAATATTTAGGCGATTTTCCACTAAATATACATGTACATACATCTTGCAGCCGAACATAACGCCACGAATCTGGAATGCTATATTCAACTTCATCCTCCTCTATAGGAATGGATAGTAAGCTGTTCTTCTTTATTTCCTGACGTTGCCATAATTGTTCTTTTTTATTTTTTATTTCAGCAAGCAAAGAATCAACCGGTTCCTCCTTCGGGTCTTGCGGCACGAGGCGGCCTTGTATGGCTTCCTGCAAGATGCTCTGCCGCAGGCGCGCGGGCAGGCTCTCGTTCAGCTGGTCCAAGGCTTGTTGCGCCTTGCCGTAACGCTCCACCAAAGGCATCAACTCCTCTATCTTCGCCACAATGCGACGCTGCTCGGCGAGAGGGGGAAGAGGGAGAAGATAGTTTCTTAAATAACCGAGCGAGACAAAAGTCTGGACTCCGCCAGAAGCGTATGCTTTCATGTCTACTTGGGCATAATACAAATACCAATAGACATAATCCATAAATACATAATCACCAACATGCTTAAATAAAGCCATGTTTTTTATGCTAAAATCAAAATCTTTATGCCTCACCAGCACTGGATTCCCAACCGTACCTATCATCGCATAAAGAATATCATTTTCATCAACTTTTGATCGACAAGAAATTGCTTCATGATCTTCTTTACTAATAAACAAAGCCCCTTTGAAATCTATAGTTCCATTTCTTAGATTCTTGCTAGTTACGAGCGGATAACCACTTGTAACATATTTGGGTGTATCATGTGTGCCATCCCTAACATCAAGACAATCATTCAATTTACACCACTCCCAACTTTCAGGAATCTCAAACGGAATCTCGTCCTCTTCAATCGGCTTGCTCTCCAAGTCTTTCTTCTTCAGTTTGCCTTCCTTCACGAGGCATTCCTTCTCCTTGCGAATGCGCTGGAGCAGCACCGAGGCGGGCTCGTCGTTAGGGTCCTGAGGCACAAGCTTGCCTTGTATGGCTTGCTGGAGTATGCTGTTTCTTAGTTGCTGGGCGTTCATGTCGGTTAGTCCTCCTGCTCGTAATAGTATGAATAGTCAATGCCTTTCATGAAGATTTCGCGGTCGTCAATCTTGTCGGTCAATGCGCCTTGGAGCAAGGCCTTAATAGGATTGGCATCCGTCACACTTTTTCGCATGGCATCGAGATAAGCATACTTGTCAATTTTGCTCCAGTCAATGCACTTTTTAAGCGAACGTTTAAACATCAGGTCAAGCCAAATGCGGGTGCTGCGGCCGTTCCCCTCCATAAACGGGTGAGCCACATTCATTTCCACATACTTGTCTACAATCTCTTCAAAAGTGCTTTCGGGCATTTGTTCGATAGTAGGCAATATGATATTGAAATGCAATGCGTTGGCAAAGGTAAAGCCTCCTTTCCCAATGTTCTTTGTACGGATTTGCCCAGCAAAGTCATACAGCCCGCCAAAGAGGTAGGCATGTATCTGCTGCAGGCATTTCACGCTACCTGGTTCCATGGATTTCAGAAGGCCACTTTCAAAAAGAGTATAGGCTTTCTTTCGGCTTTGTCCGTCAATAGTATTCTCGCTGTACACAAACCAATCGAGGAAAGCAGTTGCACGGCTGTTAGGGATATGTTTCGCCAAAGTCTTCACGCACTCAGCATCCAATGCGTCAGTTGCGCGTTGCTTGCCGTCAGGCGCCTCAAATTTGAAGTGGTTAGTGACACTAACCAGTTGAACACCCTCTTTGGCCATTTTGCCTTTCAAGTATTTCCAATAGTTACGTCCCTTGGTGTAGTCGTGTTCGTCGTTGATAGCACGCACAATATCCGTCGCAGCGAACCACCATTTACCGTGCTCATCGTCCCAAACGGCACGCACCTCATGATCTTTATAGAATCGAATGGATTTCTTAGTCATAGCGCCTCCTTGTCGATTTCTATTCCCAAAATCCTCTGAATCTCGGCCAATGTGTCGTCAATCTGCTTGTCCAAGGCTTCGCGGCGCTTGTGGTAGTCGGCCAGCAACTCGGCGGGCGGCAGCACTTCCTCGTCGGCCTTGGGGAACTTGCATTGGTCGAAGTTGCAGGCCTTGGCCATCAGCTCCTCCACCTTGAAGCAGCGCGACTTCTCGTCCACCACATTGCCTTCCTCGTCGGTCGTGACCATTTCCTTGCGGTCGGTCCACCAATCGCGGATGGGTTGGCAATGCTCCACGCGCATGGGCTTGGTCTTGCTGAAGTGCTTGTAGCCTTCGGGCATGTCCAAACGGTAAAACCACGTTTCCTTGGTGCTGAAACCCTCAGGGGCGTCGTCGGCTTTCTCGTTGTTGAAGAAGATGATGTTGGTGTTGATGCTCGTGTAGGGCGCAAAGATGGAGCCAGGCAGACGGATGATGGTGTGCACGTTGAACTCGCGCAACAGTTTCTCCTTGATGGCTAACTTGGCATTGTCGGTGCCAAACAGGAAGCCGTCGGGCAGGATGACGGCAGCACGTCCGTTCTCTTTCAGGCGGTACATGATGAGCACCATGAAGAGGTCGGCGGTCTCGCTCGAACTCAAATCCGAGGGGAAATGCTTCTTGATGTCGTTTTTCTCGCTGCCGCCGTAGGGAGGATTCATCAGCACCACATCAAACTTGTCGTCGTCGGTGTAGTTGAGCACGTCTTTCGCCAACGAGTTGTCGTGCAGCACCTTGGGCGAGTCGATATCATGCAGCAGCATGTTGGTCACGCACAGCATATAGGGAAACTGCTTCTTCTCGATACCGAAGATGGACTGGGCATATTGCTCCTTGTCCTCAGCCGTCTTCACTTCCTTGTCGAGGGCATTCAGCCAGCTGGTGATGAAGCCGCCTGTGCCGCAGGCGAAGTCGGCCATCTTCTCCCCCACCTTGGGCTGGATGATTTCGGCCATGAAATCGGTCAAGGCGCGGGGCGTATAGAACTCGCCTGCCGAGCCTGCGCTCTGCATCTCTTTGAGGATGGCTTCGTAAATCTCGCCGAAGGCATGGCTTTCCTCGTAGTCGCCGAGGTCGAGCTGGTCGATGACGTTGATCACCTGACGGAGCAGCACGCCGTCTTTCATATATTGGTTGGCATCCTGGAAAGTGGTGCGCACGATGGCGCTGCGCATGGGTGTTTGCGGCGTCACCTCCAGATTCTTCAAGGTCGGAAACAAGGTGTTGTTGACGAAGTCGAGCAAGGCATCGGCAGTCAAGGCTTCGCCTGTGCCGTCGTCCTTGGCCCAGTTGCGCCAGCGACATTTCTCAGGGATGAACGAGACGTAATCATCCTCGTTAAATTCCCAGTCGTTCTCCTTTTCGTCGTACACTTTCAGGAACAGCATCCATGCGATTTGCTCGATGCGTTGGGCGTCACCGTTGATACCGGCATCGTTGCGCATGATGTTGCGGATATTCTTTACAAAATTGGTAAGTGCCATGTTGTTTATGCTATGCTATAAATGAGGTCTTCCAGTTCCTTGATGGCCTGGTTGTATTGTTGTTTGCCACCAAAGAAAGTGGCGATTTTGGCCGGTGCGCCCATCTGTCGGAAGGGGTCAAGGCCAAGCACCTTGCTGTTTTCCAGTTGTGAGATGCCTTCGTTGGCATACTTGTCGAGCAAGGCTTCCAAAACTTGTTGGGCTTGCGGTCCGTATTTGTGGAACAGGTCGCGTTTCTTCACGTTTTCGGCGCGTTCGCGGCGGGTCAAGGGCTTCTTGCCGTAGGCGATGTGGCAGATGAAGTCGAAGTCGTCGACGTCATCCATGCACTGGTCGCGCTTCAAGGCCTGCAGGTCGATGCCGCTTTCGCGCAGCAGGTCGGCGATTTCGGCTTTCTTCTCCGCTGCGTTCCAATGCAGGATGAAGTCATCGAGGTTGGCGTAGGTGTCGTTGATGTTACGCTTCGTGTAGTCGGTGATGCCTTCCACGCGGAGCAGCTTGCCGTTGGTGTCGTAAACCGAAACCGTCTTGTTGATGACGACGACCTTGCAGCCGTGCTTGTCGACGACGGGTTTGGGCTGTTGGGATGCATTGGCACCTGCAGCCATATCACCAGAGGTGTTATTCGGGTTAGGATAAGGAATGGGCGGCATCTGCCCGTATTGTTCATGCACCTCAATGGGGCCGTCCCAATCGGGGTCGGCAAAGAGGCGGGTGATGTTGCGGAAGTCCATGATGGTGAAATGCGTCTTGCCCTCCTTCTCGCGGATGCGGGTGCCACGGCCCACCATCTGCTTGAACTCCGTCATCGAGTTGATGTTTTGGTCGAGCACGATGAGCTTCACCATCTTGCAATCCACGCCTGTGGAGAGCAGTTTACTCGTGGTGGCGATGACGGGATATTTCGAGGAGACCGAGATGAAATAATCGAGCTTCGACTGCCCGTAAACGTCGCTGCCCGTGATGCGCACCACATAATCGGGGTTTTTCTTGCACATGTCGGAGTTCTCGTTGACCAGCGCCGAACGCATTCTTTCGGCATGGTCCTCATCGGCGCAAAACACGATGGTCTTGGCCATGCGGTCGGTCTTTTTCAGGTACTCCGTAATCTCGTGCGCCACCTCGCGTATGCGGTCTTGGATGATGATATTGTAGTCGTAGTCTTTGTTGTTGTAGATACGGTCTTCGATGATGTTTCCGAAGATGTCGCGTTGGTCTTTAAGGGGCCGCCATTCGTCGCCGATGTTGGTCGTGATGTTGATCACCTTGAACGGCGCCAGGAAGCCGTCTTCGATGCCTTCCTTCAGGCTGTAGGTATAGATAGGCTCGCCAAAATAGCTGATGTTCGACTGGTATCGGGTCTCTTTGGGTGTGGCCGTCATGCCCAGCTGGATGGCGCCGTCGAAATACTCCAAGATCTCACGCCAGTTGCTGTCGTCCTTGGCACTGCCGCGATGGCACTCGTCGACGATGACCAGATCGAAAAACTCGGGCTTGAACAACTCTTTGTAGTTCTGTTTGCCGCCTTGTCCGATGAGCTGCTGATACAGGGCGAAATACACCTCGTAGGCCGTGATGCCGCCATTCAAGTCCTGTTGGTAGTTCACCTTGTGTATGGTCTTACCCAACGGCTTGAAATCCTGTTGGATGGACTGGTCGACCAGCACATTGCGGTCGGCGAGATAAAGCACCTTCTTCACCAAACCCGCTTTCAGCAGACGATACACGATTTGGAAGGCCGTATAGGTCTTGCCCGTTCCTGTTGCCATGACGAGCAGCAGGCGGTTGCGGCCTTGCGCCACGGCATTCACCGTTCGGTTGACAGCATTACGCTGGTAATAACGTGGTGGGAAGATGTCCTGTCCCGTGCAATAAGGTTGCTCTATGACTTTCACCTCCTCATCAGTCACACCTTGTCCGTCGTTGACTTCGGCGAAATACCTAGCGTAAAGTTCTTCCTTGGTCGGGAATTCATCCATCCCCAATGCACGTTCCTTACCCGTAAGGAAGTCGTATTCCTGAAAGCCCAAGCCATTGGAGCTATAGGCAAACGGGACGTCCATCATCTTGGCATATTCCTTGGCTTGCTGCAGACCGAACGAAACGGAATGCTTGGCATCTTTGGCCTCCACTATAGCGATGGGCGTGGCGCGATTGTAATACAGCACATAGTCGGCATATTTCGGCTTGCCACGCGCCACCAAGTTACCTTTTATGTTAATCTTGCCATCGGTAAGCTTCACCTGCAACTCCATAGAGATGTCATCAAAAGCCCAATCTTTGCTTAGAATGGCTGGCGTGATAAAGCGCAGTTTGATGTCTTCTTCGGATAAGGAATGAATGTCCATGGATAAATCAATGTAGACCTTGCAAAGATACAAATAATTCCGATTTCCTCAAAACCTTTGAGATTATGACACAAAAAATCCTCCCCACAAGCCATAAAGCTCATGGGGAGGCGGCGGATAATGTTTTCACTTAATTATTGTCCGCCAAAAATCAATTCATTCCGCACTTAGGCGCTGATGGCGACCTCGTTGTCGGCGGTGGCATCGTCGGCGACGTCGTCCTCAAGCTCCACCTCGATTTGGAGATGGTCGCTTTTGCGGCGACGCGTGTTCAGCCTGTTGATGATCTGCATCACCACGGCATAGTGTTATTTATGGGGAGAAATTGTGTTATTGGTTGGGAAAAGGGCGAAACAACACCAACATACCGCAGCCATAGATGCCCGCCATCGCACAAGCCAGCGTTGGCATGACATGGCTGCTGAGCCCAACGTTGGGATGACATGGGCAGAAAGGATGGCATGACATGGCTGCTGAACAGAGTCCTGAAGGAACGACAGCCATCGTGGAGGCAGGCGGTAGAGCCCCTGCCGACTTTAGGAGATCGCGGATCAAGTCCGCGATGACACTAAGGGGGAAGGTCCGCGATGACGGCTAAAAGGGAGGATGCGTATCAATCAGTAAAAAACCAGAGAGGATTCCACACTGGGAACGCCTACCCTTCACCGGGTTGGGCGGGGAGGCGGGGCCGCCGAGCGGGGTGGTTCGACCCTTCGATAAACTCAGGGCTCACCAACCACGTCCGCTTCGTGCGTTGGGACCGATGATGTCGGCCTTGAATTTTCGCTTCCTTTTTTCAAGAAAAAGGAAGAAAGAAAGATCCATAATCCACCAAAAATCCGTATCTTTGAAGCCCGATTCACGACGACACGCCATGACCAAAGAACAGCATTACATAGACTTCGATGAATATATCCGGCAAGGAGAACCCTCGCAGCGCGAGGCCGCCTATGCTTGGAGTACGGCCATCGGTTTACAAGCCGTCGACGGGCTCACGACCTCGGAGTACCTCAACGACTTGGCGCGCCGCAACATCGAAGGCGAACTTACCATGGATCAGGTCGACAAGTTGCTCGACAGCTATTACGAAAGCAAGACCGCGCGCGAAGCCCATGATGACGACAAGAATGAAGCCGACAAGGCATCGAGAAACATTAAGAAGATACTCTCCGTGAAGACGGTCGACTTTACTGCCAACGGTTTTATCTCGCTGCACCGCCGCATCTTCGAAGGCGTCTTCAAACATGCCGGCCAGCTGCGCGACTACGACATCACCAAGAAGGAATGGGTGTTGGAAGGCGACACGGTGAATTACCTGAACTGGGAAGATTTGCGCCGGGCATTGGACTACGACATCAAGCAAGAACGCGAATTCAGCTATAAAGGCCTCGCTCCGGACGACCTTATCACTCATATCGCCAGCTTCGCCTCCGGACTTTGGCAAATCCACGCCTTCGGCGAAGGCAATACCCGCACCACGGCCGTGTTCACCATACAATACCTACGCTCGATAGGCTTTGACGTTGAGAACGATCTGTTTGCCAAACACTCGTGGTATTTCCGCAACGCCCTTGTCCGAGCCAACTACAAGAATGCCGTGAAAGGCATCGACTACTCCCCTATCTATTTGGAACGTTTCTTCCGCAACCTACTCCTCGGCGAGCAATGGGACCTCCGCAACCGCTATCTGCATATCCACCCCACGGAAAATACCATTTGAATCCCGCCATTTCCGAAGGTTTTGTCCGTTTGCTTTATCCCGCCACGCCACGCCATCCCCGACAGAAATACCTGCTGACGGCGAAAGGGGTATTGCTTTATAAGGAAATAACCGGATAACATTAGGAGATCGCGGAACCTTAATCCCCCGCCCTTCGGGCACCCCCTTTGAAAGGGGGAAGGTCCGCGATGACGGCTAAAAGGGAGGATGCGTATCAATCAGTTAAAAAACCAGAGAAGGATTCCACACTGGGAACGCCCACCTTTCACCGGGTTGGGTGCGCGGGCCACGGCCGACATGGCGGGGAAGCGTCCGCTTCGTGCGACGGGTCCGATGATGTCGGCCTTGATTCTTTGGCCCTTTCTTATCAAGAAGAAAGGGCGGAAATAGATGACCGCAGCCATAGAGGCCCTACTAGCTTTCTGCCCATAGATCCCCGCCTCCCCACATGCCAACGTAGGGATGACATGGGCAGAAAGGCTGGCATGACATGGCCGTTGAGCCCAACGTAGTGATAACATGGGCAGAAAGGTCGAGCATCACCTCACCACTACTTTCTGTACCTTCACATCATTGCCGTTGATGAGGCGAAGCATGTAGACGCCTGAGGCGGCGTTCACACTGATACTGGCGCAGCCGGTGATGCTTTCGCTCTTGATAATGCGACCGTTGACATCGATCACCTGCAGCGTGGCGTGGCCCTCGTTGTTGATGACGAAGCTGCCGTTGCTGTAGAAGGCAAAGTTGTCTGAGCCTGCAGAAGAGCCCGTAACGAACACCAGCTTGAAGCGACTCTCGTAGTCGGTGGTCTTGGCATAGAAGGTGTACGTGGGTGCAGGAGATTGCGGGTCTTCGCCCGCAATGACGTTCTGGGGAGAGAGCAGGTCAATGTCGTTGCCAGTCATATTGTCAATGAGGTGCAGGTAGCTGAAGCTCACCTCCTCGATGCTGAAGCCGAGTGTGTAAGTACCGTTCTCTTCAGCCTTGAAGTTGACGGGCATCTCGCCGGCGTTGTTGGCATAAACCACGGCGTAGTCCTTGCCGTTCTGTGGGATGTAAACCTTGGTATGGCCAGGGTTGAGCTGGAACTTCTCAAGGACTTCGCCTTCGTCGAAACGCACACGGGCACGGTCGATGAGACTGGCATCGTGGATGCCGGCCTTAACGAGATTGATATTCAGGGCCTGGGCTCTCTTGGCACCATCCGATTTGGTGAAGATGACGTTTTGTCCAGGTCCAGTGGCTTGCACGAAGATGCCTTGCAAAGGATGGATTTCGCCCGATGTGGCGGAAAGCGCCTCGCCGCTGATGACATAGAAGTTGTCGACAGAAGGTGTGGCGTTGCATGCAAACGGGTTACCCACGAGGTTCCAGGCGCCAAACGTCGTAGTGGCATCGTAAGCCAACGGGACGGACACAACTTGATGGCTCGGGACGAGTTCACCTGTCAGGTCCATCGTTCCGGTATTGGCATTGGCATAGAGGAAACCATAGCCATTGTCAATGCTAGCGGGGTGGTATCTCCATTCCAGTTCCTGACTGCCATCGAAGGTAAAAAGGTCATAGGTCCCGTTGACCAACGGGCTTCCCTCAAAGGTATAGGAAGCGAAGGGAAGGGCTACGAGGTTGTAGTTGTCCTTGCCGTTAGCGATGGTATAGCCCGTGATGCTCTTCTGCATGGTGGCCACAACGCCCGTGTTGTTGTGTTGCAGCTGGCCGCCGTCCTCGATGGTGATGGTTTTGCCACTGTTGACGGTGATGTTGTTGGCCTGGGCCACCATCTCGTTGCCGATAACACAGTTGGCGTTGATGACGACATCCTCATCGACGGAAGGAATGGATGCGGGGCTCCAGTTTCCAGCCACATCCCAACTGCCTTCGGCGACAAAGGTCTTGGGGCTGATCGTCACGTTATCGATGTGCAAGTCGTTGTCGGCGTTTCCATCGCTTGATTCGCCATAGAAAGCGATTCGCACCACTTGGCCTACATAAGCCGACAAGTCGATGGCTACTCTTTCGCCAGCCGTAGCAATGTCGTTGTACACAAATTCCGAACCTGCGTTGTCCCATTGGCGCAACACTGTCCATGTGGCTTCGTCGTCGGTCGAAATCAACACGATGAACTTGTCGTCGTAACCAGTGGTCCCATAGGAATCTGATTCAATAGAATGCTCATTGTCAGCATCCGTAAGTGCCAAATCAAATGTCAAACAAGGATGCGAAAGCTGGATGTGAGGTGTGATGAGCCAACCAAAACGATTCGAGGCAAAAATATTCATTTTTGCGTGGTATTCTCCGAAGACGAATGCATTGTCAAAGTTCCAGAAATCGCCATTTTCCAACGTTACTGGATTACCTGTCCATCGGTTTTTTTTGTTTTCCCAGTCCGTCGGGAGGCTACTGCTGTAGAATGGATATTCGAAAGGAGTGGAATAAACGGTTGGTGTGACAAACGAGCACTCGTTAGAATAAAAACTGTGATCGTCGGAGTAACAGTTGGCTTGCACTTTGCAAATGTAAGTGGTGCCAGGGGTAAGGTTGGAGAAAACATACGAAGCGCTTTCTACATTGCTAATGGTGGTAAAGTCGGCATCCGATGATGTTTTCCATGCGATGTTGAACGACGCTGGGTCGCCAACAGGAGTCCAGCTGAGTGTAGCTGTGGAATATGATGTGACAACGGCTTGCAGTCCTATAGGCGGAAAACAACTAGGCGCTTCCGTCACACGCAAGGTATAGTCGTGAACCACGCACCATGCAGCAGTCGGACATGGATCGGCACCGGCTGCCTCTTCAATGGAGCTCGTATAGTCATCATAAAACTCGTCTGCACCAGCGATGCGCATGCGGTAGTCTCCAGTGGCTTGGTTGACAGGGATGACGAAAGAAGCGTTAAGCGTGGTGGGATTGTCGTTGGCACTTGTGCCCACAAACACCACCTCGTTTCCATCAAATACAAAGTCTTTATTCCAGTCCACCCAAATGATGGTACCGTAGGAATTGCCTGTTTCGTAAGTGATGTCCACATAGGCAGTGAGGCCAGCCGGAACCGAACCTATCTTGTCGAAGTAGTTGCCATAAAATGGGCTAGCGGTAGGACGTTCTGTGTTGGTCATCACCATATCATAGCCAAAAGTGACTTGGGTGATGCCATTGTTGTCGACTGAGGAAGGAGCAGGAGCGCAATAATTGATGGTCTCCGCCGAAATCGTCACATTGCTTTCGGGCATGGTGAGGCTGTAAGCATCGTTGGTGCCCGTAGTGGCGCTGCCAGTGAAAATAGCAAATTCATTTTCAGTGTAGTAGGAAATGACGGCGCCGCCGTCCGTGTAACTCAACAGAAGACTCACTTGGTCATTATAAGCGGCGTAAATCTTATTTTTATAAACGATACCGCTGTTCGTCGAGTTGTTGTCGAGGAACGTGCTATAGCCCGTGATGCCACTCACATTGTATTCGTATGATGTAGTGCCGTTGAGGGCCACGGTGATATTGGCGTCGGCATCGCCTTCAACCGTGTAGGCGTGTTTATACAAAACGCCCACATGGCTGGCGCCAGTATAACCTGATTGGATGAGGTTATTGGATGACCCTGTTTCAGAGAATGTAGGATCCTTGGTATAATAGCAGTTGATGTAGGTTCCATGGGCAGTAGCACTTCCGTTCCTGAACGCGATGGGATGGAAGCTGTTCGTGTTGTTTTCGACATTGCCGTCGAAGATGCTGTTGATCACCGTCAGGTTGATACCTTCTTCAGACCATCCCAGCAGACCACCGACTTTTCCTTCGGAATGCAAGGTGCCATCGTAAACGCATCCAAGGATGTTGACGGTGGAACCTTTGCCGTGACCGACAATGCCTCCGATATAGTTGTCATCCCCGGTATTTGTATTGGTCACATGAGTGCTTATACGGCAGTTTTCGATGGTGTTGGCGCCGTCCCATGCGAAACCGACCAATCCGCTACCATGGTGTTGTGTGGTAGTGACGCTGCCTTCAACCTTATGGTTCTTGATCGTGGCGCCATTGATGTAACGGAAAGGCGCCGCACCTTGTTGTGTACTTTCAATGTTCACATTGAGCGTATGGCCTTGGCCGTCGAAAGTGCCAGTGAAAGGATGGTCGCTGGTGCCCGCCATGGTGGTGACTGCCGTGGTGACATCGGCCGTCATCGTGACGGTTTCACCGCTATAGTCGTGGCCGCCATTCACTGCAGTGCAGAAGGCTTCCCTGTCGGATTTGGAAGAGATTTGGGTGATGTAGGAAGAGCCGCCCCCTGATGTCGTATAAGTGAAAGTGGTCTTGGGGATGAAGTTCTGTTGCGAGAAAACGACATTATCCAAGCTATAGGGATTGAAGGCACCAGTGGAGGCCCCTGTAACTTCCTGGCCATAGAAATAGATTTGTTTCCATCCACTGCTTGTAGTGTTGTCGCAACCGATGAGGAGGTTGCCACCGTTGTAAGTGAAAGGCGAATTGAAAGTGATGGTAATGCTTCCACCATTGCCTTCCGACTCGAAACTTCCAGTCCCTTGGTAAACAATTTGCGCTGAACTTTTAGCTTCAAGGGCAGTTATTGTTGTATAGCTGACCTCTTTCAGATAAATGTCAAACGAGGATTCTGTTGTGTAGGGGATGTTGTCTGATTTTGTGTAAAACTTAATACTGTTGATAGTTGCGCCCGACATGGCCGAAAGGTCAGCGGCAGGAATGACGAACTGGCTTCGCGAGAATTCGTCGAAATAATGCACATACATCGGGACAATTTCGCTTGTATTTGTCCCGTCGTAAATGGTGAGATTGTCTGCCATGGCCATCCACGGAAGTCCGAGGAAGAGCGCCACGAAAAACAGAAATGAAAGTTTTTTCATTTTGCGGTTTCTTTTTTGGTTGTTGATTATCAAAATGTTTCCTTTGGTTTTTCAAAGGAATGGTTCAAAACAAGTGGTGCAAATGTACGGAAAAAATGAAAACGCGCATCTTTTAAACACGCGGATTGCCCCATTCCGCAGAGGTGGAACCGCGATGACGACTAGGGCGAATGTGTGTCGTTAAGGGCAATTGTCAATTATCAATTCTCAATTGTCAATTAAAAATCCTATCTTTGCCCCAAATTCCATTCCCTATGAAACTCGCAGAAGCATTAAGCATCAGGAAAGACCTGCAGAAGCGCATCCAACAGCTGGGACAGCGCATACAAAACAACGTGAAGGTGCAGGAAGGCGACGTGCCTTCGGAAGAGCCCACGGAGCTGATGAAGGAACTCGACGCCTGCCTCACGCAGCTCGAAGACCTCATCTGGCGCATCAACGCCACCAATATGAAGACCACCAACGCCCAGGGCACCACCCTCACCCAACTCATGGCCCGCAAGGACGTGCTGACCATGCGCGTCAGCAACCTGCGCAGCATCTTCGACACCGCCTCGGCGGGACAAGACCGCTACTCGCGCTCGGAGATCAAGACGGTGACCGTGGTCGACGTGAAAGCCATCGGCAAGAAGGTGGACGAATGTTCCGCACAGCTGCGCCAACTCGACATGGAGATACAGGCGCTCAACTTCCAGACCGAGCTGGTCTAAACCACAAGGCATCCGCATTTGTAGGGCGAACCGACCCCCCACCACTGATCGTTGCCCGGAGCCGGCAGCACCCGTTCACGATGAACAGCACGGCGCAGGCTCAGCACGTTGTCAGTCGAATGCACGGCTTAGGC
>CACYHX010000036.1 GCA_902774365.1 uncultured Bacteroidia bacterium | reverse complement strand
GGTGCCAGCGCCGTCAGCGTAGTAGACGGAGAAGTCTTGGTCGCCTTCGGGGATGTAGATCTTGGTGTGGCGCGTGTCGAACTGGAACTTCTCGAGGTTACGTCCCTCGCCGAAGCGTACGCGGGCGCGGTCGATTGTGGTGGTGCCACGCGACGTGGTCTTGCGCACATCCACGTTGAGGATGCCGGTCTTGGCGCCGCTGGGGGCGGTTCTGGAGTAGACGATGTTGTCGTCGTCGTAGACGCGGAACATCATGCCGCCCATCGGGGTGACGGCATCGCCGCTGGAGAACGGGATGAACTCGTCGTAGTCGGTGTTGTTGTAGAGCTTGTAGAAGTTGGCTTCAGCGCTGGCTTCAGCGCCTGCGCCGTTGTTGGTGCCGAGGCTCACGTAAGCGTTACACACGAAGGGGTTACCCATGAGTGCCCAGCCGTTGAAGCGCGGGGCGTCGTTGTCAAGGAAGGTGACATCGGAGCTGCTGTAGTTGCTGGCGCTCGACATGACCGGACCGGTGACGCGGATGGTGGTGCCGTCCTGGCTGGCGTAGATGAAGCCGTCAAGCAGGCTGATGGCACTGTTGCTGGCCATGTGGACCCATTCCAGCGGGTCGACAGAGGCGTCGAAGCGGTAGAAGTCGAAGGGATGCTGCGAGCCAGTGAACACACCTGTGATGGCGCTGTTGCCAGCGGTCAGGTTGTCGACGGGGAAGGAGACGATCTCGTAGCCCTTGTTGGTGTTGGCCTCGGCGGCGGTGTAGCCGTCGATGTCGTTCTCAACAGTCACCGTGACCATGTTGTTGCTGCCGTTGTTGTGGACCAGCTGACCACCGTCCTTGATGGTGATGGAGCTGTTGGCATGGGTGATGGGTCGGATTTTGTTGGCATAGCCAATGACGCCGCTCGGGATGATGGCGTTGGCCTCGATGGCGATCTCATCGCTGAGGGTAGGCACGCCTTCAGGATCCCAGTTGCCCGCCACGTTCCAGTTACCGTCGGTGAAGAAGCGCTTGTAGGTCAACACGAAGTTGGCGGTGATGGTGTGGTTGGCGGTGATGTTGTTAAAGGTGTAGGTCGGGTTGTTGCCTGTGACGTCGGTGCCGTCGACGGTCCAGTGGTCGAACACATAGTCCAGGTTGTTGGTCGAGGCGGAGGCAGTCGTCGTGTAGCCGTAGGAGCACCACTCGGTGTTGCCGCTTGCGGTGGCGATGGTGAACTTGGCGTTCGGGAGTTGGTTGTGTGATAATCCCTGTTCAGTCCATCCTGTGCCGGTACCGGATATGTACCCGTCGGATAGTTCACTGTCCAGGAAACACAAGGATCTGTTGTCCTCGTCGGTGGATTTCCAAGTGTAGGCTCCCGAGCCGGAATATTTGACTGCCACGAGCAGGTTGCCGCCCTGATAGGCGTACGGAGTGTCGAGTGTGATGTCCACCCAACCGGAGCTAGGCGTGCTTACGATGCCGCTGTAGCATAGGTTGGCGACCGGGACCGGGACACCGCTGGTCAGCGTGGTACTGCTCGTTTCCATCAGGTAGATGTTGAGGTTGGGGTTCTGAGCGCCAGTGGCCTTTGTCTTCACGAAGAAGCTGATGCTTTGGATGTCGCCTTGCACGGTGTTGCCGTCGACGGTGAGAGCGGGATAGAGCATCTCGTCGAAGGATTTGGATACATTGCTCGCGAACGGGAAGAACTGAGCTCCGTTATTGCTGTTGTCGTTTCCGTAGGGGATGTCCTTGGTTCCTTGTCCTTGTCCGTCGCCTGCGGGGTTGAAGGTGATGACGCCGTCGCTAGCGGCGGGGCTGACCATGTAGGCGATGCCGTAGTAGCCGAGTGTCGTGAAGGGCACCGCGGCGCCGTAGCTGGTGCCGCCGGCGTTGGTGACGTAGGCGCGCACATAGTATGTTGTTTCAGCCAGCAGGTTGCTGGAGTTCTGCAGCGTGAAGGGTGAGCTGGGCGAGGCCATGGTGACCTGTGTGCTGGTGCCGTCGCCGATCGTCGGGGTGTTACCCGTGCCGTACACCACACCGCAGCCGGTGATGGTGGCGCCGCCGCCGGTTGCCCAGCTACCGCCCATGGTGGCGTCGTAGGTGGTGACGTTGGTGGCGCTTGCCGTGGTGACCTGGGCCAGCGTGGTGAAGGAGGTCTGCATGTCGCTGCACATCACGGTGGAGTTGGAGACGACATAGGACCACACATAATATAAGGTGTTGGAGGTGAGTCCCGTGATGTTTTGGGTGAAGGACCCTGACGGGGTGCCGTTGCCGACTCTATAGTAGCTGCCAGCGACGAGCGTTGTAGGTGTCTCGCCTGTGGTGTTCCAGCAGAAGCCGTATTCAGTGATGCTGCCGCCGTAGGTCACGGCACCGCTCATGTTGGCCGAGTTGTCGGTGACGCTGTTGACGGTGGTGGTGAAGCTAGGCGGTGTCAATTCGAAGTTGGCCGCCAAGGTGCGTGGACCGGTGACAATGAAGGTGTAGCTTGCGCTGGTTGACACCTCATTGCCGTTCTCCGTCCAGCTGACGAAGCTGTAGCCTGTGTTGGGCAGGGCGGTGACGGTGCATTCATCACCGTAGTAGTATGTGCCGCCGCCCGAGGCGTTGCCGCCCTGGCCGGGGTTGAGGGTGATGGTGTATTGGTTATGCGTGAATTCTGCTACATAGGTGTGGTCTCCGGTGACCGTCACGGTGCGCGGATTATCCGTGTTGCCGTCGCTCCATCTGCTGAAGGAGTAACCGGGGTTGGCCGTGGCAGAGATCTGGATGTTGGTGCCATAGTCATACTCACCGCCGCCAGTGGCGGAGCCTGCCGCTGGCCAGTTGGAATTGACGGTGATGGTGTATCTGTTGACCGTCCAGTAGCCCGTAACTGTCACGTCGTGGGCGGGCATGGTGCTCACCTCGCCGCTCCATCCACTGAAGGTGTAGCCTGTCAGAGTCGGAACTGTGGCGGCTGTGATTTGATCATTATAATAATGTGTGGTCTGGGCAGGAACCGCAGGGGCGCCCGAAGGCACCGTGCCGGTGTATTGGTAGGTCAGCGTGTAGGTGTCGTGGTTGAAGTTGGCCACATACGTTGCCGTCTCGGTAGCGTTGAAGGTGTAGGTAGTGTTGGTCGACACTTGGGTTCCGTTCTTCGTCCAGTTGGTGAAGGTGTAGCCCGTGTTGGCCGTGGCCGTGAGGGTGACCGTGGCGCCGTGATTGTATGTGCCGGTGCCGCTTGCCGTACCGCCTTCGCTCGGGTTGGGCGTGGCTTGGATGAGGTAGCTGTTCTGCTCAAAGTTGGCCACCAGAGTGTGTGAGGCGCTGATATTCGTGATGGTGTAGCTGGCGTTGGTCGACACAGGGTTGCCTCCCTCGGTCCAGTTGACGAAGTGGTAACCCGTGGCTTCCGTTGCGGTCACCGTGGGCGAGGTGCCGTGGTTGAATGTGCCGCCGCCGGATACCGTACCGCCGTTGGACGGGCTGGCCGACACTTGGACGGTGTAGGTGTTCAGCGTGAAGTTGGCCACCACGTTGTGGTCTTGGTCCATGGTGACGGTACAGGTGTTGCCACTTTGCGTTGCGCCGTCCACGGTCCAGTTGCTGAACGTGTAGCCTGTGGCAGCCGAGGGTGTAATCGTTACGCTGGTGCCATGGTTATAAACGCCGTTGCTCGACGACGGGTTGCACGACACGGAGCCGCTGCCGCTCGGGCTGACCGATGCGGTGAGAGTATGGGTGCTTGGGGTCTGGAACACAACAGGATCACTCATATCTGAGTTGGCGCCTTGCACAGTGGCCATGTACCATGTGCCCATAGTGAGACCCGTCATGTCGTATGATGTACTGCTGGTGGTAGCCGTGTTAACAAGGTCAGCAACCATGATGTCGTCCACATAGAAGCAGTCGTCGTTGCTGTTGGTGGAACCATCTTTGGAGTAAGCCCATTTGAAGGTATATGTGCCAGCAGCTAGATTATAGGAATAAGTCTGCCAGCTACCTGCGCCAGAGATGCCGTTCAAATCACTCTGCACCACATCGTTGATGTAAAAATAGCCCTTGTCCCAACCGCTTTCCGAAGAAATCTTAGCAGCAAAGCTGACCACTCCGGGATTTGACAAGGTCACGGAGACTTCCATATAAGAAGTGGAACTGGCAGTTCCTGCGTTGCCGCTCTTGGCGCAGTAAGTGCCGTTGTAGGGGCTGGTCGTACTTGTTGTCCAGTTGCCGCCACTATAGGTGAAGGAAGCCTGGCTCATATCACCTGTCTCAAAGTCAACATAGGGGTTCACGGCGCCATATCTCAACGTGTAGCTGCTGCTGGCACCCGTCCAACTGGCTGCAGCACTGTTGGTGGTGATATCACTGACGGTAAGCACTGGTTTAGGTTCAACACAAGCAATCTCAGCTTCCCATCCAGGATAAACAATAGAACCGTCGGAAGTGAAGCGGAAAGTCAAAGCACCAGCCGAATTGGTAGCTTTCACTGTGAAGGGACATGTGACCGAATGACCTGAATACACGCCGATTTGTGTTGCTGATGTAGAAGTGCCGTCATAAACATATAAATAGTCAGCACCTTCTGTGTCGAAGCTCAAGAAAGTCATCTGCACCGCATGGTCCTGAGTTCCTGGGTAGAAGGTCCTAGTGTATGACTCACTGTTGCTATAGTTTCCGCTTGGGTTGGAGTCGGTGAAGATGCCAGAGCAAGTCGTTACGTCTCCAGAGCCGCTGATAGGATAGGCATCTGAAGCAGATTCTGTTGTGAAGAAAACAGGATCACTCCAAGGACTATCGGTGCCTTTCACAAGAGCCACATAGTCGGTTTCGGCAGTAAGGCCAGAGAGATTGTAGTTCGTGTTAGAGGTGGATACAGATGAGGCTATATTATATATCTTTATATCATCCACATAGAAGCAGTCGTCACCGTTGTTAACAGAGTTATCCTTCGTGTATGCCCATCTGAGGGTGTGCGTGCCAGCGGTAAGCGGGTAGGAATAAGTATGCCAAGCAGCATCGTCTGCAACTCGTACCTGTTCTGTGCCGTCGATATAGAAGTAGCCATGGTCACAGCAGGTTTCCGAAGAAACCTTACCAGCAAAGCTGACTAATCCGGGATTTGACAAAGTCACGGAGACTTCCATATAAGAAGTGGAGCTAGCAGTGCCTGCATTGCCGCTCTTGGCGCAGTAAGTGCCGTTGTAAGGGCTTGTCGTACTTGTTGTCCAGTTGCCTCCACTATAGGTGAAGGAGGCCTGGCTCATATCGCCCGTCTCAAAGTCAGCTGACAAGCTAGGTGTGCCGTATTGTAAAGTGTAACCGCTGCTGGCACCTGTCCATTCCAAGGAGGCCGTGGTGATGCCAACACTAGTAACATTAAGGACAGGGGTGGGCTCCACGCATGAGATAAGGGCAGTGAAGCCTGCGTCAACACTGGATCCGTCGGAATGCCAATATAGCGTAAGGGCTCCATCAGGATTAGTTGCCCTGACAGTTCCAGGGGAATTACTGCCGCCCCAACGTCCCAAAGAAGGTGCGCTCGAAGAAGTGCCATCAAAAATATCCAGATAGTCCCATGAAACACCTTCAGTTGCAAATTGCGTAAAAACCAGTTGTATCATCCTGCCTTCTGTGCCTGGATAGATGGTTCTTGTGTAAGAATTACTGTTGCCATAGTTTCCAGTAGGGCCGCCCGGGTCGCAAATGGCTCCTGAGCATGTGGTTATATCACCAGAATCGCTAATCAAGTATGCCTCTCCAAAGTTCGCGGTCAATGCCCTGTTTCCTGTGGCAGTAAAAGTATAACTGGTATTTGCCGAAATCAAGTTGTCGTTCTCTGTCCAACCAAAGAAAGAATAGCCACTGCTTGGCGCTGCAGTAACCGTGCTAGAAACCCCATTGGCTAAAGACTGGCTGTAGTTTGAAACGCTGCCCGATGTAATGGTGATATCGTCAACAAATACTTGGAAATGGTCCGAGTAGTTGTAGTTACGGATGGCCACGTAACCTGTTTGCCCGGCATAAGTGCTCAAGTCTACTGTGTATAAGGTCCAACTTTCACTAGTAACATCCCAATGTTGAATTGTTGTGAAGGAAGAGGCGCTAGTGTTACCTGAGGTAGAAACCGCTACTCCGAGATGCTCGGGGTAAGTGTTCGACCTGTTTCTAGCATAAAAAGAAATGCTACCTCCCAACTGCACTTGAGGTGAAACCAAGTAGTTATCGGGGGTTAATTCATAGCCATGGTTGTCATAAGAACCCGAAATCATACAGTCTGCGGAAGAGTTGTATCCCTCAAAAGTGTAAGTAGGCTCGTAAAGCAAAGGAGCTGCACCAAAATCCCAACCAAAGCCGTCACCGTCGGCGTCTAAACTTGTCCAACCTTGCATGGAATGGTCGTCGAAGTTATAAGTCTCGCTATGTACAAGGGCACCCCCATTTGATGGATCGGCGCTGGCGCTAACCGTATAAAGCGCATTATAGCATTTCTCCACGCTCACGTTGTCGATTGACGCAGGTGGCTGTGTGCCACTGCTTGTGTCGTTTTTCCAGCAGAAGGTTAACTTGTAAGTGCCAGCTTCAGAAACGGTGAAGTTCGTTGACGAGTTTTTCCAAGAGCCATTGCTGAAGCTATAACCTACGCCAGTAATCATTGTAGTATAGCCAGAGGGAAAACTGGTCAGTCCCGACCCAGCAGAAGAAGTGCTGGCAGAAGGAGTTGTAGAACTATTATAAAGCATGGCACCGACACAATCCCAAGTGCTTTCTCCATATTGCCTAATATCGAAAGAGAGGTTGTAAGTGCCTACTTCGAGATAGATATCCTTATAGGCATAAACTACAGAGGCATTTCCTACGGTATAGGCATTAGTTGAGCCACTGTCGTTAGAGATGAAAAGACCATATCCGCCATAGTGGGCACCAGGGCTGCCGACATACCATTTATTGGTAGCCGAGCCGTTCACGATGGTCCAATCAATTGTACCTTCGAAGGTCTCGTAAAAGGGTACTGAGGCGGTTGCCCTTGGAGTACCTGACGGTTCGCCAACTACAAGCATTTGTTCGTTGGCTTGCCTAGGTTGGTGCTTAATGTTGTCTTGCGCGAATCCCCATCGGGGTGCGAGCATCATGGCAATAAGCCACAATAAGAGTAAAGTTTTTCTTTTCATGTTTTAAAGATTTAATTGATACATTATTTGATTGATTTGATAGATTTCAAGATTTCAAAATGGCTTTTAGCTTTTAGCCGTTAGCTTTTAGCTTGGTAGCAACTGGGCTGATGGCTGACGGCTGATAGCTTATGGCTTTTCATTATTTCATTATTTCAGAATTTCAAGATTTCAGGATTTAAAGATACAAAGATTTGTTAGTTTGTAAAATTGGCAAGAAACTCACTTGCGGTAAACACAGGAAGTTTAGAGTTTGCAAAATCCTTGCCGTTTCGAGTAATAATGGCCTCGACATTGGCTTGCATCGCCGAGTAATATTGCATGGCATCCTCAAAGTCTACAAACTGCGAAGCAAGTGCATTGTCAACAGTGTGTTCGTCGGCGGGCGACACATGGGTCAACATACGTAAATAGGAAAGCAACTTGTGTACGCCATCAGCACCATTCCTATGCAAAAGGAACGAGGCAGTGGCAAAGGTCATCGGCGATACGAAAAGGTCTACCTTCTTGTTATACGCCATCGTGAAAAGACGCATGGCATCATAACAGTATGGCTCGCGTTTTTCAAGCAAGTCAATCACAATATTCGTATCGAGAAGGAGCTTCGTCATTGGTGTTTTTCGTTCAAGTGTTTGTAATAGGCTTCTCTTCCGTTCAGGTCGTCATCGGTCAAAGGCATGCCCGCGCCAAGCAGACTTAGCACAATATCGGGGATGGGCTGCCCCTCGGTTTGAGAAGCAGGCGTGGTTTTTTCAGAGACCATGGCCATCCTGATCAGGATGGCTTCCATCTGCTGCTGCATCCACTCGGTCATGTCAACGTCGTAGCCCATGTTTGCCCAAGCCTTTTGGAGCAGGTTGTCGTTCACTTTTATGCTCACTGTGCACATTTTTTCTCCTTTCGTTTTTATGTCTCTCAAAGCCTTCGCTTGCAGCGCCTCGGCGGGTTGCCGCCGGTGATGGAGGTGAGGCTGGGTTATTGTCGTTGCTTTTTTTTGTGTTTAACTGTTATTTAATTTATTGATTTTGAATTAGTTGATATAAAAAGTGCATATTAATGCGATGCAAAGATACGAATTTTTTTTCACATGCAAGGATTTTTTTATAGTTGGGAGTTGTTTAGTTGTTCAGTTGTTCAGTTAGGAGTTGGGAGTTAGGAGTGTGGAGTAATTGAGAATTGCCAATTAACTACGTTGAATCTTCGATTTGACAATTGAGAAATGAGAAATGCGAAGCATTAACTGCGTTGAAATTTTAATTCGGCGTTAGCCAATCTTCGATTTCGACGAAGTCAATTGAGAGTTGGGATTTAGGAATTGGGACTGGACTTGGGATGGCTTTGCACCCGCGTCGCTTTGCGCTTCCCCCTCTTGAGAGGGGGGAAGGGGGGAGTAAAAAAAGACCCAAGCTGGGCTAGTTTTTTACTCCCCCGCCGCTTTGCGGCACCCCCTCGTGAGAGGGGGAAGCCTACCGGGCGAACGGATGCAAAACGGATCTGCCTATTTCATCTCAGCCTGCTCAATGATCCAGCTCGCAATTCTCTCGGGATCTTTTCTGACCTCGCCATCATTCACTCGGATGATCCTCAATCCAAGTGCCTGCATCTGCCTGTCGCGCTCGGCGTCATGCTCTTGCGCCTCGGCAGAAAAATGCGATTTGCCGGGGACCTCTAAGCTTTCAACTCTTCCGCCAGATACCTGGCGGTGTAGCTCTCCCCGCAAGTGCAGATCTCCTCGGGCGTGCCTTGGCAGACGATGCGACCACCCCTGTCGCCGCCCTCGGGACCCATGTCAATGATGTAGTCCGCCATCTTGATGACGTCCATGTTGTGCTCGATGATGAGGACGGTGTTGCCCTTGTCGACGAGTTGGTTGAGCACGTGCATCAGCACCTTGATGTCCTCGAAGTGGAGGCCGGTGGTGGGCTCGTCAAGCACGTAGAGCGTCTTGCCTGTGTCGCGCTTGGCCAACTCGGTGGCCAGCTTCACACGCTGCGCCTCGCCGCCGCTGATGGTGGTGGAGGCCTGACCGAGGGTGAGGTAACCCAAACCGACGTCTTTCAACGTCCTGATCTTCTGTACGATGCTCGGGATGTTCTCGAAGAACTCCACGGCCTCGTTGATGGTCATGTTGAGCACGTCGTTGATCGACTTGCCCTTGTAGCGCACCTCCAACGTCTCGCGGTTGTAGCGCTTGCCCTGGCATTCCTCGCAGAGCACCGTCACGTCGGGCAGGAAGTTCATCTCGATGACGCGCAGGCCTGCGCCCTTGCAGGCCTCGCAGCGTCCGCCCTTGACGTTGAACGAGAATCGCCCCGCCTTGTAGTTGCGTATCTTCGACTCGGGCAGCTCGCCATACAGCTTGCGGATGTCGTCGAACACCTTAGTATATGTGGCGGGGTTGGAACGTGGCGTGCGCCCGATGGGGGCCTGGTCGATTTGGATGATCTTGTCGATGTGCTCCAAGCCCTCGATGCTGTCGTAGGGCAGCGGCTCCTTCACCGAGCGGTAGAACCGTTGGCTGAGGATGGGGGAGAGGGTCTCATTAATTAAGGTGGACTTGCCTGAGCCGCTGACGCCCGTCACGCAGACCATCACGCCGAGGGGCAGGTCGAGGTCGACGTTCTTCAGGTTGTGGCCTCGTGCACCTTTTATTAATAGGTGTTGTCCCGCCAACGCCTTGCGGCGTTCCTTGGGCACTTCTATCTGGCGTTTGCCGTTGAGGTAGTCGCAGGTGATGGAGTGGCCGTCTTTGATGTCGGCAGGCGTGCCGGCGAAGACGACTTCGCCGCCGTGGCGTCCGGCGCCGGGACCGATGTCGACGAGGTAGTCGGCGTTGAGCATGGTGTCCTTGTCGTGTTCCACCACGATGACCGAGTTGCCGATGTCGCGCAGCTCCTTGAGCGACTCGATGAGGCGATGGTTGTCGCGCTGGTGCAGGCCGATGCTGGGCTCGTCGAGGATATAGAGGACGCCTGTCAGCTGCGAGCCGATCTGTGTGGCCAGGCGGATGCGTTGCGCCTCGCCGCCCGACAGCGACGCCGCGGGACGGTTCATGCTGAGGTAGTCGATGCCGATGTCGAGGAGGAAATGCACGCGCTTGTGGATTTCTCTCAAAATCTCCTTGGCGATGTCGTTTTGTCTCTCAGTGAGTTTGCTGGGTAACTCGTCGATCCACTTGCCGAGGCTGAGGGTGTCCATGTTGGCCACCTCAGCGATGTTTTTGCCGTCGATGCGGAACCACTGCGCCTCTTTCTTCAGTCGGGTGCCGCCGCAGACGGGGCAGGGCACGTGGTTCATGAACGAGCCGGCCCAGCGGGCGATGGTGGCGGAGGCCTCTTCGTTGTTCTGGCTCTCGATGAAGTTGATGATGCCCTCGAAGTTGATCTTGTAGGTCGAGGTGATGCCGAGGCTCTCGCGTTTCACCTCGAAGGTCTCGTTGGTGCCGTAGAGGATGACGTCCAAAGCCTCGTCGGAGATGTCTTTCAGCGGCGTGTCGAGGGTGAAGCCGTATTTCAGGCCTATGGCCTCCAGCTGCTTGAAGATCCAGCTGCCAGCCTTGTAGTCGCCTGCCGGGGCGAGGCCGCCCTTGCGGAGGCTCAGGTTGGGGTTGGGGATGAGTTTGTCCTTGTCGACGACGGCGATTTCGCCCAATCCGTTGCACTTGGGGCAGGCACCGTAAGGCGAGTTGAACGAGAAGGTGTTGGGCTCGGGGTCTTCGTAGGAGAGGCCGGTGGTGGGACACATCAATAAGCGGCTGTAGTAGCGTAGTTGAGAGTTTAGAGTTGAGAGTTTAGAGTTGTTCAGTTGGGAGTTGTTCAGTTTTGAGTTGTTCAGTTGGGAGTTGTTCAGTTGGTCTCCGCTCATGTCATCCCTGCGGTGGGTGGTGGGGGGCATGGGATCTATGAGCGGGATATCATTGACTAAGACCATGAGTAGTCCTTTGCCGTAGCGGAAAGCGGTCTGCACCGATTTCTTGATGCGGGTAAGACTGTCTTCGTGGACTTCGATGCGGTCGACCACGATCTCGATGTCGTGGGTCTTGTAGCGGTCCACCATCATGCCGAACTCGATCTCGCGCATCTCGCCGTCGACGCGCACGCGGGTGAAGCCTGCCTGACGGATGTGCTCGAACAGCTCGCGGTAGTGACCCTTGCGGCCACGGACGGCGGGAGCCAGAATGTTGATGCGCTTGCCGTCAAACTCCTTGAGGATAAGGTCGGTGATCTGCTCTTCGGTGTAGCGCACCATGCGCTCGCCAGTGTTGTAGGAATAGGCCTCGCCGATGCGGGCATAGAGCAGACGCAGGAAGTCGTAGATCTCGGTGATGGTGCCCACCGTCGAGCGCGGGTTCTTGTTCACGCTCTTCTGCTCGATGCTGATGACGGGGCTGAGGCCAGTGATCTTGTCGACGTCGGGGCGTTCCATGTTGCCGATGAACTGTCGCGCGTAGGCTGAGAAGCTCTCCATGTAACGGCGTTGTCCCTCGGCATAAATCGTGTCGAAGGCCAGCGACGACTTGCCGCTACCGCTGATGCCCGTGACGACCACGAGGGCGTTGCGCGGCATGGTGAGGTCGATGTTCTTGAGGTTGTTCTCGCGAGCACCGAGGATCTCTAAGGTCTTATCTTCACTGAATTCGTTCATCTCCGTTTTTTCGGGCGGCAAAGTTACGATTATTTCTACATATAATTTTCGATGGTATTATCAAAAAATGTATTTTTGCACGCCATTAGTAAGTATATTTACTGTAAACCAATTTACTATTTATGGAAGCTAGGTTTAAAGGACATCTTGTTGAAGAATTATATAAGGATTACAGGATCAAGGAGGGCATGAAGGCCTGCATGAACTGCGGCGTGTGCACTGCGGTTTGTCCGGCTGCCGAGTTCTACAGATACAACCCGAAGAACATCGTGAACATCGTGGCCCGCAAGAGCGAGGCTGATTTGGAGGAGTTGCTGAAGAGCGACACGATATGGTATTGCGGCGAGTGCATGTCGTGCGTGACGCGCTGTCCGCGTGCCAATGCCCCGGGCTTGGTCATCATGGCCTTGCGCAAGCTCTCGATGCGGAGCGGACTCTATATGGAGTCGGAGAAGGGGAGACAACAGTATGTCGTGGTTAAGGATTTGTGCTCCAATATCTTAAACTACGGCTATTGCGTCTATCCACGCACCTTCGACTACGAGACGCACAAGGAATTCGGCCCTGTCGGCAAGTGGATCAACGAGAATCTGGATGATTTGCATGCCCGCATGGGTTCCAACCTCGACGGCGACGGCCCTGGCGGGTTGCGTAAGATCCCGAAAGAGAGTCTTGACCAGCTGAAGAACATCTTCGACGTTACCGGTGCCACCGAGCTGATGGAGCAAGTCTTGGCCGACGCCCACGAAGAAGCGGAGCGGGAGCATCTCACCGACGAGGAGTATTTCATGAAGGTCTACACCCAAAACGACTGGGAGAAACATTTGAATCATTAAGCTGTGCTTTTTGAGTATGAGATTATATAGTTTATACATACGACACATGACCCACCCCAAGCCGTCATTGCGGACTTGATCCGCAATCTCCTGAAAACAAGGACAATCCTTCTTGTTCAGGAGATGGCGGATGTTCCTCCGCCATGACGGTCAAAGGTCAAGTTCATTGTTCTATGTGAAATAATAAAGGATTTTAGTTAATACAATGATAATCGAAGGAAAACAGAAGATTTGGTCGGACTACCAGAAAGACATCCCTGACGACCATTATTTCTACGTGAGGAGCTGCATCCGTCAGGCATTCTGGCCGGGTTCGGAGGTGACGTTTCTTGACATCACGCGAAACAAGCTGGGCAAGGATTTCTACGAGAACCCCTACCATACCACCTGTGGCGGCATCGCCTATCACAGCGACACGATACCGCAGGAGACGGCCATGACCATCATCGCGCGCCAGTTCGCGTTGATGCACGAGAGCGGCTACGAGAACTACGTCTGCTCCTGCATCACCTCGTTCGGGTGCTACACCGAGACGCTGGAGACCTGGCATGAGTATCCCGAGCTGGAGGCCAAGATCCGCCAGTACCTCTGGGACTCGTGCAAGAAGGAGTTCGCCAAGCCGAAGTATCTCGCCCATGCCAGCGACCTCATCTATAAGTTCAGGTTCGACATCGCCAAGCAGATGAAGTTCCCGCTGGTCAACGTCAAGACGGGCAAGCCCTTGAAGGTGGTCGAGCATATCGGGTGCCACTATTCGAAGATGTTTCCGTCGAAGGGCTTCGGTGGCGCCGAATATCCGCATGTCTTGGTCGGCATGATCGAGGCCTGGGGCGGCGAGGTGGTCGACTACCCCGAGCGCCGTCACTGCTGCGGCTTCGGCTTCCGCCAGTATTTCGTGCAAGCCAACAGAGGCTATTCCGAGTCGAATACGCACAAGAAATTCGAGTCGATGGAGCCTTACGAGCCCGACCTGATCATCACCAACTGCCCGGGCTGTCCCTATTTCCTCGACCGTTGGCAGTATGTCATCGCCGAGCAGACGGGCAAGACCTACGGCAAGAACGGCTATGGCATCCCGGCCTTGACCTACGAGGAGGTGGCCGGCTTGGTGATGGGCTACGACCCTTGGGACCTTGGCCTCCAGATGCACCAGGTCGCCATCGAGCCGCTGCTCGAGAAGATGGGTGTCCCTTACGACCCGAAGAAGAAGTATCAGGGCGTCAACGGCAAGGACCTGGGTCAGCCGATGTGTCCGTCGTGTATCAAATCAGTTTGAGAAAATGAGTAAATAGAGTTTATAAATCGACGTTTTGGCTTTCAGCTTTCAGCCATCAGCAGTCAGCTTGGTTCCAACGATGCTGATAGCTGACGGCTGATAGCTGACAGCCATGAAATCAAGGATTAATTCTGAACACTTACTTATGAAAGAGAATATCTTAATCATTGGCGGTGGCGCCGCCGGAATGGAGGCCGCCGCGCAATTGCAGCAGATGGGGATGTATCCCGTCATCGTCGAGAAGAGCGAGGCGCTGGGTGGCCATGTCGCACAGTGGGACAGGCTGTTTCCCGCCTTCCATCCCGCTAAGGATGTGATGGACGCCATGCTTGACAGGGTAAAAGACGTCAAGACCTATCTGAATACCGAAGTCACAGACATTCAACGCACGGGAGGTGGCTTCCATGCCGTATTGAGCAATGGCGAGACCCTCGACGCCAAGGCCGTGGTTTTGGCCACGGGCTTCGACATCTTCAAGGCCGAGCGGAAGCAGGAATATGGCTATGGCATCTATAACAACGTGATGACCAGCGTCGAGTTGGAGAAGTTCTTCAGGACGGGCAAGGACCCTCGCATCAACAACCCGAAGCGCATCGGCTTCGTGCACTGCGTGGGCGCCCGCGACGTGAAGGTCTGCAACACTTACTGCTCGAAGGTGTGCTGCACCACGGCGTTGAAGCAGGCCTGCGAGATCAAGGAGGTGTTTCCCGATGCTGAGGTCTACACCTTCTACATGGACTTGCGTATGTTTGGCCTGGGCTACGAGGACCTATACCTCAAGACGCAGCGCGACTTCGACGTGAAGTGCATCCGTGGCCGTGTCTGCGAGGTGTCGGAAGACATGGATGGCAAACTCGTCATCAAGGCGGAGGACACCTTGTTTGGCAAGCCTTTGAAGATGACCCTCGACGTGCTCGTGTTGATGTGCTCGATGGAGAAAAACAAGAGCATCGACGCGATACAGCAGAAGCTCGGCGTGGGCAACAACAGCGACGGCTTCATGCAGAACAAGGACATGTATCTTGGTATGAACGACTCCGCCCAGGACGGCGTCTTCGTCGCCGGTGCCTGCACCGCGCCCAAGTCGCTGCCCGACACCATCGGCGAGGCCCGCTCGGTGGCGGTACAAGTGTATAACTATATTAATAAGGTGTAACATGGATTTCGGTTTCTGTTTGTCACCCAGCTCGCATGTCAAGATGGACAGCGTCGACCTGACGACGTTCAACCGCCTGAAGGAGACCAACCCTGACATCAACACCTGCATCGCATGCGGCTCATGCACGGCCACCTGCACGGCAGGCCACTTCACCGAGATGAGCTTCCGCCGAATTCTTCTGATGCTGCAGCGAGGCAAGGAAGACGAGGCCAAGAAAATGATTCAGCGTTGCATGCTCTGCGGCAAGTGCACCCTCGTGTGTCCGCGCGGCATCAACATCCGTAAGATTTTGTTAGACATTACACGATGAACCCACAGATATTCCATCCTTTTGTGCTCCCCTTCGTGATCGGCATGGCGTTCGTGCTGACCTACTGCGTCGTGGGACTTTTACGCGTCATCGGCCAACTGCCGAAAGACGACCGAAAGAAATTCTGGCGCTCACTGGTGACGCCGAAGACGGCATGGGCCAACGTCCGCGACTTGTTTGGCGACTGCCTGTTCCATGTGAAGATCTGGAAACGCAACCCGATTCTCGGCTACATGCACACAGCCATCGCCTTTGGCTGGTTTATGATTATCGTGATAGGCCATGTCATGCTGTTTGCCTTGAAGCCGTTGCAAGGCGTTGAGGTGGAAGGCGTTCAAGGCATGCTGCCCAACTTCTATTACCCGATTTTCTACAAGTTCTTCGCCACCGAGACGCCGGTCTTTGCCTTCCTGATGGACTTCTTCCTCCTGATGATCATCAGCGGCATCCTGATTGCCGTGGTGAAAAAGATCCATTCGAAGATAGTAGGGGTGAAGCGCGTCACGAAGTTCGGTTTTGCTGACAACATGATCCGTTTCGCCTTGTGGACCATCTTCCCCTTCCGACTCATCGCCGAAAAGACGAACATCATGGCCTTCTGGTGGATCTATTCCATCGACTTGTGCATCTTTATGTTCATGCTGCCCTTCACGCGTTACATGCACATCCCGACGGAGGCCTTGTTTATCCTCTTGCGTCATGCGGGATTGAAACCCCGTGAGCCTCGTAAGGGCTATGCCCTGGCGCAACTCTATTCCTGCCCGAGCTGCGGCCTGTGTATCGACGCCTGCCCGATGAGCGTCAACGACAGCAACAGCGGCAACACCTCGGCGTATTTCATGAAGAAGCTGAGGAATGGCGACAAGGAAGAGGCCCAGCGTATCGCCGAGACCTGTATGCAGTGCGGCAAATGCGTGGCGGTATGCCCTGTGAGCATCGAGTCGTGCGACATCAAGATGAGCCAACGCGAGGCCGTGCCGTATCAGATCCATAGCGACCACTCCTATCTAGACGGATATACCTGTACGGACACATCGAATGTGTCCGACAAAAAAGCCTGTGTCCTCTATTTCGCCGGCTGCATGACCCAGCTCACGCCCAAGATCATGCGTGCCATGAAGCAAATCATGGAGGCGGCGGGCGAGAAGTATGAGTTTTTGGACAAGGACGGCGGCGTCTGCTGCGGTCGCCCGATGCTGTTGAGCGGCAAGACGGCCGAGGCGCAAGCCATGATGGCGAAAAACACCGAGCTCATCAAGGCCTCTGGTGCCACCAAGCTGGTGCTATCCTGCCCGATATGCTATAAGGTCTTCAAAGAGGAGTATCATCTTGAAGGCGTTGAGATCCTGCATCATACGCAGTATATCGACGCGCTTCTCAAGCATGGCAAGCTGAAGGTCGGCAAGAACGACGTCAACTACGTCTATCACGACCCCTGCGAGTTGGGAAGAGCCTTCGGCGTGTACGACGAGCCTCGCGAAGTACTTGAAAACGTAGGCCATCTGCGTAAGGCGAAATCGGAAAAAGAGTTGAGCATCTGCTGTGGCGGTAGCCTGGGCAGCTTCAACCTGACGCAAAAAGAACGCGACGAAATCACTGAGAATTCCGTCGCTGATCTGATGTTCAACCAACCTGATGAGATCGTGACAGCTTGTCCGTTGTGTCTGAAGACCTTCGCCAGGAAGTCGCCTGTGGCGGTGAAGGACCTCGCCGAGGTCGTCGCCGGTCAGTTACAGTGACCTCATCTTGCCATGGGTCTTGGCGAATTTCCCCGTCGGGATCTTGATGTCGTAGCTGTTGCCCGCTGAGATGGTCAACGTGTTGCTACGCAGCCAGGGGTTGTAATACTTCAACATCTTGTAGTTGGTGCCTTGTTCGTAGGCGAAGTCCACGAGGCTGGGAATCGACTCCGTGACGGTGACGGTTTTGGTCTCGTAGGGCGGGTACCATCCGTTGTCGCTGATCTGGTAGCCGTATTTCTCGGGGTTCTCGGTGATGAGCTTGAGGGCGAGGATGCGGAACATATAGCGTTGTGTCTCCTCGGGCAGCTGCATGTCGTAGTACGAGTCGACGCGTTGCTCTTCCAGCACCTTGGTGATACGTCCATTGCCGCAGTTGTAGGCTGCTGCCGCCAGGGTCCAGCTGCCGAACTTGCGGTACGAGTCCTTGAGGTACTTGCAGGCGGCCACGGTCTCCTTCTCCACGTTGTAGCGCATGTCCACCTCCTTGTTGATCTCGAGGCCGTATTGCTTGCCCGTCTCGCTGATGAACTGCCAGAAGCCGACGGCCTTGGCGGGTGAGACGGCGTTGGTGAGCTCGCTCTCGATCATGGAGAGGTATTTGAAGTCCTCGGGCAGGCCATATTTTTCCATCAGCGGCTCCATGACGGGAAACCATCGAGTGGTGCGTTTCAGCAGCAGGAGAGTGGCGGAGTGGCGGTACGAGTTGACGATGATCTCGCGTTCCAGCTGTTCCCTGACATAGAACAGGTCGAGCGGCACCTCTTCGCCGCAAAACGTCATCGCGTCGGGCAGCTCGATGTCGTGCGTGTCGTGGTCGATGCTGTCGAAGGCGAGGTATTCATGGTCGGTGCCGACATATTCTTCTCGCTGTTCGTCGTTTGATTGAGCCAACGAAAAAGTGATGGCTGCGGATACACCTATTAATATAATAGCGAGGCCGCAGGCGAGGAGGAGGTTTCTTGTTCTCATCATTTTTTTAGTGGTTAGTGTTGAGTGGTTAGTGTTGAGTGAGGAGTAGCGCGAGGCGAAACTTGCGCGAAGTGCTCCAAAGTTTGATATTCGTTTATTCAAAAGATTCTTTTGTTGTTTTTGTTATGGCTGTGAGCATCTTGTTTAATTCTGAGCATTTGGGCATCAAATCATTGAATGCTTTGTCATCAACATAATCTGTTTCATGCATGATGTCAAGCCAAAATTCGGTTTCGCAACACTCTTTGAGGGCAATGTACATCTTGGCCAAGAAATCTTTCTTTGAAATGCCTGCTTCAGCTTCAGCTACATTGGCGCCAATGCTTGTTCCACTTCTCAGAATCTGTTTAGAAAGCACATATTCTTTCTTGTTCTCAACTATACTTTTGTAAAGATTGATAATGTCGATAGCAAATTGTCTACTCTTGAATTTTACAGTGTTTTCTTTTTCCATGATGTATAACTTTTAATTGATGAATCATACTAATTACTCCCCACCCCCCACTCCAAACTAATTACTCCTCACTCCCCACTCCAAACTCAACACTATTCAAATGGTGTAACAAACTCCATAAATAAGGGTGAGACTTTATCCTTCTCTGAGAGAATCGGCTCCTCGATGCCCCAGTTGATATTGAGGTCGGGGTCGTTCCAGCGGATGCTGCCTTCCGAGGCCTTGTTGTAGACGTTGGTGCATTTGTAGGTGAACACCGAATGGTCTTCGAGGCAGACGAAGCCGTGGGCGAAGCCTTCCGGGATCCAATACATGAACTTGTTGCCTTCGGTGAGCACCACCGACTCCCACTGTCCATAGGTCGGCGAGTTCTTTCGCAGGTCGACGGCCACGTCCATCACGGCGCCTTTCACCACGCGCACCAGCTTGCCTTGGGCGAAGGGCGGCTTCTGAAAATGCAGCCCGCGCAAAACGCCTTTCATCGACTGCGATTCGTTGTCCTGCACGAAGGTCATGTCGAGGCCGTGCTCCAGGAAGCGCTGGCGGTTGTAGCTCTCAAAGAAATAACCGCGCTCGTCATAGAACACGTCGGGCTTGATGACGAGGAGGTCTTTTATCTTGGTTTCTATGATTTCCATAATGTTTCGTTTGGGCTGGTAGAGACGCGATTAATCGCGTCTCTACAAACCAAATGATTATAAATGAACGCATTCACCATACGCCGCGGCCGCAGCCTCCATGATGCCTTCCGACATGGTGGGGTGGGGGAATACGGCGTGGATGATGTCTTCGCCCTTGGCGCCCAGCTCACGGCAGAGCACGGCAGCGGCGACCATCTCGGTGACGTTGTCGCCGACCATGTGGCAGCCCAGCCAGTCGCCGGTCTTGGCGTCAAAGACGACCTTGATGAAGCCGTCGCGGTTGCCGGCAGCGGTGGCCTTGCCCGAGGCGGTGAAGGGGAACTTGCCGATTTTCACCTCATAGCCTGCTGCTATGGCCTTCGCTTCGCTCAGGCCGACGGAGGCGATTTCGGGTGTGGTGTAGGTGCAGCCGGGGATGTTGGCGTAGTTCAAAGGCTTGGGGTCGAGGCCGCAGAGCTTCTCCACGCAGATGGTGGCTTCGTGGTCGGCCTTGTGGGCCAGGGCGGGACCGTGCACGATGTCGCCGATGGCATAGACGCCCGGCACGTTGGTGCGGTACCATTCGTCCACGTTGACCTTGCCGCGCTCGGTGGTGATGCCGAGTTCTTCGAGGCCGAGGTTGTCGATGTTGGTCTGCACGCCGACGGCGCTGAGGACGATGTCGGCCTCCACGGTCTTCTCGCCTTTCTTGGTAGCGATGGTGCACACGCACTTCTCGCCTGTGGTGTCGACGTGGGTCACCGAGGCTTCGGTCATCACGGTCATCTTCAGTTTCTTGAAGGCGCGTTCCACTTGCTTGGAGACTTCTTCGTCTTCGTTGGGCACCACGTTGGGCAGGAACTCAACCAAAGTGACCTTCACACCCATGCTGGTGAAGAAGAAGGCGAACTCGGAGCCGATGGCGCCTGAGCCGACGACCACCATGCTCTCGGGCAGCTTGTCGAGGACGAGGGCTTGGCGGTAGCCGATGATCTTCTTGCCGTCGATGGGCAGGGCGGGCAGCTCGCGCACGCGTGAGCCGGTGGCGAGGATGATATGGTCGGCTTCGTAGAGGGTGGCGTTGCCTTCGGCGTCGGTGACCTCCACCTGTTTGTCGGCGGTCAGCTTGCCGTAGCCGGCGATGACGTCGACATTGTTCTTCTTGAGGAGGTACTGCACGCCCTTGCTCATGGTGTCGGCCACGCCGCGGCTGCGGGCCACGACGGCCTCCATGTCGGGTTTCACTTCGCCTTCCACCTTGATGCCGTAGTTCTCGGCGTGGTTGATATAGGTGTAGACCTGTGCGCTCTTCAGCAGGGCTTTGGTGGGGATGCAGCCCCAGTTGAGGCAGATGCCGCCCACTTCAGCCTTCTCGACCACGGCGGTCTTCTTTCCAAGTTGTGATGCTCTGATGGCAGCCACATAGCCTCCCGGGCCGCTGCCGATAACGATGACGTCGTATTTCATATTTGGGGATTTAAAGATTTAATATTCAAAGATTTAAGGGTCTTGGATTGGGGTTTCGTCGGTTTGGTCTTTTGGGGTGTCTTCGTCGTGCCTTTTCCGCTCGCTAATCTTTTGCACGACTTTGGCGAGAATTGCCCAGAGCGTGAAGAAAGCCACCACGGCTACAATCCAGATGACCAATAATTCGGTAACCATTATGCTTGATTTTGGGTGCAAAGGTAAGAAACTCTTTCCGATTTTTGGAGCCTATATTAATATAAGGTGTAAAAAATGTTGCGTGTTTAAAGAAAAACCCTATATTTGCATCATCAACTAAAACATAAGCACCATGAAATACGACACCAATCCAATTCATCTCCTTTACGACAATGAGGAAATGAGAGAAAGAATCCTTATGGTGATGGACGGTCGCGACAAGACGACGGGCATCACATTTGTCAGCCTGTGCTATCAAATCATCCAGCTGGGCTTTCAGGAAAACAAGGTGAAGATTCCGGCCGACACCATCATCACGAGCGAGGAGTTGGCTCCCGAGGAGCAGGTGCGCGTGAGCCGCATCCTGTGGGAACTCATCTGGGACCGCAAGATCTTCCTGCTTTTCGGCCGCAGCGACCTGCTCGGCTTGAGCAACGGTGAAGACCGCTTCGTGAAGTATTGAAAAAAGGTCTTAGAAATCGACCGTCTATGTCATTCCAGCGCTAAAATGTGCGTAGGAAGGGAATCTATAGACGGTCGATTTCGTGTTGAATAGGCGTCTTTTTCGACAAAAACAGGTCAAAAAAGACGCTTTTTTTATGTGTAAGATAAAGTTTTCAACAGTTATAAATCACTGAAAAGCAAGTAAATAAATAGTTGTTTCAACAAATTTTAAAAAGTGCGCGGCGTATTGAAAAAAGTTGTACTTTTGCACCCGCTGAATTGAATGAGGGCTTGCCCTTGAAAATGATATAGTTAAGGAACCTGATAAGGTAAAACGCAATAGGTTTCTACACGAAGTGACGCCAAAATCAAGCGTAAAATTCGTCACGGAGTGGGTTTTATAGACTTCTAAGCCGTCCTAGGCTTATTATGTTCCCTGACTACATCTCGAAAAGTGCTGCCCTCGGCCAGTTTGGTACGAGTTTGTAAATAATTCCATATCAACGGATTAAATAACTAACAAATTAAACCTAACAAATTAAAAATGCCGACTATTCAACAATTAGTGCGCAAAGGGCGCCAAAAATTGATCGACAAGAGCAAGTCTCCTGCATTGGATGCTAGCCCACAACGTCGCGGTGTATGTGTTCGTGTTTACACGACGACCCCCAAGAAGCCTAACTCAGCAATGCGTAAGGTCGCTAGGGTCCGTCTGACCAACCAAAAGGAGGTCAACGCCTACATCCCCGGTGAAGGCCACAACTTGCAGGAACACAGCATTGTGATGATCAGAGGAGGTCGTGTTAAGGATTTGCCGGGTGTGCGTTATCACATCATTAGAGGTGCTTTGGATACCTCTGGTGTTGAAGGTCGCCGCCAGCGCAGGTCGAAGTACGGTGCTAAACGACCCAAACAAGCCGCAAAGAAATAACGATTAGTCAAAACAGAAAGACTTAAAAGACATGAGAAAAGCTAAACCAAAGAAGAG
>CACYHX010000035.1 GCA_902774365.1 uncultured Bacteroidia bacterium | reverse complement strand
TCATGATACGGCCAGCGAGGGTGACCTCTTGGAATTGGTCGGGGTTGTTGTCGTCAAATTGGTTGAGGATGTCCGTGGTGAACACGCTCACGGGGAACGTGGCCTGCGGATACGGGTTGATGCCGAGCTTGTAGAGTTCGGCCAACGAATTTCTTCTGATTTGTTCCTGTTCGCTTAACATGATGCGTTGAATTTTGGTGCAAATTTACGTTTTAATTCGTTATGACAACCAACCAACGCGGAATTATTGTAATTTTGACCCCGAAATAGAGTCACTATGCAATTCAAAGACGTCATCGGCCAATCCGCCATCAAACAAAGGCTTATCCAGAGTGTGAGGGAAAACCATGTCTCTCACGCACAACTCTTTTTGGGTCCTGCCGGAAGCGGGAAACTGCCTTTGGCCTTGGCCTACGCCCAATATATCCTCTGCCCGAACCGCACCGAGACCGACAGCTGTGGCGTGTGCCCCACCTGCCAAAAAGTGCAGAAATTGGTGCATCCCGACCTGCATTTCGTCATGCCGACCAACACCACCAAAAGCGTCAAGAGCAACCCGGAATCGGACCTCTTCATGGAGGAATGGCGTGAGTTTGCCCTAAAAAACGACGGTTATTTCAGCGACAACGATTGGTACGCCTTCCTCGACATCGAGAACAAGCAAGGCTATATGTCGGTGCGCGACGCGGCCTCTCTGCTCCGCAAACTCAGCATGAAATCCTACGAGGGCGAGTACAAAATCGCCATCATCTGGATGGCCGAGAAAATGCGTGCGGAGACGGCCAACAAACTGCTGAAACTCCTTGAGGAACCGCCCGAGAAGACCGTCTTCCTGCTCATCGCAGAAGACCCCGAAGACTTGTTGGCCACCATCAAGTCGCGCACGGCCTTGGTCAAAATCCCGGCCCTCGACACCACCTCCATCGAAACGGCTTTGCAACAACGCTATGGCTGCGACCCCAAGCAGGCCCATGACGCCGCCATGGTATCGGAAGGCAACTGGCTGACGGCCTGCCAATCGTTCAAGGACTTTGAAGACCACAAGTTCTTCTTCGCCACCTTCCAGCAATGGATGCGTCTCTGCTTCCGTGGGGCCTATTCCGAACTGATTGACTTCTCAGCCAACATAAAAACCATAGGTCGTGAGAAACAGAAGGAGTTGTTGCAATACGGTCTGCGTATCGTCCGCAACTCGTTGTTGTTCAACAACAACCTTGCGGAAATCGTGATGCTACCTGAAGACGAAAAGACCTTCAACTCGAAGTTTGCACCTTTCGTCAACCCTGCCAATCTGGCACAAATCGCTGCGCTTTTCGAGGAAGCCATACGTCACATCGAACGTAATGGCAATGCACAGATTGTCTTCACGGATGTGGGGTTCAAGATGGTAGGGCTGCTGAAGAAGAAATAGGTTATTGCTTCTTTATCCAGCTCCTATAGACGCCTCTCCAACGCACTTGCCCATGCAGGAATGACATAGGAGGCTGACTTGTTATTTGACTTCCTCCCAATATCCCGTGTTTTCATAGATAGGTGTGCGTGGGTCAAAATAACGAACGTCGTGCAGCACCTTGTCGAAGACGTAGTTTTGGATGAGCACAAAGTCAGCCCCGTCTTCAATCAGCGCATACATGCGGTCGTGGTCTTCATCGCCGTAGTCACCGCCAAAGTCGTTCACACCATTCAGCACCAGCTTCCTGAACGTCTTCATGTCCTGGGTCGTGCCATCCTTGACGGTCAGCACCACATTATGCACATAAGTAGAATGCGTGATGGAGTCGATACGTTCTTGCGGCAAGGTGTTGGTGAACAACGCCTCGAACTTGAGGTTGCCGAACGACGACAAGAAATTGATGACCCTCAGCGTATCGAACGGCATATCCTGGTTGTCGCAAAGACGCGTGAGCTTATATTGGTGCTTCCCGATGTTGTCGAGGCGGAAGCTGCCTTCAGGGTCTTCGTTGAAATCGATTTGAACCGACTGGATGTCGGACAAATTCGCATGGAAAACGGTATGGTCACGCCAATCGTCGGGGTTGGCGGTGAAACGGGTCGAGATGAAGCCTCTGAAACTAGGGATGTAAACGATATAAGCCTTGTCAGCGCCTTCTTTCAGCATGAAAGTGCCGCTGTTGTCCATGGTGGCATCACCGACATAAAACACCTTGGTACGCTTCTCGCGGTAAAACAGCTTAATCTTATCAAACAGATTTATGGTCGGCACAATCTGATAGATCTCCACCTTGGTGCTTTGCGCAGCCAACTGCTTGACGATGTTGTCGTGACTGGCCACCGACACAGGCATCTTGACACGGATCTTATATAAGGTGGTCAGCAGATAGCTTACCTGCTTGGGATGCGCCTTATAGGTGCCATTCAAGGTCCAGCCTTGCTCATGGCGTTCGAGCAACGACTCGTTTTCCCTGCGGTCGGCGAGATAGATTTTCGTCACAGATGCCGTATCCCAAACTTGGAAATCCGACGACTCGCCTTGAATCGTGGAGAGGTAACGGTTGTTCCATATCAGCACGCCGGCGATAACCACCAGCAATGCGGCAATAATAAGGGTGATGCGGTTATTTTTCTTCATGTGGATTATTGTTTGCTATATTTTTTCTTTCGGACGAACGCCATGACAAAGCCCAAAGCGATAATCAGTGCAATAGGTACCACGGTATTGATGACTTGCCATTTCGTTCTCTCTTGGTTGATTTTGGTCACATCAAGCAGACGTACTTTCAGCTCGCGCGAGCGGATGTCGATCAAGCCCTCACCGTCCACCAAATAGCTGATGGCGTTTTCGATGAATTCCTTGTTGGCATAAGTGTTTTGCGTGTATTGGTCATAACCCAAGGGCAGCGGGGTCTTTCGTTTGATGTCGATTTGGTTACGAATAATGTCGCCATCGGTCACCACAATCATGGCAGTGGGCTTGCTTTCCTCCATGAAATCGGTGGCTTGGTCGTCGACGATTTCCTGCGGGATACGGTTGGCGTACAACGACGGGAAAGTGCCTTTCAGCAGATAGGCCACGTTCTTGCCTTTGGAGCTAAACATGCGTTTGTCGGGTGCTTGACGCAGCATCGCCAGAGTGATGAACACCGGAGTCCCTGACACCTTAGTGTAGTCCGAGGTCTTGAGCAGCGGTATCTGTTCAATGCCGTTGGCAGAAGTAGTGGCATCCACGGAGCTGACGAAGTCGGCCTTAATGGCATTCATGTTACGCACCATGGGATGTTCGGATGCGGCCTGCAGCAAGGGGAAATAGTACCAACGGAAGAACTCAAGCTGGGCCTGACCTGCCACCTGTCCCGTGCGGATGGGAAGGGCGGCGCAATTCAAATCGAGGAGCAAGTCGCGGTTGAGGCGCACACCGTATTTGAAGAGCATGTCATCGAGGTTGAGATCTTGTTCCAAACCAATGGTCGACTCTTGGTTTTGAAGGCTGTCCATAGTGGCATAGACAGGTTCCACAAGCCACAGCGCCTTGCCCCCATGCATGATGTACTGGTCGATGAGGAACTTGTCTTTCTCGTCGAACGGTTGGGTCGGCTTGGCGACGATGATGGCATCATAGGAGACAAAGGCCTTCACTTCCCTGTCTTCGTGCTGAGTACGGTGTATCAAAGCATCAATCCTGCCATTGATGGTCACCGTATCCACGTTATAGTTTTGGCCTAATGTCTGGATGATGTCGTACAGATCCTGCACGCCCAACTCGCCATGGCCTTGGATGAAAGCGACGTTAGGTTTCTGCAATCGCGTCACCTTCTTCACCGCGTCGATAAGACGGAACTCCAGGTTCTGCATCGAGGCGTTCAATGCGTCTTCAGACGACTGTCCCAACTGGTTTTCAAGCAAATCGATGGCGATTTCCGTATTGTTGCGGTAACTCACCAAAGCCCCTGGCCAAATCACCATTTGCCTCGATGAGCCGTCGCTGTTCTTGACCACCATGTCGGTGGGGTTCAGGCCGGCCTGATAAAGTTGCTTATAGGTGTCGTTGCGTTCAGCGGCATCGGAGCTTTCGGAAGGATTAATAAACTCATAATCGATGTATTTCGTATAGGCACGAAATTCATCCAACATCTCCTTGGTCTCACGACGCAACTTCTTGAAACCCGCCGGGAAATCGCCTTCGAGATACACCTTGAAATAGACATAGTCATTGAGGTCGCCGAGGATTTCTTTCGTCGTTGGCGACAGGGTATAGCGTTTCTCGCTTGTCAAGTCGAAACGGGTAAAGACAAACGAGCCAATCACGTTGAGCACTACCACAATCACTGCCGTAATCAAGAAGGCAACAATTTGATTCTTTTTCAGATTCTTACGCTTGTTTTCCATCTCTCACCTCCTTACCATTTGCGGCTTGCCAAAACCAATTTCGTAGCACTGAGGAACAGCGCTATCACACTCAAGAAATACAACACGTCGCGCGTGTCGACCACGCCACGACTCAGCGAGCTATAATGGGCGTTCATGCCCAGTTGCTGGATAAACAAGTCGACCCTTCCGAACAACGAAAGCGAATAGATGAACTCAAAGCCTATCAGCAGGAAGCCACAGAGGAAGACCGAGATGATGAAAGCCAATATCTGGTTGTTGGTCAGCGAGCTACAGAACACGCCGATACTCACGAAACTCGAACTCAACAGAAACAGACCGATGTAAGAACCCCAAATGCCGCCGCTGTCAAGGTTGCCTTTGGGCAAGCCCAGTTGATAAACCGAGAAATAGTAAATGAAAGTCGGTATCAGCGCGAGCAACACGAGAGCCACGCCCGCCAAAAACTTAGCCCAGATGATTTGCCAGTCCGAAAGAGGCTTGGTGACCAACATCTCGATGGTGCCTGTACGGTTTTCCTCGGCAAAGCTGCGCATCGTCACCGCGGGCACCAAGAACAGGAACACCCAAGGGGCCAGGACGAAGAGGCTGTCGAGGTTGGCATAGCCATAGTTCAGCACGTTGAAGTCGCTTTGGAACACCCAAAGGAAAAGACCGGTGATGAGGAGGAAGACCACAATCACCATGATGCCTATCAGCGAGCTGAGAAAATTGCTGATTTCTTTCTTGAAGAGAGCATACATTTGCAAAAACTTTTTGGCTTGCAAAAATACGAGTTTTTTCCTATTTTTGCATTTCCAATTTTAAAACCATCCCAATTGAAAGGATACAAATTGTAAAACACCATGTATCAAATTTTTAAAGACCAACTTGAAAAATCAAAACTGATTCTGACAGGAGTAAAACGAAACCAGCGCTTGGGTCGTGAGGCCGGCGTCGAGGATGGCGTGATACAGAAACTCGAAGAAGACTGCAAACGCCTCGAATCACTTTCGGCCGAAATGGACAAGATGCAAGAGGACCTTCGCAAGAAAACCGAAGAGGCTCATGCTGCCTTGAACACCTTGAAAAATCGCACCCAAACGGTCAAAAAAGCCATCAAGAACAAGTATGACCAAACCTGGTGGAACAAGTTCGGAATCCCTGACAGAAGATGATTTTCTTCCAATTTTAAAACACATGAAACCGCACTTTAAGATGCGGTTTTTTTTGTGCGTATGACGACCTTCTGCTCCCCTTTCAACGTGGTAGCAAACAAATATGTCTCATCGCCGTCGCCAATTTTCAAGGACTTCCTAAGCTCTGCCACCGACAGCGGGAAGTTGCGCACGGCGATACTGGCCTTGTCCACGTCGCGAAGCAAAGTCTGTTGTACTTTTTTATTATAAGGTGCCCAGCCTTCCACTTCGAAAATGCGCCCTGGAAAGTCGGGAACAAGTTGCACAGAGGTATATAAATTACTGTTTTTATGCAATTTAAATACATCATATCGATGCGTCAGCAGTTTGAAGCATCCCGCTTTCAGCACTGCGGGATTGGGCTCGTAGAGGTAATGGGATACGCCATCAGCGATGCGGCCGATACCATTGCGTTCTTCCTCTTGGGTGAATCTCAACTCCGGCTGAGAAGTCAACAAGTTAACGCAGACAAATTGAGGTTCACCTTCAAAACCTCGTTGCATGACAAGGTCCAATTCCTTGCATTCGTTGGCGACGGCCACCACATGCACTTCCTTCACATGCTGCAACTCCGTCAAAGCCTTGCTGATGTCAAGCATGGGCGACAACTTGACCATCACTATTTCAGCCTTTTCAAGCAACAAATCCTGCAAGGCAGCCACGTCGGGGGTGCAGTCGCTGATGGAAACGGCCTTGCGTCCGTAGGCATCGCGACGGGCGGGGTCAATAAAGATACAATTCTTTGGTAAACAATGGTTTAAATACTCCTCTGCCGTTTCGTTACATACGTTCACTCGGGTCTTCAGCACTTCAAAATTATGTCGGGCCAAGTCACAAAGTTCAGCTTGCCGTTCAACATACTCAGCTTGTTGAAAATGCTGTGATATAAAATAGGTGTCGACGCCCAATCCGCCTGTCAAGTCGGCAAAGGTTTGTCCTTGCAGCAGACTGGCCTTGTATTGCGCGCTGGCTTCCGACGAGCATTGCTCAAGGGAAAGATGGGCAGGAAAGAGCAGGTCTTCGTTCTCGCTCCACGACGGCACTTTTTTCTGTAGGAGTTGTCGTGCCTCAATTTGCCGCAATGCCAAAGAAACGTCAATGCCGACGGGCGCCTTTTTCAAGGCGAGCGTCGGCACGTCGGTATTCAGGTTTTCCCTGATGAATTGTTTGGTAATCTCGTTCAATTTCCAACTTTCTTCAGATTCGCTACCTCGAGGTCGGTGAGGAAACGCCACTCGCCACGGGGCAGTTTATATTTATCGAGACCAGCAAACATCACACGGTCGAGCTTGGTCACTTCGTAGCCGAGATGTTCGAAGATGCGGCGAACGATGCGGTTGCGGCCCGAGTGGAGTTCGATGCCGATGCTCTTCTTGCTGTCGTCATCCTGGTCATAGGCGATGTTGTCGGCGGCGATGGGACCGTCATCCAACTCAATGCCTTCAGAGATGCGCAGCATGTCGTTCTTGGTCAAGGGCTTGTCAAGGATGACATGGTAGAGCTTCGGGATCTCGCTGCTCGGATGGGTGAGTTTCTTGGCCAGGTCGCCGTCGTTGGTAAACAGCAGCAAGCCCGTGGTCTGCTTGTCGAGACGGCCCACAGGATAGACGCGCTCGGGGCAGGCATTCTTGACGAGTTCCATCACGGTGTCGCGCTCATACGGGTCGTCGGACGTGGTGATAAAGCCTTTAGGCTTGTTGAGCAGGATATAGCGGAGCTTCTCGCGGTTAAGGGTCTGGCCACCATACACCACCTTGTCGTCGGTCTTCACCTTGTAGCCCATGGTGGTGATCACTTCGCCATTCACCTCCACGCAGCCGGCCTTGATCAGGTCGTCGGCTTCGCGGCGTGAGCAGATGCCACAGTCGGCCAGGTATTTATTCAAACGGATTTCGCCAGTGGCTTTCGGGCGGTCGTACAGCGGGTCTTTCTCGCGGACATAGCCCTTGCGGCCACGACGTGGTTCTTCTTCGTCATCGAAGCGGCGGCGCGGACGGTCGTCGAAGCGGCGGCCTCCACGGGGACGCTCATCGTCACGGAAACGGCGCTCACGCGGCTTGTCGTCGTCGAAACGGCGGCGCGGACGGTCGTCATCGTCAAACCTACGGCGAGGGCGGTCGTCGAAACGACGTTCGCCACGGGGTTTGTCGTCATCAAAGCGGCGACGGGGTTTTTCATCGTCGTCGAAACGGCGACGTGGACGGTCGTCGTCATGGAAGCGGCGTTCACGCGGCTTGTCGTCATCAAAGCGACGGCGCGGTTTTTCATCGTCGTCGAAGCGGCGACGTGGGCGGTCGTCGTCGTGGAAACGGCGCTCACGCGGCTTGTCGTCATCAAAACGACGGCGCGGACGCTCGTCATCGTCGAAGCGGCGGCGCGGGCGGTCGTCACGACGGCCTTCACCACGTTCTTCGTCGTCGAAGCGGCGGCGGGGACGGTCACCGAACTTACGGTCGCCGAACCTACGGTCGCCACGGTTGTCATCAAATCGGCGTTCACCTCTCGGCTTGTCGCCAAAGCTTCTCTCTTCGCGTCCTTCCTCGTCACCGTCGCGGTGATAGAATTTGAAGGACCTTCTCTGCTGGAATTCTTCATCAGCAGGCTTTCTGGTGCGCGGACGCTTGCCAGATCTTTCGTTTTCAGTCATTTATAATAAAGTATTAATGATAAAAAATCCATTCCGTCGCGGAATGGGCGGCAAAAGTACGAATAATTTGGGAAACAGAGAGTTATTCGCTCAAATTATTAATGCGAACCCTAGGAAAATCTCTCTTCATCGCACAGATTCTCTCCTCTTTCAGCGATTCAAACCTCTTATAAGTCTCACTTTCTGGAAATAGTGGCTTGTGTTTGAGCATCTTCCGCAACTCGGCAACGGCTTGCATAGCAGGCTTTTCCTTAGGGTCAACAGCGAAATCCGTGAAGCGTTCCCAGATGTATTGCACGGCTTGCTCGGTGGGATGCACCATGTCTTCCTTGTAGAAACGGTAGTCGCGCAACTCGTCCAAGAGAATTTCGTAAGCTGGGAAATAATGCGCGTTGCCATATTGCCTGCACACTTGGTCTACAGCAAGCAACAGCGCTGCCTTGCTCAACTGATTCTCATGCAAACCGTCCTTCAAATGGCGCAAGGGCGAAACGGTGAAGATAAACTGCTTTTCGGGATGCCGGTGAACGATTCCTGAAAGGTATTCCGAAGATTGCTCCACCGACAGGAAATGTCTTTCAAACTGATCGGCAGGCAACTTGTGGCAATTGGAGACCACCTGGCCGTTTCCCTTGTTTCGGAACACCCACGAGGTGCCCAAACTGACGATGACCCATTTCGCCATCACAAAATGCTCCTGGGCTGTGCCAAGTGACAAATTGACATATTCCAGCAGCGCTTCTTCAGAGGGCCTCCAAAACGCCGTATTGTGGCTGAAAGTGCAGTATTGTCCCTCGCCTACCCTAATCACTTCATCGTGGCTGAAGGGTATACCACTATTTAACCGTTCCACCGACTGAGCGATGCTGGCGGGGTTGTAGAGCACGCCAAAAGGATTCACAAGGGCATCGAAGCCCAAGCCACGGCAAATGCCGCCCACCTCGTCGGCAAAGCATGAGCCTAGGAAGAGCAGACCATCGCCATAATGGATGGTCTGCTCCAAAGGATTAATACTTATTTCTGTCAGAAGCTTCATGTCTAGATTAACTCCGTTGAATCTTCGATTTGCTTCGTCGTTCCTCCTCGCAATGACGCGAAGCGTCGTAGATTAATGGCCCATGAGGAACCGCTCCACCTCAATGCCGGCCATGGCACCCGTTCCGGCAGCTACGATGGCCTGACGGTAGATGCGGTCCTGGCAGTCGCCACAGGCGAAGATGCCTTCCACGTTGGTGGCCGTCGACTTGGGCTTGGTGATGATGTAGCCCTCCTCATCCATGTCGAGGATGCCCTTGAAAGGCTCGGTGTTGGGCGTGTGGCCGATGGCCTCAAAGAAACCGTCCACGTAAATAGTACGTTCCTCCTTGGTGTCGCTATGGTACAAAACTGCACCTTTCAGCTTCTTCATGAAGCCCTGCTGCTCGCCGAAGAGTTCCTTGGTCTGGTGCTTCCATAGCACTTCGATGTTAGGCGTGTTGAGCACACGGTGCTGCATGGCCTTGGAGGCACGCAACACGTCGCGGCGGACGATGAGATAGACCTTGTTGCAGAGCTTGGCCAGATAAGTGGCATCCTCGCAGGCCGTGTCGCCACCGCCGACCACTGCCACATCCTTGCCTTTATAGAAGAAGCCGTCGCATGTGGCACAAGCCGACACGCCACCACCCTTGAATTCCTCTTCCGTGGGCAAGCCAAGATAGCGTGCAGCAGCACCCGTAGAGACAATGATGGAGTCGGCCAAAATCTCACCGTCGTATTCCGTCGTCACCTTGAAGGGACGTTGGCTGACATCGATAGCTGTCACCTCGCCTTCGCGTATCTCAGCGCCAAAACGAAGTGCCTGCTGGCGGATGTCTTCCATCATGTCAGGACCATTAATCCCCTTGGGATAACCTGGAAAATTCTCGATTTCGGTGGTTTGGGTGAGTTGACCGCCGGGTTGCATACCCTCGTAGACGACAGTTTTCACGTCGGCGCGGCAAGTATAAATAGCGGCTGTATAGCCCGCAGGGCCTGAGCCAATTATCAGACATTCAACTTTTTCCATAGTTGTCAGTTATTAGTTGTCAGTTGTTCAGTTAGAGTTATTTTCTGCAAAAATAACTTTTTTTTCGGAAAGTGGATCATCGTATGAAAAACATTCGTATCTTTGCAGCCGCAAATGCAATCGGGGTGTGGTGCAGTTGGCTAGCATTCTTGCATGGGGTGCAAGCGGTCGCCCGTTCGAGTCGGGCCACTCCGACAAAAGAGCAGCTGAGTAATCGGCTGCTCTTTTTGTTTGACACGCTTTGCGTCATTGCGAGGAACGAAGCAATCCAGGGTATTTGCTTTTACTCTAGATTGCTTCGTCGTCCCTCCTCGCAATGACGCAAAGCGACAACAAAAAAAGGACGCCGTGGCGTCCTTTTTCATTGTCATTAGCATACCATCAATACTCCCAGAGGCTTTGCTCGAAGTCAGTCATTGCGTTCTTGATACGCTCTGACTCATAGAGAGCATCAATGTTGAATGCATAGGAGTTGATGTAACGGTCGTAGACGTTCTCTTCCTTGATGATATAGCTGTCGAAGACACGCTTCTGCAGTATTTCATCGTAGGTGCGACGCTGGGCCGTGTTGTTGCGGTTAAAGCAGAATGCCTTGGCCAGCACGTCACGAGACTCTTCGTAAGGAATCCAACAGACCTGCGACAGACCGCCGTCGTCATCGACGACGATGGGACCCAGGGCGATGATGCGGACAAGGAACTGCGACAACTTCTTGTCGAAGTACCAGTCTTCCTTGATACGCAGACGGGTCACATTGAGCATACGGTCAGCGAAAATGATCTCATTGGGCACTTCCTCGCCATCTTTCCAGATGACAGGCGGGTCGCCAATCTTCGTGTTTTCTTTTTCAAAATCAGCCAAGGTCAAGGGCGTCACCATGTCGTCGATGTTGTTCTCGACGCGATAAGGTGTGATGTCACCACTTTGGATGGCATCATAAATCACCGTGATGAGGTTTCTCCAGTCCTCGGTCGGATTGATTGGGTAGTAGAACACTTGATTGATCTTCTGACGGAAGTCAATTTCCCTAATCACCGTCTTCTTCCACATGATGTTGGATTCATCAATCACCGGAAGCGGCGAAGGGGTCTTTTCGTTCATGATTTGCTGCTGACCCGAGAGGATGCTGTTCTTCGGGGGCTTGATGTCGGTCGTCTGAGCGTTGAGGCACAGGCTACCGAAGAGCGCCACAAGAGTCAACAGTGAAACAAGTGTCTTTTTCATCTTATTGGGGTTTTAAATATTCAATTACTTGATTTCAATACCGATAGGCGTTTCGAGGGTCTTGGTCTTACCGTCGTTACCTCTCACCTGGATGGCAGTGAAAACAAACATATCGCCAACATTGGATTGACTAATAGCAGTCCTAATCTCATCGGTAAAGCCGCCTGAGTTGGCCTTGGCTTCCTTGGTGGTACCACTCTTGGTCTTGTAACGGAAGGTGTAACCAACCACGTCATAGTGGACACCGTCGAAGTCGAAGTCCTTCATCTCGGCTTCCACACGACCGGCAGCCTGCAGGGCGCTCTTCGACACTTGGCCATTAACCACGTTACGGATAAGAGCCGTGGGCTTGGGCAGGTCTTTCACGCGGAACTTCATGCTACCGAGGCTGGAACCTTGCGAGCTGACGCTGATGGTCACTTCGTTGGCCTCACCGGGACGCAGGTTGTAGGTACCATTGCCAGTTCTGGTCAAAGTACCGCTGCTGGCATTGGCGCTGATTTCACCACCAACACCACCGCCGACGGCGATCGGGTTGTCGATACCACGATAGACGACGTTCATCTTGGTGGCAGAAACACTCACCGCGGGAGGAGCGACAACAAATGAACCGGAGAAGTCGTAAGCTTCCATTTGGTTGGTGGAAGGATTCAACATGTCGATAGTACCGGTATAGTTGTGCGAACCGACACCGACGTTCCACTCCAACGGAATCACGCCTTGGGCGTTGCTGGTATATTCTTTCTCAGCGCCACCATCGAGTTTGACGCGGGCGGTGAGTTGTGAATTCTTCCAAGCGGTCACCATGGCCTGAGCCCTATAGGTCTGGCCAGAGAGGAGATAGCCACTCTCAGCAAACACCTTGGCGCCGATTTCATCAAACGTAAAGTCCTTAGCGTGGATGTCCGACATCAATTCGGTGACGGCATTCAACTCGGCGGTCTGGGCCTCAGAGATGATCTTGTTCAACAAGGTCACATCAGCAACCAAAACGGTGTGGTGGAAATTGTGGTATTCCCAACCTTTTTGGATGGCGTCGTTGGACGTGGGATCATAGTCCATCTTGGCGGCATAGTAATTGCCTTCATAAGGCAGTTTCTTCAGGGCGCTTTCGGCAAGACCAGTTTGTTCCATGACAAACTCCTTGGAACCAAAGACGCTGTCGGTGACCAATCCGATTTCATGGATGTGCTCCGGACCCATGGCTTTCACCACTTCGTTACGGAAACGCTTGATCTTCTGAGAAAGCTCAAAAGCCACGCCATTACCTTCGGGGTTACCCATCATGTATTCAGTGGGTTTGTTGTAGTTGTCTCTCGACTTCACCTTGGAGGTGTTGATGTTGTAGATCTTACGATTGTTCATGCCAATCGTATCGGCTGATTTCAGCAAACCGTTTTCCAAAGCCATTGACACGGCTTCGGCCGGGGTCTTGGCCTTGTCACATTCAACTTTCTTCACCAAGTCCCATTTCAGGGCCTCGATGTAGTTGACGAGATCGTCGGCTTCAACTCTCAGAGCCTGAGCTTGTTCCCAATAGGGACCGACCTTTTCTTGGTCCAGACCATACTGTTCTTCAAAAGCAGCATACTTCTGGTCGATTTGCTGGGAGAGGGTGATGTTCGTAGTTTGAACACCCGCATTCACTGTGTCGAAGGCATCGAGGATGTCTTTCGAGACATTCATAGCTAACAAGGCAGTGTAGACCAGGTACATCATACCGATCATCTTCTGTCTTGGGGTTTCTTTATAGCCTGCCATAATTCTTACTCCTTTCTTATGTTATACAATCGCATTGAGTAGAATTATGCCTTGATATTCATTGCTGACAACATTCCACCATAGACGTTGTTCAAAGCGGTCAAGCGCTGTGACAACTGAGTCAACTGCTGGTTGAGTTGGCCGGCGTTCTGTGATGAAGCGTTGAGGTTATCCATGTACTTGTTCATAGTTTCAGTCAACTTCTTGCTGGCAGCCGAAGTTTGCTCGGCACCTTGCAGTTGCAGCTCGTAGATGGAGTTGAGTGACTGCATGCTGCTGGCCACCTTCTTGATGGTGTTGCCATCGAGAGCGCTGAAGTCGAGCTTGCCCAGAGAATCGGAAAGCTTTTGGTTGGTTTGGACATAAGCATTCGAGAAATCACCGATTGACTTCGTGGCACGGTCCATAGCAGCGGCATAGTTGGTGGTAGCGGCCATAGCATTGGAGATGTCAGCCATCTGACCGGCGTTTTCAGCCAGTTTATCGATGCCTCTTCCGAGTTTCTTGAAGGTATCTTCAGAGACGTTCATCTTTTCAAGCATCTTGCTCAGCATGGCATCCTCAGCATCGGTGAGGTTGCTGGCAGCGGAACCGCCATTAGTAGTGGCAAACTGAGTACGCGTTTTTCCATCCCAATCCTCATCGAGTTCGCAGAAGACATTGTCCCAAGCATATTCGACATGCTGAGGCTCAAAGGCCGACATAAAGAAGATCAATGCTTCAACGCCCAGACCGATGGCCAACATGAGGTCAGCACCTTGGATGTGGGTCAGTTTGAAGTAAGCACCAATCATAACGACGGAGGCACCCCAACCATAGAGGTATCCCATAAAGGTTTTGAACTTTCTCGAAGTGAGGAATTGTTGGAATTTGCTAAGTTCTTTCTTTGCCATGACAATTTGAATTTTAAGTTGATTATTTATTTAATTAATTGATTTTTCTATGTTTTATCTGTACACTCTCGACATTCTCGGATTGTCGCCCTTGTTACGGCCAAGGTAAGGCTGTATGCAACGGAAGCCAGTATAGCAGTTGGCGGAATCCTGATATTGGTAGTCGCGGGTGGTGACTTGCATATAGTAGGAGATGTCCTTCCATGAGCCACCGCGCACCACCTTACGCTTCATGACCGGCGGGTCGTCGACCTTAGCGTTATAGGTGTAGTTGGGATTCATGTCCCAAGTGAAGTTGTAGGAGTTGGGGTCGAAGGCGGTGTTGGTCCATTCGGCAACGTTGCCGGCCATGTCATAGAGGCCCCAGCCATTGGGCGGGTAGCAACCCACGACGAGGGTACGAAGACCACCATCGGCGAGGTAGTTGCCTCTTCTCGGCTTGAAGTTGGCCAAGAAGCAGCCTTTGGCGTTAGCGGGGTTAGGACCGCCCCACGGATAAGGATTCAGCATCTGACCGCCACGAGCTGCCCATTCCCATTCGGTCTCTGTGGGCAGACGGAACTCCGACACATCGACGCCCTTACGCGTGCGCAGGTAAGCGTTGAGCAATTCGGTACGCCACACGCAGAATGCACGAGCTTGTTGCCAGGTGACACCCACCACCGGGTAGTTATCGTAGGCAGGATGCCAAAAGTAACGCTCCGTCATCGGGTCGTTGAACGAATAGCTGTAGTCGTGAATCCAGCAGAGCGTGTCGGGATACACATTGATAACCTCGGCACGGGCATAGACCGAACGGTCGCTATAGCCCTGCTTACGGTTCGACCAAGCACCCTTCCTATCGACGTTGATACCGGCATCGGCTTCGCCAATCGAATAGTCGTTGCCCGTCAGCTTGTCATCCGAGAAGTCCTTCTTGGCAGCGGCAACCATGTCGAACCAATAGTAAGAATAGTACAACTTTCTCGTGTCAATTTCCTTTCTACGGAAATATCTTTCATGCTCGGGAAGGTACATAGGTTCAAGAGCCTCACGAACTTCTTGATCCTTGCCGTTCCATTCGAGCTTTTCTTTCCAATTCAGCCTCGGGGGGTCATACACCTCACCCGTTTTGCTCTCGGTGATGGCGAACCTGTCCGGGAAATTGTCGGCCAGTATTCTTCTTGCGATGGAGTCTCTCACCCAATACACGAATTGGCGGTATTCGTTGTTGGTGATTTCGGTTTCGTCCATAAAGAAAGCCGACACCGACACCGTCTTGGGTTCGTTCAAATAGGAGCCCGTGATGTCTTCACCACCAACACCCATCGTAAAACTCCCTTGGGGTACGAAGACCATCCCGTAGGGGTCATGCTGGTTAAAGGTTTTGTTGGACTTTCTGACTCCAACCAACTCGCCTTGATTTGAATTGCCACAGCCCACAAGCAGCAGTGCCATGGTAAATACGAACAGTAGTCTTTTCATCTTCTTGACAATGATATAATTACTATTTTTACTTTTATTATCTCGACTAGTTTTTTTCGATCCGTTTCTCGTTTTTTGGGGGTACGGTTTAGAATTAAAAACCGCCAAAATTAGAAAATATTATGTATCGGCAACCTATTTTTTTAGATTTTTTTTCAATTTTTTTCTCTCAAAGTGCATTAATCTGAACTGAAACGACCTCATTTTTTCCTCAATTTTTACAAATATCTCACGCTCCTGTAGTCCCTCGGATTACGGTCGAGGTCAAGTTTGAAACAATAACTCAGTGCTATCTCATGTGAGCCCGGCACGCCCAGACCCATAGTGTTGATATCATATGCATAACCTACGGTGATGTCCTTAATGGTAAGGCCTACCATGAGACCGACAGATTCCTGGGGACGGTAGTTGACACCCAAAGAGAACAGGTCACGATACACCACTTTCATGCTGGCGTTCAACTGCCAAGCAGAGATGTCGGTCATCACATTCACGGAAGGGATAAACTTAAAAGAGGGCAATCCTTCAAACTGGAAAGGATAGCCTGCCATGAAATAAAAGGTTCTGTCGGTGACAAAACTGGCACTGCTCTCAGCATTGTCGTTGAGGGCCTTCGTCATGCTCTCAAGCACGTTGACGACAGATACGCCCACATAAAACGATTCGGGGATCTGCCAAAAAACGCCCACGTTGAAGTCAAAGAGCACCGCGCTTTCGTCGCCCAAGCCCACCAAAAGCGGGTCGCCCTCACTGATGGGATGGAGCTGAGAGAAGTCGACGGAACGATTAATCAAGGTACCCGATAGTCCAATGCCCAAGGTGGAGCCGCCCAAATCCATATGGTAGGAATAGCCCAGCCCGATGTTGACATCGTTTTCAAAGCCGATGTGGTCCTGAAGCACCGAAAAGCCAAGGCCGCCATGCAACACCCTGAGCGGCATGTCGCCCGACAACAAGAAAGACTGCGGCGCCACGTTGTTGCCGTCGGCATCGACGAAGCCAGCCCACTGCTGACGATACAAACCCATGAGATTAATACCCTCGCTCATCCCAAAGAAAGCGGGATTGGCGAATGCATATGAGTTGTGGTGTTGCGTGAAAATGGGCAACTGCTGAGCCATGGCACCACGCGTCATCAACAACGCGACAATAAGGAGGAGGATATGTTTGACCTTGTTCTTCAAATTCGACATGTGGGGTTGAGTTTGAAACTGCGAAGTTACGGAATTAATCTTTACTCGGACAAATTAATTTGAAAAAATTACCTAAAGAGCCTGATAATGTCGTTGCCGTTGGCCAAAATCACCAAGCCCAACACGAGGATGAGGCCCACGGTTTCGGCCACTTCCATGAACTTGTCGGAAGGCTTGCGGCGCGTGATGATTTCGACCAGCAGGAAGAGGATGTGGCCACCATCCAGGGCCGGGATGGGCAGGATGTTCATCACGGCGAGGGCGATGGACAAGAAGGCCGTCATGCGCCAAAAGATGCTCCAAATCCATTGGTCAGGGAAGATCTTTCCGATGCTGATAAAGCCGCCAACGCTCTCGTAGGCCTTGGTCTTAGGACTAAAAATCAGTTTCACCTGCTTCCAATAGTCGCCTAGCTCGTCAAAGGTCTTTGAAAAGCCGGCAGGAATGGCTTGGAAGAAGGTGTATTCCTTGGTCTCAATTTCATAATAATCAGGTAGATAAGTCCTGCAATAGGCACCTATCACACCCTCTTCGGGAAGATGCATAGCCAAGACCACCGTGTCATTGTCACGCAGCACAATGACTTCAATATCTTGATTCTTGAACTGCTTGATGTTTTTTACAAAGTCTTGATAATAAGGCGTTTCGATATCATTAATGCCGATGATGGCATCGCCTTCCTTCAATCCGCCGGCCTGAGCGGCAGACTGGTCCATCACCTGGTCCACCACGAAGGGGAAACGATACGTGATGAAATTGGGATCCTGCGAGCTAAGCAGTTTGGTGACCGCATCCTCGGGCAGGTTGATGACCGTGTCTCTTCCATTGCGTTTCACCTCAACGGCCTTGGCCTTGTCGAGAATGATTTGCATGGGTATATCCTGGAATCGCTCGATTTCCTCGCCGTCGACGGACAGGATTTGGTCGCCGTCGCGGAAACCCAACTCGTAACCCAGGCTGTCGACACTGATACCATACTTGTTGACTTCAGTAGTAGGAAGATACTGTTCGCCTTCCTTGGTGAGCAAGCCGATGTAGATGACGAAGGCAAGGAGCACATTCATAGTCACACCCGCGATCATGATGATGAAACGCTGCCAGGCGGGCTTGCTACGGAACTCCCACGGCTGCGGCGGCTGGGCCATCTGTGACTTGTCCATCGACTCATCGACCATGCCGGCAATTTTGTTGTAGCCACCCAGCGGGAACCAGCCGATGCCGTATTCCGTCTCGTCGCTACGACGCCAGTCGTCCTCGGGCAGGGTACTCAAGTCGACAGGCTCGTAGTTCTTCTGTTTCTTTCCTGCCGCATCACGATACTCGGTGACGGTGTATTTCTCGGGGTCGTTCTTCGCGAAGAACTTGAAGCGCCACTTGCCGTTGACCTTCTTGCAGCGGAAGAGCGAGAAGCCCCAGTCGAAGAAGAGGTAAAACTTCTCGACACGTGTCTTGAAGGCCTTGGCGGCAAGGAAATGTCCCAGCTCGTGAACGAAAATCAATATGGAAAGTGAAAGGAAAAACTGTAATACCTTTATTAATATAGTCATGGTTGGTTTCGTTTATCGGTGAAAAAAGCGTGCAAAGATAAGGATTTTTAGTTTGCGTCGGGATTAATAATGGTCATGTATTCGGCAGGATTAATGGCGATGCCGTTGTGCCACAGCTCGAAATGGAGGTGTTCGGGGTCTGTGCCATCGCCCGAGTGGCCCAGGATAGCTATGGCCTCACCCGCCTTCACGTAGTCGCCTTCTTTTTTCAGCAAGGTAGCATTATGCTTATACACAGAGAAATAGCTATCTTCATGCTGGATGCCAATGCAGTAACCATTGTTGATACTCCATGTGGAAAACACCACAGTGCCATCCAAGGTGGCATTAATGATTTGGTCTCCGTCGGTAGCAATGTCGACGCCGAAGTGACCTATGTCGGCATTGAACCCGTTGACGATGGTGCCGTTGAGCGGTACGAAGAAGTTCTTCACCAAAGAGTTGGGCTTGGTAGACGGCAGGTAGTCGTCACCGAAGAGGTTATATTGGCTTTGGGCCTCGTATTCGGCACGTAGTACACTGTCTTGCAACGACTTCTTCAAGGTAATGGTATCGGTGACGCCCTTCGGAAGAGGCTCATAGATATTCAAAGATGCCAAAGCGCTGTCGGCGGCGAAGTCATAGCCTTCGACGATTCTCTTGATGTTCTCGAAATAGACATCTTTCTTCTGCATCTCCTTGGCGAGCGAGTCGGCACGGAGGTTGAGTTCGTAAACCTCGCGGTTGAGGTTGGTGTCGGTATAGCCCGGGATGTATTCGCGCAACGGCGTAAAGGCGATGATAAAGGTGGTGATGACGATAAGCAACAGGGCCATGCCGAGGATGACCAAAATGAGGTTGAGCAGGTTAAGCCTGAATTTGAGCATGGTGTGCCCCGTTTCGTCATGCGACATCGCGAAGTCATACTTGTGGTTGAGTCGTTTTAACGAGAGCCACTTGCGCAGCCTGGCCAGTGTGATGGTTCTATCTTTTTTTGCTTCTGACATGTCGCTTATTAATAATAGGTATTAATAACTTGCAAAGATAGAAAAAAATTGCGACATGCATAAAAAAAGGCTGACTGCTCACACAGTCAGCCTTTTGCTCGTTTTCATTAGGGATTACATCATGCCGTCCATTCCGCCGCCCATGGGCATAGGAGGTGTAGGAGGCGTAGGTTCCTTGTGGTTGCTGATGACGCACTCGGTGGTCAGCAGCATGCCAGCGATGGAAGCAGCGTTCTCCAAGGCGACTCTCGACACCTTGACAGGGTCGATGACACCGGTGGTGAGCAGGTTTTCGTACACCTCAGTGCGGGCGTTGAAGCCAAAGTCACCCTTGCCTTCCATGACCTTGTTGACGACGACCGAGCCTTCCAAGCCGGCGTTCTCAACAATCTGGCGCAGCGGCTCTTCCAAGGCGCGCTTGATGATGGCGATACCCGTGGTCTCGTCTTCGTTTTCGCCCTTCATCTTCTCGATGGCCTTGATGGCGCGGATGAAACCGACACCGCCGCCAGGGATGATACCCTCTTCAATGGCAGCACGGGTGGCGTTCAAAGCGTCCTCGACACGGTCTTTCTTCTCCTTCATCTCGACCTCAGAGGCGGCACCCACATAGATGACTGCCACGCCACCGGCCAACTTGGCCAGACGTTCTTGCAGTTTCTCGCGGTCGTAGTCGCTCGTGGTGGTCTTGATTTGGGCCTTGATTTGGGCAGTGCGGCCTTCGATGTCTTTCTTGGCGCCGTGACCGTTCACGATGGTGGTGTTGTCCTTGTTGATGCTGACCTTGTCGGCCTGACCCAGCATCTGCAGGGTGGCATCCTCAAGTTTGTAGCCCTTCTCTTCGCTGATGACCGTGCCTCCAGTCAGGATGGCGATGTCTTCCAGCATCTCTTTTCTACGGTCGCCGAAGCCAGGAGCCTTGACGGCAGCGACTTTCAGCGAGCCACGCAGACGGTTGACCACCAAGGTAGCCAGAGCTTCGCCGTCGATGTCCTCAGCGATGATGATGAGGGCGCGACCGGTTTGCAAAGTCTTTTCGAGCACGGGCAGCAAGTCCTTCATCACGGAGATCTTCTTGTCGTAGATGAGGATGTAAGGATTCTCATAGACGGCTTCCATCTTCTCGGTGTTGGTGACGAAGTAAGGTGAGATGTAGCCACGGTCGAACTGCATGCCCTCGACGACATCGACATAGGTGTTGATGCCCTTGGCGTCTTCAACGGTGATGACACCTTCTTGTTTCACCTTGCTCATAGCCTCGGCGATGAGGCCACCGATTTCGCCGTCGTTGTTGGCGGAGATGGTAGCCACTTGCTTGATCTTCTCGTTGTCGTCGTCGACCTTCACCGACATCTTCTTCAGCGAAGCGACCACAGCGGCAACAGCCTTGTCGATACCACGCTTCAGGTCGAGCGGGTTGGCACCGGCGGTGACGTTCTTCAGACCGGTGGCCACGATGGCTTGGGCCAGCACGGTGGCGGTGGTGGTACCATCACCAGCGAGGTCGTTGGTCTTGGAAGCGACTTCCTTCACCAACTGGGCACCCATGTTCTCAACGGGATCGATGAGTTCGATTTCCTTGGCGACCGTCACACCGTCCTTGGTGATTTGGGGAGCGCCATACGACTTTTCGATGACCACATTACGACCTTTGGGGCCGAGGGTCACCTTCACTGCGTTACTCAAAGCGTCGACGCCTTTTTTCAGGCCGTCGCGTGATTCGATATTGAAAAGAATGTCTTTTGCCATGATATTTGTTGTTTATTTGTTCGTTATTAGATAATTGCGATCACGTCTGATTCGCGCATAATCATATAGTCTTTGCCGTCGAGGTGGAACTCGGTGCCAGCGTATTTGCCATAGATGACATTGTCGCCGACCTTCAGGGTTACTTTACCTTGTTGGGGTTTCTCTTTGGCGGTGTCGGGGATGATGATACCGCTAGCGGTTTTCTGTTCGGCGGCGGCGGGCTCGATGACCACGCGGTCGGCCAGAGGTTTGATTGCTAATTTTGCCATTTTATTTGATGTTTAATTGTTGATTGTTTATTCGTTGAATTGTTGGTAGGGACGCATCGCATGCGTCCGTGGACACACGCGGTGTGTCCTTACAGACAACGGCGGGGGTTAGTCATAATTCGTGCCAAAGTGGAAAATGGCAGGGTTTTGTCAGTCAGGGTGACAAAGTGACATTTTGGAAAGCATGTCATTCCTGCGCGGAAAGGTGGGTGGACTGGAATTTATGCTTTCCAAAGCTTTTCTCATCTGTCAGTGATGGCATAATGCCTGACCTTGCCATCCTTCCACGCACACTCCACCACCTTATTGCCTCGGGCACAAAGACCTTTGAAGTGGCCATCCTTCCATACAGAAGGCAAGGCGGGCAGCAATTCGATTTCTCCGTCATGGCTTTGCAGCAGCATCTCGGCGATGCCTGCCGTGCCACCGAAGTTGCCGTCGATTTGGAAAGGCGGATGGGCGCAGAAAAGGTTGGGATAGGTGCCTGCTGAATGGCTTCCGTCAAGATGAAAGGCGGGCTCGAGGAGGTTTCTCAAAAGCCGATAGGCATGGTCACCGTCATGAAGGCGCGCCCAGAAACAGATCTTCCACGCCCTCGACCAGCCTGTGCCTTCGTCGCCACGGCGAGATAAGGTCTCGCGGCAGGCATTCATTAATGCTGGCGTCTTGGACTGGGTCAGCATGGTGCCAGGATACAGTCCAAAGAGATGCGACACATGGCGATGCTGCGGCTCCACTTCCTTATAATCCTTCAGCCACTCCTGCAGATAGCCCTGCTCGCTGACCTGCATGGGCGGAAAATGTGATTTTGCGGTTTTGAGGCTATCAACGAAAGATGCGTCAACACCCAATATGCTCGCAGACTGACAAACAGCATCATACAACTCACTGACAATCTGCACATCCATCGTGCTGCCCATGCACACGCTGACGGCAGTGCTATCGTTGAGCCAAAAGGCATTTTCAGGCGAGGTCGTCGGGGCGGTGACCAGCCAGCCATGTTCAGGCTCCTCTATCATTGCATCGAGGAAGAACCGTGCCGCCTCTTTCATTAATGGATAAGCCTCACGAAGAAATGCCGTGTCGTGCGTAAACTCATAATGCTGCCAAGCATGGAGCGCCAGCCAAGCCCCGCCTGTGTTGGTGGCGCCCCACGAAGGATGCTCGCCGGGGGCAGTGAAGCCCCACGGATTGCAGACCACGTGGGCAGTCCAGCCTCGGGCACCGTAGAACGACTGCGCCGTCTTCAGTCCCGAAGGCATCAACCCTTCGGCAAAGTGAATTAATGGCAGGTGCAGCTCCGAGAGGTTGCAGACCTCGCAGGGCCAGTGGTTCATCTCCACATTAATATTAAGGTGGTAGTCGCCGTTCCAAGGGGTCTGGATGGTGTTGGCCCACAGCCCTTGCAGGTTGGGTGGCAGCAGGTCCTCACGGGTGGAGCTGATAAGGAGGTAACGCCCGAAATGAAAATAACAAACGGGCAGCCATGGGTCGTCGTTGACGAGGAAGTCTTTCCAATGGTCTTCCAAAGTCAGGTCTTGTTTTTCTTTTGGATCGCCAACCACCAGCTCCACGCGGTCAAACAGCTCGTGATGGGCTTCAAGGTGGTCGTTTTTCACGGCATCAAAGCCTTTCGCAATGGCTTTTTGAAGGCGCTCATTGACGTATGTTTCTGGGTCGTCGCACATGAAATCCGTAGCGGCACAGAAATAAATGATGGCTTCATCGGTTTGCCTGACCATGTTGGCTTTGGCATAATACCTCATCCCTTCTACCCCATCGACATTGCTATCCAGTTGTCCGCGCATAATGACACTGTCAGCATAGGTGAAAACCTCGGCTTTCTCGGGACGAGAGAGATTGATTTTTAGGGAAAAACAGGTCGTTGAGCCTGTCGAAACGCCGTTTGTATTCGGTTTGTTACTTATAGTCGGCCCTTCGACAGGCTCAGGGACCTTAGATTCGACAGGCTTAGGGGCCTTAACTTTTATCACTGCCACGTCATCCACACGGGAAATAAAGGTTTCGCGTTCATAGTGTTGACCGCCTTTATCGAAAGAGATCTTGTGGATGGCGTCGTTGAGGCAAAGCGTTCGCTTATAATTGGTTACAAAATCGGCATTGGGATAACAGTAGGTGATTGTCATGTTGCCCAAGGTCTGGTAGCAGCCGAAAGGCACTTTAGCGCCTTGCCCATGGCCCGAGCCTTCTCCACCGCAGACAAAGGTTTCATACATCAGGTTTTGGGCTTCGTCGTTCTTGCCCTCCTTCAACAGGCGTTGAATCTCCGGAAGCGACTGCAAGGCCTTGGGGTTACTGTCATCACTCGGCCCACCCGACCACAAAGTAATGTCGTTCAGCACGATGGTCTCCTGCTCCACCCCACCATCGGGCATCATGCCAAGGTGACCGTTGCCCAAGGGAAAGCACTCCTCCCAGATTTGGGCGGGGGCGGTGCGGGTGAGGTTCCACTGCGGCTGGGGGAACTGCTTTTGGCAACCGCAAAACATGAATAAGGGGATAATGAAAAGAAGACGCTTCATGGCAATAGACAACC
>CACYHX010000034.1 GCA_902774365.1 uncultured Bacteroidia bacterium | reverse complement strand
CAAGGCTGCTGCCACGGGTAAGATTTTCGGCTCGGTCAACACCATCATGATTGCCAACGCCATCAAGGAAGCCACCGGCATCGAAGTGGACCGCAAGCACATCGTCCTCAACGAAGACGCCATCAAGGAAGTGGGCGACTACACCGCCAAGATCAGACTCCACAAGGAAGTGGCTGTCGACATCGACTTCAACGTTTTCGCTGAATAATCAATTGACTTTTTCAAAGTTTATGGGCTGTCTCATTTTCGGGACAGCCTTTTTTTGTATTTTTGACGCGGACTCTTGAATGGGGATTCGTTCCCTTTACCCCTTTTGCGTCATGGCGGAGGGACATCCGCCATCTCCTGTGCGCGAAGATATATCCCTTGCGCTCAGGAGATCGCGGGTCAAGCCCGCGATGACGGTAAAGGGTAAAGAGACAGATACGAGAAAAACAGTATTACAATGCTTACAAAGAACACTATAAAACAAATCGCTTCATTACGCCAGCAGAAATTCCGTAAGGAACTCGGCCTCTTCGTCGTCGAGGGTCGCAAGATGGTGGAAGAGCTGCTTCACTCCCAGTTCGAGACGGTGGGGCTTTATGCCACCGAGGCTTTCCTTGCCGATTATCCGTCTTTTGCCAACGCCGAAATCGCTAGCGAGGTGCAGATGCAGCAGATGAGCGGACAAGACACACCGCCCGGCATCTTGGCCGTGGTCAGGATTCCCGAGCAAGGCGACATCAAGACCTCATCGCGTTTTGTGTTGGCGTTGGACGGCATCGCCAACCCGGGCAACATGGGCACGCTCATCCGCACGGCGGAATGGTTCGGCATCAGTGATGTGGTGTGCAGCAACGACTGCGTGGAGCTTTGGAACCCCAAGACGGTGCAGGCCACCATGGGGTCGTTGTTTAGGGTGAAAGTGTGGAAGACCGACTTGTCCGTTTTCCTACAAAAAGCAAAAGACGAGGGGAAAGCCGTCTATGGCGCTTTGCTGAATGGAGAAGACCTGTTCCAGATGCCGTCCAAGCCCAAGGGCGTCATCGTCATCGGGAGCGAGTCGCATGGGATACACCCCGAGGTCATGCCTTGCATCACGCATCCTGTCACCATCCCACGAGTGGGTGGCAGCGCGACCGAGTCGTTGAACGCGGCGGTGGCAGGGGGGATTATTATCGCAGAAATGACTAGATAGGATGGTATTGCTTCGCAAGAAATCTTTCAAAAATCATTTCAAAAATCTAAAAGAATTAAAAATCGATTTTTGATTGATTTTGAAAAAAGATTTTCTTCAGATTTCTTGCCTTTAGGCAATCCCAACAAAAAAAACCGCCCCGAATGGAGCGGTTTTTTTTCATTCAATCTAGTGGATTGATTACTTCACGATGACAACGCGTTGGACGCTGTTGTTGCCATTGTTGTCGTAGATGCTGAAGAAGTAGACACCTGATTCAACATTCATGTCAATGTTGTTGACCATGTTGTCGAGCTTCACGATGCGGAGGAGCTGACCAGCCACGTTGTAGATGGCAACCGTGTTGAGGTTTTCGCCTTCGAGGGTGACCTGTGATTTGGCGGGGTTAGGATAGATGCTAGCCATTTCAACTTCGCTCTCAGCAACAGCATCCAAGTCGACATGGAGGACGACAGGAATTTCAATTTGATCCATTCCCTCTTGGTTGGTTTTAATAACGATGGTAGCTTCATAAGTCTCCTCGGTGAGACCAATAGAGTTCAAATTGACAGTGAAGGTGTCGGTTTGACCGCCCATGACTGAGCCAGAGTTCTTACTCAAAGATGCCCACGTGGCGATGGCAGGAGTGCCTTGGCAAGTCATACGGATGTGGAAGTTACCGTGGTCTGATGAGAAGACCTCAGAGCACTTGCTAAAACCGACGTTGCCATTGGCACGATAGTAATCGCCATGAGTAGCGGCAGGAGCCACGTTGTCGAAGACCATCGGGAAACCATTATCCACTTTTTGGGTGAATTCTGCAGTTACCCAAACATCAAAACCGGTAAGTGCAACAGGGGTGTCGAAAGTAGCAACAGTCCAATCGTTAAGAACGATTTCATCGTAAGGAACCACTTTCTCTGCCAAGACTTCACCAGGCTGGTTGTTCAAGCCTTGACCATAGATACGGAAGGTAAGAGGAGTGTTGGGTTCAATACCGATACCGAGATTGTTACCGCTGTCATCAACCCACTCAAAGAAAGCATACTGAGCGCTGACGATTTGCGTACCCATGGCTGAGCCTGCATAATCAGCACCACAGAACTTGGCGCCCACCTCTACGAGAGTAGGTTCTTCGATTTGGAGGCCGACACCGGTAACATTGGTACCAGTGGAAGGATTAAAGTCAGCATCATAGTAAATCTGGTTGGTATTGGTTCCACCCTGGCCTTCGCCGAAGTCAATCCAGCCAATCCAGTCACCGATGGAGTTACCATCGTTGGCGATAGTGACATCAACTGTAGTAAAGTCATCTTCAAGGATAGTCCTATCGATGGCATCAGGAGTGACAGTCAAGTCGGGAGCAGATTCACCGCTAAGCTTGGTGTAACGGAAGTTATCAAGATAATACATTGATCTTGTGGCGTTTTCAGGCGGATAGAAGTCCATGGCAGCCATCTTTCTACCATAGGTAGCGGTTTGGTTGCTGCTAGCTTCAAGACTCCACTGCCATGAGTGCACCAGCTGTTCTTCTTCACCGGGAGCCGTGTAGTAATACTCAGCCACATCGAAGTCAGTGTCCACATGGAGGCGGAAGTGCATCCATGCATCATAAATAGGAGTCAATGAAATGTTTTGACCACCAACTTTGATAACGCCCTGACCAGCGGCATGAGTTCCGCTGCCTGTCATGTGCAGATAGCATTCCATAGCCCATTCGTTACCAGTACCACTACCAGTAAAATGGTGCAGAATGTTGAAGTAAGCATTCTTGCCATCAGGAACAAGGATGTCGAACTCGAGGTCATAAATACCACTTTGTTCGTCGCCCAAGAGCAGGACCTGGTCAACGCCATAGGTAAGATAACCGCACTTGGTTCCGTCATACTCAGCGATGACACCGTCTTCATCACCACCAGGCTGACTGCTCCAAGTAGTCCACCAATCATTACCTGCGGCGGCGGCTTCGACAGCAAGTTTATTGCCAACAGTGTACTCTTCGAACTGATCATCAATCAGCACTTGAGGCTCTTGAGCCATCAGGTTACCACCCAAAAGCAGGGCAGCAGCCAATGAAAGTAAAGATACTTTTTTCATTTTTTTGTGATTTTAGTTAGTTATTGGATTAAGTGTTGTTCAAAAAAAGTGCAAAAAATGCGGTGCAAATATAACCATTTTTTGTTTGGCGCAAGTGATTGGGGGGATTTTTTTAGTTTAGAGTTGAGAGTTTAGAGACAGTTGGGAGTTTAGAGTTGGGAGTTGTTCAGTTGTTCAGTTGGGAATTGCTCAGTTGTTCAGTTGGGAGTTATTGTTTGGCTTCTTTCCAAAACGCTATCATCTCGTCGAGGGTGAGGTGCTGCACGCCTTTGCCTTGTTCGCGGGCCTTTTGCTCGACGTAGGCGAAACGCTCACGGAATTTCTTGTTGGTTTTCTCCAAGGCATCGTCGGGGTTCACTCCGATGTAGTTGCCGTATGCCGCCAAGGCGAAGAGCAAGTCACCAAATTCAGCTTCGATATTATCTTGGTTATCAGGTTTTTGCAATTCTTCAAAGAGTTCTTTTTTCTCCTCCTCCACCTTCTGCCAAGCCTGTTCGGCATCGGGCCAGCGGAAGCCCACGCCTGCGGTCTTCTGCGCCATGCGGTAGGCTTTCAGCACCGACGGCAACCCTTCGGGCACGCCTCCCAGCACGCTTCGGTTGTGCTCACGCTCCAACTTGATTTTCTCCCAGTTCTGCTCCACCTGCTCGGCGTTCTCCACATGCTCGTTGCCGAAGATATGCGGATGGCGCACGATCATCTTCTCGCAGATGCCGTTGAGCACGTCGGCGATGTCGAAGGCACCCTGCTCCTGCCCTATCTTGGCATAGAAAACGAGATGCAGCATAAGGTCGCCGAGTTCTTTCTTCACCTCGTTGAGGTCGTCGTTGAGGATGGCTTGGCTGAGTTCGTAGGTCTCCTCGATGGTGAGGTGGCGCAGGCTGTGGATGGTCTGGGTGCTGTCCCAAGGGCAGCCCGCACGCACCGCGTCCATGATATCCAAAAGCCGCTTGAAGGCTTGTAGTCTTTCGTCCATAATATGCAATTTTAATGGCGCAAAAGTAAGAATTTTGTACCTTTGCAGGCTCAATGGGAAGACAAAAAAGCCATATCATCCTTTTTGTTCTGCTTACCTTATTAATAATAAGTACGACAGCGAAAGCCCAAATCAGCCATCGAAACTATGAGATCGAGGCCAAGGTGCATTATGGCTACATGTATTTCCAAAACGACCAATACCACTCAGCCTTAGGACGTTACAGCCGCCACACACCCAGCTATGAGTTATCGATTCATCGCAACACCTACGGCGAGAACCGTTGGGAGGTGCTGCACAACTACCCGTCTATCGGTCTCACCTTCTATTACTCGGACTTCAACCAAGACAGCATCACAGCCGAGTTGGGCCGTGTGTTTGCCCTCTACCCTTTCATCAACTTCCCCATCACGCCGAGCGAGTCGAGCAAGCTGACGTTTAAGTTGGGCGTGGGCTTGTCGTGGCTTACCAACAAGTTCGACCCAAAAGAAAACTACCACAACTACGCCATAGGCTCGCACCTCAACGCTGCCGTCAACCTGTCGTTCGAATATCGTCAGCGCATCGTCGAGCGCCTGCATTGGGTGCTTTCGGCCGGCCTGACCCACTTCTCGAACGGAGCCACAAGGAGTCCCAACATGGGCATCAACATCTTCAGTGTGGCCACGGGCCTTTCGTGGTATCTGATGTCGCCTAAGACACACATCGACAAGCGGTTGCGACCCAGGCATTATCTCTTTGAGTTCGATGGCAAGAAGCATTTCGTCACCGACTACCAATACACGTTGGGCATCAAGGACATGAGCCAGCAATATGGTGCGCACCAGTATTTCTTCGTCCACGACTTGGCGGTCAACTTCATGTTCCAACTCAGCGAGCGCGACCGTCTGGGCATGGGCGTCGAGTTCGTCTACGACAACTCCGACAAGATCACCAAGTCCGACTGGGACTTCTACCTCAAGCCCGGATTGTTGCTTTCGTACGAGATGATGCTCGACCGCCTCAGCTTCATGTTCAACGTGGGACTGCGCAACAACACGCCGCTCACCTCGAAACAATTCGGCATGCTGTTCTACCAAAAGGTGGCCCTCCGCTATTACATCACCGACGGATTGTTTGCCACCCTCGCCTTCACCACCTACGACATCAAGGCCGACTTCATCAGCGTCGGCGTAGGATACCATATCCAACACAAATATTACCTACCGCAACATGCAAAGAAACGTTATCGCAGTCCTATTTTCCCTCGTTAGCCTGATGTTTACCTCGTGCCAGAAGATGGTCTTCAGCAACGGAGAGCCCATCACTGAGGAACGTAGCGTAGACGAAAGCTTCACCGTGGTCTCGATGTTCAACAACGTGAACGTCAAGCTGGTGCATAGCCAACATCCGCGCTTGGAGCTCACCTGTCCGAAAAACCTCATTGAGAAAGTGACCACTGAAGTCAAGGGCGACACCTTGGTCGTCAGAAACGAGAACGACTTCAACTGGATCCGCAGCTACGACTATAGCATAGACCTAACGGTATATTACGACAGCCTTCGCTCTGTCAACTTCTATTCCATCGGCACACTTCAATCCCTCGATTCCCTCAAAGGCATGAGGGCCATCGACACTGTCAGTACCCGCACCTTCATACTCAGGATACTGGAAGGTTCGGGCGACATCGACTTGACCTTCGACTGCAACATTCTGAAAACCGTGTTCAACAATGGTACCTCAAAAGTAACCCTTGATGGCTATGCTGGTTATGCCGAGCACTACCTGAAGAGCTATGGCGTAATCCATGCCGAAAACATGAAATCCAACATTGTCAAAGTAATGTCACATTCGACCAATGACATTTATGTTTGGCCCCATTCATCGCTATTTGCCTATCTTCATAATATTGGAAATGCTTACTATAGAGGATACCCTTGGATAGACGAACACTGCTACAGCGAAGGAAGAGTCATCAAATTGGAATAAAGTCAAAAACGCAGGTAAAACTTTTGTTTTTGGTACGATATTTGTAAGTTTTCAAGCGGATAAACCTAATCATATTGAACAAGTAAACACTCAATACCATGAAAACATTCAGAATCCTTCCGATCATTGCCTTAATGGCCTTCGTCAGCTGCTCGGCGAACCGCCAGACGGCCAAAGACGACACCTATTACTCGCCTTACGGCAACACTGGCAGTCGGATGGCTACCAGCAACGGCGCCTATGTGAGTCCTAGCATCAGCAGCAACTCGGAATACGACTACCAAACCTACTATTCCGACAGCAAGAACTACGTCAACAATGCGGATCCCGTCTACCAGACCACGGAGACGGTGACCGACACGAACGGCGTTGTCTACACCACCACCGAGACCTACTATGATGCCGACTTTGCCAGCCGCATCAAGCGTTTTGGCACACAAGCCTCCTCAACACGCGACTACTATGACGACTACTACACGGGTGGCTATGGCGGCGACACCTACGTCTATGTGAACAGCTACGACCCCTTCTACTGGAACTACTATCCGAGCTATTACTGGAGTTGGGGCTATCGTCCTTATTGGAGCACCTACTGGAGCTGGAATTGGTATTGGGGTTATCCTTCCTACAGCTACTGGGGTTGGGATCCCTATTGGAACTGCGGCTACTGCAGCCCCTATTGGCACCACCACCATCACCACTACTATAGCCATTACAATGACTGGCATCACAACGATTGGAACCACCATGGTGGCGGACATCATAACGGAGGCGGCAGCGGCTTCGGCAACTATGTGGCAAGCGTGCGCCATGGCAACAACACGAACGGTTCGATGAGCTACGGCAATGCGCCGCAAAGCGGTCGTCATAGCAACACCAACGGTAGCATGTCGGGCAGCACGAACTCCAGCGCCAGAGTCAACAACAGCGGCACCACTACTTCGATACGTCCCACTATCAGCGGCAGCAACTCGGTCCGTCCGAGTGCCAACGGCACCGTCAGCAGACCTACCACAAGCAGCCGTCCTACGATAAGCAGCCGTCCTACGACTAGCGGCAGCACCAACGTGCGTCCAAGTAGCGGTTCATCAAGCAGCCGTCCTTCCAGCAGCAGCGCCAGCGCAAGCAGCCGTCCCTCCAGCAGCGCCAGCCAGAGCAACCCGCAGAACTACACCTCGCCCAACAGCAGCCGTCCCTCACGCTCCAGCTCAGAGTACGTGCGTCCGCAGAACTCACAAGGCTCCTCCTCTTCGCGTCCGAGTGGCACGAACAGCGGCAGCTACAACAGACCCAGCTCTTCGAGCAGCAGCTACAGCCGTCCCAGCTCATCCTCGAGCAGAGGCAGCTCTTCGAGCGGCAGCTATAGCAGACCCAGCTCTTCCTCAAGCAGAGGCAGCTCGTCGAGCGGCAGCTACAACCGCAGCAGTTCGCCTTCGAGAAGCTCGTCATCGAGTGCAGGACGCAGCTCAGGCAGCAGCTACAGTGGTGGCAGCCGTAGCTCAGGCGGTGGCAGCAGCCACAGCAACTCAAGCAGTCACAGCAGCGGCCGTTCGGGTGGCGGCGGTGGAAGAAGATAATTTCCGAACCATGACAATATTTTAATGATAAAAGACTACCTTTGCAGCTCAATAGCAAGGTAGTCTTTGTTTTTATCCTTTTCACGATGAAGAAAATCCTTACCATAGCCTTTGTGCTCCTCATTCCTATGGCCATGTTTGCGCAAGGCGTCGACGATGCAAGCCTATACACACAGACTTTCTACCAAGGCACCGCCAAGGCCTTGGGCATGGGCAACGCCATGGGGGCAGTAGGTGGCGACATGACCGCAGTATGCATCAACCCCGCTGGCATGGGCATCTACCGCAGCCGCGAGCTCACCATGTCGTGCAACTTCCTCGACAACTACAGCACCTCCACCTATTATGGCGATAAGAAGGATGGAAACATATTCCGTTTCTCCATCCCCAACCTCGGCTTTGTCTTCGCCAAAGAGCGAAGCAACTACAAAGCCTTGCGTTATACGCAATTCGGTTTCGGGCTCACACGCACCAACGACTTCAACATGCGCACCAACGCTTTGGGCATCAACCCAAGCAGCTCCATGGTCGACAATTACCTAAATCAGATTCGCAACGATTATTATCCAGAAGGATACAATGGTGAGTTATACACTTCCATGTTTCCCACATCTTTATTAGAAGAGAACGCATCAGCATACACCATACTACCAGCATGGCGCACCTACCTCATCGACTTGTTTGGCCCAGAGAACAATCGCTATTACAGCAGTCCCGTGCCGCAAGGCAACATCTGGCAGGGGCAGGAATGTGATTTCAAAGGGCGCTCCGAATCCTGGACCTTCGCAGGCAGCGCCAACTTCTTCGACAAGCTGTTCATCGGCATCAGCGTCGACTTGGCCCATATCAAGAGATTCGGCACCAAGGTATTCAGTGAAAGCCGCGTTGAAGGCACCGAGACCGAGACCGACTTCAACCAATGGAGTTTCACCGAAGACCTCAGCTCGACGGGCTGGGGCGGCAACGCCAAGGTCGGGTTCATCTACCATGCCACACCTTGGTTCCGTTTTGGCGCCGCCTTCCACTCCCCCACGCTCTACGCTTTCTCGGAGAAGTGGCAGACCACGACCGAGGCGGAAATCAACTATGAAGTCAAAAAGAGTCTCAGCCCCGATGCGAACTACGAATACACCTTCATCAGCCCACTGAAATGCGTGGGAAGCCTGGCCTTCGTCATCGGGCAGCAAGGCATGATCAGCCTCGACGTGGAATACCTCAACTATGGCGCAGCGCGGTTCAGGGCCAGCGACTTCGACTACAGCCCGACCAACGAAAGCATCAAGGAGAACTTGGGGCACACCGCCAACTTCCGCCTCGGCACCGAGTGGTATTTAGGCGGCACCTATCTCCGATTCGGCACGGCCTACTACGGCAGTCCATTTGGCCTAGGCCAGGCGGGAGGCAGCGTCAAGAAAGCGTCATGCGGCATCAGCGTCCCTGTCTCAGCCCGCACCTCTTTCGATTTCGCCTATGAGCTGTCACACGGAAGAACGTTCAACACGCTTTACGATGCGGGTGACCTCGGCATCGAATCCGTCACGCACAGCCATTACAGGCATCTCCTGCTGACCACGATGAAGATACGCTTCTAAATGAAAAAAGGCCGCTCGCGAGCGGCCTTTTGTTTGTCTTAGGCTTTGTATTGATTGATGATGCCCTTGTCGACCAAGATACGTCCGCAATACTCGCACACGATAATCTTCTTGTGCGTGCAGATGTCAAGTTGGTGTTGGGGAGGAATGCGGTTAAAGCAGCCGCCGCAAGCCTCATCAAAGATGCCAACCACGGCAAGGCCGTTGCGGGCATTCTTACGGATACGCTTATAGGCGACCAAGAGGCGGTCTTCGACGTACTTTTCGCACTCGGCCGAGCGTTGAAGCAGTTGCTCTTCCTCTTTCTCTGTGCCTTCCACCAAAGAATGGAGTTCTTCTTTCTTTTCGTTCAAAGAAGAAGTCAACTCGGCAAGGCGTTGCTGTGCAGCTTCGACCTTAGCGGCCACGTCGTTGTCTTTGGCAGTGATTTCCTTGATACGCTTCTCTGAGAGTTGGATGTCAAGGGTCTGGTACTCGATTTCCTTGGTCAGCGAATCGTATTCACGGTTGTTGCGGACGTTGTTCTGCTGTTCCTCATATTTCTTGATCAAGGCTTCGGTTTCCTTGATTTTGATTTTATAGTCGGCGATGTCCTTCTGGTGTTTCTTACTCTCTTCCTTGAAGTTGGCGATACGCGTCTCGAGACCGGCGATTTCGTCTTCCATGTCCTGGATTTCCAAAGGCAGGTTGCCACGATAGGCACGGATTTCGTCAATCTTAGAGTCGACCTGCTGCAAGGTGTAAAGCGCCACCAGCTTCTGCTCCACGCTCACCTCAACCGGGTCTTCCACGACGGGGGCAGCGACGACTTCCTTTTCAGGCTCTTTCACTTCTTCCACCACCTCAACGGGGGCTTCCTCAACCTTCTTCGTGGTTTTCTTAGCGGCCTTCTTAGGGGTTTCCTCGACGGGAGCTTCTGCAACAGGCTCTTCCGTCACTTTCTTTGTGGACTTCTTCGCAGTCTTCTTGACCTCTTTCACCTCGGCATTTTCCTCAGCCTTGGCGACTTCTTGATTCTCTTTCTTAGCCATATTATTGATTTCTAACTTTTTACAAAATAATAAACCGCATTTGTCCTAGTTTCAGCGATTTCGGCTGCAAAGGTAGGAAATTTTTTCCGAATTAATTCACATATTAATTCTTTCGTGAATTGTTCGGTCTCAAAATGGCCGCCGTCGACCAGCAACACATTACCTTCGGGGACAAAGAAATCGTGGTATTTGATGTCGGCGGTGAGGTAGGCATCGACCCTCTGACGCAGGGCATCGGGCATGAATGGGCTTCCTGAGCCTCCGCATAGCGCGACTTTCTTGACCTTGCGACCCGTTAACGCGGAATGGCGCAGACAGGGGGACCCGATGGTCTCGGCCACACGTTGCAAAAACTCGGTTTCTTCCAAAGGCTCGTCAAACTCGCCTACCATCCCAGCGCCACACAGCTCAGGTTCCGATTCCGAGGGTTGAAGCAGATGCAGGTTTTTCAGCCCAAGTCGATCGGCCAACACGCGACTCACACCCAAGTAACTGTTATCCAAGTTGGTATGCATGGAAATCATTGCGATGTCGTGTTTGACGGCCTTCATCACGGCGCGTTCGATGTAGGTCTCAGGCGTCAGATGCTTCAAACCACGGAAAATCAGGGGATGGTGGCTGACGATGAGGTCGCATTTTTTGGCGATGGCCTCATCGACAATCGCTTCAGTGATATCCAAGCAAATCAAGGCTTTATGCGCTTCGGCGTTGAGGTCGCCCACCTGCAAGCCCGCATTGTCGTAACTCTCCTGCCAATGCAAAGGTGCAATCTCGGTGATGCAGTTCAAAATGTCTTTTACAGTCATATTTTCAAAATTGAGGCTCAAAATTATGAAAAAATGTCTAATTTTGACCCCTATAATGAGAATTTTGCTGCTACCCATATCGTTTTTGTACCATATTGTGCTGACAATCAGGCACAAACTATACGATTGGCACATCTTGAAAGCGACCCGTTTCGAAAAGTCAGTGATTTGTGTGGGCAACCTCAACCTCGGCGGGACAGGCAAAACGCCCCACACGGAATACCTTATAAGATTATTGGAAAAAAACTATCGTGTGGCGACTTTGAGTCGGGGCTATGGAAGGAAGACAAAGGGATTCCAACTGGCTGATGAGACTAGCACCTACGAGGACTTGGGCGACGAGCCGTTGCAGTATTTCACGAAGTTTCATGACATTCAAGTCGCCGTCGACGAAGACCGTGTGGATGGCGTGCGAAAACTGATATGCAGCCCCAACCATGCCGAAGTCATCCTCCTCGACGATGCCTTCCAACACCGGAGCATCAAGGCTGGGTTGAACATCCTCTTGACTGAATACGGTCATCTTTACTGCGATGATTTCTTGTTTCCGGCAGGCACCTTGCGCGACGTCAGGTCGGCAGCAAAAAGAGCCGACATCATCGTGGTCAGCAAGGCACCAAGAGACCTTAACGAGAGCGAAAAGAGACGCATCGTCTGCAAGTTGAAGCCATCAAAAGACCAAAAGGTGTTTTTCTCCTATTTGGAATATCAGGCTTTGGAACCTTTGAACGAGAAGGCGAAAACCATAGTAGCAGAGAAGGCTGATTCCGTGTTGGCATTTTGCGGCATCGCCCATCCTGAGCCGTTTGTAGAAGAGCTGAAGAAACTTCACAAAACCGTTGATTTTCTGCGTTTTGCCGACCACCATGTCTTCACAAAGGAAGACATAAACAGCATCCTTGACCGCTTTGCCCACCTTGACGGCGACAAGAAAATCATCGTCACCACCGAAAAAGATGCCGCGCGATTGACAAAATCTCCCTATCTTTGTCAGTTTGAAGACGTACCGCTATACGATTTGCCCGTCGGCGTGCGTTTCCATGAAGAAGAAAAGTTTAACGAAGAAATATTGAGCTATGTACGAAAGAATTCTTACGACCGTTGGTTACATTAAGCTGAAAACCAATGGTTTTGAGCCCGAAGTCGGCATCGTGTTAGGCTCTGGCTTAGGCGGCCTGGCCAACGGCATCGACATAGAATACGCCATCCCCTACTCTGACATTCCCAACTTCCCCGTTTCCACAGTGAAAGGGCATCAGGGGCAGCTGCTTTTTGGCACCATTGCAGGTCGCAAGGTCATCGCCATGCAAGGTCGTTTCCACTATTACGAAGGCTATCCGATGAGCGAAGTCGCCTTCCCCATCCGCATGATGATGCAGCTGGGCATCCAGTTCCTCATCCTCAGCAATGCCGCTGGCGGACTCAACCCGACTTTCCATGTGGGCGACATCATGATCATCAACGACCACATCCACGCCATGCCCAACCCGTTGATTGGTCCGCACGACGACCGTTTCGGCGAGCGCTTCCCCGACATGAGCGAGCCTTACGACAAACGCCTCATCAAGTTGGCAGACGAGATCGCTTTAGAGAAGGGCATCTGGGTGCAGCACGGCGTGTATTGCTCCACCTCGGGCCCGACCTATGAGACCCCTGCCGAGTGCCGTTACTTCCGCATCATCGGTGCCGACACCATCGGCATGTCGACGACGCCTGAGGTCATCGTGGCACGACAAGGCCATCTGCCCGTCTTCGGCCTGTCCATCGTCTCCGACATGGCCAACATCTATGGTCTGGACCATACCGTAACCATCACGCACGAGGAAGTCATCAAAGCCGTGAACGCCGTCGAGCCCAAGCTCATCACCCTCATCACAGAACTCATCCGCCGCTCGAAAGAAATCCAGTTCTGATGGCCGTCTATTTCGTCACCGACTTCCATTTGGGCATACCCTCGCTCGAAGACAGCAAAGAACGCGAGCGCAAGCTGTTGCGTTTCCTCGACAGCATCCGTCCCGACTGCGAGGAGCTCTACCTGATGGGTGACCTCTTCGACTTCTGGTTCGAATACAAGACGGTGATTCCCAGAGGCTTCGTCAGGCTGCAGGGCAAGTTGGCCGAATTCACCGATGCGGGCATCCCCGTCCATATGTTCATCGGCAACCACGACCTTTGGGCCTTTGGCTATCTGCATGACGAGCTGGGAATTGAGCTGCACCGCGAGCCTGTCGTCAAGATGATCAAGGGCAAGAAGTTCTTTTTGGTCCACGGCGACGGCAGAGGTCCTGGAGACAAAGGCTACAAGTTTCTGAAGAAGGTCTTTGAATGTAAGTTCAACCAATTCCTATTCAGGTTGATACATCCCGACCTGGGCATCGGTTTGGCCTTGAAATGGTCGCACAACCATCGCCTAAAGAAGCTCAAGAACGAAGTGGAGCGCGGCTATTACGACGACATCCCCAACACACGCCTTTACCAATACGCCCAAGAGCAAGCCGCCCTTGACCCAACGATTGACTTCTTCGTCTTCGGCCACCAGCACAAACCCATGCAATACAAATCTGGTGAACATGCCTTGACGACCGTCGTGGGGAACTGGATTTACGACTTCACCTACGCGGTGTTTGACGGAGAAAAAGTTGAACTAAAGAATTTTGAATCTTAAATTTTGAATTTTAAATACTTACAATTATGCAAATCACAAAAAATTACATTGAAGCCAACAAAGACCGTTTCCTTGAGGAACTCTTTGGCTTGATCAGAATCCCCTCCATTAGTTCAGAATCGGCACACAAGCCGGATATGATTCGCTGCGCCGAATACTGGCGCGACGCCATCCTGGCCGCCGGTGCCGACAAGGCCGAGGTGATGCCCACCGAAGGCAACCCCATCGTCTATGGCGAGAAGATCATCGACCCGAAACTGCCCACCGTCTTGGTTTACGGTCACTACGACGTGATGCCCGTCGACCCCATCGACCTGTGGCACACCGACCCGTTTGAACCCGTCATCAAGGACGGCAAGATTTGGGCTCGTGGCGCCGACGACGACAAAGGCCAGGCGTTCATGCACGCCAAGGCCTTTGAGACCATGGTGAAGACCAACACCCTCCCCTGCAACGTGAAGTTCATGCTCGAAGGCGAAGAGGAAATCGGCTCGGGCAGCCTCTCGAAGTGGGTCGTGGACTACAAAGACCTCGTCAAGGCCGACATCATCCTCGTGTCCGACACCTCGATGATTGGCCCCGACGTGCCGAGCATCACCACGGGTTTGAGAGGCCTCGCCTACTGGGAGATTGAAGTCACCGGTCCCAACGCCGACCTGCACTCCGGCATCTTCGGCGGCAGCGTGGCCAACCCGCTCAACACCCTCTGTGAGATGATTGCCAAGAGCATGGACGAGAACAACCACATCACCATCCCGCATTTCTACGACGACGTCATCGAGTGCTCCGCCCGCGAGCGCGAGTTGCTTAACATGGCACCTTATAACGAGGAAGACTACAAGAAAAACGTCGGCGTGAAAGCCCTTCGTGGCGAAGAAGGCTACACCAAGATTGAGCGTGTCGGCATCCGTCCCACCTTCGACCTCTGCGGCATGTGGGGTGGCTACACCGGCGAAGGCGCCAAGACCGTGCTGCCTTCGAAGGCCTACGCCAAGCTGTCGTGCCGCCTCGTGCCTAACCAAAACAACGAAAAGATTGCCACATTAGTGAAGGACTACTTTGAGAAGAACGCTCCCGAGTATGTCACCGTGAAGGTCACACCGTTGCATGGCGGTCAAGCCTACGGATGCCCCGTCGACCTGCCGGCCTACAAAGCCGCCGAAGCGGCCTACATGGAAACCTACGGCAAGCTGCCCATCCCGATGCGTTCGGGCGGCTCCATCCCGATTATCGCCAGATTCGAGGAAGTGCTGGGCATCAAGTCCATCCTGATGGGCTTCGGTCTCGGCGAAGACGCCATCCACAGCCCCAACGAGAACTACCGCCTCGACCACTTCTACAAAGGCATCGAGACGATCATCGCTTTCTATCAGCATTTCGCGAAAGGCGGAGAGATGGCTTAAAACAATAAATGAAAAGGAGCGGCAATGCCGCTCCTTTTCATTTATTTAGAGAACATCACCTTTTCACTGTTGAACATGCGCGTCAGCACCCAGACGGCAATGCCAGTGTAGACCACATTGGAGACCAACATGACGACAACGGGCATCCACTTCATCTCATGGGCGAAGACACTGGTCATCACCTGGATGGAGTTATAGAACGGGATCATGTAGGCCGTCAGGTTCTCAGGCACACTGCTTTGGAACATCGGCGTCAGGCCACAGAACATCACGACCAGCATGAAAGGCACAATCATGGTGCCGGCATTTTTGACGTCCTTGGCCAAAGCCGAGAACAGACTCACCACCGAGGCCATGATGAGCACCGTTGCCAAAATGGTGATGAGCAGCACCGCATAATCGCCGCCCGTGTAGTTCAGTCCCAGTTCGACACCAGCCGTGTCGGCTTGTATCATCTTGGGCAGCGACAGCACGATGCCGATGAAGCTCGAGATACCACTTAGCAACGCCATGCCACTCAGCGACACCACCTTACCCAAGGCCAGCTCGTTTCTCTTCATTGGAGTGACCAGCAAAGTAGCGATGGTACCGCGTTCCTTCTCGCCCGCTATGGCGCTGGGGGCGATACCCATCACGCCGCTGAAGAGCAGCATCAGGATGAGCATCGGGATGAGTTTGGAGAGGACGCTGCCCAGCACGTCGTCCTGGTTGGCCATGTCGAATTGGTCGTCCACCGACTCGATGCGGTTGATGTCGAAACGGTTGCTTAGCTGTTCCTCGTATATCGTGAGAGAGTTTTGCAGCATGTGGAACACCCGCGTGGAGGCGTTGTTGGCCGAGTTGTAATAAATCTCAATGTTCGGTGCAAATTCACCGCTTTGCGGGTCGTAGGCAGCCACCTTCTCGTCGAAAGCCTCAGGGAAACGCATCAGCACCACGTTGAGGCTTTTGTCTTCTAGTTTGTCAATATCCTCTTGTGTGACAGGCTGTTGTACCGCCACGGTAAAGGGAACGCCATCCACCAGAGGCGCCATGCTCTCCGGCAGGTTCTCCACGCACAGGGTGACCTGTTCGTTGGCTCCTTCGGTGGCCATCTTTTTCATACCCGTGCCCATGAAGCTGTAGATAATGTAAATCAGAAGGCCTGGCATGATGACCGTGGTAAACAGCAGCTGTCGGTCGCCGAAGAAACGGGCGAACTCTTTCTTAATGATGGTCCAGGTGTTGCTTTTCATCACTCCTCCCCTCCTTTCTTTTCCTTATAGATGTCGAAGAAACGGTCTTCCAGCGACTGTCCACCGCAGATGTTCTCCAAGGTGTCGCAATGCGTCAACTGGCCGTCGATGATGATTCCCACTCGGTCGCAGAGTTTCTCAACGAGGCTGAAGATATGCGTGGAGAGGATGATCGTCTTACCCTCCGAGCGCAGTTCCTGAAGATAGTCTGTAACGGTGCGCGCCGTCAGCACGTCGAGTCCGTTGGTAGGCTCGTCGAAGATGATGATGCCGGGGTCGTGCACCAACGAGATGACCAGCGACAGTTTCTGCTTCATGCCAGTGGAGAGGTTGGCCACCTTAACCTCGGCAAACTTGTCGATACCGAACCGACCAAACATCTGTTGCTTACGTTCGCGGCTGATAGCCTCGTCCACATGATGCAGGTGGCTGAAGAAGTCGAACAAATAGTTCGGCGTGAAGAAGTCCTCCAGCTTCAGTTCTGAAGTCAGGAAGCCTATCTTTCCGCGCACCTTCTCTGGCTGGCTCACCACGCTGTAGCCATCCAGTATGGCATCGCCGCTGTCAGGGTGTATCAAGGTGGCGAGCATGCGCAAGGTTGTGGTCTTGCCAGCGCCATTGGGACCCAGCAAGCCAAAGATTTCACTCTTGTTGGCCGTGAACGAGAGGTTGTCGACGGCGACAATCTCCTTCCTCGACGTCCGTTCTATCTTCTGCTGTTTGCGCGAGAGCCTGAAGGTCTTGCTCAAGCCCTCTACGCGAAGTATTTCATCCATTGAGACCTATTGATTACAAACTTACTTTTGATATTTCTCGGGGATATATTTCCTGCCGTTCTTGTAGTTGTCGAGGCCTTTCTTCAGGAAGCTGAGGAAGGCGGCCTTGTCCTTGCTGTAGGAACGCGGAATCATCAGCATGTCGCCGTCGTTGTCGAGCAACACGTAGTAAGGTTGGGCGTTGGCGCCAAAGCGCGTCTCCTGGAAGTCGATGTTTTTGGAGCCGATGGTCTTCTTGACCTTGCCGTTCTTGGTCGACACTGACCAGTCCTCTTCGGGCATCTCGGTCTTGTCGTCGACATAGAGTGCCACCACCACATATTCGTCACGGAGCATCTTCAGCACTTCGGGGTCGCTCCAGACGCTGTTTTCCATCTCACGGCAGTTGTTGCAGCCGTGACCGGTGAAGTCGACAAAGACGGGTTTGTCTTGTGCGCGGGCACAGCTCAAGGCTTGCTCATAGTCGAAGTAGCCACTCAAGTCGAGAGGCAGCTCAAGCACGTCGCTGTATTTCGGTTCCTCACAGGTCTGGGACTCCTGTTGTGACTCAACGTATTTGATGGTTCTGTCAAGGTTGAAGTCGAGGGTTTGTTGCGGCGGCAGGTAACCCGAAAGGGCCTTCAATGGAGCACCCCACATGCCCGGAATCATATATATCACGAAGGTGAAGTCGATGATAATCAGCACCAGGCGGAACACGCTCAGCTCCTTGACTTCCTTCTCGCCCTTGAACCGGATCTTGCCCAAGAGGTAGAAGCCCAACAGGGTGAAGCACACAATCCAGATGCCGAGGTAGACCTCGCGGTCGAGCAGGCCCCAGCCATAGGCTTGGTCGGCAGTCATGAGGAACTTGAAGCCGAGGGCGACTTCGACGAAGCCCAGGACGACCTTCACCGAGTTCATCCAGCCGCCGCTCTTCGGCAGTTTCTGAAGCAGGTTCGGGAACATGGCGAAGAGGGCAAACGGTAATGCGAAGGCGATGGAGAACGCCAGCATGCAGATGATGGGCGTCCAGATGGCGCCTTGCGTGGACTGGATCAGCACCGTGCCGACGATGGGACCTGTGCAAGAGAACGACACGAGCACCAAAGTCAAGGCCATGAAGAAGATGCCACCGAGGTTTTTGGTATTTTGCTTGCTATCACTCTTGTTCAACATATTGCTGCCTAAGGTGATTTCGAAGGCGCCGAAGAACGAAGCCGCGAAGACCATGAACACGAGGAAGAAGATCAGGTTAGGCAGCCAGTTCGTCGCCAGCCAGTTGAAGATGCCTGCCGTCACGCTCTCGCCACCGACGAAATAGGTAATCAGGATGAGTATGGCGATGGGCAGGGTATAGAGCAACACGATGAAGAGGAAATACATGAACGCCTTGAAGCGGCCTTCCTGCTTGCTTTCGCCCTCCCCATGCATGAAGAACGACACCGTCATCGGCACCATCGGGAACACGCAAGGCGTGAGCAAGGCGGCGAGCCCCCAAAGGATGGCCGACAGAATCATGCCCCAGAGGCTGGTGTCGGTGCTCTCGGCACCTTCTGAGGTGAAGTAGTCGTAATCGTCGCCAGCCGAAAGGACTGCCTGTTTTTCGTCAGTCTCGGTTGCAGCATCGTTATTATCGGTAAGAGGAACGGCGGTCTCGACGAGCGTCTCGCCATTGACACCAAGCTTGACAAGTTCGAAATCGCCAGAGACCGGCACACACATGCCGTCCTTACACGCTTGTCCTGAGACAGTTCCTATCACCTTGAAGGCGCTGTCTGTCAGCCTCTTCAGGCGTTGGGCATAGATCGCCTTCCCTTTAAATTGCACATATTCGACCTCAAAGATGTCGTCGTAAAACAACTCGCCTTCGGTGACATCGCGAGCCTCACCTACCACTTCAAAGTCATCGGATTTCTCAAACTCAAAGACCGTAGGCAGAGGGCCTAATGCGGGCATCTTAGTGGAATAGATGTGATACTCAGGGTCGACGGTGGCCATGGCGACCACGTCAAACTCGGTTTCGTTGACATCCAGAATGGAGAACTCCCATTCGACAGGGTTGACCATCTGGGCCTGCGTTGGCATGATGGCGGCAAAGGCCATCAACAAGATTAAAAATAGTTTTTTCATATAAAAATCAATTGATATTCAACTAAATAAGCTATGCTATTACTCTATCATTACGATATAGAACCTTACCCTCACGTTCAATACTCTCAATCAAATCGGTGTTCCTAAGCATGGAAAAAAGGCTCAAATCAACAAAATAGGGTAAATACAAATCGTCAATCTTAGCATCAAGAAGAGCAAGTTGAAGATAGGTTAAGTTACTACCTTTCAGCGTAATGTCAATATCCGAAGAAATACGGTTTGTCCCTCTGGCACGAGAACCATAAATAATAGCTTCTTCGACTTCTGGAACCGAAGCCAATACATTGCACAAAGCACTGATTTCTACATCTTTAAGACCAAATTTCATTATTTCTCTATTTGAGTAAACATGCCCATCTTGGCAGACTGTTTTCCATTTCTATTGGTTTAATCTGCAAAAATAGAAAAATTTTCTATCTATTTGAGTTTGTTTGCACAAAATAACATTCGTGTCGAATCCATGACCTTAAATCTCTCGTCAATACGGTACCCGACCACCCAAAGGATGTCGCCATCAGCAGAAACCAACAGCCAGACATTCTGCTTCTGATATTCCGTAAACTTCTGATCCACAAAGAAATCACTCAACAGTTTGGAGCCTTTCATGCCCAAGGGATGGAAGCGGTCGCCATGACGCCAATGGCGCAAGGTCAAAGGGAACTTCAATGTATCGAAATCCAGTTGCGCTATCTCGGGCGATTTGTCGATGACGAAATCGGAGGTTTTCTCCAACTTGGAAAAACAAAGATGAACAGGCGAAAAGATTTCCTCCTCTCCTATTTCGATTTGGATTTCATCATTTGGATCTTCCTTAATTTCAAAAAGTTGCAATTCGTCACGACCGACAACCAATCGATGCGTCGTTGAGTCAAAATGGTTGCCGATGCCAGAATGCATTGTTTCATGGATGAAACCGCATTGTTCCGTATTGTATCCGAATTGCCGCAGCCACTCGAACAGCAACTGAAAATTACTTACAAAATATTGTTTATCAACAATTTGACAATCGTCTTTTAGAACAACAATCTGAGACAATTTTTCCTTCAGCAATTCCCTATAAAGTTCATTTTCAGAGGCAAGATGCTTCAAACTCTTATACAAACCTTGACGTGCTTCGGGATGCAGCTCGTCAAAAATCGGCAAAAGCTGATTGCGGATTTTGTTGCGCAGATAAACGGATTCGGCGTTGGTATGGTCTTCTCTCCAAAGGATTTGGTTCTCAACAGCATACTTTCGGATTTGTTCTCGCAAAGCCCATAGTAAAGGTCGAATAATCACTCCATTTTGTGGCTTCATGCCTTTCAGTCCGTTGAGGCCTGCGCCGCGCAACAAGTTGATGAAAAAAGTTTCTGCTTGGTCATCGGCATGGTGGGCTACAGCGATTTTGTCATAATTCAATTGTTGCCTCAACTCTTCAAACCAAGAATAGCGCAGGTCGCGGGCAGCCATTTCGATGGAAATGCCTTGCTCTGCAGCATATTTTTCCGTTTCAAAATGCTTCACAAAGCATTGAATTCCACACTTTTCAGCAAACTTGCGAACAAATTTCTCATCGCCATCGGATTCCTCGCCACGTAAATGGAAATTGCAATGCGCAGCAACAAATTCCACCTTGGCTTTCAGCAACAAATCCGCCAAAACCATGGAATCGATGCCGCCGCTAAGAGCCAGAATAAGTTTATCCCCTTCAGCGATGAGGTTATACCTATTAATATATATCTGGAACTGGTCAATCATGTCAATGCTTTACCACAAATTTTCCCATACCTTTTCCGTTCACCTGAACGAAATACAAACCATCGAGATACCGATTTGTATTAATCTTTACATGCTGATTATCAGACACAATAGCATCCACCAACTGATCCAAGCTGTTATAAACTTGAATCAAGCCATTCGCCTCAATGTTTACAACATCATCAGCTGGATTGGGGAAGATAAAACAATCTTCTTGCTGATTATCAGAGACATCCGAATAACATTGATGCACTTCTATACCCCAAGGCTCAAAAGCATCAATAATGGTTTGCAAATCATGGATATAAAAGCCCGAGTGGCCACCGTCAAGCACAATTTCTCTATTGGGGGCAATCAGAAAATAATGCGGTGATGCTGTCAAATGATACAAATCCACAAAAGCCTGTGAACCTCCTTCCTTGCCTACCGTTGGATACTCAACGCCAAACTCCTCACACCATCGAAAGCACATCAGCTCGGGTTCGTCTGTCACTTCCATATAGAATATGTCTTCATTGTTGCATCCATATCGATAATAGGATTCCATAACGTATGGCATCACTTCACGGCACGAAATGCAGTTATACCTAAAAAAATCAACGAAAACGAACTGACCTCTATCAAGGATGTCGAACAAATGGATCTCGTTGCCATGACAATCAACCAACTCAAAATCCAAGGCTTTAGGACCAACGCAAATCGTATCGGAAATGTTCTCCGAGCCATCTTCGCATCGCGATGTCACATAGTAACAGTTCTCCTCCGTCGGATAATACGTTACGTTTTCTATGTTTGGCTCAACCGTGTTGGCCTCAAAATGGAAATCCTCTTCCGCATAATTCCGCGAAAACAGATGATAATACTCGGCACCTTCAACTCCCTCCCACTCGAGGTCCAATTGCGATGCTGAAAGATGAGCCGTCAAATTGCTTGGTGCCTCGCAGTGGCCAAAATTGCAATCGCTTGGCACGATGCCCAAATCCGAAAAGACCTCCACAAAATGATAGACTATCGGTTCCTGAAATATCTGATGGTCAGGCAAAAACAAAAGAAACTGGTTATTCCCACTATCGTGGATGCAATCAGGATATAGGGCATAAAACGAGGCACTTCCCCCCTCCATGCCAACCACGGGGAACTCGATATGGTGTTCTTCAGCCCAACTTTGGCACTGTGCATCATCGGCATTAGTCAACAAGTCAATGATAAAAACATCCCTGCCATTGCAGCCATACTGATGGTACAAATTGTTCATGGTCAAGGACTGCCCATAACCGCTAAAATCATTCTGAAAATGAGCCAAGACATATTGTCCACCGTCGAGCAACTCAAACAGATTGTACGCTACGCCATTACAATCCGTAAAGGTAAAATCCTCAACTTCGGGCTTCAACTGCCAACCCAATGCTAGAAATACCAATACAAACAACGCCTTTTTCATGTTCAGATAGTATGGATTGCAAAAGTACAAAAACCTCACAATCCGAGAAATAAATCATTTCTTTTTCTTCACCGAAAAACCAAATCCGCCGATTTTCTCGCCGAGGCCGTAATACTTGCCATGGGAATAGGCCAAAGGCTTGGCGTGGTTGAGTTGGAAAGCACCCGTGCCCTTATCGATGAGTTTTTCCTCCGCATTGACGGCCACCACCTCGGCGATGAACATATCGTGTGAGCCCAATTCCTTCACTTCCACCACCTTGCACTCAATGCTCAACGGCGACTCGGCAATCAAAGGGGCTTTCACGATTTGGGCAGGTTCGGTGTGCAAGTGCATCTGCTTGAACTTGTTGTAGTCGCGGCCTGAGCGCACGCCGCACCAGTCCGTGGCAGCGGCTAGTTCCTCCGTCGTCAGGTTGATGACAAACTCCTTGTTTTTCATGATGAGTTCGTGCGAATGGCGTTCCTTGCGGACGGAGATATAGCACATGGGCGGGTCGGAACAAATCGTTCCCGTCCAGCCGATGGTGATGATATTGTAGTTTTCCTCGCAATCGCCGCAAGTGACCATCACGGCGGGCAAGGGATAAATCAATGTGCCGGGTTTGAAGGGAATTTTCATTTCCAATGTTATTTGTCTGCAAAAATAGAAAAAATCCCGCTCTGAAGAACGGGATTTTTCATTTACAGGTGCAACGCGACGGAACGTGTTGCCATAATGAAAGTCACCCACACCGTTGACAAGGAAAATATATTAGAAACTTATCAGGATCAGGTTGATTCACCTGAAAAACTGATTGCTGTTATCACGAAATACATATTGCCGCGGCTGTGGTTCTAGGGACCCTTAGGATATCGGGCCGGCGAGCGAACGGTCGCAGTGAGTGGCTCGGGCTGGCGAGCGAACGGCCGCAGATTTTACCTGATTTGTCAAGTGGCTCTCCGATATTTAACAGAAATTTGGGTTACATCCCACCCGTTTGACA